>NZ_JBIVFL010000007.1:15867-253960 GCF_044748125.1 Streptomyces sp. NPDC090025 | reverse complement strand
CCGCCTCTCACCGGCGCGGGGAACGTGGCGGCCTTCAGCCCCGACGGCCACACTCTCGCCACCGCGGGCGAGGACCAGGTGGTCCGGCTGTGGAACACCGCTGATCCCGCGCATCCCACGCCGCTCGGGCCGCCTCTCACCGGCGCGGGGAACGTGGCGGCCTTCAGCCCCGACGGCCACACTCTCGCCACCGCGGGCGAGGACCAGGTGGTCCGGCTGTGGAACATGACCGACCCCACCCACCCCTCGCCGCTCGGGCCGCCTCTCACCGGTGCCGGGTACCGGGCAGCTTTCAGCCCCGACGGTCACACTCTCGCCACAGCAGATTTCAACGGAACGATTCGGCTCTGGAACCTGCCCCGACTCGTCCTGACCGGTCACACGGCATCCGCCGAGACATTGGCCTTCAGCCCTGACGGCCGCACCCTCGCCACGGCGGGTGAGGATCGGGTGGTCCGACTCTGGAACACCTCCGACCCCACACGCCCCATGCCGCTCGCGACAGCCCTCGTCGGCCACCGCCGTACGATCCGCTCCGTCGCGTTCAGCCCCGACGGCCGCACCGTCGCCAGCACCGGGGACGACCTGACCGTACGGCTCTGGAACACCCAAGGCCCTGCTCGCGGCACGCCATCACACGGACACGACATCGAAGCCGTCGGCACATCGGTGGCGTTCAGCCCCGACGGCCACACCCTCGCCACCGCCGACACCGAGCTCTGGAGCGCAGCGGGTCTCGCCCGCCTCAAGCCGTTGGCAGTGCCCGAAGCCGACGGCCTGAGCACGTCGGTGGCGTTCAGCCAGGACGGTCGCCTCCTCGCCACCGCCAAACAGGACGCGACTGTCTCGCTGACGAACGTCGCCGACCCCCGGCGGCCCCGGCGGCTGGCTGTTCTGGAGGGCCATGAGCAAGCTGTACGAACGGCCGCCTTCAGCCCCGACGGCCATCTGCTCGCCAGCGGCGGAGACGACCGAACCGTGCGACTGTGGGACGTCACCGATGCCGACCGTCCTGCCCTGGCCGCACCGCCGCTCACCGGTCACAGCGGCGCCGTCCGTGCGGTTGCCTTCAGCCCGGACGGCCAGACCCTCGCCACCGCCAGCGACGACCGGACCGTCAGGCTCTGGGACATCAGCGACCCGGCCCATCCCACCTTGAGGGGCACTCCCCTCGCCGGTCACACCGGTCCCGTCACGGGGATGGCCTTCAGCCCCGACGGCCGCACCCTGGCGACGACAAGCGCGGATCGTACGGTCCGGCTGTGGATCATGGACCCCGAACAGGCCGTCCAGCGGATCTGCCGCACCATCGGCCCGCTCACCCGGGAGCAATGGCGACGCCATGTGCCCGGCCTCGCGTACCGGGCGACCTGCCCCGCGCGGTGAGCATCAGGCCGTCGGCCTGCGGATGACGGGTATCAGCGGATCGACGTCCGGGACCAGTCGGCGCGCAGTGCGGGTGGACCGGGTGAACAACCCCAACTGCCAGGCCCGCCGGATGATGTGCGTCCTGGAACGCGCGCCCACCTTCGCTCTCAGCCGTTCGTCCAGCTCGTACAGCGTGCTCAGGGGTATCGACGCGTCGACAGCCAGCTGCCGCTGGAACGTGCCTCGGGCGTAGGCGAACAGCACTCTTCGCTCCAGGGGGCGGAGGCGAGGCGGCGGCTCGTCCGCGCGTCGTGGCAGGGGGAAGGGCGCGTGCAGGTAGGTGGTGTGGACGACAGCCGTCCGCCGGGCGGGGCAGCGCAGCCTTCTGGCCGAGGAGGCCAGCAGATAGCGCAGCCGCTCGGGCGAGGTCCCCATCGCGGCCGCGACCCGGGCGTGGGTGTCGCCGAGCGCGACCAGCGTGATCAGCACCCGCCGGTCCAGGGTCAGAAACCTCGCCGACGCGAGTGCCTCGGCCTCGGCGGCGGGGACCCGCTGAGCGAGAACGTGCCGGAGATCGAGGCCGGTGCCGGGTTCGGTGCGAGATGCGGACATCGGGTTCCTTTGCTGCGCCGGTTCTGCGGTGTCAGTGTGAGCAGGGCCGGGAAGGCGTGCCCGCATCGGCAAGTCCTGCCCGCCGGAGGACGCCTCGCCGATCCTTCTCGGGAGGTATCCGCGAGGTGAATCGAGCACCCGTTCCCGGCCCGCCGCGGGCCTGCACCGGCCGTGGGGGGTGAGCCGGTGCAGGCCGTGGAGCAGAACATACGGCTCTTCCGGGGCCATGACGTTGTCCGGCATCGGGACCTCGGAATCGGACAACGGGTGCCGGACAACGACCCCCGGACCAGGGGGAAATGGTCGGCGGCACGATGGCGGCCCGGCTGTCGCGGGGATCGCCCCCCTCGTGTGGGTCGTACGGGGCATGAGGTGGGCGATGCCCGCGCCCGGGCCGACCTGCCGCAGCTGATGGACACGGGACGGACACGTCGCCAGAGCTCCGTCCGGCTTTCCGCCGGAGCGGGCGACGAGGTCCCGGTGGGGCCGCCGTGGACCGGACGCCCGGCTCTCGGCCGGGCGGAGGTGCTTCGTTTGTTCAGAGCTCGTTGTCCGGTGACAACTTTCCGACACCGGACGAGGCGGGGTGACCTAGAACCGGTGTTGCGACGGACCTACCGACCCGCGGCCGTGAGCCCTTTGCCGGCCCGGGGGAGTCGCTCACCCAGATCCCCGAAGAAGGTATGGAGAGCCGTGCAGAGACTTTTCGATTTCGCGGTGGCCGCACGAGACCGGGCCGCGGAGCTGACACCGCTGCGGCGATTCGTCGAGACCCACAGCGTGCTCAAAGCCATGGGGAACCTCGCCGGGCGCGCGGTTCTGGATCTCGGCTGCGGCAGCGGGCAGTACGCCCGGCTCTTCCGTGCCGAGGGCGCGGGGAGGGTCGTGGGCCTGGATTCGTCGAAGCCCATGGTCGAGTACGCCTCCCGCTGGGAGGCACGCGTACGATCCGGCATCACCTACCTCTGTGGCGACGCCGCCGGGACGAGCCGGGAAGCCGGCCCCGGCCCGCTGCGCGGCTTCGACCTGGTGACCGCCGTGTACCTGCTCCCCGACGCCTCCTGCGAGGAGGAGTTCGCCGCTTTCTGCGCGACCGCCCGGCAGGCTCTCGCACCACGGGGCGGACGGTTCGTCGCGGTGACCCTCAACCCCGATTTCGCCACCTGTCCCCAGTGGTACTGGGACTACGGGCTGACACTTCACACCGATCAGCCCGCGGAGGAAGGTGCCTCGGTGCTGCTGACGACCCTGATGGGAAACCACGTGGTCCAGTGGACGGCGCACCGGTGGTCGGTCGCGGCGCAGGAACGAGCGCTGCGGCGAGCAGGGTTCAGTACCGTCGACTGGTCGTGCCCCGAAGTGTCGGCGGCGGGCCGTGAGCGGCTCGACAACGGTTTCTGGGCCAACTACCTCACCCGCCCGCACAGCCTGATCGTCGAGGCCGTCGCCGAACCGGGTGTCGGACCGTTCCGTACGGACCCGCGGTCGCGTCCGGGCACTCCGGCGGCAACCGCCGTCCCGGCGCTGTCGAGGGGATTCCTGCACGGCGGCCGATTCGGATCGCCGGTGCCCAGCCGCGGACGCGCCGCGGGGCGGAGCGAGTCCGGAGAAGGGGATCGAGCCGACGGGCCTCCGGGCCTGCCGAGGAGCGGGCCCCCGGTGGACCTACCGCCCTCGCACCCTTTCTCCGGCGGTGCGCTATGACGGACAAGGCGATACGGAGTCCCGAAGGTTCCCGCCCCGACGGGCGGCCCGGCGGCTCCCGGGTGCCGGCTGCGGCGGCCGACGCACCCGCTCTGCGCAAGCGGCCACGGCTGACCGCGCCGTATCCGGAGGTCTTTTACCTCGTCCGTCGCCGCGAGGCGGTGCGCGAGGCCCGGCGTGCGGTGCGGGGTCTGCTGTCCCGCTGGAGGTTCGGTCCGGAGGGACTGTTCCGGGTGGAACTGATCGTCAGCGAGCTGCTGACCAACGCCTTCCGGTACGCGCGGCCGAGCGCCGGACGTGGGATCGGCCTGCAGGTCACCAGGGGCCTGGAGGGCGTCCTCATCGAGGTCGAGGACGCAGGGAGCGCGAAGGCCTCCATGTTCGATGCCCGTTCGGTCGGTCTGTCGGCGGACGAGGACTCGGAACACGGACGGGGGCTCCTGCTCGTCGCGCAGCTCAGTGAGGGGTGGGGCTGGCGCAGACTCGGCAACGGCCACAACTCGGTCTGGGCCCTCGTCGGCGGGGAGGAGGCCGAGGTGGGTGCCGGGCTCGCGGAGGGCCGGACGGGCGGAACCTCGTACGACCCGGTTCGAGAGCGGCGGACGAATCCCTGAGGGGCGCGCTCACCCGTAGGACAGGTCCGCACAGGCGTCGTCGGCGGCTGTGCGGGCACCGTCGGGCAGGCTCGGGGGAGTGGCGGCGGGTGGCCGTGGGGCCCGGTGGTCCTGGCCCAGGATGACCGTGATCTCCGGGCCGCCGGCTTCCTCCAGACGCGCTCCGGGGAGGAGTTGGGCGACGGTGTGTGCCTGGGCCGCGAGCCCCGGCGGGTGGGTGATCACGGTGGTGGTACGGGGGCGACGCGGGGCGTTGGCCGTACGGGTGACGGTGAAGCCGTGATCGGCGAGGAGCCGGGACGCCCGGGCGGCGAGCCCGGGGGTGGTCGTGCCGTTGAGGACGGCGACCCGCGTTCCGGCACCGATGACCGTGCGAGTGGTGTCCGGCGACGGATCGGCCCGTGACGGTGAGGGGGACGGTTTCAGCGGGCGGTCGTTCTTCAGGGCGCTCCACAGGGCGTCGGCATCCGGCTGGACGATCGCCACCCGGTTACCCGCGTACCGCCAGGGGAGCGTCACGAACGTGGTGTCGCGCAGCTCGATGTCCCGCAGCGAGCCGGCGAACGAGATGAGCTTGTCCGCCGAGCCGAGTCCGGGGTCGACGGCCAGCGACTCGGTGGCGGCCTCCGCCAGGGGAAGCAGCCGGGTGGGGGTCAGCCCGTCCGTCTTGAGCTTCCTGATCAGGGCTGCGACGAAGGCTTGTTGGCGTTTGATCCGGCCGATGTCGGAGCCGTCGCCGATGCCGTGGCGGATACGCACGTAGTCCAGGGCCCGCTGCCCGGCGACCTCCTGCCGGCCTTTGGCCAGGACCAGTTCGCCGCGGGTGGTGCGGCTCGGATCGAGGTCGCGCTGGTAGACGTCGCGCGGCACACAGACGGGCACACCACCGACGGCCTCGGTCAGTTTCGCGAACCCCTTGAAGTCGACGACGACGGTGTGGTCGACCCGCAGCCCGGTCAACCTCTCCACGGTGTTCTGGGTGCACGCGGGATTGCCCCGGGGCTGCTCCCCGACCGCGTACGCGGCGTTGAACATCGCGTCGGCCCGCGGGCGGGTCCAGGTGCCGTCGGGCAGCTTGCACGCGGGGATGGTGACGAGGGTGTCGCGGGGGATCGACACGGCGGTCGCGTGCCTGCGGTCGGCGTTGATGTGCAGCAGCAGCGTCGTGTCGGAGCGGCCCACGTCGTCCTCGGCACCGCCGCCCAGCCCGCTGTTGCCGCCGGTACGGGCGTCTGAACCGATGAGGAGGATGTTCTGCCCCTTCGCCGGACCCGGCGAAGGACGGTCGCCGGCGACGCCGTCGGCGCCGAACGTCTCGATCGCACCCTCGAACCTGACGAAGAGCCAGCCGGCGACCGCGCCCGCGAGAAGCGCGGGTACGCCCAGCACGACGGCGAGCGTGATCCACGCCCGGCGGCGCAGGCGGCGCCGGGCCAGGGCCCGGGAGCCGCCCGCCCGCCGTGCTGACGCGGCCGTGCGCCTCGCGCCCGCTTTCCGACGCCGTCCTCGTACGGGAGCGGACCTCACTTGCGCTCCTCGCCCGGCGGGGTCCCGTCCTGCCGCATCGCCTTCGCCTCGCTGTTGAGGATTCTCAGCGACTGGCCCAGGGCCCGCGCGGTGTCCGGCAGCTTCTTCGATCCGAAGAGCACGACGACCACCAGGGCCACGATGAGCAGGTGCCACGGGTGCAGGGCGTTCGCGAGCATGTCGGGCGCTGCCTCTCCTTCGTCCGTCTTCGTTCCGGGCGCACCATCGTGGCGCCCGCCCGTGGTGACGAACGTGAATTCCGTGGTTGCCTCCCGTGCTCGGCCACCTTCGGGAAGCTCGCATCCGTCGATCCGACGCACACCGGATGTGCACGGCTTTCCCAGCGATATGCACGGTTCCGGTCCGTAGCGTCGTACGTCATCGCGCAGACGCGCGGATTCAGCGGCTTCAGGCGCCCCAGGAGGACACCCGTGACGAACCCCTCCCCCTTCCGGTCCGTTCCAGGCTCCGGCGCGCCACGCCCCGTCGCGGTCCGCCCGCTGACCGGGTCGTGGCGTTCGCTCGACTGGTACGTCCAGGAGACCATGGCCGCACGCGGCCGCGGCGAGGCCCAGGCCATCGTCGGTGAACGCTGGCGCGGCCCCGACACCTCAGCCCTCACCGAGCGCGCCGCACGGCTGGCCAGGGACCAGGTGGAACCCGTGGCGCTCCGCCTGGCGGCGATCAGCGTCAACTGCGGATGGTCCGAGGTGCTGACCGACACCAGGTCGGCCGCGCCGGGCGTGCCCGACAGCTTCGCCCGGCTCTGGGCCGTGGTGGCACAACGGCTGGGGACGGTCCGGTTCGGCGCGGCACCGTTGCTGGCCGTCACCAACCATTCCGGCGCCGGCCTGGCCGTGGGCGGGACGCGTCGGGAACCGGCGGTGATCTGGTCGGACAGCACGTCCCCCAGCCGGATCGACCTGTTCCTCGCCGCACTGGCGAGGGTCGACGCGCTCAACGCCTCCTCCGTGGCCACAGCCTGCCCGCTCGGCCACGTCGCCACCCTCCGCCGCGGCAGCGTCCTGGGGGTCCTCAACCATGTCAGGCGGGCCCAGGAGTACGTCCAGGACCTGCTGGCGCGAGCTCTGGAGACCGTGGCCCGGACACCGTGCGCCGCCGTGGGTGTGATCGCGGCCCGCACCCTCGTCGCGGACGCGGCGGCGAGCGGCGTCCCACCGCGTCTGGTCACACCGGCCGCGCAGGGGCTGGAGGCGGTGCTGGGCGTGCGGTCGCCCATCGGCGTGCCACCGGCCCGGCGGCACCTGGGGCACCAGCAGGTGCGGGAGCTCGTCATGCTCGACCGCGTCGGTGAAAGGGTCAGGGCCGCCGCCGTGTGGCCGGCTCCCGAGGCGGACGCCCACATCAAGGCGGTGGTCGCCGTCCGGCGCAGCAACGCGCTCCTCCGGCTGCTCGCGGACACGGTCGTCGATCCGCGCGCCGCGCGGGAGTTCACCCGGGCGTCCCGGCCGTCCCGTCCTCGGGCGGACGGCGAGGCATGACCTCGCGTCGGCCGACGGACGAGGAACGCGCGTCGCCGCCTTCGCGTACGAACCGGCCCCGTGCGGTCAGGGCAGCGCCTGCTCGGCCCAGATGACCTTGCCCCGGGCCGAGTACCGGGTGCCCCAGCGCTCGGCCATCTGGGCGATGAGGAAGAGGCCGCGGCCGCCCTCGTCCTCGTCGGCGGCGTACCGCAGGTGCGGCGCCGTGCTGCGGGTGTCGTAGACCTCGCAGATCAGGGTGCGGTCGAGGACGAGCCGTACCGTGATCGGTCCGGGCGCGTAACGGATGACGTTGGTGACCAGCTCGCTGAGGATCAGTTCGGTGACGAACACGAGCTCCTCCAGGCCCCACCGGTTCAGGTGCCGGGTCATCTCGGCCCGGGCGCCGGCCACGGCCGAGGGCTCGCAGGGCACGTCCCACTCCGCGATCCGGTCGGACGGTGTGCGCCGGGTACGGGCCGCCAGCACGGTGACGTCATCGTGCCGCGGCAGCGGGGCCATGGCGTCGAGTACGGCCGTGCAGGTCTCCTCGGGCGGGCGCGGGGTCCCGGACAGCGCCGAGGTGAGCCGGTCGAGGTCCTCGGCGACGTCGTCGCCCCGCCCTCGGAGCAGGCCCTCGGTGAACAGCACCAGGGTGGTGGTCTCGGGCAGTGCCAGCTCCAGGAGCTCGTACGGTCGGCCCGCGATGCCGAGCGGGGGTCCCGGTGACGGCTCGGGGAAGTCGACCGTTCCGTCGGGTCGGACGACGGCGAGCGAGGGACTGCCCGCCCTGGCCATCGTGCAGACGCCCGTGGTCGGGTCGTGGATCGCGTAGAGGCAGCCCGCGCCCGCGAGGGCGTGGCCCGCGTCCGGGGCGGTGCCGTGGTCGATCCGGCGGACCAGTTCGTCCAGGCGGCCGAGGAGTTCGTCCGGCGGCAGGTCGAAGATCGAGAGGTTCTGCACCGCCGTGCGCAGCCTGCCCATGGCGGCCGCGGCGTGCACCCCGTGTCCGACGGTGTCTCCCACGACGAGCGCGACGCGGGCGCCGGGCAGCGGGATGACGTCGTACCAGTCGCCGCCCGCCTCGGTACGGGCGGGCAGGTAGCGGTGGGCCGTCTCGACGGCCAGCTGCTCGGGCGGACCGCCGGGGAGGAGGCTGTGCTGGAGCGCGACCGCCATGGTGTGCTCGCGGGTGAACCGGCGGGCGTTGTCGACGCAGACGGCGGCTCTGGCCGCGAGTTCGCCGGCCAGACCGAGATCTTCCTCGTCGAAGGCCGGGCTGTCGCCCATCCGCCAGAAGTTGGCGATCCCCATCAGGACGCCGCGGGCCTTCAACGGCGCGCTGACCAGCGAGTGGAAGCCGTCGGAGAGGACCAGCCGGGTGCGCTCGGGGTCACCCGCCAGCCAGTCCACGGCGACTGACATCTCGGGCACCAGGACGGGCTCGCCGCCGATGAGGGTCCGGGCCATGGGGGTGTCCGGTCGGTACCGGTAGACCTCGCCGACCTGGTACAGCGGGTGGCCGTAGGCGCCGCTGAGGGCGACCCGGCGCAGCTCCGGCACCTCGGTGTACGAGCCGGGCGACGGCTCCTCGCCGCTCAGCACCGCTTCGGCCAGGTCGACGGTGGCGTAGTCGGCGAACCGACGGGTGGCGACGTCGGTGAGTTCCTGGGCCGTGCGGGTGACGTCCAGGGTGGTGCCGACGGCCACGGTCGCGTCGTACAGCATGCGCAGCCGACCGCGGGCGAGCTCCGCCCGGTCGGTGAGGTCGCGCAGCTCGGTCGCGTCGCGGAGGGTGGTCACCAGACCGGCGGGTCCGCCCCGGGTGCGGGTCGGCCGGGCGTTCACGGCCAGCAACCGGTCACCGACGGTCAGCACCTCGTCGGAGACGCCGCGGCCGGCGGTGAGGAGATCCGTCACCCGCGCGTCGAGACCCAGTGCGGCGACGGGCCGGCCCTCAAGGGCTCCGGCCGGGGCGTCGAGGAGCCGGCGCGCCTCGACATTGGCGAGCAGGACGCGCCCGTCCGCGTCCGTGACGACGACGCCTTCGCGTACGGCGTGCAGCACGGCGTCGTGGTGCTCGTACATACGGGTCATCTCGGCGGGACCGAGGCCGTGGGTCTGGCGCCGCAGACGGCGGCCGATCAGAGCCGTGCCGGCCGTCGCCAGCGCGAGCGCCCCGAGACCGGCGCCGACCAGCACCGGCACCTGGTGGGCGATGGCGCTGTTCACCCGGTCCAGCGTCAGCCCGGCCGCGACGACCCCGACGACCCGCCCGGCGTCCGTCACCGGGACGACCGCCTGCACCTCCCGCCCGCCGTCGGGGCCGCGCAGGTTCTCGATCGTGACCTGTCCCGCCAGCGACGGCGCGACGGTCCCGGTGAACTTCGCGCCGATCCAGGCCGGGACCGGGCTCGTCAGGCGGACCCCGTCCGGTCCCATCACGACGATGAAGTCGACACCGGCCTTCCCACGCGCGTCCTCGGTCAGCGGCTGGAGCACCGCCGTGGGATCGGGGCCGCGCAACACGTCCGGCAGTCCCGGGCTGTGAGCGAAGGACTCCGCGGCGGCGAGCGAGCGGGCCCTCGCGGCCTGTACCCGGTCGCCGCGGGCCTTGAGCACCAGGGCCGTCACGGCGGCGGCCACCAGCAGCACCACGATCAGCAGCTGGAGCACGAGCATCTGCGACGCGACACTGCGCCCGCCCGGAGGACCGCCGGGCGGCCTCCTGGCCCCCGACGGGAGTGAACTCTTCCGCCGCCCGGACCACGAGCGGCCCGGATCATCGGCCATGGGGCCTTTCTACTGAGCCGTCCGGCCGCAGGGCGCGCACCATGCCGGAGACGTCGCGGGACCGGACCACACGTGACCACCGGACGGCCCACCGTCGAAGGCGCCCTCACGGACCGGTGGGGACGACCGTCCGCGTCGAGACCGGCGGCTGCCCCACGTCCACGCCGGGCGCGCCCCCGGCAGGCTGGTGCCTGCGGGACCGCTCGGTCTCGAGGGCGCGACGCAGGCTGTCGATCTCCAACTGGTAGCTCTTGCTGACCTGCATGATCTCCTGGGAGTGCACGCTCCTCGCGGTGACCAGCTCCCGGTTGCGCGCCTCCGTGACGGCCCGCGCCTGCTCCGTCTCCCGCCTTGCCCGCAGCTGGCTCTCCTCGTGCCGGAGCTGGAGGGACTTGGCTTCCTGGCGGACCTCGTGGAGTTCTTCCAGAGCCCGCTCACGGGCCGATTCGGCGTCCCGCAGCTCGGCCTCCAGTTCCGCCGCCTGCCCGTTGGCCCTGCCGTACTCGACCTCGGCGCACAGCCGGGCCGAGACGGCTTCGTGGTGGGCGCTCACCAGCCGCAGCCGGTCGCACTCGCTCAGGGACTTCAGCAGGGCCTGCTCGGCCGCCTTCAGGTCCGCGGCCAGGCCGGTCTCCCTTGCGGCCATGTGCTCCAGGTGGTCGATCAGTCCTTCCAGCATCGCCAGCGACTGGCGCACCACGGTGCGCGAGGAGGCGATGAAACGCGCGGTGGTGTCGTGGCGCACCGACTCCGGATCGGCCCGGTCCTGGCGCACCCGCGCCTGGTCCACGGCGTGCTGGACCGCGAGGTGCGCGACGTGGCGGTCGTCCAGGGAGGCGAGCACGCCCGCTGCCCCCGGAGGATCCGCGTACGGGACCTGCCCGGGGCCGCCGGGGTGGTCGGACGACTCGCTGAGGTGTTCCACAGGCATGCCTTTCCGGTACGGAATCGGAGCGCGTGCGGCGCATGCGCTCCCGGGCATGATCGGGAGGAGCGGTGCCGAGGAATGTGAATCACGGCGCGACGGCGGTGATCATCATGTGCTGCCTCTCGGACGACGCGGGGGCACGGAAAGCGGTGGCGCGGACAGCGGGTGGCGCGGAAACCAGCCTCGGGCCGACGTCCGGCAGCCCGTCGGCCGATCAAGACGAAGGCTCATTTGTGCGAACATATGGGATATGCCCCCACGCAACCCCGGATCCTCCAGTGCCGTCCCGGCTCCCGATCTGTTCGAGCGCTGCTACCTGGCGCTGCTGCGGCCGCTGGCCCGGGCGCCCCGGTGGACCCGCGGCGACGTCCTGCTGGCCGGGCTGTTGGCGGCCGACGGGGTCTGCGTCGCCGTTCTGCGCGATCCGGGCCTGCTCCACCGGGTGTTCCCGGCCATGGCCATCGCCCTGCTGGTGGCCGCGTCGTTCCTGGAGCGCCGCCGTGCCCCGCTGGCGGTGGCGGCCCTGTCCCTCCTCGGGCTCGCTCTCGACGGCACCCGGATCGCCGTCTACTTCGCCTTCTACTCGTTGGCCAAGTACCAGGGCCGCCACCGGCTGGCCGCCATCGTGGGCTGCTGGGCCGCGTACCTGCCGCTGAGCTGGATCGTGCCCGGCCGCCTCGGCGACAGCTGGGTGCAGAACTTCCTCATCTCGTCCGTGCTGCTGATCGTGCCCCTGGTCTGCGGCCTGGGCGCCAACGCGTACGAGCGCACTCAGACCGCGCTGCGCGCGGAGCGCGAGCAGCGCATCGCGCGGGTGAAGGCCGAGGTCAAGACGGAGGAGCGGATGCGGCTCGCCCGTGAGATGCACGACATCCTCGGCCACCGCATCGCGATCACCGCCATGCACGCCGGAGCGATCGAGATGGTCCAGGGAGTACGTCCACAGAGCAAGGAACTGGCCCGGGCCATCGGTGACACCGCGCGTACGGCCATGGGCGACCTGCGACAGGTCCTGGGGGCGCTGCGCGGCGGCGACGATTCGGTGATCGCCGGACGGCGGCTCGCCGACCTGGACACCCTCGTGGAGCAGGTCCGGGAGTCCGGCCTGGATGTCGTCCTGTGCCGGGACCGCGCGAGCGGCGAGGACGGAGCGAGCGGCGTCCCCGAGGAGATCGCGCTGACCGTGTACCGGGCGGTCCAGGAGTCGCTCACCAACGTCCTCAAGCACGCCCCCGGCGCGACCGCCGAGGCGTCCGTCGAAGTCAGGGCGGACGCGGTCGTGGCACGCGTCACCAACACCGCCCCGCGGAGCGCGCCCCGTCCCGGGCCGCCCGCCCCCGGCGGAGGCTTCGGCCTGGTCGGACTGCGCGAGCGGGCCACGCTGCTCGGTGGGACCGTCGAAGCGGGACCCACCGCCCGGGGCGGCTGGGAGGTCGGGCTCACCCTCCCGGCAAGGTCGGGCCGCCCGCTCGAAGCCGTTCACAAAAGTTGATGATCGTTCTGTCATTCGGTGATCGGCGCCCGTGGCACGCTCGACCGCGGAACGGGCCCCGTGGGACATACCTCGCGGACGGGGCCCGGAGAGGAGCTGGACGTGGACGTGATCCGGGTGCTGGTCGCGGACGACGAGCCGCTGGTGCGGTTCGGGCTGCGCGCGCTGCTGGACACCGCCGACGACATCACGGTCGTCGGCGAGGCCCGCGACGGCGCCGAGGCGCTCGCCAGGACACATGAACTCGCACCGCACGTCGTGGTCACCGACCTCAGGATGCCCGGCATGGACGGGCTCACCCTCACCCAGCAGCTCACCGCCCTTCCTAACCCGCCCAAAGTGCTCGTCCTGACCACCTTCGACACCAGCGACGGCGTCCGGAAGGCCATGCAGGCCGGAGCCGGCGGCTACCTCCTCAAGGACGCCCCGCCCGAGCAGGTCCTCGGGGCCGTCCGGCTTGTCATGGAGGGCGGCATCGTCCTCGCCCCGGCCTCCGCCGCGCGCCGATCGCCGCCCCCAAGGCCCCGGGCGGCTCACCCGCGCGGCTCTCCATCGAACAGCGCCGCCGTCTGGAGGGCCTCAGCAAGCAGCAGGAGGAGGTCCTCATCCACGTGGCACAGGGGTACTCCAACGCGCAGATCGCCCAGCGCATGTACCTGACCGAAGGCACGGTCCGCGCATACGTGTCCCGGCTGCTGGCCGCCCTCAAGCTGGACAACCGGACCCAGGCCGCGATCCTCGCGTACCAGGCCGGTCTCCTCGGCGGCACTGCCGAAGACCACTGACCGGCTCCGCCCGCGCCGCGCGCGTGAACCGCATCCGCTGCGCGCCGGCTCGCAATCGTCGTGTCCCGTTGCTGCACCGTCGTGCGGAGACACCCCTCCGCACGCTCCAAGGACACGCCATGGAATCGACCACCGCCCGCTCCGAGGACGGCACACCGGACGAACTCGCTCCGCACATCACCACCCTGGTGTTTCCCATGGAAGCCTGGGGCAAGGACGAGTGGGTGCCGGTGAGCGTGTTCGCGACCTACAGCACGGCCACCCCGTACGAGGTCGGCCTGGAGTTCCTGGTGGCGGGCCGGAGCGCCGCCTATTGGGTGTTCGCCCGCGACCTGCTCCTGGACGGCAGCGTGTACGCGGCCGGGAGCGGCGACGTATGGGTGTGGACCCGGGCCGCGGCCGACGGCCGCCCGGAGCGCGTCCACCTCCTCCTCGACAACGGCAGCGAGCGCTGCCTGTTCGTGGCGGACCACCGCCATGCCGCCCTCTGGTGCGCGATGATGACGTCCCTCGTGCCACGCGGCGAGGAATCCCGGCACCTGGACCTCGACGGCGCCGTCGACCGGTTGCTCTCCGGCTGATCGCGCCCAGGGCGGGCCGGTGATCGCGCACGGCGCTCCGACGCGCAAAGGTGATCACGATCCCCGTCGGCGGGCTCGCCTGTGACAGCACATCAGCCTGGTGCGGTCCTTCTGCCGGCCCGCCCCGCGCCACGCCGAAGCGGCCCCCCGAGCACCGGAACTCCGGTACCGGGGGGCCGCTTCGGCGTGCTCCCGCCCCGTTCGTGCGCCCGCGCCGCCTACAGCGCCTTCGTGAGCAGCTCGAACGCGAGGTCCCCGCGCTTGGGCAGGCCGAAGCGCTCGTCACCGTACGGGAACGGGCTCAGTCGTCCGGTACGGACGTACCCACGCCGCTCGTAGAAGGCGATGAGCTCGGCGCGCACCTGGATCACCGTCATGCGCATCTCACCCGCGCCCGCCTCGCGGGCCCGCCGCTCGGCCTCGGCGATCACTTCCTTGCCGAGACCGGCGCCCTGGAGTCCGGGCCGTACCGCGAACATCCCGAAGTAGGCGTGCTCGTCGCGCTGTTCGAGCTGGCAGCAGGCGACGAGCTCGCCGGACCGCTCGGCCACCAGCAGCACGCACCGCGGGTCCTCGATCATCTCGCGGATGCTTTCGGGGTCGGTCCGCCGGCCGTCCAGCAGGTCCGCCTCGGTGGTCCAGCCGGCCCGGCTGCTGTCCCCGCGGTACGCGGATTCCACCAGCTCGACCAGCTCGGGGACGTCGACGAAGGAAGCGGCGCGGAAGACGAGGGGGGTGGGGGAATGGGGCACGGGATCGCGCCTTTCTGAAGAATGGGAATGTGCGCCGGAAGACGGCGCCCGATGCCACGAAAATACCGGCCCGGACGTTCACAAAAGCTGCGTCGGGGTGTTGCGTCCAAGCCCACTCCCGTAGGCGGAAATTCTGCCGCGTCCGCGCCCGTTTGTCGGCCGGTGAGCCCGTGCCCCAGGCTGCGGGAATGTCCTTTTCGAAAACATCCCGGGCCGAAATACAGCCCGATTCCTCCGCGTCCGCCGACCCGGAGCGCCCGCTGAGCCGGGGCCTGAAGCAGCGCCACCTCACCATGCTCGGACTCGGCGGCGCCATCGGCGCGGGCCTGTTCGTCGGTTCCGGCGGCGGCATCGCCGTCGCGGGACCCGGCATCCTCCTGTCGTACCTGTTCGCCGGAGCGCTCGGCATGCTCGTCATGCGGATGCTCGGCGAGATGTCGGCGGCCAGCCCCTCCTCGGGCTCCTTCTCCGTGTACGCGGAGCGGGCCCTCGGCCGCTGGGCCGGATTCACGGTGGGCTGGCTCTACTGGTTCCTCCTGGTCGTCGTTCTCGCGGTGGAGGCCACCGGCGCCGCCAAGATCGCCCACGGCTGGCTCCCCGCGGTACCGCAATGGACCTGGGTGCTGCTGTTCATGGTGGTCTTCACCGCCGGAAACCTCATCTCGGTCCGCAACTTCGGTGAGTTCGAGTTCTGGTTCGCGGCCGTGAAGGTCTTCGCGATCGTCGCCTTCCTCGTGCTGGCCACCCTCGCCGTCTTCGGCCTGCTCCCCGGCACCAGTTCGGTGGGCATGGCCAACCTGACCGGCCACGGCGGCTTCCTGCCGCACGGCTGGGAAGGTGTGGTGGCGGGAGTGCTCGCGGTCGTCTTCGCCTTCGGCGGCCTGGAGATGGTCACCATCGCCGCCGCCGAGTCCGACGACCCGGCCCGGTCCGTGGCCCGCGCCGTGCGCAGCGCGGTGTGGCGGATCATGGTCTTCTACATCGGCTCGATGCTGCTGATCGTCACGCTGCTGCCGTGGGACTCCCTGGCCCCGGGCCAGAGCCCGTACGTCGCCGTCCTCGACTCCGTCGGTGTCGGATCCGCCGGCCGCCTGATGGACGTGGTGGTGTTCACCGCGCTGCTCTCGGCCCTGAACGCCAACCTCTACTCCTCCTCGCGGATGCTCTACTCGCTGGCCGGGCGTGGCGACGCGCCCCGGGGCCTCGCCCGGGTCTCGGGCGGCGGCGTGCCGCGGCGCGCCGTGCTCGCCTCGGTGGCCTTCGGCTTCCTGTCGGTGGTCCTCAACCTGCTCTGGCCGGACACCGTGTTCATGTACATGCTGAACTCGGTCGGCGCGATCGTGCTGTTCGTGTGGATCCTGATCGCCCTCTCCCAACTGCGGCTGCGCCGCACGCTGGAGAGCGGAACGCCCGGCGGGCTGCCCGTGCGCATGTGGGGCTTCCCCTGTCTGACCTGGGCGGCGCTGGCCGCGATGGCGGGTGTGCTGGTGCTGATGCTCCTGGACGACGCGAGCCGTCCGCAGGTGCTGTGGACGGGGTCCGCTGCCGCGCTGATCGTCGGCGTCGCGTGGGCGCGCGGCCCGCGCCGTACCGCCCGGGGTTCCGACCCCCTCCGCCCCGACGGGGCGTAGCCGCCGTCCGCGGGGATCCGCCCCGCCGGGGACCAGGGGTCCCCGGCGGGGCGGACGCGACTCTCCGGGGACCCGCGGGACATGCCGCGGGCCGTTCGCATTCGACGGCGTCCCCCGTCAACGATCGGCCCGGTTCGTCTGGCGACCATCGGTCACGAGCGTCCGTTTCGCCCCCACGCGTCCGGATCGCGTAGCAGCAGAACCCACCGAGAGGCCCCCGTGTTCAAGCAAGCCGCCCCGCCCACCCCGCCCGCCAACCTCGCGCCCGTCACCGGTCCGGTGCCCGCCTTCGAGCTCCCCGTCGGCTACCCCGGCCACGACGACCCCGCCTACCTGGCGCACCGGGCCGGCATCGCCAGGGCATCCCTCGGGCACACGCCCGGCACCGAGCCGCCCCGCATCGCCTACACGCCCCAGGACCACGCGTGCTGGAAGCACATCAACCAGGCCCTCGCGCCGCTGTGGCGGACGCATGCGAGGCCCGAGGTCCAGGAGGCCCTGGCGGCTCTGGACCTGCCGACGGACCGCGTCCCGCAGCTCCTCGAGTCGTCGCGCCGCCTGCAGCAGCTGACGGGCTTCGCGTTCGCGCCGGCGGCCGGCATCGTGCCGCTCCAGGAGTTCTACGGCACCCTCGCCGACTCGGTCTTCCAGTCCACCCAGTTCGTCCGTCACCACACCCGCCCGCTGTTCTCCCCGGAACCGGATATGGTGCACGAGGTGCTCGGCCACGGCGCCACCCTCGCCAGCCCCCGGTTCGCCGACCTCTACCGTCAGTTCGGCGGCGCCGCGCGGCGCGCCGAGACCCGGGAATCCCTCAAGGCGGTCTCGCGGGTGTTCTGGTTCACGATGGAGTACGGGCTGCTGGGGGAGGGGGACACGCCGCTGGTGTACGGGGCGAGCCTGCTGTCCTCGTACGGCGAGATGCAGCAGTACCGGAAGGCGCTCATACGGCCCCTCGACGCGCGCCGGATGGCGACCGTTCCCTATGACGTCACCGAGTACCAGTCGGTGCTCTTCAAGGCCGACACCCTCAACGAACTGGAGGACTTCGTCGACGCGTTCTGCGCCGCCGTCGACGGCGACACCGGCGCGCGTCTCGGTGTGACGGCGGACCAGCGATGGTGAGCGCCCCGTACCCGTACGACACCCATGCGCCGAAGCCGCTCACCGAGGCCCAGCTGACCGCGGCCATCGCCCACCTGCCGGGCTGGCGTGCGGACGACGGACGGCTGCGTGCCGAGTTCTGCGTCGGCCGGACGAACGTGCGGCCGTTGTTCGCGGCGGTGACGGCCGTCGAGAACGCGACGAACCACCATGCCCGGGTCACGATCCTCTACGACACGGTGTCCTTCGAACTCACCACGCACGACGCGGGGGACCGGGTCACCGCGCGGGACACGGCGGTGGCGGCGGTGCTCGGTGCCCTGGCCGCCGAGTACGGGGCCCCGCCGAACCGCTGACCGCTGACGGGCGACGGCGCACGGCGCCGGTACCGCGCGGGTGTTGGTGGTCACCGCGTGGTACCGGCGCCGGTCTCCGGTCGGGTGCCGGTCAGGGGTCGAGGCAGACGGTGCCCAGTACGGGCACGGGCGTGCAGATGCGGATCGGGATGTGGATGCCCGGGATGTCGATGTCGATGGGCGGGTCGTCCGTGGGGACGAGGGCGACCGCTGCCGTGGTGGTGGCGGTCGCTGTGGCGGGGGCCGCCAGGGCGGGGCCGGTGGCGCCGAGGACGCCGCCCGCCGCTATCGCGACGGCGACGATCGCGGTTCGGATGCGCATGTCACTCCTAGGTCGATCACGGAACGCGGAGTTCCGAGGAGTGCGGGTGACATTCGCCTGAGCGAGTCAGGCGGGGTCCGGGTCGTCGGGTTCACCGGACGACCGGGCAATTTCGAGAGCAGAACCCATTTTATTCCGGAATGACGAGATCTGCGCCCCTCCTCAAGATCATCTTTTGCGAGTGCTCGGGTTCACCAATGATGATCTTGAAATCCCTAGCCTCGGTGAGGTCGCGGACCACCGCGACCCGACGTCACGGAGGTACCTCATGCATTCCCTCGCACGTGCCATCACCACCGCCGGAACAGGCGCGTTGCTCACCGGAACGGTCCTCACCGGTGCCGCGGTCGCGGCGGACCGGCCGTCGCCCGGCGCCGACACCGCTCCGGTCGGCGCGGCCGCGTTCGAGCGGGCCCGGGCGGAATCGGCGGCCAAGGACGCGGAACTCGGGATCGGCGAGGCCCGGTCGGCGAAGGCGTACCCGGAGCGCGACTACCTGGAGCGCACGTTCCAGGCGCAGAAGTACAACAACTACTGCGGTCCCGCCACCGCGCACATGACGATCAAGCAGCGGAACATCGACGTCAGCCAGGAGACGCTCGCCAAGCGGTTCGGCATCACGCCCGGCAACGGCGGTACCTCCTGGGACGACATGCTCAGCGCGCTGCGGCACTACACCCAGCGCAACTACGCGGGCGAGTTCCTGGCCTACAGCCCGTCCGCCCAGGACAAGGCCCGGTACAAGGAGCGGCTCAAGGCCGACATCAACGAGACCAAGGACGGCATCGCGGGCAACGTCTGGGAGGTCGTGAACGGCCCGCATCTGCCGGGTCACCCGAACAAGGAGATCTTCCACTGGATCAACATCCGGGGCTACAAGGAGCACGGCAAGTACACCCAGATCCAGGACCCCGCCACCAGCGTCTGGAAGGACGTCCCCGGGCACGCCCCGGTCGACTCCGACAAGCTCGTGACAATGATGGGCGGCCGTGGCTACCAGTGGTAGGCGGCTGCCTCTGCGGCTGATCGCTCTGGCGCTGGCGGGCACCTTCGGATGCGCGCCGGCGCCGGGCGGCGCCACCCCGGAGCCGACGGGACGGTCTCCGGTCAGGCCAGCGCCCCCGGTCCCGCCCGGTACGGCGCCGTCCGGGCCGTCCGCGCAGTCCCGGCCGGACGGCCCGGACGTGCTCGGGCCCAGGCTGGGCCCCGGTGACTTCTGCCAGGTCCCGCGGCCCGACGGGTGGCGCGCCGCGGCGGAGCAGCGGCGCCACCCGTCGCCCCCGGGCCTCGACCGCCGCGCGGTGGCGCTCGGTCCCGACGGCTCCACGGTGTTCGCGGTCGAGACCGGTCGGGGACGGTCCGAGCTGGTGCGGCTCGCCACGCCCGGCCGGCCTCGGCGAGTGATCCACACTCTGGACCCGACGCCCTCCGGAAGGGTCGCCCAGTACGGCAGCGTGCGCTTCGACGGCCGCTGGCTCGTCTACGAGGTCGCCCACGACGCGGCGAACCCGGACGACTGGGAGATCCACGCCTGGGACTCGGCGGCCGACACCCGGCCCTTCCTGTTCCGGCGGCACGACAGGACCGTGCCCGGTCCCTTCCTGTTCGTCCAGGCGCACGGCGGCAGGGCGGCGTGGACCGAAGGCGCCTCGCGCGGCGGCAGAACCGCCGTCCACGTCTACGACCTGGCGGCCCGCGCGGACTCCGTCGTCCGTACGGGCAGCCTGAGCCCGGTCTTCCTCGCCGGGGACACGCTCGGCTGGCGGAGCCAGACCGGCCCGGGCCGGCCACCGGTCGTGCGGGCCGTCTCGCTGCGGACCGGCGAACCGGTCCGCCTTCCGCCGGTGATCGCGGCCCTCCGCGACACCGCCCATGTGGCGGGCGACGGCAGGACCTGGGCCTGGGTCTCGACCGACTACCAGATCCTCTACGCCTGGCGTCCGGGCTGGCGGGAACCGGCCCTCGTCGCCAGGGCCGCGGAAGGGGAGCACATCGACCAGATGGAACTGGCCGGTGACCTGATCACCTGGGTCGGCGGCCGGGCCGTGTGGGCCGCGGACCTGCGCGGTCATTCCCGTACGACCCTGACGCCCGCGTACGGGGGTGTCGTCGCGTCCGGTGGATCGTTGCTGGTCACCTACGCGGCCGCAGGCCCCTCGAAGGACCCCGCGCAGCGGGGCGGGACGACCAGCTACGTGCTCAGGACGCCGGAACTCGCCGCCCTGCCCGCCTGCCCCTCGTGGAGAGCGGTTCCCCCACCGGTGCGTGACCCGCGGGACCCGGCCGCCGAGCCGGGCGCCGCCACCCGGTGACCACGGCCGAGGCCCGTCCCGCTCCGGCCCGCCCTGTTCCGGGTGCCCCTCCTCGTACCGCTCCGCCCGCTGTCCCCGAACGGAAAGCCCCTGCCGTGAAGGCTCGCTCCGCCCTCGCCCTGCTCTCGCCGCTGGGCGTAGCACTCGTCATCGCCGTCTGTGCCTGGCTGGTGCTGTACCAGGCCGGAGGCTCCACGGGCCGGTCGCCACGGCCGGCCCCGCCGCCCGCGCCGACGCCGGGCACGCTCGCCGCAACGGCCTCCGCCGCCCCGGCCCCCGCCGATGCCGCGGGCCGTCGGCGCGCGGCGCGCACGGCACTCGAGGCGATCGACGCGCACGGCGGTCGGTACGTGATCGCCGTCGAGGACCTCACCTCGGGCGAATCGGTCGTGCACGGGGAGACGCAGGGACGGTTCGTCTCCGCCAGCGTCATCAAGGCCGACATCCTGGCCGCGCTGCTGCTGCGGGCTCAGGACGAGGGAGTCGTGCTGACGGCCGAGCAGCGGGACCTCGCCGCCGCGATGATCCGACGCAGCGACAACGACGCCGCCCAGCGGCTGTGGGTCGAGATAGGCCGGCGCGAGGGCTTCGACGCGGCCAACGGACGGCTCGGCCTCAGCCCGGAGCATGCCGGGCAGCGGGGGGTGTGGGGGCTCACCCGCACTACTGTCCAGGACCAACTGACCCTGCTGAGGCGGATCTTCACCGAGGAATCGCCGCTGACCGCGGAGTCCCGGACGTACCTGCGGACGCTGATGAGCACTGTCGCCGACGACCAGCGTTGGGGGATAGCCGCGGCGGCGTCCCCCGAAGGCGCGGTGGCGCTGAAGAACGGCTGGCTGCCCCGGGAGCCCACCGGGCTGTGGGTCGTCAACAGCATCGGCATGGTGGAACGCGAAGGGCACACCCTCCTCGTGGCGGTCCTCACCGATGGTCAGAGCACCCGGGACGCCGGTATCGACCTGGTCGAGCACGCCGCCACGGCGGCGGCCGACGCGCTGGCAGCGCGCTGACGGAGCACTGTCGGCGGACGGCCGGAGGCCCAGCCGGTCTGCACGTGCCTTTCCGCGTGCCTTACGTCAACAAAAGCGAATGTCCCCTTTCCTAAGGTATCCATCGCCCTCTTTATCCGGGGCGTCGAGTCGGGTTCTCCCCTGAAAGGCTCTCCCATGCGCAACTGTCGTTATGTTTCCCTTCTTACGGGAGTCGCGACTCTTTCCCTCGCCGGTGTGGTGTCGGCTTCGCCGAGCGTGGCAGTGGATCACGACGTGCAGGGCGTCGCACCGATCGACACGTACGCGTGCGGCCACCCCAAGGTCGGCCACGGCGCCGACCTGACCGCGGGCGACGCGGTCGAGGACGGTCCCTGGATCTACTCCCGGGTCGTCAGCTCGGGATTCTTCCACTCCGACAAGTCCGGCGGCGCCCGGACCGACGACCTGGTGACGTGCTGGCGGAGCGGTGCGATCACCCTCCATGTCAGCGACGCCAAGGGCACGTTCGAGAAGACGGTCCAACTTGTCGACCCGGCGGCGGACAAGCGGTGGAAGGACGCCACATCGATCGTCGCGGGCAACTTCACCGGATCCACGAGCAACGACCTCTTCGTGCGCTGGAAGGGCGGCGAAGTGTCCCTCTTCAAGAACGTCACCCCGGTGCGGGGGCTGAAGGAGGAGATCAAGCTGGCCCTGCCGAGCGGTGACGAGGCCGTGTGGAAGCGCAACGTGGTCGGCCTGACGTCCGGCCGGTTCAAGGCCGGAAAGACCAGTGACGACCTGGTCGTCCTGTGGACCGACGGCGAGATCACCCGCTACACCGTGGATGCCAAGGGCTTCCACGACCAGGACCGGCTGCACGAGGCCGACGACGCCTGGCGGCCCGTAGCGGGGATCTCCGCAGGTCACTTCGACGGCACTGGTGACACCACCCCGAACGACCTGATGGTCCGCTGGAACGACGGGCGCGTCAGCCTGCACGAGGACGTCCCCCGCAACGGCGTCGGCAAGCGGACCGACCTGCCCGGCAAGGACCCCCGATGGGCGGACTCCCTGGTCACGGCGGGCAACCACGACGCCGGCAAGGGCGGCCGCGACGACCTGGTGGTCCGCCGCCCGGACGGCAGGCTCTCCCGCTACGCCAGGGTGACCAAGGCGGGCCTCGGCGTGGAGACCACCCTCGCCGAGCCCGTCACGCTCCTGGGCGAGCGAGCGGGCCTGGGATGAGCCCCCGTCCTCAGGGTGCCCGTCGGCACGCGCGCGTACCGGCGGGCACCGTCCTCGCGGCCCTCGTCCTCGCGGCGTGCGCCACGACACCGGACGTCACCGCCGTTCCTGCCCTCGACGGCCCCCTGAGCGGCAAGGACCGGGTGACCGGAGAGCACATCGACGGCGTGCCCGGAGTGGGCGCGTTCTTCACCCTGGGCCGGGACATCTCGACCCACAGCTGTACGGGAACCGTCGTGCACAGCCCCCATGGCGACACCGTCATCACCGCCGCCCATTGCGGTATCGAGCCCGGACGTGCGGCCTTCGTCCCCGGGTACGACGGCGAGCGCGACGCGGCGCACCAGCCGTACGGGACCTGGGTCGTCGACAAGGTGTGGCGCGACCCGCGCTACCGGCGCGGCGCGACGCACAGCCCGTCGGCGGACCACGACCTCATGTTCGTCCGCCTCAGACCCGACCGCTCCGGCCGGCCGGTGGAGGCTGTCACCGGCGCCCAGCGGCTGCGTCGCACACCCGCGTACGACAACGAGGACGTGAGCGTCATCGGCTATCCCTCACGACGCGAGGACCCGGAGGACCGGCCCGTGAAGTGCCAGGTCACCAGCACGCGGCTGCCCGGGTTCCGGCAGCTGCGCATGGCGTGCGGGGGCTATGTCAGCGGGGTCTCCGGCGGTCCGTGGCTGCTCGGTTTCGACGGCACGACGGGTGACGTCGTCGGTGTGACCGGCGGAACGGACAACGGCGGGCCGAACGACAGGGTGTCGTACAGCCCGCTGATCGGCGACGACGCGCTTCGGCTGTTCGACACCGCGACCCACGACCGAGGACCGGCCCCGGCATGACACACCAGGAACCGTCACTCGTACGTCGGTCCGAGGCGGCTTCGCCGTCGGACCGGCGTGGCGCCGTCACCATCTGCCTCGTCGTCGGGGCGGTGCTGTACAACGTCTGGCCGGTGGAGTTCTTCGTCGCGACGGGGCTGGACCCGGTCTCCGGTTTCCTCAGCGAACTGGAGGCGATGGGGCGGCCGTACCGATGGGTGTTCGCCACCGGCGACGCGCTGGCGGGTGCGCTCTTCACCGTGGGCGGCGTGATCGGCCTCTGCCGGGCGCGGAGCCGGGCGGACGGGGCCTGGGCACGGATCCGCTGGATCGCCCTCGCCCTCTTCGGCGTCTCCACCTGCCTGTTCGCCGTCCTCGCCCCGATGGACTGCGCGCCCTCGGTCGACGTGGCGTGCCGACTCACCGAACAGCAGGCCGGGATGTCGCCGAGGACCCTCGCACACGTGCTGCTCAGCGGTGCCGCCGACGTCGCGGTCCTGCTCGCGATGACCGCGGGGCGCTGGCCGCGCGCGGTCTGCGCGACCGGCACTGGCACACGACGGCCATCGTCCTGAAGACGGCATTGGTCCTCGCCGTCCTGATTCTCTACCAGTGGGCGGACGGGGCGGGCGCCGGGCTCTTCCAGCGCGCCCACGTCCTCCTGACCGCCGTCTGGCTCGCAGGCGTCGCGCTGAGTGAGTATCCGTCCGCACGCGATGCTGCGGCGGTACCTCCGTCTGATGCTGCTGACAGGCTGCCGTTCCACGAGATCTGACGAGTCGTTCGTCCATCGACAACAATCGGTGACCGGTCAGTTCACCTTCGTCAGTGCGATCTTCCGAATGCTGGGACGTGGCCGGGACGTCTGCTGGTCCACACGTGGCCCGACGGCCCACGTGTGGCCCGACGGCGGCAGGCGTCCCGGTCCGTATCCGCACCGTCCGCCCCGCGGAAGCGGCCTGCCGTGCACGGAGCACCGTCGACCGCGATGCCACTGCCCCGTCAAGGTCGTGTCGCGCCACCCCTGACGCCAGGTCGCACCAAAGATTCCGTCCCCCACATCCGATCTCCCGTACGAGAAAGCCTGAACCATGACCCTTGTTCCTTGCAGCCGTAAGGCCCTTGTCGCCACAGCGCTGGCCGGCACCGTACTGGCGGGATCCGCGGCGTGCGGCCCCGTCAAGGAGCTCTCCGCGGCACAGAAGATCGGGCGGGCCGTCGAGCGGCTCGGCGAGCAGCGCGCGCTCTCCGTCGAGTTCGACCTGGACACGGACGCCGCCACGATCAAGGCCCTGGACGCCCAGGCCACGGCGGGCGCCCCGGGCGACGAGATGCCCACCGAGGTCGCCGAGCTCCTCGCGGACCTCCATATCTCGATGTCCGTCCAGTCGAGGAAACCGCTGAAGGAATCCGAGGGGGAGGACATCACCGGCATAGCCGTGAAGGTCTCCAGCGCCGCTATGGACTTGGCGGAGTACCGCGTGATCGGCGATCACTCCTACCTTCGGGCCGATGTGAAGGCGCTCGCCGCGAAGGCCGGCCTGGCCCTGTCGGCCGAGGACCTGCCGGAAGACGCCACTGCCCTCCGTCCCCTCCTCGACGGACAGTGGATCAAGGTCTCCAACGCGGACCTCCGGGACGCCGCTGACCTCCCGGTTGATGTCGACTCCACCATGGACGCCCCCACTGGGCGCAAGTTCGACGAGGCGCTGCGCGGTGTCCTGAAGCGCGAGGTCGAGCTCACGGACCTCGGAGAGCGGGACGGCGTCGATCACATCACCGCGACCGCACAGGTGAGGACCCTGCTCACCGAACTCACCGACAAGGTGCGGCCGTTCGCCAAGCATTTCTCTCCCGTGCCGGAGCTGCCCTCGGCGAAGGACCTCAAGGAGCTGTCCGACGAGAAGGCCACCGCCGACTTCGCCCTGAAGAACGGCGAGCTGACCGAGGTCACCGTCAACCTCGCCAAGCTGGCCGAGAACGCCAAGGTCAAGAAGCTCGACGTCGTCGTCCGACTGGGCAAGGGCGGACCGGCCGTGACCGCCCCGGCCCGGTCCACCGACGTCACGATGGACGAGTTGACGCAGGAGTTCCTGGAGACCCTTGAGCCCTGGGACCTGGAGGAGCCCCCCGCGGCCTGATCTCCGGAGCACACGCGTGTGAGTGACGGTCGCTCCTCCGGCCTCGTGGCCACTCAGGGTGGGCGAGCGATCGGACCGATGGAACTGCCGCAGTCTCAGAACGGGCCGGACGGCGCGGATCGTGAGGCCGGCCACGGGGTTTCAGTGTGCGAGGGCGAAAGCTGTCGTCGAGATGCACGAAAGCGAACATCTCGCTCCTCGGGCTGGAATGATCACAACGTTCCGCGATCCGAGAGGGCACTCAACTCATGACTCAACATGCCCGCAAAGCATGCGAACTGGGCACCAGGGGCCCCGGCATTCACTGTCGCGGAGAGCGATACCGTCCAAGCGGTCGCCGACCGGCCTGGCGGGCCGTCGGGGGAAGTCGCGGGCGATGGCTCGATACCTTGACGGTCCATTGTTCGGGTGAAGAAATCTGAAGTTGGCATTTGCATTTTCTGTACTTGGAGGGGGCTACGGTTTCGTGACCTCGCTCATTCTGTCTCCCAGTGAGATCGGCGTGGCCGCCCGGCAGCCGCGACACGTGGCGAGGTCGGCACGGCGTGTCCGCGCCCCGGAGTTCTGGTCCGTGACTGGTTCGGAAGCACTGGTCAGCGGGGGTGTACCGGTGGGATGAACTGGGAGTTTCCTCGCAAACGATTCCTTCGGATGTCTACGACGAGTGAGAGGCGCCTGACCGGCGAAAGCCCAGGTCAGGCGCCTCTTTTCGTGCTCTAGAAGAAGCCGAGCTTCTTCGGCGAGTACGACACCAGCATGTTCTTGGTCTGCTGGTGGTACAGCGGCTGCACCTACGCTGACCAGGGGAAACGGCAGGAAGTGAGACTCTCGGGCGGAGGCTGGTCCGGAAACGGTCCGGATCTCCGTCTGGCTGGTGCCTGCCTGGCCCGTAGTTGTGCTGTAGTGGCGGAGATTGGATGCGGGCAAGCTTTCGGCATGCCCGTGGGTTGGACGTCGGCCGCGGGTACGGCCGCAGGGATTCCTGAAAGCTACGCGTTGCACGACCGCCGAATGGCGACGAAGGGGCTCGCAGAAGTCAATCCGGGAGGTGCGCGAGGAGGCGCCCGCCACCGTGGTGCCCACCTCAGGACGAGGACGATCCGCCGTGACGGGGCGCCCTCATGGGCCGATCGGGCCGAGGACGGTGCGGGTGGTGGCCGCGGGGTGCTCGACGTCCGGCTGACGTGCGGGGCTCGCGGGGTGGGCGCCCTGCGACCGCTCGCCTTCGAGGGCGCGGCGGAGGCTGTCGATCTCCACCTGGTAGCCCCTGCTGACCTGCATGATCTCCTGGGCGTGGACGCTCCTCGCGGCGGCCAACTCCTGGTGGCGCCTCTCCGCGACAGCCAAGGCCTGGGCCGTCTCCTTCCTCGCCTGCGTGTGGAGGTCCTCGTGCCGGCGTTGCAGCGCCTCGGTCGTCCGGCGCGCCTCGTGGAGCTCCTCCAGGGCCCGTCCCTTGGTCGATTCCGCGTCCCGCAGGTCGGCGGCGAGTTCCGCCGCGCGGCCGTTTGCCCGGCCGTACTCCGCTTCGGCGCGCAGCCGGGCGGCCACGGCCTCGTGGTGGGCGCTCACCAGCCGGTCGCGCTCGCCGAGGGACCTCAGCAGGGCCTGCTCGGCCGCCTTCAGGTCCGCGGCCAGGGCCGCCTCGTTCGACGCCATGTGTTCGAGGTGGTCGATCAGACCCTCCAGCATCGCCAGCGACTGGCGCAGAACCGCTCGGGAAGAGGCGATGAAGCGCGCTGTGGTGTCGTGCCGGACCGGTTCGGGGGCGGCGCGGTCGTGGTGGACCGGTGCCGGCTCGGTGCCGTCGCGGTGGTCCTGCCGAGCGGCGAGGGCGCCCGGGGCGACCGCGGGCCCGGCTGCCGTCTGCTGCACGGGGCCACGGGGATGGTCGGACGGCTCGTGGTCGCGTTCCACTGGCCTGCCTGCCTTTCCGGCTCGAATGCGAAGGGCATGCGGTGCATGCGCCCTTTTGGCCATGCTCAGGAGGAGGCGTGCCGACTTCCGTGAACTCCGCCCGCGCGGCAGCGATCATCATCTGCTGGTTCCCGGCCAGTGAAATGGCGGGGAAAGAGGCGGCTGATCAACGTTCGGCGGTCCCGGCCCCTGCAGGGCGGCCGTGACATGGGGATCGGGCCTTGCGCGGACACGCGTACCATCATTTGTGCGAATATATGGGACATGCCGCCCCGAAACCCCCGAACCTCCAAAGCCGTCCCCGACGCCTTCGAGCGCTGCTACCTGGCGCTGCTCCGTCCCCTGGCCCGGGCACCGCGGTGGACCTGTGGAGACGTCCTGCTGGCCACCGTACTGGCGGTCGACGGGGTGTGCGTCGCCGTGCTGCGGGAACCCGGCCTGATCCACGGAGTGGCCCCGGCCATGGGGGTCGCGCTGCTGGTGGCGGCTTCGTTCCTGGAGCGCCGCCGGGCTCCGCTGGCGGTGGCGGTCCTGTCGCTTCTCGGGCTGGCCCTCGACGGCACCCGGATCGCGGTGTACTTCGCCTTCTACTCCCTGGCCAAGTACCAGGGTCGGCGCCGGCTGCCGGCCATCGTCGGCTGCTGGGCGGCGTACCTGCCCCTGACCTGGATGGTGCCGGGCCGGCTCGGCGGCGGCTGGGTGCAGAACTTCCTCATCTCGTCCGTGCTGCTCACCGTCCCCCTGGTCTGCGGTCTGGGTGCCAACGCGTACGAACGCACCCTGGTCGCCCTGCGCGCGGAACGCGAGCAGCGCATCGCGCAGGTGAAGGCCGAGGTCCAGGCGGAGGAGCGGATGCGGCTGGCCCGGGAGATGCACGACATCCTCGGCCACCGCATCGCGATCACCGCCATGCACGCCGGGGCGATCGAGATGGTCCAGGGAGTACGCCCGCAGAGCAAGGAGCTGGCCCGCGCCATCGGTGACACGGCGCGCACGGCCATGGGTGATCTGCGCCAGGTCCTGGGCGCGCTGCGCGGCGGTGACGGCTCGGTGATCGCAGGGCGTCGGCTCGCCGATCTGGACTCCCTGGTGGACCAGGTACGGGCGTCCGGCCTGGACGTCACCCTCCGGCAGAACCGCGAGACGGACCGGGAAGAGGTGGGCCGCGTGCCGGAGGAGATCGCGCTGACGGTGTACCGCACGGTCCAGGAGTCGCTCACCAACGTGCTCAAGCACGCCCCCGGCGCGACCGCCGAGGCGTCCGTCGAAGTCAGGGCGGACGCGGTCGTGGCACGCGTCACCAACACCGCCCCGCGGAGCGCGCCCCGTCCCGGGCCGCCCGCCCCCGGCGGCGGATTCGGCCTGGTCGGACTGCGTGAGCGCGCCACGCTGCTCGGTGGCACCGTCGAAGCGGGGCCCACCGCCGCGGGCGGCTGGGAGGTCGCACTGTCGGTCCCGTCGAGGGCGGGCCGGACCCTCGCAGCCGTTCACAAAAGTTGTTGATCGTTCTGCCATTCGGTCATTGCCGTACGTGACACGCTCGGGCACTGAACGGGCCCCGTGGCACAGGCCACGGGTGAAAGCCTCGGAGAGGAGCGGAACGTGGACGTGATCCGGGTGCTGGTGGCGGACGACGAACCACTCGTACGGTTCGGACTGCGCGCGCTGCTGAACGCCGCCGAGGACATCGAGGTCGTCGGCGAGGCCTGCGACGGCGCCGAAGCCCTCGCCCGGACCCACGACCTGGCGCCGGACGTCGTCGTGACCGATCTGCGCATGCCCGGCATGGACGGGATCACCCTGACCCGACAGCTCGCCGCTCTGCCGAACCCGCCCAAAGTGCTCGTCCTCACCACGTTCGACACGAGCGAGGGCGTGAGGGAGGCGATGCAGGCCGGGGCGGGCGGCTACCTGCTCAAGGACGCCCCGCCCGAGCAGGTCCTCGGAGCCGTGCGGCTCGTCACGGAGGGCGGCGTCGTGCTCGCCCCGGCCTCGGCCGCGCGGCTGATCGCCGCACCGAAGAGCCCGGGCGCCGTGGCGCGGCTGTCCATCGAACAGCGGCGCCGCCTGGAGGGCCTCAGCAAGCAGCAGGAAGAGGTCCTCGTCCACCTCGCCCAGGGGTACTCCAACGCGCAGATCGCGCAGCGCATGTACCTGACGGAGGGCACGGTCCGCGCCTACGTGTCCAGGCTGCTGGCGGCCCTCAAGCTGGAGAACCGGACCCAGGCGGCGATCCTCGCCTACCAGGCGGGCCTGGTGGGCGGCACCACCGGCGAAGAGCGTTAGCCCCGAGGCGCAACGGGAGTGAACCGCTTCCGCTGCCTGCGCACTCGCATCCGTCCCGTTCCACCCCGGCAGAGTCGTGCGTATTCGACCCGCCGTCGTGCGGGCGATTCCGCCGGAGCAATTCCTCCGTGACGGTCCGCACGCTGTAGGGACCAGGTGGATGGAACCGATAACCGCTCGCGCCGGAGACGGCCTGCCGAAGGCGCCGGTACCGGGTACCGCCGAGCTGGTCTTTCCCATGGAGGCGTGGGTCGCCGACGAGCGGATCCCGGTGACGGCCCGCGCGATGTACCACTCGTCCGCACCGTACGAGGTCACGCTGGAGTTCCTCGTACACGGCGAGAGCATCGGGCAGTGGGTGTTCGCCCGTGACCTCCTGCTGGAGGACAGCGCGGAAACGGTTGGCGCCGGCGACGTCAAGGTGTGGACACAGGGCGCGCGCGAAGGCCGTCCGGAGCGCGTCCATCTCTACCTCGACAACGGAATCGACCGCTGCGCGCTCGTGGCAGACCACCACCACATCGTCCTCTGGCGCAAGGTCGTGACCTCCATGGTGCCGCCCGGATCGGAGTCCCGGCACATGGACATCGACGGACTCCTGTGCCGGCTGCTCACCGACTGAGCACTCCGCAGAGCACACCGAACCTCTCCCGGCCCTCCCCCCACGGGGCCGGGCGAGACCCGCGGCAGCAGTTCCCGGTACACAGAGAGAAGCAGGATGACCGTCCCCACTTTCACCGAGATGTCCCCCGAGACCGACTGCGCCTGCCCCGGCTGTGCGCGACATCGCAACGCCTACCGGCGACAGGGGTGGCGGTACGCGGCACCGGCGCACCGGCGCGCGGCCGCCCTGGTGACCCTCGGCGGGGTTTCCCTGACCGGGATCGCCGCGGAGCAGGCTACCGCCGCCACCGGGCAGGAACAGGCCGGGTCCGTCGCGGCAGCGCCGGCGACCGCCGCGTCCGTCGTACACGACCAGACGGCCGGCCGCACCTCCGCCTCCGCGATCAGCCGCAGCGAGATCCTGCGCCGCGCGCAGGGCTGGGTGGACCAGCGGGTCCCCTACAGCATGAACTCCACCTGGCGCGACGGATACCGGCAGGACTGCTCCGGATTCGTCTCCATGGCGTGGAGGCTCGACGGGAGCGAGTGGACCGGCAGCCTCGCCGCCCAGGGGGTCCGGATATCCAAGGACGAGCTGCGGCCGGGAGACATCCTGCTGTTCCACAACGCCTCGAACCCCGGGGCCGGTTCCCACGTGGTCCTGTTCGCCGGCTGGGCGAACGCGAACGGTACGGCGTACGTCGCCTACGAGCAGACCCGGCCCCGCACCGTCAAGCGCACCAACCCCTACGCCTACTACTCGCACTCCGGCGCGTACGTCCCGTACCGCTACCGGAACGTCGTCGAGGACGGTGCAACGGAGCCGGGCGGCTCCGGCTCCGCCGCCTTCCCGGGAGCCGGGTCCTTCGGACCGGGCCGGCACGGCGCGCACATCACCCGCCTCGGCGAGCGGCTCGTGGCCAAGGGCTACGGCCGGTACTACCGGGAGGGGCCGGGGCCGGGATGGAGCGGGGCGGACCGGCGCAACGTGGAGGCGTTCCAGCGGGCCCAGGGCTGGACGGGCGCCGACGCCGACGGCTACCCGGGTCCCGAGACCTGGCGGCGGCTCTTCTCCTGACGGGTCTCCGCCCCGGTCCGCGCCGCCGCGATCGACCCCGACCCCGACCCCGACCGACCACGAAGGCGAGCAGGTGGACACCCAGCGACTCAAGCAGCCGTGGCCACGGATCGACACCAAGACCTCGACGATCCGTCCGGCCACCGCCCCCCACGACACGCTCCGCGTGCCTCGCGCCGATCCGGAACTTCGGGAGCGCCCTGCCGCCGCCCTGCCGGGCTGGTGCGCGGTGGCTGTGGCCGCAGGCCTCCTGACCGCCGCGTTCCTCCTGGCCGCCATCGGCCGTGTGCCGTATTGCGCGGAGCTGCTCCCGCCCCAGCTGCTGGGTGACCTGGCCCACCCGCCCGCGCGTGGCACCCTGCCCGAGCAGCCGGCGGTTTGGCTCGCCGCGGTGTGCGTACTGTCGGCCGCGTTCTGCCTGGCCGGCCTCGTACGGGTGCCGACGGGCACGGCGGTGGTCCTGCACAACGGCGGCAGCTACCACGGGACACTGCGGCGTACCGGGCTGTGGTGGGCGAGTCCACTGCGACGGCGGCGTACGGTCGACGTGCGCTTCCGTCACTGGCGCAGCCGGATCGAGGCGGTCGCCGACCGCGACGGCACCCCGCTCGACGTGGTCCTGCTCGTCGTATGGCACATGGGCAACACCACCCGAGCCCTGTACGCCGTCAACGACCACGAGGCGTACGTCAAAGAACGCGTCGAGGCGGTGACGGCGCGCCTGGTGTCCTCCCTGCCGTGCGACCCCGTCCGGGAGGGGGAGCCCTCGCTGCGCGACGGCGGCCGCCTGGCGGGCGAACTCACGCGCACGCTCCACGCGGAGCTCCGGCCGGCCGGCATCGACGTGTACTCCGTCCAGATCGCGCGACTCGACTACGCGGCCTCCGTGGCGGAGCCGATGCTCCGGCGGAGACTGGCGGCCCTGGAGGCCAGGCACCGCGAGAGCACCCTGGACGAGGTGGTCGAGGCGGTGGACGCCACGGTCCGCCGTCTGACGGCCGAGGACGGTGCCACATGGAGCGCCCGCGAGCGCCAGACCTTCGTCCGCGAACTGACCGTGGCCTTCTACTCCGCCCGTACTTACGCGGTCGCCTCGCCCGAAGCCCGGAGTTGAGGTCCGCCCGCTGTCGGGCCGACCGGCAAGGCCCTCATCCCTCATCGTTGATCGCTCATCCCACGGCCCCCCTCACAAGGAAGCACCCATGCGCCGTACGGCTCGACGCGGCCGCCAACGGGCTCTGTCCGGGCCGGACGGCGGCCGCGGACGCCGCTCCGACCGGGCTGCGGGCCGCGGACGTACGCGCCTGTGAGGCGGACTTCTCCTGTGCCCTCGGGCGCATCGAAGCCATGGCCGATGTCCTCGCAGCGCTCGCCCTGCACGGCGGGAGGTAGGGGGGCCGCCCAGCCCGCTGGACTTCCGTGCGTCGCAGCCCCCTCGTCACCGGGTCCTTTCCCCGGCGACGAGGGGGCTGCCCGCGTTTCCGTGAGACGAAAAAGTCGCGAACACACAAGTTGATCGCAATCCCCATCATCGCATTCACAATCGGACGGGCGCCGATGGGTTTGATCTTTGTTGTCAGCCCGGCTGGAAAGGCGGGGCCGACACTCATCAGAAACTCGAACAATTACCAGGAGATACATCATGGGTAAGGTAATTTCCGCGGGCCGCGCGAAGCGCTGGTCGAAGCTCGCCGCCATTCCGGTCGGTGTGCTGGCCTCCGGCGCGATGGTCCTCGGCGCGACGCACGCCACCGTCCAGGCCTCCGCCTGGAACCACGGCAACGAGATCGGCTCGGGCACGTGGTCGAAGTACGACGTCACCAGCGACCTCGGAACCGACTCCGTCGTGAAGGTGGAGGGCGTGCTGCCGAGCGAGAATGCGGACGGCCAGTTCGCCAACGTCACCTACACGTTCAAGAACACCGCCGAGGACCGGGCCGCCGAAGGCCAGATCCTGCTGAAGGACATCACCGCCGAAGGTCAGTCCGACGTCGCGAAGTCGGACCTCGCCCAGCACCTCCACGTCGGCTTCGGGATCACCGGTGAGAAGAGTGCCCCCGGGCAGGCGGCGCCGGCCCCCGCCCAGGTGAAGACCCTCGCCGAGTGGTACGCGGAGGCCGCCGCGAACAAGGGCCGCGTCCAGGTCGTCGACGGCGTCACCGTCATGCAGGGGCAGGACGAGGAGCAGATGCTCCAGATCACCTGGTACCTGGACAAGGACGCCCCGGACTCCGCCCGCAGCAGCAAGATCGGTTTCATCATCGGTGCCGAGCTGTCCGACGTCCCGAAGTAGTCGGGGCGGATAGCCGGCAGGACAGTCCGCGAAGGTGAGGTTGGCCATGGGAAATCAGTGGCGGTGGGTGCGCCGGGCGAACGGAGACGGCCGTGCCCCGGGCGAAGACACCGAGAACTGGTGGCAGGTCCTGCGCGTGTCGGCCTGCCGCACCGCGGTCACGATGGTGACGACGCTGATGTGCATGCCCCTCGCCACCCTCACCCTCGGCTGGAGTCCGTCGGTCGTGGTCTCCGGCTCGATGGAGCCGGCGCTCAGCCGGGGTGACGTGGTCGCTGTGCGCCAGGTGAGGGCAACGGAGGTGGGGGCGGGAGCCGTCATCTCGTTCGCCGACACCGCGCACGGCGGCCGGTCCACCACCCACCGGGCCGTCAAGCGGCAGAACTTCGACACCTTCGTCACCAAGGGCGACGCGAACCGGGACCCCGACCCGCAGCCGGTCACCCCTGACCGGCTGCGGGGCGTGGTCACGGCCGTCGTGCCGGTGGTCGGAACCGGCCTGCTGTGGCTGGACAACGGCGACTGGGTGTTCCTGGTCGCGGCCGTACTGCTGTACACGGTGTTGCTCGCCGGATGCCGGGAGACCCTCGGCCGCCGCGTGCGCATCTGACAAACCGATACGGGCCCGGAACGGAAACACCGTTCCGGGCCCGTACTCGTGTACGCGCCCCCAGCCGCCGGGCACCAGGACGAGCACACCAGGACGACCAGGTGCCCGGCGGGCGTTTCATCCCCTCACAGGGCCTTGGTGAGCAGCTCGAAAGCGAGGTCGCCGCGCTTGGGGAGGCCGAAGCGCTCGTCTCCGTACGGGAAGGGGGTCAGCCGGCCCGTACGGACGTAGCCGCGCCGCTCGTAGAAGGCGATGAGCTCTTCGCGCACCTGGATCACCGTCATGTGCATCTCGCCCGCCCCCGCCTCGCGGGCCCACTGCTCCGCCTCCGCGATGACCCGCTTGCCGAGCCCCGCGCCCTGGAGCCGGGGCCGGACCGCGAACATCCCGAAGTAGGCGTGGTCGCCGCGCTGCTCGACGTGGCAGCAGGCCATGAGCTCGCCGGACCGTTCGGCTACGAGCAGCGTGCCGTGCGGGCTGTCGAGTATCTCGCGGATGCCCTGCGGGTCGGTCCGCCGGCCGTCGAGGAAGTCCGCCTCGGTGGTCCAGCCGGCCCGGCTGGCGTCACCGCGGTACGCGGACTCCACCAGATCGACCAGAGCGGGGACGTCCGAGGCCGTCGCGTGGCGGAAGGTGACGGAGGAAAGGGGCACGGCCGTGCCTTTCTGATGGCGGGGGAGTGCGCCCGGTCGGACGCCCGATGGCATCAGAAATTACCTGCTGGGTCATTAACAGAAGCGGCGTCGCGCGATGCGTTCGAGAGTACTTCCGTAGACAGAATTCATGCCGTCCCGGCAGCGGTTTGTCCGGCGGTCGGATAATGGGTGAGGCTGCGGTAATGCCCCACACTGACATTCACCGGGTCGGCCTTCCGTCCGAAACAGCCGTACCTCCCCAACCGGAACTACCGCTCGGCCACGGGCTGAAGCAGCGCCACCTGACCATGCTCGGGCTCGGCGGTGCGATCGGCGCCGGCCTGTTCGTCGGCTCGGGCGGCGGTATCGCCGTCGCCGGCCCCGGCATCATCCTCTCGTACCTCTTCGCCGGCGCCCTCGGCATGCTCGTGATGCGGATGCTGGGCGAAATGTCGGCGGCCATGCCCTCCTCGGGCTCCTTCTCCGTACACGCGGAGCGGGCCCTGGGGCGATGGGCCGGGTTCACGGTGGGCTGGCTCTACTGGATCCTGCTCGTGGTCGTGCTCGCGGTTGAGGCCACGGGCGCGGCGAAGATCGCCCACGGCTGGCTCCCGGGGGTCCCCCAGTGGGCCTGGATGCTGCTGTTCATGGTCGTCTTCACGGCCGGCAACCTCGCTTCGGTCCGGAACTTCGGCGAGTTCGAGTTCTGGTTCGCGGCGGTGAAGGTCCTCGCGATCGTCGCGTTCCTGGTGCTGGCCGTACTGGCGGTCCTCGGCCTGCTGCCCCACACCGATCCGGTGGGCCTGGCCAACCTGACCGGGCGCGGCGGATTCCTCCCCAACGGCTGGGAGGGCGTGGTCGCCGGTGTCCTCGCCGTCGTCTTCGCCTTCGGCGGCCTGGAGATGGTCACCATCGCCGCCGCCGAGTCCGACGATCCGGCCCGCTCCGTGGCGAGGGCCGTACGCAGCGCGGTGTGGCGGATCATGGTCTTCTACCTGGGCTCGATGGTGCTCATCGTCATGCTCCTGCCGTGGGACTCCCTCATCCCCGGCCAGAGCCCGTACGTGGCCGTCCTCGACGCCGTCGGCATCGAATCCGCGGGTCGCGTCATGGACGTCGTGGTGTTCACCGCCCTGCTCTCTGCCCTGAACGCGAACCTGTACTCCTCCTCGCGCATGCTCTTCTCGTTGGCGGACCGCGGCGAGGCACCCGGTGGCCTCGTAAGGGTTTCCGGGGCGGGGGTGCCGCGGCGCGCGGTACTCGTCTCGGTCGCCTTCGGCTTCCTCTCAGTGGTCCTCAACCTGCTGTGGCCGGACACCGTCTTCATGTGCATGTTGAACGCGGTCGGCGCGATCGTACTGTTCGTGTGGATCCTGATCGCCCTCTCCCAGCTGCGGCTGCGCCGCCGCCTGGAGCATGAGGCGTCAGGGCCTGTGGCCCTGCGGATGTGGGGCTTCCCGTACCTGACATGGGCGGCGCTGGCCGCAATGGCGGCGGTGCTGGTACTCATGTTGGCGGATGAGGGCAGCCGCCCGCAGGTGCTGTGGACGGGTGGCACGGCAGCACTGGTCCTTGCCGTGGCCGGTGTGCGTGAGCGACGTCGGCTCCGCCACGTCGACGACCTCCCCCGCCCGGAGTGGCCGTAGGCGCGGAGGTGCACAGAAGACGCATACGTACACGGAGAGCCGCCTTGCCGGGCCGGGCCACGAGCCCGGTGGCAGGGCGGCTTCCGTGTTCCGGATGCTCTGGACACGTCCGCGCGTCCGTTCGCATTCGGCGGTCAGCGCGTCAACGATCGGCCCGCTCCTCTTGGCGAGCATCGGTCACGAGCGTCCGCTGCAGCGCCCCCGGCGCGCGGACTGTGAAGCCGAAGAACCCAACGGAAGGCCCCCCGTGTCCACGCACGCCCCGATGCCCGCTCCGATCGTCCCGGCCCCCGCCTTCGAACTGCCATCCGGCTACCCCGGGCACGACGACGCGGCCTACCTCACCCACCGTGCCGTCATTGCCGAGGCCGCGCACGGCCACCTGCCCGGCGCCGAGCCGCCCCACATCGCGTACACGCCCCAGGACCACGCGTGCTGGAACCAGATCACCCACGCCCTGGCCCCGCTGTGGCGGAAGTACGCGACGGCCGAGGTGCGGGAGGCGATGGAGGGCCTGGCCCTGCCGACCGACCGCGTCCCCCAGCTGGCCGAGTCCTCGCGGCGGCTGCGGGAGCTGACCGGCTTCTCCTTCGCGCCGGCGGCCGGCATCGTGCCGCTCCAGGACTTCTACGGCACCCTGGCGGACTCGGTCTTCCAGTCCACCCAGTTCATCCGGCACTATGCCAGCCCGCTGTTTTCACCCGAGCCGGACATGGTGCACGAGGTCCTCGGCCACGGAGCCACGCTCGCCAGCCCCCGGTTCGCCGATCTGTACCGACAGTTCGGTGCGGCGGCGCGGCGCGCCGAGACCAGGGAGTCCCTCAAGGCCGTCTCCCGGGTGTTCTGGTTCACCCTGGAGTACGGGCTGCTGGGGGATCCGGGGTCGCCCATGGCCTACGGGGCGAGCCTGCTGTCCTCCTACGGTGAGCTCCAGCAGTTCCGCCAGGCATACATATGCCCGCTGGACGTGCGTCGGATGGTGACCGTGCCGTATGACGTGACCGAGTACCAGTCCGTCCTCTTCGCGGCCTACGCCTTCGAGGAACTCGAGGACTTCGTGGGGGCGTTCTGCGCCGGAGTCGACGGCGACACCGGCGACCGCCTGGGCGTGACCGCGGACCAGCGGTGGTGACCGCGCCCGTGCCGAACCGGCTCGACCCGCGTGTGCCCGAACCGCTCACCGGTGCCGAGCTGGCAGCCGCGCTCGGCCGGCTGCCCCACTGGCGAGCCGTAGACGGGCACCTCGTCGCCTCCTTCACGGTTCTCCGGGCGGACGTCCCCGTCCTGTACGCGGCCGTGGCCGCCGCAGAGGACATGACGGACCACCACGCCCGCGTGACCATCCTGTACGACACGGTGACGTTCGCCCTCACCACGCACGACGCGGGTGACCGGATCACCGTGCGAGACACGGCGGCGGCCGCGGTGCTCGGGTGTCTGGCCGCCCAGTGCGGGGCCGCGCCAACCCCCTGAGGGGCGGCAGCAGGTGCGGCACCGGCGTCGCCGCCGCCGGTCCCGCCCGGCGCTGGTACGGGCCGGGCGGAACCGACGGCAGCGGTTGTGGCCGCCTGCCTGGGTCAGGGGTTGATGCAGACGGTACCGACGACGGGGACGCCGCCCTGGCAGATCCTGATCGGGATGTGGATGGGCAGCGGGAGGGGGCCGATCTCGATGTCGGACGGGACGCTCGGGGCGGCGGCGGCGGAGCCGGTGGCGCCGAGGACGGCTGCCGCGGCCAGTGCGGCGGCGGCGATCGCAGTTCGCATTCGCATGTCACTCCTTGGGGGATGGTGAGGGGACGTCGAAGCGGATTACACCTCTCGCGAGGGTCGCCACATCGGCATTCATCTGATGATCGGCGTGTCCGCCCGGTGGCGAGCCCGGCCGTCGCGTTCCTCGCGGTGGTGGGTGTCCCGTCCGCGCCGCGGAGCGGCTCGTACGAGATGGAGAGGTCTCCGGCGACCTGGGCACGGGGGTCGTCGTCCCCGGTGACCGTGACCTCGCCGCGTCCGGTGCCGAGTGACCTCCGATGACTGCGCGAGCTCCCGAAGGCGACCGCCGTCCTCACCGGATGGGAGCTTGGTCCGTGACCGGTCCGGGAGGCGCGACTGAGCGACCCTTTTCCGCGCTTGGCGTGACGACACCATGTCGAAGGGTGACGCTACCGGGCTGACTCCGGGAGGGTAATTTTCCTTCCGGGAGCTCGGCTTGGCGCTCTAGAAGAACCCAACTGCCTTCGGGGAATAGCTGCAATAAAGGTTCTTCGTCTGCTGGTAGTGGTCCAGCATCATCTTGTGGGTCTCCCGGCCCACCCCCGACTGCTTGTACCCGCCGAACGCCGCGTGCGCCGGGTACGCGTGGTAGCAGTTCGTCCAGACGCGGCCCGCCTGGATCGTCCGGCCCGCGCGGTAGGCGGTGGTCATGTCACGGGTCCAGACGCCCGCGCCCAGGCCGTACAGGGTGTCGTTCGCCGTGCGCATGGCGTCGTCGAAGTCGGTGAAGGCGGTCACCGCGACGACCGGGCCGAAGATCTCCTCCTGGAAGATCCGCATGTGGTTGTCGCCCTCGAAGATGGTCGGCTGGACGTAGTAGCCGCCCGCCAGGTCGCCACCGTGGTCGACCTGCTGACCACCCGTCAGGACCTTCGCGCCCTCCTGCTGGCCGATCTCCACGTACGAGAGGATCTTCCGCAGCTGCTCCGCCGACGCCTGGGCGCCGATCATCGTGTCGGTGTCCAACGGGTGCCCGGGGACGATGAGTTCGGTACGGGCGACCGCCGCCTCCAGGAACTCGCGGTAGATGCTGCCCTGGATCAGCGCGCGGGACGGACAGGTGCACACCTCGCCCTGGTTGAGGGCGAACATCGTGAAGCCCTCCAGCGCCTTGTCGCGGAAGTCGTCGTCCGCCGCCCACACGTCGGCGAAGAACAGGTTCGGCGACTTGCCGCCCAGCTCCAGGGTGACCGGCTTCAGGTTCTCGGACGCGTACTGCATGATCAGGCGCCCGGTCGTCGTCTCACCGGTGAAGGCGATCTTCGCGACCCGCGGCGACGACGCCAGCGGCTTCCCCGCCTCCTCGCCGAAGCCGTTCACGATGTTGAGGACGCCCGGCGGCAGCAGATCCGCCACCAGGCTCATCCAGAAGTGCACCGAGACCGGGGTCTGCTCGGCCGGCTTCAGGACGACCGCGTTGCCCGCCGCCAGCGCCGGGGCCAGCTTCCACACCGCCATCAGGATCGGGAAGTTCCACGGGATGATCTGCGCGACCACACCCAGCGGCTCGTGGAAGTGGTACGCCACGGTGTCGTCGTCCAGCTGGCTGAGCGCGCCCTCCTGCGCCCGCAGCGCGCCCGCGAAGTAGCGGAAGTGGTCGATCGCCAGCGGGATGTCCGCCGCCAGCGTCTCGCGCACCGGCTTGCCGTTGTCCCAGCTGTCGGCGACCGCGAGCGCCTCCAGGTTCTGCTCCATCCGGTCCGCGATCCGCAGCAGCACCTGCGCCCGCTCGGCGGCCGAAAGCCGCCCCCACGCCGGGGCCGCCGCGTGCGCCGCGTCCAGCGCCAGCTCCACGTCCTCCGCCGTGCCGCGCGCCACCTCGGTGAACGGACGCCCGTCCACCGGGCTCGGGTTCTCGAAGTACTGGCCACGGACCGGAGCGACGAACTCGCCCCCGATCCAGTGGTCGTAGCGGCTCTGGTACGTCATCAGCGAGCCTTCGGTGCCGGGCGCGGCATAACGGGTCATGGGCAGGGACCTCCCTCGGAGCGCACCGGCCGTCCCTGGCCGGCGTCACCGCCGAGGGTCCGCCCCGCTACGTTGCAACCCCGTTGCGTGCCCGGCCACGACCCGCCAAACCGCCCGGCCCCGCCGCGAGTTCGGCATCCAGCGCGGCGAACCTCGCCCGGACGGCGGGCGCCTGGGACGCCGGTACGGCCGAGGCCAGCGCCCGCCACACCACCAGGTCGTCCTCGCCCCACACGCTGTACGCCCAGTCCGCCAGCAGCCCGGGATCGCCCCGGTCCACCAGGGCCGCCCGCAGCCGCCCCGCCAGCCGTTCCCGCAGCCGTACCACCCCGGGCGCCCGCGACCCCGGCAGCAGCGGGCCCGGATAGTCGCCCAGCGCCCCCGCCAGCGCCCCCGAGGCGAGCCGCCGGTCCACCGTCAGGAAGTCCGCCGTCACCCCCTCCGCCAGCCGGTACGGGCGCGACGCCAGCGTCTCCGGCCCCAGCAGCCCGCGCAGCCGAGACAGTTCCGCCCGCAGGGTCACCGGCGTCACCGACTCGTCCTCGTACAGCAACGTCAGCAACTCGTCGCCGCCCACCCCGTCGGGCCGGTGCGCCAGGATCACCAGGATCTCGCTGTGCCGACGGCTCAACCGCAGCCGCCGCCCCGGCAGTTCGAGCAGCGCCTCGTCCCGGCCGAGCGCCACCAGACGCCCCGCACCCGGCGGCGGCACGGGCGCGGCCAGCGCCAGCTGCGACTCGGCGGCCCGCGCCACCGCCTGCACGAACGCCAGGCTGTGCGGATGCGCCAGGCCGTCCCCGCCGGTGATGTCGACCGCGCCGAGCACCCGGCCCGTGCGCGGCTCCAGGATCGGCGCCGCCGCGCACGTCCACGCCTGCACCGGCCGCTGGAAATGCTCCGCCGCGCACACCTGCACCGGGCGGCCCACTGCGAGCGCCGTCCCCGGCGCGTTCGTCCCGGCCGCCGACTCCGACCAGCGCGCGCCCGCCACGAAATTCATCGCCCGGGCCTTCCGCAGCGTCCCCGGATGCCCCTCCACCCACAGCATCCGGCCACCCGCGTCGCATACCGCGATCAGATGCTCGCCGTCCCGCGCGTACGCCCCCATCAGCTCCCTGACCAGCGGCATCGCCGCCGCCAGCGGATGCGCCGCACGGTGCGCCGCCAGCTCCTCCTCGTCCAGCTCGACCCGCGCCGCGCCGTCCGGGCTCACCCGCGCCCGTACCGAACGCCGCCAGGACTCCGCGACCAGCTGCCGCACCGGGGGAGAGGGCGGGGAGGGGCGCCCGGACGGCGCCGCGGGCCCCCCGGTGAACTCCTCGTGCGCCCGCCGCACCTCCGCCGCCGACCCCGAGACCTGTCCCGCCGCCGACCCCGAGACCTGTCCCGCCGCCGACCCCGAGACCTGTCCCGAGACCTGTCCCGCCGCCGAATCCGAGACCTGCTCCGCCACCGTCACCGCCGTCATCGCCATCGCCGCCGTCCGCTGTCCGTTGTCCGTTGTCCGGCACCCCGCGTCATCGTCGGGGCCGCGCGGCCCCCCGACAAGCGATCGCGCAGCCACGCATACGCGCCGTGACCGGTTCCGTACCCCGGCCGCCTTTCCACCCGCTCCGCCGATCCCGCTCAGATCCCGCCCAGATCCCGCCCAGGTTCGCGCCGACCCGGCCCTGACCGGCGCCGGGGCCGTCCCGTACAGTGGAGCCGGGCCGTGACTGGCGCTTGAGGTGGATCACCACCGGGGAGCGGTCCGTACGTGCCGCGCACACCCCGCGGGGCCGTACCACTGCCGTGCGCCTGGGCGATCAACCGGTCGAAGTCGACGCTCAGGAGTGGCCCATGTCCACCAGCACCGCACGCCTCATGGACGGCACCGCGCTCGCCCGCCGCACCGGCGAGGAGACCGCCGCCCGCGCCGCCGAGATCACCCGCCGCACCGGTGTGACGCCTTGCCTCGCGACCGTCCTGGTCGGCGCGGACCCCGCGTCGGTCACGTACGTGAAGATGAAGCAGAACCGCTGCGCGAAGGCCGGAATCCGTTCCAAGCACGTCGAACTGCCCGCCGAGACCACCACCGAGGAGCTCGTCGCGGCGATCACCGCGCTCTCCGAGGACCCCGAGGTCCACGGCATCCTGCTCCAGCACCCGGTCGGCCCGCACATCGACGAGCGCGCCGCGTTCGAGGCCATCGCGCCGGAGAAGGACGTCGACGGCGTCACCATGGCGTCCTTCGCCGCCATGGGCTTCGGCCTCCCCGGCTTCGTCTCCTGCACCCCCGGCGGCATCATGCGGCTGCTCGACGCGTACGACGTCGAGCTCAGCGGCAAGCGGGCCGTGGTGGTCGGGCGCAGCGCGATCCTGGGCAAGCCCGCCGGACTGCTGCTCCTCGGCCGCGACGCCACCGTCACCTACTGCCACTCGCGCACCACCGACCTCTCCGCCGCCGTCCGTGAGGCCGACATCCTCGTCGCCGCCGTGGGCAAGCCGGAGTTCATCAAGGGCGAGGACATCAAGCCGGGCGCCGTCGTGATCGACGCGGGCTACAACCCGGGCAACGTCGGCGACGTGCACTTCGCCGGTGCGGCCGAGCGCGCCTCGCTCATCACCCCCGTGCCCGGTGGCGTCGGCCCGATGACCATCGCCGTGCTGCTCGCGCAGACCGTCGACGCCGCCGAGCGCCAGCTCGGGCTGTAACCGGGACGAAGGGGGCACGGGTGAGGGAGCCGTCGGCGACGGAAGCCGAAGCGGACGCCGGGGTGGCTGCCGGAGCGGACGCGGGACCGGGTGCCGAAGCGGACGCGGGAGCGGTTGCCGACGTGCGCCCGTACCGGGCGACGGGGCCGGGTGAGGGTCTCGTACCTGCGGCGGGAATGTCACGGTTCTGTACGGGCGGGACCCGACCCACCGGTAACCCTCGCCACGCGGGCGGTTGACGGGTGAACCTGTTCCGTATGTTCCGCCCGCCGACGGATTCCCCGTCCCGCGACCCCCACGGTGCGCACCCCGCGCACGACCCCCAGGGTGCCCCCGGTGGCCCAGATGCCCGCCCGGCCCGTGACGCCAGGCCGTCGCGAAGGCCGGGCGTCGCCGCCCTGCGGCCGGGCGCGGCCGTCCTCCCGGTCGCCGCGCTCGCCGCCGCCCTCGCCCTCTCCGTGACCGTCACCGCACGCGGCGGCTCCGGCGGTGGCTCAGGCGACGGCGACCGGCGGGTGCCCGCGGCCGCCCCCGCCGCCGGGCCCACGGCGTCCGACGCGTCCGCCGCCCCCACGGGCACCCCGACTCCACCGGCGGCCGCGACCACCCCCTCCCGTGTCCCGGGGAATCCGGCCGCCGGGCACCGAGGGAACCCGTCGCCGACCGCGCCGCGCACCACCCCGCCCGCCACCGCCCGCACCACCGCGCCACCGTCGGGAGACCGCGCCGACCGCACGGACGCGGCGGTTCCGGCGAGCCCGCTCACCCCGGCCGGAACCGCCGGGGCGACCACCCCCGCCACCGGGGCACCGCGGCCGCACCACACGGTGGGCCACCGGCCCGCCACGCCCATCGCCACCCCGGCCGCCGTGCCCTACGACGTGCTGCGGGTCGGCGCCTGCTTCGACATCGACCGGGCCGCGCCGGGCACCGTGGTCCGCCGCTCCTGCACCGCCCCGCACGACGCCCAGCTGGTCGCCCGGCTGCGGCTGACCGGCCGGTACGCCGACGACACGGCGGTACGGGACGCGGCCGCCGCCCTGTGCAAGGCGCCGCTGCGACTGCGGGCCCTGGCCCAGCCGTTCGGCACCCGGTGGGCGACCTTCGTGCAGTACCCGTACCGGACCAGTTATCTGCTCGGGGACAAGGTGGTCGCGTGCAGCCTCGCCGCCCCGTCGTCGAGCGGCCGGAAGCTGACCGCGCCGCTGCGGTGAGCGGAGCGCGGTGACCAGGGGCCGCCGCCTTGCAACGGCCCCCGGCCCCACGGCACTTCGGCCTCAGTCCGGCTCGCCCGCTCCCGCCAGCGCCGCCGCCGGGTCGTGGTCCGGCGGACCGGCCGGGACCCAGGCGCCGTCCGGGCCGGTCGTACGGTACGGCCACCAGCGCCCGTCCCCACCGAGCCGCAACTGGCGGGCGGGCCGGGCGGGCTCGGCGTCGACCGCACCGGCCCCCGCACCGCCCTCGGCCGCCCCGCCGGTCATGTCCCAGCGAGCCGGCCCCGTCCGCGTGAGCGCGGGACGCTCCTCCGCCTCCCAGGCGGTGGCCAGTTGGGCCTCCGCGCGCCGCAGCGCCTCGGGGCCCGGGGCCTGCTCCTCCTCCAGGACCGCGAGACCGGCCGCGCCGCCGAGCCGCCAGGCCCGTACCGCGTGATCAAGCTCGGCACGGGACCGCCCCGAGCCCTTCGCGAGCCGCGCCGCGACCCAGGAGGCGGGCCCGGGGGAAGCGGCGGCGAGCCGTACCGCGTCCTGCGCACCGGTCAGCACCGGCTCGACGGCCCCCGCCCCCGTCCCGGATCCTGACCCGGACCCGGACCCGGACCCGGCTCCCGCCCCGGATCCTGCCCCTGCTTCACTCGGAGTCCCGGGCCCGGCCCACGCCGCCAGCATCCGGCGCGCCCGTACCGCCGCGTCCGCCGCCAGGAACTCCAGGGCCGTCGGGTCGACGCCCGGCTCCGGGTCCGTCTCCGTGTCGAGGGACGGCGGCTCGCCCGGGGCCTGGGGGACGGCCGGCGGGGCGGGCAGCGGCGGCAGGATGCCGCCCGCCGCGAACACCTCCGCCGCCGGAACACCCGCCGGAGCGCCCACCGGAGCGGCGGACCCGCCGCCCGGCACCGCCGCGCCCGCCGACCCGGAAGCCGCCGTGCTCCGCTCCTGCAGCGCCTCGATCACGGCCCGTTCGCCGCGCCCGCGCATGAGCAGCAGCACGAACGGGTCCTCGTCGAGCAGCCGCGCCACCTGGTAGCAGAGCGCGGAAGTGTGCGGACAGTGGTCCCATGCCTCGCAGCCGCACTCCGGCTCCAGATCGCCGATGCCCGGCAGCAGGTCGAGTCCGGCCTCCGCCGCGTCCTCCACCAGGTGCGGCGGCATCTCCCGGTCGAGCAGCGCGGCGATGTGCCCGGCGCTCTGCGCCGCGAGGCCGATCAACCGGTCCCAGTCCGCCTCCGACAGCTCCTGGAAGAGGACATCGCTGCGGTACGCCGTGCCGTCCGGGTCCCGCACCACGGCCGTGATCCGGCCGGGCCGCACCGACACCGCGCCGACCGCCCCGGCCCGCGCGTGCCGCCGCCCCTGCTTCAACTGCTGCCCGTCCAGGGCGGTTTCCTCCAGGGCCTTGAGCCATGCCCGGCCCCACCAGGTCCTGGCGAACGCCCCGCCCGCCACCGGCGGCAGCGCCGCGAACGTCCGCACCTCGTCGAGCTCCACCGTCTCCCCGTCCCCGTCCCCGTGCCCGTGCCCGTCCTCGCGCATCGCGTGGCTCCACTCGCTCCGGCCGTCGCTCCCGTTCCCTCCGTACGTCGTCCTCACGCGGTCTCCTCCGTCCGCCGCAGCCCCACCAGTTCGGCCAGTTCGGCGTCGGTCAGTTCGGTGAGCGCCGCCTCGCCCGCGCCGCCGAGCACCGCGTCGGCCAGGGCCCGCTTGCGGTCCAGCATCGCCGCGATCCGGTCCTCGACGGTGCCCTCCGCGATCAGCCGGTGCACCTGCACCGGCCGGGTCTGCCCGATCCGGTACGCCCGGTCGGTGGCCTGCGCCTCCACGGCCGGGTTCCACCAGCGGTCGTAGTGCACGACGTGCTCGGCGCGGGTGAGGTTGAGGCCCGTTCCGGCCGCCTTCAGGGACAGCAGGAACACCGGCACCTCGCCCGCCTGGAACCGGGCGACCATCGACTCCCGCTCCGCGACCGGCGTACCGCCGTGCAGGAACTGGGTGGCCACGCCCCGCGCCGCCAGATGCCGCTCCAACAACCGTGCCATCCCCACGTACTGGGTGAAGACGAGCACGCTCGCCCGCTCCGCGAGGATCGTGTCGAGGAGCTCGTCGAGCAGCTCCAGCTTCCCCGAACGTCCTTCGATCCGGGGCTTGTTCTCCTTCAGGTACTGCGCCGGGTGGTTGCAGATCTGCTTGAGTCCGGTGAGCAGTTTCACCACCAGGCCGCGCCGCTCCATCCCGTCCGCCTCGGCGATCGCGGCGAGTGTCTCGCGGACCACCGCCTCGTACAGGCCGGCCTGCTCCTTGGTGAGGGAGACGGCCCGGTCGGTCTCGGTCTTCGGCGGCAGCTCGGGCGCGATGCCCGGGTCGGACTTGCGGCGGCGCAGCAGGAACGGGCCGACCAGTGCGGCGAGTCGGCTCGCCGCGGCCGGATCGCCGCCGCCCTCGACGGCGCTCGCGTACCGGGTACGGAACGCGCCGAGGCCGCCGAGGAGCCCCGGGGTCGTCCAGTCGAGGATCGCCCACAGCTCGGACAGATTGTTCTCGACCGGCGTGCCGGTCAGCGCGACCCGCGCCCGCGCCTTCACACAGACCGCGCGCAGCGCGCGGGCGGTCGCCGCGTACGGGTTCTTGACGTGCTGCGCCTCGTCCGCGACGACCAGACCCCAGGTCACGGCGGCCAGCCGGGACGCGTCGAGCCGCATGGTGCCATAGGTGGTGAGCACGACCTCGCCGTCGGCGAGCGCGTCCAGGCCGCGGGCCGCGCCGTGGAAGCGGCGCACCGGCGTGCCCGGCGCGAAGCGTTCGATCTCGCGCTGCCAGTTGCCCATCAGGGAGGTCGGACAGACCACCAGGGTGGGTCCCGCGGTCGACGGGTCGGACTGCCGGTGCAGATGCAGTGCGATGAGGGTGATGGTCTTGCCCAGGCCCATGTCGTCGGCGAGGCAGGCGCCGAGCCCGAGCGAGGTCATCCGGTCCAGCCAGCGCAGGCCGCGCAGCTGGTAGTCGCGCAGGGTCGCGGCCAGCGCGGCGGGTTGGGGGACGGGCTGCTTTTTCGCCGACCGCTCACTCCGTGGTGCCGAGGGGTCCTCTGTGCCCTCTGCGCCCTCCGTCCGTTCGGGGTCGGCGAGGCGGGCCCTGAGCTGTTCCAGCCAGCCGGTGGCCCGGACCTCGACCGCCCGCCCGTCCACCTCGGCGGTGCCGGTGAGCGCGGCCCCGAGCGCGTCGAGCGGGGTGAGCACGCGGTCCTGCTGCGCCCGGTTGCGGCGCAGCTCCTCGGGATCGACGAGCACCCACTGGTCGCGCAGCCGGACCAACGGCCGTCCGGCCTCGGCCAGCAGGTCGAGCTCGGCGCGGGTCAGTTCCTGGTCGCCGATCGCGTACCGCCAGTTGAACGCGAGCAGAGTGTCGGCGGAGAGGAAGGAGGGCAGCGCGTCGCCCCGGTCGCGGGACCCGTCGTGCGTGCCCGGAGCGTCCGGTGAGTCCGGTCCGTCCGGTGTGTCGCGCGGGCCGATCACGGCGTGCGCGGTGAGCCGGTGGGCGAGTTCGCGCGGCCAGTGGACCGGTACGCCGGTGGCGGCCAGGGCGCGGGCGGCGGGCCCGAGGAGTTCGGCGACCTCCTCGTCGGCGAGGTCGACCGCGTCCGGCACGGCGGCCGTGAGCAGCGGCGTCAGCGCCGACCAGGCGCGCGCCGCCCGCCGCAGCGCGAGCAGCGCGTCCATTCGGGCGCGCGGTCCGAAGGCGGTGGCGGGGCCGTGGGCCGTACCGCCTCCCGGAGCGTCGCCGGGAGCGCCCGGAGCCGTACCGCTCCATACGGCGGCGGCGTCCGCGACGAGCGTCGGGTCGGCCACGGCGTGCAGTTGGAGGACGGCCCGGAAGGTGGGCGCGGCCAGGTCGTCGCCGGAGGGGGATCCGAGCGTGGGGGATGCGGCCCCGTGGGATCCGGCCCCGTGGGGTCCGGAGGCGGGGTATCCGGTCGTCGGGGATCCGGTCGTGGGGAGTTCCGGCGCGGGCGTACGGTCGTCGCCGCCGTGGGCCGGTACGAGCTCGATGCGCAGCGAGAGCCGTACCCCCGCGTCATGTCCGGCGGCCACGTCCGCCGCCCACGGCCGGTGCTCGGGCAGGGGCCGCGGCGCGTGGTGCTCGTCGGCGGCGAAGGCGGGCCCGCCCGCCGCGAGCGGGGCGGCCGGGGTGCGGGGCAGCACGTCGGCGACGGCGTCGGCGAACGTCCGCAGCAGCCGCTCCGGTTCGGGCAGCAGGAACCCGCCGTCCTCGGCACGCTCCGGCAGCGGTACGGCGTGCGCGGACGGCGGCATCGACGCGGCGAGGTCCCGCAGCGCGGCCACCTCGTCGGCGCCCAGCGGCCCGACCCGCCAGGCGTCCAGGTCGCCCGCGGTGAGGCCGGGGAGCAGCAGCCCGCGCGCGACCAGATCGAGTGCGAAGAGGGTGGCGGCGCCCCAGAAGGCCGCCGAGGGCGTGGCGTCGTCGGCGAACCGCGCGCGGGCGAGCACGGGGAGCGCTTCTCGTACGGGCAGGGTGACGGCGGACACGACCAGCGGCCGCACCTCCTCGTCGTCCCCCTGTCCCTCCTTGTCCCCGGCCCCATGTTCGGCCGCGCCCTCGACGAGGACGGTCAGCTGGTCATCGGGCTCGGCGGACGGGGAGCCGGTGAGGGCGGGGGAGGGGGCGAGGGCGGGGGTGGGGTCGTCCGGTGACCAGAAGGCGAACCGGCCCGCGCGCGGGGCCTCGGCGGGGATGAAGACGACGGAGCGTCGGGCGAGAGCGTCGGGCGACGGACCCGGCAGGGAATCGGTCAGCGGGTCAGAGTCAGAGAACGAGGGCGAGGGAGACTGCGACAGCGACAACGCATTCCTCAAATTTGACTACCAAGGGCGAGCGGCCGAGGGTACTCCACGCCCGCGCCTCCGCGCCCGCTTCCACGCCGTGATCCCCGTCACGGTGGACGGGGGTCCTGTCCGGGGTGGGGAAGACCCCACCCCAGGCCCCCGGGCCACCCCCGAACGGGTGCGGGTGGTGCCGCCATGGCTGCGGCCGATCACTTCTCCGTACGTTTCGGGTAGCCGAAGAGGCCCCGTCCGACGGCCGCTCGCACCGCCTTCGACGCCCTTTCGCCCGCCTGTCTTTTGACGATCTTTCAACGACCTTTCGGCGACGTTCCAACGACGTTCCGACGGACCACGGAGACCGCATGTCCCAGCACTCCGCCACACTTCTCGCGCCGACATCGACACCGACATCGACACCGACATCGACACCGACATCGACACCGACATCGACACCGACATCGGCTCCGACACCCGCAGGGGTTCCGCGCGGCCAGGCCCGACGGGCGGGCGGCGGCAGCGAGTTCACGCCGCTGCTGCGCACGATCAAGGAGCAGGGGCTGCTCGACCGCCGCCCCGGCTGGTACGCCCGGGACATCGCCGTGAACCTGCTCGGGATCGTGGCCGTCGTCGCCGGACTCGCGCTGATCGGTCCCTCCTGGTGGGCGCTGTTCCTCGCGCTGCCGCTCGGGCTGCTCTCCGCCCGGATCGCGTTCATCGGCCACGACGCGGGCCACGCCCAGGTGACCGACCACCGGGGGCTCGGCCGGGTCCTCCAGCTCGTGCACGCCAATCTGCTGCTCGGCATGAGCCGTGAGTGGTGGAACGACAAGCACAACCGTCACCACGCCCACCCCAACCACCTCGACAAGGACCCGGACGTCGCCGCCGACATCCTGGTCTTCGCCGCCCACCAGACCACCGGCCGCACCGGCCTGCGCGGCTGGCTCACCCGCCACCAGGCATGGCTGTTCTTCCCGCTGACCACCCTGGAGGGCATCGCGCTGAAGGTGTACGGCGTCCAGGCGCTGCTCTCGCGCACCGGCCCGTACCGCACCCGCCGCGAACGCCTCGTCGAGGGCGCGCTGCTGTCCGCCCACCTCGTCGGCTACGCGGCCCTGCTGCTCACCCTGCTGAGCCCGCTCCAGGCACTGGTCTTCGCGCTGCTGCACCAGATGCTGCTCGGCGTGCACCTGGGCATGGCCTTCGCGCCGAACCACAAGGGCATGGAGACGCCCGACACCCACCCGGACGGCGACTCCTGGGGCCATCTGCGCCGACAGGTGCTGACCTCGCGCAACATCCGTGGCGGCGCCCTGACCGACTGGTTCCTCGGCGGTCTGAACTACCAGGTGGAACACCACCTGTTCCCCAGCATGCCGCGCCCGCACCTGCGGCTCGCGCAGCCGGCGGTGCGCGCGCACTGCGCGGCGCTGGGCATCCCGTACACGGAGACCGGCTTCGTCGACTCGTACCGGCAGGCGCTCGGCCATCTCCACGAGGTGGGGGCTCCGCTGCGCGGCGAGGGCGTCGCGTAGGGTCGCCGGTGGTGGGGGCCGCACGGGGTGGTCCCGCGCGATGGGGGGAGTGCGACGGATGAGCGGCGGTACGACGGTGGAACGGGCGGACGCGCGGCAGACGGAGGCGGTGGAGGGCGTGGAGGCGGCCCGGGTGGCCGGGGCGGCCGATGCGGCTGAGGCGGTCGTCGGCTCGGTCACCGCGGTGAGCAGCAGCGGCGTGCACGAGTTCAGCAAGCTGAACCGGCCCGCGATCACGCTGCTCGCCGGGCTCGGCGTCGCCGACGACGCGCACGCCGGAGTCACCGTCAAGCACCGCTCCCGGGTCGCCAAGGACCCGACGGTGCCCAACCTGCGCCAGGTGCACCTCATCCACACGGAGCTCTTCGACGAGGTGGCGGCGGCCGGATTCGAGGTGGCGCCGGGCGACCTCGGCGAGAACGTCACCACCACCGGCGTCGACCTGCTCGCGCTGCCCACCGGCACGGTGCTGCGGATCGGCGCGGAGGCGGTCGTCGAGCTGACCGGGCTGCGCAATCCGTGCGCGCAGATCGACAACTTCCAGCACGGGCTGCTGAAGCAGGTCGTCGGGCGCGACGAGGACGGGAACATCGTCCGCAAGGCGGGCGTCATGTCGGTGGTCCTGAGCGGCGGCGAGATCCGCCCGGGCGACCCGATCCGGGCCGAGTTCCCGGCGGGTCCGCACCGGCCGCTGGAATACGTCTGACGGACGCACGGACGCACGGACGGGCGGGCGGACGGACGGTTGGGGTGGGTCGGGCCGTCAGCTGGGGCGTACGGCGATGGCGTCGAGCGCTTCGAGGAGCGCGGGGAGCTTCGGCCCGCGTGACACCGGAAGGACCTCGTTCGGCTCGTCGTCGAGCAGCACGAACGCCATGTCGTCGGTCCGGGCGACCAGCGACCAGCCGGGCCCGTCGGCCCGCAGCATCCGGGCCTCACCGCCGGTGAAACCCGACCGGACCCGGCCGACGGGCGGCGCGCTCGTCAGATAGCCGTCGAGGTCGGCGAGGGCGCGCCGGACCCCGACGTGCGGCTGGAGCCCGTCCGCCGCCGTCTCACTCTTTCCGTCCCCGTCCCCGTCCCCGTTCCCGCCCTCGCCCTTGTCCTCGTCCTGCTCCATCTGCTCCCGCCAGGCGTTCCACTGCAACGCCACCATGTCGGCACCGAGCCGCCGCTGGGCCGGCCCCCACTCCGCGTTGTCCGGCGGCGCGAGCGGCGCGAGATCGCCCTCCTCGGGCTCGGGGTCGTGCGGCGCGGGCAGATCGGGCGCGGCGACGGCGACTTCGAGCGGCCAGCCGGGCAGCGCGCAGACCATGGACCGCTCGTCGGGGGACAGGTCGTACGCCATCCCGCAGTCCCAGGAGGAGATGGCGACGGCGACCAGCGACACGTCATCGACGACGACGGTCCACCGCGCCCCGCTCCCGTCCTGCCCGAGGATCAGCCCGTACCCCTCGTCGAGCGGCGCGATCCGCAACCGCGCGCACGCCGCCGGATAGTCGTCCCCGAGCACACTGGGGAACCGCGCGGGCGTGAGCAGCGCGGCGGTCAGCACGAACAGCGCGTCGGCTTCCTCGCCCCCACCCGCACCGCCGCCGACCGCACCACCCTCGACGTCACCGCCCACGTCACCCTCCCCATCTGGCTGTCGGCGCACCCTAACCAGTGAGTAGCTTCACCGTCGAGGGGGGGAGGGGGCCTTCGTTCCGCGCGTGAGCGGTGCGGCCCCTCCCGCACAGGAGGAGCCGCACCGCTCGGCCCTCACCCCCGTTCGAAGATCGCCGTCAGCGTGTGACCCTCCTCCTCGAAGCTGATCGCCGTCTCACCCTTGCTGCGCTCCTCGTCGCCGCCGTACGGCTCGCCGTCCAGCAGCCAGTCCTTGAACGCCCAGCCCGGCGCGGGCACCGCCGTCGCCTCCACGGTGTCGCCGTCCGAGTAGGGGCCGTCCTGGGAGAGCGAGACCGTGCCCTTGCCCTGCTCGACCACGGTCAGCTTGTGCCGCTTCTGCTCGAAGAGCGCCGTGAGCTGCATGTCGGCGGTGCCGACGTCGAGCGCGAGGGAGTCGTCGTCACCGGCGCTCGAACCGTCCAGGACCCAGCCCGCGAAGTCCCAGCCGGGCGCGGGGACGGCCTGGTAGAGCAGGTCGGCGCCCTCCAGTTCGGCGCGCTTGGCCGGGGCCTTCTTCACCGTGCCCTTGCCGGAGGTCTTCGTGCTCACCTTGGACGTCGGCGTGGCGCCCTTCTTGAACTCGGCGACCAGGGTGTGGTCGCCCGACGGCACCCGGAAGCCGGTCGCGCCGCCCTTCGCGGCCTTCCCGTCGAGCTTCCAGCCGGAGAACACGTACCCCTTGGCCGCCGCGGCGTTGTACGTCGAACTGGTCCCGGTCGGGTACGGGCCCGGGGTCCCTGCCGTGACCGTGCCCGCGCCCTTCGGGGCGACGGACGTGGTCACCGCGCACAGCGCGTCGCTGGTCTTCGCCTTCCGGTAGGCGGAGACGGCCTTGCCGGTCCTGCTGAGCACATCGGTGCTGTCGGCCGAGTCGGGCTTGCCGATCGCGATGCCGAGCGGGTCACCGCGGTAGGACTGCTTGGGGTTGGAGAAACGGTTGATCCGGGTGCACGCGCCCTTGGTGGCCTTGCGGCAGCTCGACTCGTACGCCATGACCGTCGACCAGTCGCCCTTCGCGGGGAAGTAGCCGGTCGCGCCGTTCTCGTTCTGCACCGGCTGCGTCACCCGGTCGTGGTCGGCGCTCAGGTTGTGGCCGATCTCGTGGCCCATCGAGAAGCGCGGCACGGCGCTCTGGCCGACCACGGAGTAGCCCCAGGCGGCCGTGGACGGACCGGGGTTCGGCGGGGTGTAGCCGAGGCCGCCGGCCGCCCGCCCGGCGGCGATCACCGAGACCAGGTCGGCGCCGTACTGGTCGCGCAGCTGCGGCAGGTTGTCGGCGATGCCGTCGTTGGGCGTGGCGACCGCGCTCAGCAGGGCGTTGGTGACGCCGTCGAGGGACGCGGAGACGCTGGCGAGCGCGGTGCCGACCAGCCGGACCCGCACCCGCACCCCGCTCTCCGCGAACGCCTCGTTGGCGAGCGCGACGCCCCGGGCCGCCGAGGACCGGATCTGCGCGTCGCCGCCCGCCTCGGTGCGGGCGCCGGGGGTGTAGCCGACGAACACGTCCACCAGCGCGTTGTTGGCGCCGCCCTTGCAGGCCGCCGCGGCGGCCGCCGCGCGCTCGGCCTCGGGCGAGGACAGCACGGCCTTCGCCGCGGCCGCGTCGGCGGCGGCCACCTGCGCCTGCTGCTGACGGGCCCAGGCGGGGAGGACGCGCGGCGGCGCCATCGTCGGCGGCTCGTCCTCGTCCGTGAGCGGGCTGGTCTGGGTGACCAGGACCCGGCCCTTGCCCAGCGGCTCCACCGCGTACAGGTCGCCGCCCAGCATGAACTGCCCGCTCAGGATCTCGTTGCCCGGGCTCCGGTCGCAGCCGCCCTCCAGGGTGAGCACCACGTCCTGGTCATTGGTGCCGGTCACCGTGCCGTGCCAGACGAGCGTGGCACCGACCATGCTCCGCTTCGTCTCGACCGCCTGCACGGTCACGTCGTCGAACAGCGGAAACGTCACTTCCTGGCCGTAGCCGTCGCTGCACACCGGCGCGAGCGCCGCGGGCAGCACCCGGGCCACCCGGTGGCGCACATAGTCCGCGCCGAAGTCCTCCGCGGCGTCGCCCACGTCCCACGGCGTCGCCGCCCGCGTGTCGTCGCCCCGCGCCGTCGACCCGCCCCGCGCGCCCGCGTCCTTGCTGAACACACCCGCGGCGACGGCCGCCCGTACCGTCGCACGGTCCGGGGCCCTGCCCTGTCCCTCCCGTTCCGCCCCGTCCTGGACGGGCGCGAAGCCGGTGATCGCGGTGACGCCGAGCACCATCGCCCCGAGCGCCGCCGCGCCCGTCCTTCTGTTGCGGGCCATCTGTCGCCTTCCTGCCGTGCTGAGTCGTACGGAGTCGTGCTGATCCGTACTGGGTGACGAGTTCGGACTGAGCCGGCGAGCCCCGAGCGGTCCTACCGCCCCGGGCGGCCCTACCGCGCCGGGCGGTCCGGTCCGGTGCGGTCCTGTCCGGTGCGGACGGGTCCGTACCCGGCCGCACCAGGCGGTCGCGTACGACCTGTCGGGTCGTCAGATCAGTTCGTCAGAACAGTTCCTCACGGCGTTGGTGCGATCACCTGATCGTCGCCACTGTCACTCCGTGCGCCGCACGGCGACGGCCAGGTAGCGGTCGTCCTCATCCGTGTACGAGCCGAGCTCCCAGCCCGAACCGGCCAGGAGCGGACGGAGGTTGGGCTCGGCCCGCAGGTCCCCGTCGGTGATCCGGCGGCCGTGCCGGGCGGCGAGGGCGGCGCGTCCGATCGGGTGGAACAGCGCCAGGCGGCCGCCCGGGCGCACCACCCGGGCCAGCTCGCGGAGGTCTTCGGCGGGGGCGGCGAGATGCGAGATCAGGCCCGCGCCGAACACGGCGTCGAGGGCGCCGTCGCGCAGCGGCAGCCGGGCGACGTCCGTGAGCAGCAGCGTCGCAGCCCCGTCGCGACCCGCCCGCACGGCCTCGGCCAGCATCTCCGGGGTCAGGTCCGCGCCGATCACCATGCCCGCCGGGCCGACCGCCGCCCGCAGCGCGGGCAGCGCGCGCCCGGTGCCGCAGCCCGCGTCCAGGACGGCGTCGCCCGCGCGCAGCCCGATGTCGGCGACGGCGGCGGCGTAGACCGGACCGTCGTCGGGGAACCTGCTGTCCCAGCGGGCCGCGCGGGCGCCGAAGAACTCTCGTACCTGAGTGGGGTCATCGCTCATGTGCCCCATGATCCCCCCGCGCATGGTCACCCACGCGAGTGGATGTGCCGCCCGTCGCGCCTTGCCCATCGCCCACGTGAGTGAACGAACTGCGCGCACGTTCGAGACCGTGGTGATCGTTCGGGAACATCTCTGTGTCATATTCCATCAGCTTTCGAAATGCGCCCCCGATGCGCCCCCTGGGGCGGACTAGCGTCCCTGAGCCATGGGACACCTCGACCACGCCGCCTACGGCTGGCTGACACCTGTGCTGTCGTACGCGATGGCCTGCATCGGCGCCGCCCTCGGGCTGCGCTGCACCGTACGCGCGCTCGACGCGACCGGCCGCTCGCGGCGCAACTGGCTGCTCACCGCCGCCTCCGCGATCGGCACCGGCATCTGGACGATGCACTTCGTCGCGATGCTCGGCTTCGGCGTCACCGGGACCGACATCCGCTACGACGTCCCCCTCACCCTCCTCAGCCTGCTCATCGCGATGGTCGTCGTCGGGGTCGGCGTCTTCGCCGTCGGCTACGGCCGCGACCGGGTCCGATCGCTCCTGATCGGCGGTCTGACCACCGGCGTCGGCGTCGCGAGCATGCACTACATGGGCATGGCCGCGCTCCGGCTGCACGGCCAGGTCCACTACGACCCGCTGCTCGTCGCCCTGTCCGTGGTCATCGCCGTCGTCGCCGCGACCGCCGCGCTCTGGGCGGCGCTCAACATCCACGCCCCGGCCGCCGTCGCCCTCGCGTCCCTGGTCATGGGCGCGGCGGTGAGCAGCATGCACTACACCGGGATGTTCGCCGTACGGGTCGAGGTCACCCCGTCGCCCGCCGCGCTGCCCGGCACCAGCGTCATGCAGTTCATCTTCCCGCTCGCCGTCGGCCTCGGCTCCTACCTCTTCATCACCTCCGCCTTCGTGGCGCTGTCGCCCACCGCGAGCGAGCGCGCCGCGTACGCCTCGGCCGAGCGCCTCACCGAACCCGACGACCGCGCGGTGGACGTCGCACCCCCGGGCTTCCACCCGGAACCGGACCCCGCCCCCGGCCACCTCGACACCCCGCCGCCCGCCTACGCCTACCCCTCGGGCCCGGTCCACGACGCCGACACCGGCCCCCGCCCCGCACCCGCCCCCTGACCCGACCCGACCCGACCGCGACGCACCGGCGGCCCGCGCCGGGCGGCCCGTCCCCACCGCCCGCGCCCGCCACCCCGGTACGAGCTCGGAGCCCGCCCCGCACACCCACAGCGCACCGACGGACCCCGCCGCTCCCACGGGTCCGTGAACCAAGGAACGAGGAGGCCATGCGAACTCCCCGCAGGACCCCGGGCACCGGGGCCCCCGCCCAGCCGCCGTCGGCGGCGCGCGGGCGCCGTGCGCACGCCGGGTCGCCCGCCGACGAACAGGCGTCCCGGCAACGGCCGGCCGACACGGACGGCGGCGTTGACGGCGTTGACGGCGTTGATGTCGGTCTCGGGGGTACGGGCCGGGCGGCCACCGCCCCGGCGTACGGCGAGCCGGTGGCACCGGACCGCGTTCCGGCTCCCGTACGGACCGGACCCCGCCACCCGCTCCGCCTCGGCCTCGGCGCCCTGCGCCCCCGTACCGTCCGTGCCAAGATCGTCTCGCTGCTCATGGTCCCGGTGGTGTCCCTGCTCGCCCTCTGGGGCTTCGCCACCGTCACCACCGCCCAGGACATGGCCGAACTGCGCCATCTGCAGTCCGTCGACACCGAGGTCAGGCAGCCCGTCGTACGGGCCGTCCGCGCGCTCCAGGACGAACGCCGGGCCGTCGTACGGCAGGCCGCCGCACCCGGCACCGCCCGCGCCGCCGAGCTCAAGGACCGGATCCGCGCCACCGACACCGCCGTCGCCCGGCTACGGCTCGACGCCCGGCACACCGTCGGCGACAACGGCGGCCTGCCCCGGGAGGTCGCCACCCGGGTGGCCGCGTTCGTCGGCAGGGCCGAGGGCCTCGCCCGGCTCCGTACCGCGGCCGTCGAGGGCCATGGCGACGTGGACCAGCTCTACACCGAGTACACCGCCACCGTCACGGCCGGATTCGGCGTCGGCGGCGCGCTCGCGGGCATCGAGGACGCCGGTTCCGGCGCCGACGCGCGCGTGCTGCTCGAATTCGGCCGCGCCGCCGAACTCCTCGCCCGCGAGGACACCCTGCTCGGCGCCGCCCAGCTCACCGGTTCGTTCGACGACGAGCGCCAGCGCGCCTTCGGCGGCGCCGTCGAGGCCCGTCGCACCCTCACCGACTCCGCCACCGCCGACCTGCCCGCCGCCCAGCGCGCGGCCTGGCGCACCCTCGCCGCCCAGCCCGCCTACCGGCAGCTCAGTGCGGCCGAGGACCGGGTGCGCGGCGCGGACCCCGGCCGCCGGGCCGCGCAGGCCGTCACCTCCGGCGAATGGGACGCCGCCCACGCGTTCGTGAGCGAGGGACTCGACGCGATCGAGGCGAGCGCCCACGAGACGGCGGCTGCGCGCCACGACCCGTTCGGCGGGGGAGCGTTCAGCGCGGGCGGCGCCGCCGTGCTGCTCGGCCTCGCCGCCGTCGCCGCCTCCCTCGTCATCTCCGTGCGGATCGGCCGCGGCCTGGTCGTCGAACTGATCAGCCTGCGGAACACCGCTCTGGAGATCGCCCGCCGTAAACTTCCCGCCGCCATGAGCCGGCTGCGCGTCGGCGCGGAGATCGACGTCCAGGCCGAGGCACCCCCGGGACCCGCACCGCAGGACGAGATCGGCCAGGTCGGCGAAGCCCTCACCACCGTCCACCGGGCCGCGCTCTCCGCCGCCGTCGAACGCGCCGAGCTGGCCAGCGGCATCTCCGGCGTCTTCGTCAACCTCGCCCGCCGCAGCCAGGTCCTGGTGCACCGTCAGCTCAACCTGCTCGACAGCATGGAGCGCCGCGCCGACGACCCCAACGAACTCGGCGACCTGTTCCGGCTCGACCACCTCACCACCCGGATGCGCCGCCACGCCGAGAGCCTGATCATCCTCTCCGGCGCCGCGCCCGGCCGCGCCTGGCGGATGCCCGTACCCCTGACCAACGTCGTACGCGCCGCCGTGTCCGAGATCGAGGACTACGCGCGCGTGGAGGTCCGCCCGCTCCCCGAGACCTCGGTCGTCGGCGGCGCCGTCGCCGACCTCACCCATCTGCTCGCCGAACTCGTGGAGAACGCCGCCCAGTTCTCCCCGCCGCACACCAAGGTGCGGATCAGCGGCGAACCGGTCGGCATCGGCTACGCCCTGGAGATCGAGGACCGCGGCCTCGGCATGGGCAAGGACAGCCTCGCCGAGGCCAACACCCGCATCGCCCAGTCCGAGGCCCTCGACCTCTTCGACAGCGACCGGCTCGGCCTCTTCGTGGTCAGCCGCCTCTCCTCCCGCCACGACATCAAGGTGCACCTGCGCACCTCCCCGTACGGCGGCACCACCGCGGTCGTCCTCATCCCGACCGACCTCCTGCAGAGCGCCCTCCCGCCCGGCCGCGCCGACACCGCGGGGACAGCGGCACGGACCGCCGGGGCCGAGCCGTCCGACCAGCCTGATCCGGCCACACCGGCCACACCGGCCGAACTCACCGGGCCGCACGACGTGCTGACGACCCAGGCGGCAGCGGTACGGGCGGGGCTCGGCGCCCCGCCGCGGTCGGCGTCGCACCCCGGCCGGCCGGTCGCCACGGCGACCGCCCCCGGCGACCGCCCCGACCCGTCCCGGAGCGCGGGCCACGACCGCCGTCAGACCCCCCGGGCCCCGTCCCCGCTGCCGCCTTCAGGGGCAGCGGCCGCCGAGCAGGACGGACGGGCCCCCGGCGCCCCGCGCCCGCCCCGTCCTCCCGCCCCCGGGACGCCCAACGAGCCCGACCGGCCCCCGGCCGGGGTCACGGCGCTGCGCCAGCGCGGCCCGCGCGGCCTGCCACCGGCCCCGCCGCAGGGCCAGGCCGTCGCCCCTGCGCCGTCGGGTGCGAGCGACGCGTTCGGCGGCACGGATCTGCCGCGCCGGGTCCGCCAGGCGAGCCTGGTCCCGCAACTGCGCGTGGCGCCCGCGCCCGTACCCACGCCCCTCACCGACCGTGCGGCCGTGCACGGAACCCCGGGTGCCACGACCGCCGAGCGGACCCCGGAACGGACTCCCGAGCAGGTCAGGGACCGGATGACGGCCTACCACGAGGGCTGGCGGCGCGGCGGCGGCCCGCAGCACGGCACCGGAGCCGCCGAACCCTCCGTACCCTCCGTACCCGCCGGAGTCCGCAGGCCCCTCGGCACCGGCTACGGCCAGCACCGCGCCACCCCCGCCCCCCGCACAGATCCAGCGGCACCCGCACCCGCATCCGTACCGAGGCCCCTGACCCCCGCCCCTGAAGGAGACGACGAATGATCGACCACGAGAGGATCTCCCACCACCGCTCCGGCGAACTCGACTGGCTCCTGGACGACCTCGTCACCCGCGTCCGCGAGGTCCGCCACACCGTGGTGCTCTCCAACGACGGCCTCGCCGTGGGCGCCTCCAGCGGCCTCAGCCGGGAGGACGCCGAGCACCTGGCGGCGATCGCGTCCGGGTTCCACAGCCTCGCGAAGGGCGCCGGACGGCAGTTCCACACCGGCGGCGTGCGCCAGACCATGGTCGAGATGGACGACGGCTTCCTCTTCGTCGCCGCCGCGGGCGACGGCTCCTGCCTGGCCGTCCTCAGCGGCGCCCAGGCGGACATCGGCCTCATCGCGTACGAGATGGCCCGCCTGGTCAAGCGGGTCGGCGAGCACCTGCACACCCCGCCCCGGCTGACGATGACCCCGCCGGCCGCGGGCTGACCGGAGACCCCCGGAGAACCCATGAACCAGGACAGCACCGGCGAAGGCCCGCCCGCACCGGGCGGTCAGCCGTCCGTACCGGGCAGTCAGTGGTACGACGCCGAGGCCGGGCCGCTCGTCCGGCCGTACGCCATGACCGGCGGCCGGACCAAACCAGGGCCGAGCAACGTTCGGTTCGACCTCATCGCGCTCGTCGTCGTCGACGACGACCCGCCGGGCGGGGCCGAGGAGTCCCTGCTCGGCCCCGAACACCGGGCCCTGCTCGCCCAGTGCCGCGCCGAGACCCAGTCGGTGGCCGAACTCGCCGCGGACGCCGACCTCCCCGTCGGGGTGGTCCGGGTCCTCCTCGGCGACCTCCTCGAAGCGGGCCTGGTGAAGGTCAGCAGACCCGTGCCGCCCGCGCAGCTCCCTGACGAACGGATCCTGAGGGAAGTCATCGATGGCCTACGAGCGCTCTGAGAACACCGCGACCGGCACCAGGGACGCCACCTCCAGGGAAGCCTCCTTCAGGGACACTTCATCCGGGGACCCGGCGGGCGACCTGGACTCCACCGCCCTCGCGCTGAAGATCCTGGTCGCGGGCGGCTTCGGCGTCGGCAAGACCACCCTGGTCGGCGCCGTCAGCGAGATCCGCCCGCTGCGCACCGAGGAACAGCTCAGCCGCGCCGGGGAGTCGGTGGACGACACCGGGGGAGTCGACCAGAAGACCACCACGACCGTGGCGATGGACTTCGGCCGCATCACCATCCGCGCCGGGCTCTCGCTCTACCTCTTCGGCACGCCGGGCCAGGACCGCTTCTGGTTTCTCTGGGACGACCTCTCGCAGGGCGCCCTGGGCGCCGTCGTGCTCGCCGACACCCGGCGTCTGGAGGACTGTTTCCCGGCGGTCGACTACTTCGAGCACCGCGCGATCCCGTTCGTGGTCGCCGTGAACTGCTTCCCCGGCGCGCGCACCTACGGGGCCCACGACGTCTCGCGCGCCCTCGACCTGGACCGTGGCACACCGGTGGTGCTGTGCGACGCGCGGGACCGCGACTCGGGCAAGGAAGTGCTGATCAGGCTCGTCGAGTACGCGGGCCGGATGCACACCCGACGGCTTCTGGACACGGTGGGCTGAGGGCGGTCGGTGGGGAGTGCCGGTGGTCGGCCACAGTCCGAAGCCCGTCCGGTGCCGTTCGCGCAGGCCGCGGGCGCGGCGCGCCCGGCCCGGCCCGGGAGTGTCCGGTACCGGACGGTGCGCCGCCGTGTCCGGCACGCGGATGTCGACAGATGCTTGCCCTGCTCACGACAGTGCGTAAGGCTGACCGGAAGGCGGTCGACCGGTACAGCCGTGCGGGGACCGGCCGCGCACACGCGCCCCCCGGGCCGCGGGGACCACGGGGTGAACGGGGACGCACCACACAGGGGGAGGATCACGCATGGCCCTTGACAAGGAACTCGACTGGCTCCTCGACGACCTGACCCGCCGGGTCGCCTCGATACAACACGCGCTGGTGCTGTCGAACGACGGCCTGGTGACCGGCGCGAGCAGCGGTCTGGCCCGGGAGGACGCCGAGCACCTGGCCGCGGTCTCCTCGGGGCTGCACAGCCTGGCGCGCGGCTCGGGACGCCACTTCAACGCGGGCCGGGCCCGGCAGACGATGGTGGAGTTCGACGAGGCGCTGATGTTCGTGACGGCGGCGGGCGAGGGCAGCTGCCTGTGCGTGCTGAGCGCCGCGGAGGCCGATGTCGGCCACGTCGCCTACGAGATGACGCTGCTGGTGAACCGGGTCGGCGAGCACCTGGGCGTGTCGGCCCGTCAGCCGGGCGGCGACGCGGGCGAATTCTGAGTTATCCACAGGGCGAGCGAGAGTTCGTCACTGTGCGTTACGGTCGTCACCGATGGTGTTCGCATGTCACGACACACGGGGGAGACCGACCACATGATCACGCACGGTACGGAAGGGGCGGCCGGCGCCGCCGAACGGCTCGCGGAGGACGCGGCGGTGGTCCCGGCGCGCGCCGCACGCGAACTGAGGCTGCGACGGGAGGAGTTCCGGCTCGCCGTGGAGCTGGGACTCGTCCGCACGGTGCCAGCACCCGGTCCGGCACCGGATTCGGCACCGGAACCGGCCCCGGATCCCGGGGCCGGCTCGGCACCGGGACCGGATCCGGGGGCGGGCCCGGGACCGGGCGCCTCGGTGCGGCGCCGGGTGCTCCGGAGCGAGATCGACCGGCTCAGAGCCGCCCCTGACTTCCCGGACGGACTGCGCGAGCGGGTGCGAGCGGTCGGTACGAGGGAGGGCGCCGAGATCCTCGGTGTCACCGGGCACCGGTTCACCCGGCTCGCCAGGACCGGCCACTTCACCCCGGTGCGCTGCTACGTCAATCGCTACCGGGCCGTCGTCTGGCTCTATCCGGCGGCCGAGCTGGCCGAGTTCGCCCTGAACAACCCCCGACTGCTGAGCGGACGGCTGCCGTTGGACGTGCGGATCAAGGCCGACGACCCGCGGGTGGACTTTCGGGCCCGGAACTGGCGGGCCCGTCGGCTCGGCCTGCTGCTGCGGGCGACCCGGGACCCCTGGGCCCGCGCGGCCGCGATCGCCTCCGTACTCGACGGGGTTCAGGTGGCCGAGATCGTCGACGACCCCCAGGAGCGGAGCAGGCTCGATGAGCTCCGGCCCGGCCCGCCGAGCTGGTGGCCCACCGCCGCGGCGGCCCGGGAGACGGCCGAGCGGCTGCTGCTCGCCGACGACCCCGACGAGCTCCTGTGGCACCGGCTGAGTCTGGGGATCGCCCTGACCGAGGCCCGCGCCCGACGCACGAGGCCCCCCGGGGCGAATGGGGCGCTCGTGCGGGCCGCTGGGACCACCGGAGCCACCCGGCCCGCCGCCACCTCCACCTCCACCTCCACGCCCATCCCCCTCCCCTTCCCCGTTCGCTTCCCCACCCCCGTCGTCCGGCCCGCATCCGTACCCCTCCGCCCGACGGGTGCCGGTCGGCCGCCCGGGCGGCGGGTCCGGCGGACACTCCTGGACCGGCTGCGCGGGCGGAAGGGGGCGGTGCCCACGGGGGAGCGATGACGGTACGGGGCCGGTGGCCGACCGGGTCGACGGCGGTACGGGCCTGGCGGCCGGGTGACCCGGGTTCTGGCTCGGGATCTGACTCCGGCTCCGGCTCCGGCTCGGGCGCCGGGGTGCGGGGCGGCGGGGGCGCGGGCACGATGGGCGCATGCTCCTTGCCCGAGTCGCGGAGGTGTCGGGGCAGGTCGCCGACACCTCGGCGCGGTCACGGAAGACCGGACTGCTCGCCGAGCTGTTCACGGAGGCCGAGCCCGAGGAGAGCCCGCTCGTCATCGCCTACCTCTCCGGGCGGCTGCCCCAGGGCCGGATCGGGGTCGGCTGGAGCGTGCTCAAGAACGTGCTGCCCCCGGCGGTGCCGCCAGCGGCCGGACCGGTGCTCACGCTCACCGCCACGGACACGGCGATGAGCGAGCTCGCCGCGGTCTCCGGTGCCGGGTCGCAGGCCCGCAGGCTGGCCCTGGTCCATGACCTGATGGCGGCGGCCACGCTGCCGGAGCAGGAGTTCCTGGTCCGGCTGCTGTCCGGCGAGGTCAGGCAGGGGGCGCTCGACGCGGTCGCCCTGGAAGGCGTGGCGCGCGCCGCGGCGGTGCCGCCGGAGGAGCTGCGGCGGGCCGTGATGCTCGACGGGTCGCTGCCCCGGGTGGCCCGGGCGGTGCTCGCCGAAGGACCGGCCGCTCTCAAGGAGTTCACCCTGCGGGTCGGGGCGCCGGTGCAGCCGATGCTCGCGCACACGGCGGGCGGGGTCGCCGAGGCGGTGGCGGCGCTCGGTCCTTGCGCGGTGGAGGAGAAGCTGGACGGCATCCGGATCCAGGTGCACCGGCGCGGCGATGAGGTGCGGGTCTACACCCGTTCCCTCGACGACATCACGGACCGGCTGCCCGAGGTGGTCGCCGTCGCCCGGGAGATCGCGGGCGACCTGCTGGTCCTGGACGGCGAGGTGATCGCCGTGGATTCCGGCAGTGGGCGGCCGCTGCCGTTCCAGGACATCGCCTCCCGGGTCGGTTCCCGGGTCGACGTGCCCACCGCCCGGGCCGCCGTGCCGCTGACGCCGGTCTTCTTCGACGTGCTCGCGGCCGACGGCGAGGTCCTGGTCGACCGGCCGGGACACGAGCGGCACGCCGTCCTGGCCCGGCTGCTGCCCGCTCGGCTGCGGGTCGGGCGGACGGTGGTCGACGATCCGGCGGACCCGGCCGCGGTCGCGGCGGGCGAGCGGTTCTTCCGGGACACCCTCGACCGGGGCCACGAAGGCGTCCTGGTGAAGGCCCTGGGCGCGCCCTATGTCGCGGGCCGACGCGGGCGCGCCTGGCTCAAGGTGAAGCCGGTGCACACCCTGGACCTGGTGATCCTGGCCGCCGAGCGCGGCCACGGCCGCCGGACCGGGCTGCTGTCCAACCTCCACCTCGGCGCCCGCGCCGCCGACGGCGGCTTCGTCATGCTGGGCAAGACCTTCAAGGGCCTCACCGACGAGATGCTCCGCTGGCAGACCGAGCGCCTGGGCGAACTGGCCGTCGCCGACGACGGTCATACCGTCCGGGTGCGGCCCGAGCTCGTCGTCGAGATCGCCCATGACGGGCTGCAGCGCTCCACCCGCTACCCCGCAGGGGTCACCCTCCGCTTCGCCCGGGTCGTCCGCCACCGCCCGGACAAACCGGCGGCCGAGGCGGACACCGTGGAGACGGTCCTCGCCACCGGCAGGCCGGGCCCGGACGCCGCCTGACACACGGCCTAGCGGTGGCCCGTGACCCCCGCGCGGGGAGATGCTGGGAGCAGGCGCACGAGGAGATGAGCGACGTGTACGACTTGCACATCGACAGTGATGTCACCGTCCAGCTGAGCGATTGCAGCCGCGAGGACGCCCGGGCCGTCTTCGAGGTCCTCGACCATGCCTACCAGCTCGAGGACACGACGACGCCCGGCCCGAAGGCCGCCACCGCACCCGCCACCACCGTCTGGATGGCCACCTTCGACACCGCCGCCGGACGGCACGAGCAGACCCCGCCGGTGCCTCTCCAGGGCATGGTCGGCGCGCTGCTCACCGGCGGCTACCGGGCCGTCGACGAGGTCGAGAAGGTCCTGGGGCACACCTTCGCCATCCAGTCCCTGCAGTCCGTCTCCGGCGACCAGGAGACCGAGGCCAGGCTGCTGCTCGCCGCCCGCTGACCGGCGGCGGCCTGTGCCGATCCCGGTGCGGCGCCGTGCGCGCCGCACCGGGATCGCGTACGCCCGCGTTCGCAGCCGCACACAGCCCCGTGTCGGACAGGGCTATACACCGTGTGTAGAGTTCTCGCTGTGCCGCAGGGCCCCGCCATGACCAGGCGTGGGCTCCCCGCGGTCGTACCACTGTCGAGGAAAGCGGGTTGTCGCACATGTTCCGAACCACGTCCGGCCGGCGTCGGGGGCCTGCCCTCGCCCTGGTCGCCGCGGCGGCGCTCGTCGCCACCCTCGCCGGCTGCTCGACCGACGCGGTCACCCCCGGCGAGGCCCGCGGCAAGGCGGAACCGGCGAACGGTTCGGCGGCACAGGCCAAGGGCGGCGCGGCGGCCCCGGCCGTGGACTGCGCCAAGGCGAAGTGCATCGCGCTCACCTTCGACGCGGGCCCCGGCAAGGACACCCCGCACCTCCTCGACGTCCTCAAGGAGAAGAAGGTCCCGGCCACCTTCTTCCTGCTCGGCAGCAAGCACGTCGACCGCTACCCGCAGGTCGTCAAGCGCATCTCGGACGAGGGCCACGAGGTCGCCAACCACACCTGGAGCCACGAGATCCTCACCGATCTCGACGCCAAGGAGGTCCGCGAGGAGCTGTCCCGCACCCAGGACGCGATCGCGAAGATAACCGGCCGCAAGCCCACCCTGATGCGACCGCCGCAGGGCCGCACCGACGACACCGTCTCCGACGTGAGCCGGGAACTCGGGCTCGCCCAGGTGCTCTGGAGCATCACCGCCAAGGACTACTCCACCGAGGACACCGCCCTCATCCAGAAGCGCGTCCTGGAGCAGGCCCACGGCGACGGCATCATCCTGCTCCACGACATCTACAAGGGCACCGTCCCCGCCGTGCCCGGCATCATCGACGAGCTCAAGCGCCAGGGCTACACCTTCGTGACCGTGCCCCAGCTGCTCGCCCCCGGCAAGGCCGAGCCCGGCGTGGTCTACCGCCCGGAGAAGAAGGGCGACTGATCGTCGCAAACGGGGTGAGGCGGCTCACACCCGGCAGGAGGCGCACGCCGGAACAATGGGTGACGTTCCCCCGTTCTTCCCAGTGTGACGCCGAAGGGGTCCGCGTCCCCAGGTCCCCCCCTTGAGGTGACCGCCCTTCCCACGTCACGGCATATCGGCCCCGGTTGGAATCCCCCGTCCAACCGGGGCTTTGTCGTGCCCGCGAGGCGCCCGCCGGGCCCGCCCGGCCGCGCGTCGCGGGTGCCCGTACGGCGTTCGGGCGGCGCGCGCTCCGGCGCGTTCGACCCCTTCGAGTGAGTCGGCGCGGGCCGTCGCATGGCGGGCACGGCGCCGGGCATTCATCGCCACGGACGGCGGTGATCACCCGCCTGCCACCGCCGCCCGCGCCCGTCACCAGGGGGAATCTTGCGCCTCGCGCCCCGCCGAGCGACCCGCTTCGCGTCCCGTCGCGTCCTCCTGACGGCCGCCGCCGCCCTCGTCCTCGCCGGTTGCGCCACCGTACGCCCGGATCCGGCCGCCCCGCCCGGCCCGGCCGGAGCGGCGGGTTCGCCCGCCGCCGCGTCGGCCGTCGTCCGGCAGCAACAGGACCGCGTCCTCAAGTCCGCCGAGCAGCAGCTGGTGGTCAGCTGCCTGGGCGCGCAGGGCCTCGCCCTGCCCCCGTCCGCCGCCGCGCCCCACGCCCCGGCGGCCGACATCCGGCTGCAGGCCGCCCTGTTCGGCGCCGACCCGCGCGAGCTGTCCCTCACCCTGGCCACCGGCCTCACCGTCACCGCCAACAGCGACGGCTGCGTCGCCACCGCGCGCGCCGAGCTCTACGGCGACCAGCACCGCTGGTTCCGCGCCCAGGTCACCGTCGACAACCTGCGCGCCGAGGCCCAGGCCCGGATGAAGGACGACCCGGCCCACCGGGCCGCGCTCGACCGCTGGATCCGCTGCGCCGCACCCGCCGGAGGCCCCAGGACCGGGCGCCCCGACCCGGCGGTCGCCGACCGCTGCACCCGGGAGAGCGGCCTCGCAGACGTCCGGGCCCGGCTCGAACCCGCCGAGCTCGCCACCGTGCGCACCCTGCACCGCGACCAGGTCGCCACCTACGAGCAGTTGCGCGCCCGCGCGCTGCTGCGGGCAGCCGAGCTGTCCGCGAACCCCACCCAGAAGAAAGGCAACAGTCCTTCATGAAGCGACTCCTCGGAGCCACCGCCGCCGCCGTCCTCACCCTCGCGGGGGGCCTCGCGCTCACCGCGCCCGCCACCGCCGCCGACTGCCCCTCCGGGCACTTCTGCGCCTGGACGGACGCCAACTTCGACGGCCAGCGCACCAACTGGAGCGGTGACGACGGCTGGTGGGAGGGGTCCATCCCGGACGCCGACTCCTCCTGGGCGAACCACGGCCTCTCCGGCCCCGGCATCAAGGACCACGTCAAGGTCTACGAGTCCGCCTGGCAGGGCGGCGCCATGACGATCTGTCTGGCTCCCGGCGAGGAGGTCGGCTACGACGCCAACGCCAACGACCGCGGCGACTCCCACACCTGGACCATGGGCTGCTGATCCGGGCGAGCCGCACGACCGCCGTACGACCGCCGTCCTCCGGGCCGCACGCCCGGAGGACGGCCGGTCCCGGACCCGCCGGACCGGTCAGGCCGCCGCGCCCAGCCACAGGTCCGGGCCGAACACCTCGTAGTGCACGTCCGAGGCGGGTACGCCCGCGCCGAGGAGGTCGGCGCGGGCCGCGCGCATGAAGGGCAGCGGGCCGCAGAGGTAGGCGGTGAGTCCGGCGGGCAGGTCGAGCGCGGTGAGATCGGCGCGGCCCTGACGGGCGTCGGACCCGGCCGGGTCCTCGTACCAGAGGTGCAGCGACGCCTGCGGCAAGGCGCCGACCAGACGGCGCAGTTCGGCGGCGTGCGCGTGTCCGGCGGGGGAGCGGTCGGCGTGCACGACGGTGACCTGACGGCGGGAGGCGGTCGCCGCCAGGTGGTCCAGCATCGCCAGCATCGGGGTCGAGCCGATCCCCGCCGAGGCGAGCAGCAGCGGGCCCTCGCCCTCGGGCAGCACCAGATCGCCGAACGGCGCCGACACGTCGACCAGATCGCCGGCCGCGGCGTCGGAGTGCAGCCAGCCGGACACCTCGCCCGCCGGGTCGCCGTCCACCCGCTTCACGGTGATCCGCCACTCGGGACGGCCGGGCGCGGCGGACAGGCTGTACTGGCGGATCTGCCGCGCACCGTCGGGCAGTGTGACCTGCACGCTCACATACTGTCCCGGCCGGAAGCCGGTGACCTCGCCGCCGTCGGCGGGGCGCAGCGTGAAGGAGACGGTGTCGTCGGTCTCGGCCCGCCGCCCGGTGATCTCCATCGGCCGCCACACCGCGCCCTCGGCGACTCCCCGCTCCTGGTAGAGCCGGGCCTCGACGGCGATCAGGGCGTTCGCCATCAGCCAGTACACCTCGTCCCAGGCCCGCGCGACCTCCGGCGTCACGGCGTCGCCGAGGACGGCGGCGATCGCGGCGAACAGGTGCTCGTGCACCACCTTGTACTGCTCCGAGGTCACCCCGAGCGAGGCGTGCTTGTGCGCGATCCGCGCCAGCATCGCGTCCGGGCGGGTCCCGGGGTGTTCGAGCAGCGCGCCCGCGAAGGCGGCGATCGAACCGGCGAGTGCCTTGCGCTGGTCGCCGGTGGCCTGGTTGCCGCGGTTGAACAGGTCCCGCAGCAGCTCCGGGTGGGCGGCGAACATCCCCGCGTAGAAACGCTCGGTGATCTCGTCGAGGGCACCCCCGACGGCGGGCAGGGTGGCGCGGACGACCGGTACGGACTGCTCGGACAGCATGACGGAACTCCAAAGTGGTAGATGATCTACGTATTTAAGGGAAGGGGGGCACCCCGACTGCCGGGGCGTTCGTCGAGCCCCTCGCGGCCTACGGCAGGGGTGGGGGCGGGGCGGAACGGCCGGCGAGCGCCACGAGCACCGGCCCCGTCGGCGAGCCGACCAGATCGGCCACCGTCAGCGGGTCCAGCGACCGGTAGAACGCCTCCTGCGCCTCGCGCAGCGCGCCCCGCAGCCGGCAGGCCGTCCGCAGCGGACACGGCGGATCGCCCTCGCAGGCCACCACCTCGTCCTCACCCTCAAGCGTCCGGGCCAGCCAGCCGACCGAGGAGCGCCGCCCCAGGTCGGTGAGCGTGAGCCCGCCGCCCCGGCCGCGCCGGGCCTCCACGACCCCCAGATGCTGGAGCCGGGTGACCACCTTCGCCATATGGGCGTGGGGGACCGCCATCGACTCCGCCACCTCGCGGGTCGTGGGGGTGTCGTCAGGACCGGAGACCGCCAGGCGCATCACGGCCCGCAGTGCCAGATCGGTGAATTTCGTCAGCCGCACCCGTCGACCGTATCAAAGACGCATGTGAAGTTCGTATTAAGGTCGGCTGACCCAGTGCCGCCACACCCACCAGCCGCCGACCGCCACCGACGACGTGAACAGCGCGATCCCGAGCACCGGCCACCGCCCGCCCGCGATCCGCGCGTCCGTGAACACCACCCAGGCCACCGCCACCACCGGTACGAGCAACGACAGCAGCGTCCGCCCCAGCGCCAGGATGGTCGCCGGATCGAGCCGGGTGCTCCGCCGCGGCACCGTCGCACCCGCGTAGAACAGCGCCGCCCGGTCGGTCAGCCGGAGCGTCGAACGGCGATAGGTGTACGCCAGATACGGCAGCCACACCAGCGGCGCCACCAGACCCACCAGGAACACCGCACCCGACAGCGCCCACTGGCCGAGCTGCCGCCACCGCCCCACCCCGTCGCCCGACGGCGTGAGCACCCCGAGCAGCCGCGCCATCCGCAGACTCAGATCCCACAGCGCCGCGATCCGCCCCGGCCTGCGCTTCCCGCTCCGACCTTCCGCCGGTCCCCGCGCCGGTTCCCGGGCGAGCGCGGCCCGGGCGTCGTCCACCTCCCCGTACACCCCCTGAAGTACCAGCAGTTCGGCCGCCCGCTCCGGATCCACCGGGTCCCGGCCCGCGAGCGCCGCCAGCTCGAGGACCGTGCGCGCCTGCGAGAGCAGGGCCGCGCAGAACGCGAACGGGACGAGCAGCAGGAACGGCCCGCCCACGAAGGTACCCTCGGCCGCCGCCGCCCTGGTGCCCCGCGCCACCACCCGGGCCCGCGCGGCGGCGGGGTCCGTCCCGTCCGCACGCAGCCGCCGCGCCGCCCGTCCGGCTCCCGGACCCAGGCGGCGCGGCGCGAACGCGGCGAGCAGTTCGGGCAGCCGGCCCGGCTCGGCCACCGCCTCGCGCAGCAGTGACCGGGACAGCCGGGCCGGTGCCTCCTCCTCGCCCCGCGGAGCGGTCAGGAGAGGACCTTGGCCTTCGCCTTCTCGAACTCCTCGGGCGTGATGGCGCCCTTGTCCTTCAGCTCGGCGAGCCGGGCCAGCTCGTCCACGCCGCTGCCCTTCCCGTCGCCGGGCGCCGTGCCCGCCGTTTTGCGGATGTAGTCCTGGATCGCCGCCTCGGTGTCCTTGGCCTGCTTGGCGTCCCGCTTGCTCATGCCCTGGCCGCGCACGATCACATAGATCAGCACGCCGATGTAGGGGAGCACCACACAGAGGATCAGCCAGCCCGCCTTGCCCCAGCCGCCCAGCTCATGGTCGCGGAAGATGTCCGTGACGATCTTGAAGAGCAGGAACAGCCACATGATCCAGAGGAAGAACCAGAGCATCGTCCAGAAGAGGTTGAGCAGGGGGTAGTCGTCCATGCCGAAACTCCGTTCCCGGCGGGGCCTGGGCGGCCTCGCCTCGGAGCGAGTCTCGTTCACCCACCGGGACCTCGCATGTCGTACGCCGTCCGGGGTGCGGCCCGGCGCGGACCGTGTTCGGATGGGCGGAACGACTGCGTCCGCATGCACGAGAGGGAGTCCCATGGGGCCCGTGGAATGTCTGGTGCTCGCCTTCCCGGGGGAACGGCTCACCGTCACCGCCGTGACCGCCATCGCCGATCTGCGCCGGGCGGGCCAGGTACGGCTGATCGATTCACTCGTCGTGACCAAGGCCGCCGACGGCACGGTCGGCAGCTCCGAACTCGTCGAGTACGAGGAGTACGAGGACGCCGTCGCCGAGATCGGCCCCGAGGCCAATCTCCTCGGCCCCGAGGACGCCGCCGAGGTGGCGGAGACCCTGGAACCCGGCAGCTGCGCGCTGATGCTGCTGGTCGAGCACGTCTGGGCGGCCCGGGCGGCCGAGGCGATCCGCGCGGTCGACGGCCGGATCGCGGGCCGGGTGCCGATCCCGCCGGAGATCGTCGCCGAGGCCCACACCGCCTACCGCGAGGCCGTCGCCGCGGCCGGAAGGAACTGACCCGGATGTTCATGCGCCGTCGCCCCCTCGCCCGCCCGGTCGTCCGGCCCGCCGGAGCCCCGCTGCTGCGCGGCGCGCTCGTCGGCGGAGCCGCGTACGCCGCGGGCCGCAGCTCCGCCCGCAACGCCCGCCGCGAACAGGACCAGGAGGAAGCCATCGCCGACCTCCAGGCCCAGCAGGCGCAGCCGCTCCCGCCGCCCCCGCAGCCGACGGCCCAGCAGCCGGTCGCCCCGCCGCCCGGCCCCGTACCGGCGGCGGCCCCCTCGATCACCGACCAGCTCACCCGGCTCGGCGAACTCGCCCAGCAAGGGCTGCTGACCCCCGAGGAGTTCGCCGCGGCCAAGGCCCGGCTGCTCGGCGGCTGACGAGCGGCGAGTGCCCCGAACGGCCGGGACCGCGAACGATCAGGCGGTACGGGCCCGCAGCGCGGCGAGCGCGCGGTCGGCGTGGGCGCTCATCCGCAGCTCGCTGCGCACCACCTCCAGGACCCTGCGGTCCTGGTCGATGACGAACGTGACCCGCTTCGTCGGCACCAGCGCGAAACCGCGCTTCACGCCGAACCGCTCCCTTATCTCACCCGAGGTGTCGGAGAGCAGCGGGTAGCCGAGCGAGTGGCGCGCGGCGAACTCCCGCTGCCGCGCCACCTCGTCCGAACTGATGCCGACCGGGCGCGCCCCCGCGGCCTGGAACTCGCCCGCGAGATCCCGGAAGTGGCACGCCTCGACGGTGCAACCGGCGCTGAGCGCCGCAGGATAGAAGAAGAGCACGACCGGGCCCTCGGCCAGCAGCCCGGACAGGGACCGCTGCTCCCCTGTTTCATCCGGAAGGGTGAAGTCCTCGACGATGTCACCGACGTTCATAGCCGCGGACGCTACCGCACGGTAGGCACGCCCGTCACACCGTCGGTTCCCCCGAGGTTCCCGCGACCCCCGCGGTCCCCGCCGTCAGCCGCGGACGGCCGCCGCGCCCCGCTCCGCCCGCTCCCCGAGCACGACCAGCGCGCGCTCGCCCCACCGCACGTTCTCCTCCTCGAACGCCATCCCGCGCAGCAACGTCAGATACGGCCCCACCCGGTCGCTCTCGCGCAGATACGCGGTCTCGTCCCGGCCGTCGAGCATCCGGTCGCGCAGCCGCCGGTAGCGCGCCAGCTTCTCCCCGGCGATCTCCATCCGCTCCCGTACGTGCTCCCGCACCGCCGCCATGTCCCCGGTGTCGCACGCCTGCACCTGCACCATCAGCTCGTCCCGGACCGCCGTCGGCCTCGGCGGGTGCCCCGTGTACGCGACCAGGTCGGCGCGGCCCGCGTCGGTCAGGGTGAACACACGCTTGTTGGGGCGGCGTTCCTGCTCCACCACCCGGGCCGCGATGAGGCCGGCCTCGAAGAGCCGGTCGAGCTCCCGGTAGAGCTGCTGCGGTGTGGCGGCCCAGAAGTTCGCCACGGACACGTCGAAGAGCTTGGCCAGGTCGTACCCCGACGCCTCACCCTCCAGGAGGGCCGCCAGGACCGCGTGCTTGAGAGACATCCGGACAAACTAGCAGTCCGCCGATCGGCTGCCGAGGATCATGTTCACCCGCGAAACACCTGGTGAAGCGCCGGATGGCGGCACCGGATGGCGGCCCCGTGCGGCGGAGCGCGTGCGCGACCGGGGGACCGGGCACATCCTGGTGCCGAGGGGCGTACCCGCTCCCACGGCAGAGAGGGAGCAGGCTCCGATGGACAGCCACGACGGTGACAGCGGCGCGTACGTGTACGTCACGTACATCCGCACCACGCCCGACCTGCTGTGGCAGGCACTGACCGCACCCGAGTTCACCCGCCGCTACTGGGGGGTGACGTTCGAGACCGACTGGGCGGTGGGCTCGCCCATGGTGTGGGACGAGGGCGGCCGCACCACCGTCGACCCCGAGCAGCGGGTGCTCGCCGCCGAGCCCGGTCGTCTCCTCTCGTACAGCTGGCACACCTTCACCCCGGCCTGGGCGCAGGCGGCCGGGATCGAGGACGAGACGTACGTACGGCTGGTCGAGGAGGGCCGCTCCAAGGTCACGTACGCCATCGAACCGGCCGGTGACATGGTCAAGCTCACCGTCGTGCACGACGACCTGGTGCCGGGCGGCACCATCCGGGCGCTGGTGGGGGAGGGCTGGCCGGCGCTGGTCTCCAGCCTCAAGTCCCTCCTGGAGACCGGCGAGGAGCTGCCCGAGGTGCCCCGCTGAGCGGTGGCGCGTCGGTGCGCGCGGCGGCGCGCCCGCCGATGCCCGGGCCGTCGCCCGCATTGGTGCGTTCGAGTCGTCTCACGGACCAGTCGGACGCCACGCCCGGTCGGTTGATCATCTTTTCCGCCCCCGATCCGTTTTGATGCAGCGACGGCGCGACGATCGGCGCGCGCCGCATCAGACGAGGTCAGACCCGGGTGAGAAGGGGTGGGCGTCCGACATGCCGTCCAGGAACCGAACGAGCACCAGCAACAGCGGCGGCCGGAGCACCAGGAACCTCGCCGGGTGGAGCGCGCTGACCGTGGCCGTCGGCGCCGTGCTCGCGCTCCAGGCCGCCCAGCCGCCCGCCGTCGGCGCGGCCCCGGCGCGCGGCGCGGTCGGCCGGACCGGCGCCTCCGGCGCGCTCCAGGTCTCGGTCGGCGCCTGCCCCACCACCGGCGGCCTCTGCACCACGGCCCGCCGCACCGCCCTCCTCGACGGCAGGACCGGCCCACTCGACCTCACCAGGACCGACAGCGGCCCGCTCGACCTCGCGCTGCGCGGTCCCGGCCGCTTCACCGACGTCACCGTCACCGACCACGAGGGACACCGGATCGCGGGCGCGGTCAGCCCCGACGGCAGCCACTGGACCAGCACCGCGCCGCTCCCCGCCGACGGCCGCTACACCGCCCGCGTCGCCGTCGAACGCGCCGACGGCGGACGGCACCTGCTGCACCGGGCCCGGCTCGCGCTGCGCACCCCGGCCGCGCCCGAGGGCGACCGGCTCGGCGTCGAACTCGGCCCGGGCGAGGGCACGTACGGCGTCGGCCAGCCGCTCACCGCCGAGCTGAGCCACCCGGTCCCGGCCACCGACACCGAAGCCCGCCGCACCGTCGAACGCGCCCTGCACGTCAGCTCCGAACCGCGCGTCGAGGGCGCCTGGCACTGGGTCTCGCCCACCACCCTCCACTACCGGCCGCGCGCCTACTGGCCCGCCCACGCCACGGTCCGGGTGCGCGCCGCGCTCGACGGCGTCCGCGTCACCGACCACCTGTACGGCGGCCCCACCGAGCCGCTCACCCTGCGCACCGGGGACCGGATCGAGGCCGTCACCGACGTCGCCCAGCACACCCTCACCGTGTACCGCGACGGCCGGGCGGTGCGCAGCATCCCCGTCACCACCGGCAAGGCGGGCTACCGCACCCGCGGCGGCATCAAGGTGGTCCTCGGCAAGGAGGCCACCGTCCGGATGCGCGGCGACTCCATCGGCATCGCCCGGGGCAGCGGCGACTTCTACGACCTCAAGGTGCGCTGGGCCACCCGGGTGACGTGGAGCGGCGAGTATCTGCACGCCGCGCCCTGGTCCCTCGACTCGCAGGGCAGCGAGAACGTCAGCCACGGCTGCACCGGCATGAGCACCGACGACGCCGCCTGGTTCTTCGACACCGTCCGCGAGGGCGATCTCGTACGGGTGGTCAACGGGTACGGCGAGGAGATGACGCCCTTCGACAACGGCTTCGGCGACTGGAACCTCAGCTGGCCCGAGTGGCGCGAGGGCAGTGCCCTCGGCCCGGCCGTCGCCGGAACCGGCACGGCGGAGGGCGCGCTGCGCCCCGCCCTCTGACACGAGGAAGGGAGAACAGGCCATGACCGAGCTCACCCGGGTCGCCCTCGCCACGGGCGGCGTCCTGTACGTGGAGGCCGAACCGCTCGACGGACCTGGCGACGGACCCGGTGGCCCAGGCGGACCCGGTGGTCCCGGCGGTTCTGGGGAACGCGGGGGCCCGGACGACGACCTGGAGGGCATCGGCGGGCGGCTCCCGGACCTCTCCGGCGTCACCGCCGCGCTGTCCTCCTTCGCCGCCCAGATCGGCGACGCCCTGCACCGGGCCGCACCCGACCGGGCCACCGTCGAGTTCGGCTGCCAACTCGGCCTGGAGAGCGGGAAGCTGACCGCCCTGGTCGTCCAGGGCACCGGCAGCGCCAGTCTCTGGGTCACCCTCGAATGGGGCGGCCAGGTGGCGCCGGGCGGCTCCGCTAGTCCGTACGGACCGCGCCGCGCGCGACGGCGGAGAGCAGGGAGGCGATCGTGACGCCGATCGCCAGATAGACCACGGCCGTACCGATCTTCGCGTCGAGCGGAAGCCCGGTCGTGAACGGCAGCAGCACCATCACCATGGTCGCGAGTCCCACGATCCAGGCGAAGAACCGGGCGGGCTGCGGAGTGCCCAGGATCAGCAGGTGCAGCAGCGCCGTCGCGGCCAGCGCGGCGACCGCGGCGCCGCCCGCGAGCAGCCCGGTCGACGCGTCCCCCATCGCCCCGTCACCCTCCGGCGCGAACACCGCGATGCCGAGCACACCCCGGACGAGCAGCACACCGACCACGGCCATCAGCGCGGCGACCACCGCCGTCATCACCCCGCCCGACCAGAGCCGGGCGGCGTCGAGCCGCGACGGCCGGGGCGTCTCCCAGGTCGACGGCGGCCCGTAGGGCGACGGCTGCTGCTGCGGGTCCATACGGCTCCCCCTCGGGCGCGTGATCATGTGTGCTCCCGATCCTCGCCCCGCTCGTACGGCAGGCAAGCCGGCCGGGTCCGTACGGGTGACGGCGCCCGGCCGGCACCGCCTCAGCCGCTACCGGCCGGGCCGCCGGGACCCGCGTCCAGGCCCGGGCCGCCCTCGGGAACCGGGCCGGTCTCCGCCGTCGCTGTCGGCTCCTGCTCCGGACCGGTCCCCTCCGCCGTCCCCGGCTCCCCTTCGGGGAGACCCGCCCCCACCACCGGGTCGAACGGCGACGCGGGCACCGGCTCGCCGAGCCGCAGACTCGGCCTGCGCTGGAGCCCCGCGCCGACGAGCACACCGAGGGCGATCGCCGCCACCGTCACGATCGTGTCGACCAGGCTGGACAGAGCGCTCGCGGACGCGCCCTCCATGATGATCTCGGAGACGCTGGTCAGGCCCACCGCACCCGGCACGAGCAGCCAGAAGCAGGGCAGGAACACCACCTGGTCGGGAGTGTGCGCCCGGCGTTCGATCCAGGCCGCCATCGGCGGAAGCAGCACCCCCGCCGTGAACGCGCCGAACGTCGCCCCGGCCACCTCGCTCGCCGCCGACTGCACCAGACGCTCGGCGAGCAGCGCCGCGAGCAGCCAGCCGGTGACCCGGGGCGGCGCCGAGAAGTACAGCAGGAAGCCGAAGCCGAGCAGCAGCACCCCCACCCACGGAGCCCACGCCCCGAGCGCCTCCGACGGCGGTTTGCCGACCCGCCGCTGCTCCAGGATCTGGGTGCCGACCAGGATGCCGAGTGCCAGCAGGAGCAGCACGTTCACCGCACCGGCCAGCCGGGCGATGCCCGACAGGGCGGCGCCGGTGGCGAGTTCGATGACGCCGAGGGTGAGCGCGGCGCCCGGCAGGAAGGCGATCAGCGGCGGGATGTAGAGCAGGGTGGGCTGCTCGTGCAGGACCGGGCCCGCCCAGCGCAGCGAGGCCGCCGTCACCAGCGCCGCCGCGACCACCGGGAGCGCCGAGCGGGCGGCCGGCAGCCGGTCCCCGAACAGCCGCAGCACGCCCACGCCCGCGCCGAGCACCGCGTACCCGATCACCGAGGCGACCGTGGCGTGCCGGATCACCCCGAGCCCGACGGTCAGCAGGACGTAGCCGAACACGGCCGCCGCCGGGCTGAACCGTTCCGGCTGGGTCCGCATCGCGCGCAGCGCCGCCCGTACGTCGTCGAACGGCAGCTCCTCCGCGAGCAGCCGCTCCACCAGCGACTGCAGCGTCTCCACCTGGTCCAGGCGCAGATCGGGCCCCTCGACCGGGGCGAAGTCCAGCTCCCCGCCCCGCCCGTCGGGCCCGCCCCCGACCCGTACGAACAGGCCGGTGGGCACCACGAAACAGCGGGCCCGGTTGCCGTAGCGGGCGGCGATGTCGTGCAGGGTCCGCTCCACCTCGGCGGTCCGCTCCCCGGCCCGCAGCAGCTCCGAGCCCAGCTCGCAGAGCAGCGCGGCGAGCTCGCGCAGCCGCTCCCGCCCGGCGTCCTCGTCCTCCGGCAGGGTGACGGTGTCCGGGGCCCGCCGCCGCCAGGGGCGCAGCCGACCGCCGAGCTTCGCCGCCCGGCCGACGAGCGCCCGCGGATCGAATGAGGACAATTGCCGCATTCGGGCAACGTAACAGGCACCCGGCCGCCGGGCGGCGCAGACCCGATGGAGCGGTTCCGGTGGCGCGGACCCGGCGGGCGGTCCCGGTGGGGCGGCGACCGTGCCCGCCCGCCGCCCCACCGAGCCGGTTACTACCGGGGTCCTAGCGGTACTCGACCGTCAGCGTCACCGGCGCCGCCTGATTGACGAACAGGTACGCCGTCCCGGCGGGCGCGGTCGCGAAACCGAGCCGGACCTGGGTGGTCCCGGTCCGGTCGAGCGCGGCGAGCGCCGCCGCCGACAGGTCCGTGGACACCGCGCCACCCGACGTGAAGGCGCCGATCCGGGCCGCGCCCGGCACCGTCGCCGCCGCCGACCAGTCGGCAGGCTCGACCGCGCAGCCGCCGAAGCAGCCCGAACGGACGTCGGCGAGGAGCTGGTTGCCCGTGGGAGAGCCCCACGGGTCACCCGCGCCGCTCGACCGGTTCACCGTCAGAAACGCCCGGGTGATCTCCTTCCCGGCCGGGATCCGCGAGGTGTCGAACGACAGCAGCGTCCGGTTCACCTTGCCGTCCGTGCCCCGGCCGAGCGCGAAGCCGTACAGGTCCTCAAGGGTGCCGACGGCCGGGCCCGAACCGTCGGCCGCCGCCTTCACATAGCCGTCCTGCGCGTCCACGCTGGGCAGCGTCACCGACCCGCCCCCGGTCGGCGGCGGTGTGGTGCCGCCGCCGCGCAGCGCCCGGACCATGCCCATGATCGCCTCGATCTGCTTGCCGCCGTGCCGCGCGTACGCCGAGTCGCCGAGATAACCCCACCAGTTCCAGCAGCCGTTGGGGTTCTCCAGCGTCGCCGTCGGCGCCGCCTGCGGATAGAGCACCACCATGGCATTGGTGTCGGCGTACTCGTTCAGATAGGCGTTCTCGACGAAGCGGGTGCCGAAACCCTGGTAGCCGTACCCCTGCTTGCAGCCGTGCAGCGCCACCATCAGCGAGCAGCGCGCGCCCTGCGCGCACGAGGCCGGGACGTACGCGAAGCCGTTGTCGTCCATCGACACGGCCGCCGCCGAACCGCCCGGCACATAGGCGTTCTGGTCGAAGCGGATCAGACGGCCCGAGGGCGTGGCGGCGGGCGGTGCCACCGAGCCGAGCAGATGGCCGAGGAACTCCGCCTCCGCGTCGAAGCCGCAGTCGTTGATCCACGGATTCTGGGTCACCGCGCACCCGTTGGGCCCGAGCGGGCTGATCCAGGCGTGCCCGGCGGCGGTGGACCGGTTGTAGCGGACCGTGGCGCCGAACCGGCCGTACAGATCGGCGAGCGCGGTCGCCACCGGCTGCCGCACGGTGCTGTCGCCGGTCCCGCTGAACACGTACACCGGATCCCCGGCGAGGTTGGCGACCGGATCCACCTGCCCCTGCGCCGACCGGTCCCGCAGGTTCTGCTCAAGGCGGGCCGCCTGGAGGTCCTGGGTGGTGTTCATGCACGCGTTCAGCGCGGTCGGCAGGCTGTTCTGGGCGCAGTCGTACGGCCCCGAGGCGAAGGCCGCCGAACCGGACACCGTCCCGGAGTAGGCCACGTGCAGCTGGGTGGCCATGTAGCCGCCCGAGGAGACACCCGCCGTGTACACGGCGCCGATGTCGTACGGGCCGAGGGCGCCCGGCACCGGGGCGGGCGCCGCGGCCTCGGCCGGGGGCGCGGGCGCCACGGCGAGCACCAGGACGGCGGCGAGGGCCGACGCGGCGGCGGTGAGCAGCGCCGCGAGGGGGCGTCGGCGGCGGCGGCGCGGCCGGGACGACGCCGAGGCCGGTGGGGCGAGTGGGGCTGGAGGGGGAGTGGCAGGAGAGGTCAGGTGCATGGCGACTCCGTCGCGGCTCGAACGGTGGGGACAACGGTGGGGATTTCGCGGAGGCTAGAGCCACGATCCGGCCCGCCTCTATGGGCCCGGAGGCCACAAACACCCCGTACCGCTATGGCGCGCCACGACCTGGCGACCAGCCGTACCGCCCCCTCGGCGACCTGCGAGAATGCCGCGATGAGCACCGAGGAACGGGACCCCGCGAGGCCCACCGAGCCGTCCGCCGAACGCTCCACCACGCTGTCCGCCGCAGACTCGGCCGAACGGTCCGCCGCACTGTCCACCGCCGTCGCGCTGCGCACGGCCGGCCACCGCGAGGAGGCGAAGGACCGCCTCCTCGCTCTCGCCGCGCGCTTCCCGGACGACGCGGAAGTGGCGTACCAGACCGCCTGGGCCCACGACGTGCTCGGTCTGGAGGCTGACGCCGTCCCCCACTACGAACGTGCCCTCGCCGCCGGCACCCCGTCCGCGCTCTCGGCGGAGGACCGCAGGGGCACCCTGCTCGGCCTCGGCAGCACCTACCGCACCCTCGGCCGCTACGCCGACGCGGTCGCCACCCTGCGCCGCGGCACCGAGGAGTTCCCCGACGACGGCGCCCTGCGCGCCTTCCTCGCGATGGCCCTGTACAACACGGGCGACCACCACGACTCCGTACGCCTGCTGCTCCAGCTGCTCGCGGAGACCAGCACGGACCCTTCTGTACGGAAGTACCGGGCGGCCGTCGAGTACTACGCGCAGGACCTCGACAAGGTGGAGTGAGCTGGCCGGGGGAGCGGCTCGGGGGACCCTCAGGCGCCCCGGCCGGTCAGTCGTTCACGGCGGTCAGCAGCACCACCGAGTCGTCGAGCGCCGTCAGGCCGTGCCGCTCCTTCGGGATCATCTGCAGCCCGCCCGCCGCCAGCTCCTGCGCCCGCCCCGCCGCCGTCAGACGGACCCGGCCGCGCAGCACCTGGAGGCTCGCCGCCGGGGGCGCGTTGTGCTCGTCCAGGGCCGCGCCCGCGATCAGGGCGATCACGCTCTGCCGCAGCACCCCGTCGTGCATCACCAGATGCGCGCTCCGGCCGTGCGCGGCGGCGCGGGCCTTGGCCAGGTGCTCCTCGGCGAGCGCGGTGAGGTCGAGCGGCGCGGACTCCTGCATCGTGGCTCCCTGTGAGCGGTGCGGCCGGGGCGGCCGACGGACCGGTCCCCCCTACCCCCAGCCTTGTGGCTGACGCCCGCCCCGCAACTCGACGCTCCGCAACTCGGCGCCCCGTGACCGGGCCGCCGAAGCCGTGCCGACCCGGGCCCGTAGGCTGGCCGGATGTCCGACGACGTCCTCACCCGATGGCCCCTCGCGCCCGCCTCCACGGCCGACTGGCTCGCCGAGCTCACCCAGGAGGACGGCCTCACCGGCTTCGAGGCACCCCGGCGGCCCGACGCCGCCTGGGTGCTCGGCGGCATGTACGAGCGCGGGGAGAACGCGGGGGAGTCGGTCAACCACTCCCAGAGCCGCGACGAGCACCCCGGCCCCGGCTGGCGGCGGCTGCGCTGGGCGGAACTGGCCGCCCGCCTCGGGGACCCCGTCGTGCCGCCGGACACGTACCCCTGTTTCAACTGCTTCCCCTCCGAGAGGGACGCGGACATCCGCCCCGGCTCCGTCGAGTGGCCCGCCGAGGGCAGCCTCGACCGGCCGACCTGGGACCGGCTGATCGGCTTCCTCACCGAACACAGCCCCCAGGGACCGGACACCCCCTGCCTGGCGTACTACAACCCGATCATCGCGCGGGACTACGACGAGAAACACATCCGCTCCGGCCGCCTGGGCGACGCCCGGGCCCTCTTCGACCACCCGGACATCTACTACACCCCCTCCAACCTGTGGCCCGCGGACCGCTCCTGGGTCGTCTGCACCGACTACGACCTCTGGGCCACCAAGGTCTGCGGCCCGGGCCCGCTGGTCGAGGCACTGCTCGCGGACGCGGAGCTGGAGGCGGTCCGGCTGCCCTGGACCAGCTGAGACGGGGGACGGGGGACGGGGGCGAGGGAGGTGCTGCGGACCCGGGCCAGGGCCTAGTGATCGAGCACCGCCGGTGGCGGGCTCCAGCGGCGCTTCGGTGACACCGTCGTCGACAGGCCGTAGTCCTTCCTCAGGTGCTCCGGGATCGCGTAGTGCATCACCCGGCCGCGGGTCAGCGAGGACAGTTCGAACACCGTGGTCAGCTGGCCGAGCCGGTCCAGCGCCCACGCGCCCAGCGGGGACTTGTCCTCGACCGTCTCCAGGACGCCGAGGAGCTGCGGCACCGCCTTGACCACCGTGTCCCAGGTGCCGCGCGGCACCCGCAGCCAGTCCGCGCAGGTGTCACCGACCAGATGACGGATCAGCGCCGACACGATCGGGTCGAAGAAGGTGCCCGGCACCACCTCCTCGTACAGCTCGATGAGCTGCCGGGTCAGCTCCACGCCCTCCTCCGAGGGACCCATGTGCCGCAGCATGTAGAGGTCGAGGAAGCGCCGGGCCTCCGCCAGGTCCTTCGGGACGGCGTCCTGGTCGACGCCGAGCATCGCGCCCACCACCCGCCAGGCGTAGTAGTAGGACTCCGCGCCCTCCGTGGACATGTGGATGCCGAGCCGGTGCAGACTGTCGAGGACCAGCATCGAGAAGAACATCTGGCCGCCGATCATGTCCTCCTGACAGATCGGCACCCCCAGCGCCTCGACGTCCCAGCGGTTCTCCCGGCGCAGATGGTGCCGGATCGACGCGTGCAGCAGCCGGACCTTCTGCGCCGCCGGGATGAACCTGCTGCCCGACTCGAAGGCGTCGGGGCGCATCAGGTACACCGTGAACTGACCCGTCTCCGCCATCCGCTTGGACGGGTACTTCAGCCCGTGCGTCGCCGAGAGCAGCTGGGCCACGTGCGGCACCAGATAGCAGGCGGGCATCGAGGCGAACGACAGCGCGGTGGTGATGTGCACGTTGTTGTCGACGAAGAACAGCCGGGCCTTCTCCATCTCCGTCCAGTCCACCCAGCTCGGCGGCGCGCTCGTCACGTGCAGATACTCGCGGGCCACCTCCGGCAGCCCGTCCGGCAGCGGGGCGCCGGCCGTGGACACGTACCGCATCAGGGTGTTGAAGGTGCCGACCTCGCCCCGCTCGAACAGGGTGGCGACGGTGGCGTCGGCGAGCTCGTCGCCCGCCAGGCGCAGGGCGTCGAGCGATGCCTCGGTGGGGATCATGCGGATTCCTTCGCGGTGAGAGCCAGGAGCAGGAGGAGGACGAGAGAGGGACGAGGAACCGGGTCAGGACAGCCGGGCGGACGCCGAGTGCGCGAGCGCGGTCAGTGCGGTGGCCGTGCCGGCCGGGACGTCGAGGGCGTCGAGCACGCCGAGCGCGTCCCCGACCCGCGCGGTGATCATGTGCTCGACCCGCTCCGGAGCCCCCACCTCGCGCATCAGCGCGCGTACGCCGTCAAGCGCGGCCCCGTCACCCCCGGCCCCGCCCCCGCCCTCTCGTGCCCCGCCATCTCCTTCGGGGGGATCGGCCAGCAGACCGGTGAGGTGCTCGCGCTGCGCCCCGTCCGCGAGCCGCCACGTCTCGGCGAGCAGCGCGGTGGGGCGGCGGCCGCGCAGGTCGTCGGTGGTGGCCTTGCCGGTACGGTCCGGGTCGCCGAACAGACCCAGCAGGTCGTCCCGCAGCTGGAACGCCTCGCCGAGCGGCAGCCCGTACGCCGAGTACCCCTCGTCGAGCCGGGCCCCGGCCCCGGCGAGCGCGCCGCCGATCAGCAGCGGCTGCTCCACCGTGTACTTGGCGGTCTTGTAGCGGATCACCTTCAGCGAGGCCGCCGTGTCCGGCGCCCCGCCCGTGTGCAGGATCTCCAGGCACTCGCCCGCGACCAGATCCCGCGCGAGCGCCGCCCACAGCGGCCTGGCCCGGCCGAGGAACGCGGCGGGCAGCCCGCTGGTCGCGAACAGCTGCCCGGCCAGCGACATCAGCAGATCCCCGGCCAGCATCGCGAGCGAGCGCGCCGCCCCGGCCGGATCCGGATGATCCGGTACGGCGGACCGCAGCGCGATGTGCGCGGTGGGCCGCCCGTGCCGCAGCGGGCTGTCGTCCACCAGGTCGTCGTGCACCACGGCCGCCGCGTGCACCAGCTCCATGGCCGCCGCCGCCCGGACCAGGGCGTCGCTGTCCGGCTGCCCGCCGCCGCGCCAGCCCCAGTAGCAGAACGCCGCCCGGAGCCGCTTGCCGCGCGCCACCGCCGTCTCCACCTGTTCGGCGACCGGCCCGAGCGCCGGGTCGACGTCCACCAGGAGGTCCGCCTCCTCGGCGACGAAACCGTGCAGCACCGCGTCGATCCGGGCACGGAAACCGGCCGGGTCCCAGCCCTCAGACATCGTCGCGCACCCGGTCCGCGCCGGACCGCCCGCCGACGCCCGTCACCGGACCGTCCCGCCGGGCGAGCACATGCCGGGCCAGCACCTCCAGATGCGCCGGGGGAACCGTCGCGTACCGGTCGAGCGCGAGCCGCCCCCGTGCCCTCAGGTCCCGTTCCGCGTCCCCCACCAACTGCGTCGTGTCCGAACGCCGCAGCAGCCCCCGTAAGGTCCCGAGGGCCGTGCCGAGCGTGCTCACCGCGAGATCGGCGAGCCCGGCCACGAGCAGCACGGCCTGTTCCTCCCGGCCGCTCCCGCCGGCCGCCCCGCTCCCGCCGGCCGCCTCACCCCCGCCCGACGCCTCGCCGCCCTCGCGCGTACCGTCCCGCGCCCCGCCCCGAGTCCCGTCCCGCGTCACACCGCACCCCTGTCCACTCCAGACCGCCGACGGGTCCAGGGTGGCGGCCGGGCGGCCGTCGCGATCACCAGAAGTAACTCGTTCGGGTGAAGTCGGACGGAAAAACCGCCGGTGGGGGTGCTATCAGATGACCAACTCCCCGGTCAGGTGCGCGTATGCCACCTGCGCGTGCAGTCGCACCCCGGTCACCAGGGTGTCGTCGTCCGCGTAGAAGTGCGGGTTGTGGTTGGTGACCAGACCCCGCCCGCCCGGCGCCGGGACCGGTGCCCCGTTCGCGTCGAGCGTCGCGTCCTGGACGCCCAGCATCACGTACAGGCCGCCGAACGCGTTCACGAACTCGGACACGTCGTCGTACCCGAGGGTCGCCCCGGTCTCCACCACCCGCTCCGCGCCGACCACCCGCCGGAACACCGGCAGCCCCGCCGCCACCCACCCGGCGGAGTTGTGCACCGGCGGCACCGGCTGGAGGAACTCCACCGAGGCGGTGGCCTGGTACGCGGCGGCCGAGTGTTCCGCGAGCGTCGCGAGGCGCCGCTGGACCTCCGCCATGTCCGACTCCACCGCGCACCGGACGGTGCCCCACAGCGTGACGGTCTGGCCGATGATGTTGAACCGGCCGACGTCCTCGATGTGCCCGATGGTCACGGTGACCGGATCGAACGCCGAGACCTGCCGGTAGAGCTGGCCGATGCCGGTGAGGACCGCCCCGGCCGCGGGCATCGGGTCGATGCCCTGCCACGGCGTGGAGCCGTGCACCTGCTTGCCGGTGATCACGATCCGGACCAGGGTGGAGGCCGCGTACTGATTGCCGACCCGATAGCCCACGTACCCCTTCGGGTACGGCGTGACGTGCATCCCGAACACCATGCTCGGCTCCGGATCCGCGAGCGCGCCCGCGGCCAGCATCGCCCGCGCCCCGCCGTCCTCGGTGACCGGCGGGCCCTCCTCGGCGGGCTGGAACACGAAGAGCACGGTGCCGGGAAGACGGTCGCGCACCCCGGCGAGCACCGTCGCCGCGCCCATCAGCATCGCCGTGTGGCAGTCGTGGCCGCAGGCGTGCGAGACCGGGAACGGGCCGCCGGGGTAGTCGGCGTCGACGGTCTCCGACGCGAAGTCGACCCCGCACAGGTCCTTCACCGGCAGTGCGTCGATGTCCGCGCGCAGCGCCACCGTACGAGACCCCGGCAGCCCGCCCCTGAGCACACCCACCACCCCGTGCCCGGCGATGCCGGTGCGGACCTCGTCGAGACCGAGCGAGCGGAGGTGCCCGGCGACCAGGGCCGCCGTCTTCTCCTCGCGGTTCGGCAGCTCGGGATGCCGGTGCAGATGCCGCCGCCAGGCGACGACCTGCTCGGCCACCTTCTCGGCGGTCCGGTCCAGCTCGGCGCGGAGCTGCGCGGTGACCGGATCCGGGGCGGAATCCGGGCCGGAATCCGGGGCGCTGTCCTGTTCCCGGCCCTGGCCCGTGTGCGTCGTCGGCTGTTCCGTGTTCACCCATGCCTCCGTGGTGCGGTCCGAAGGGGCGGACGTCCGGCACCCAGCCTGGCACGCCGGGGCCACGGCCGCCCCCGCCCCGCGCGAACTCAGCGGCTCAGACCCCGGGGAACACCGGCGCGGCCCGCTCCACGATCGCGGCCGTGTCAAGACCCGGCGGCAGGGTGCCGAAGGCGAAGCCCCAGTCACCGCCCAGGCGCGACGCGCAGAACGCGTCGGCGACCGCGGGATGACCGTGCCGGACCAGGAGCGAGCCCTGCAGGACCAGCGCCAGCCGCTCGACCAGCTGGCGGGCCCCGTACTGGAGCGCGTCCGGGTCGACGAGGCGCAGCGCCGTCAGCTCCTTGCGGAGCCACTTGACGGCCTCGTCCAGCCGGCGGTCGGCCCCCGCCGCCCGGTCCACCTCGGCGAAGAACGCCTCCACGGCGGCGGGCTGCCGGGCGATCGCCCGCAGCACGTCGAGCGCGGCGACGTTCCCCGAGCCCTCCCAGATGGACGGCAGCGGCGCCTCCCGGTAGAGCCGGGGCAGGTCGGAGTCCTCGACGTAGCCGTTGCCGCCCAGGCACTCCAGGGCCTCGGCCGCGTGCGCGGGCGCCCGCTTGCACACCCAGTACTTGGTGACCGCGAGCCCGAGCCTGCGCAGCTGCTCCTCCTCGGCGTCCCCGGCCGCCGCCCGGTCCACCGCACCCGCGAGCCGCAGCGCGGCGACGGTCGCCGCCTCCGCCTCCACGGCCAGGTCGGCCAGCACATTGGTCATCAGCGGCTGGTCGACGAGGCGGGCGCCGAACGCGCTGCGATGGGTGGCGTGGTGGACGGCCTGGACCACGCCCTGGCGCATCACCGACGCCGAGCTGATCGCGCAGTCGAGCCGGGTCATGTTCACCATCCGGATGATGGTGGCCACCCCGCGGCCCTCCTCACCGACCAGCTGCCCGAGCGCGCCCTCGTACTCGATCTCGCTGGAGGCGTTCGACCGGTTGCCCAGCTTGTCCTTGAGCCGCTGGAGCCGGATCGCGTTGCGCGAGCCGTCCGGCAGCACCCGCGGCACCAGGAAGCACGAAAGGCCGCCCGGGGCCTGGGCGAGGGTCAGGAACACGTCCGACATCGGCGCCGAGGTGAACCACTTGTGCCCGGTCAGCGCGTACGTCCCCGGCTCGCCGGTCGGCACCGCGCGGGTGGCGTTGGCACGCACGTCCGAGCCGCCCTGCTTCTCGGTCATCGACATCCCGGCGATGATCCCGCGCTTCCCGGCCGGGACGCGCAGCCCGAAGTCGTACGAGGGGGAGGTCAGCAGCGGCTCGTAGACGGCGGCGAGCTCCGGCTGCACGCGCAGCGCGGGCACCGCCGCGTACGTCATCGACACCGGGCACAGGTGCCCCGCGTCGGCCTGCCCCCACACGAACACCTTCGCCGCGCGGGCCACGTGCGCGCCCGGCCGGTCGTCGGCCCACGGCGCCGCGTGCAGTCCGTGCTCGACCGCCACGGTCATCAGCTCGTGCCAGTACGGGTGGAAGTCGACCTCGTCGACCCGGTGGCCGTAGCGGTCATGGGTGCGCAGGACGGGGGAGTGGCGCTCGGCCTGCCGCCCCCACTCCTGGGCCTGTGGCCCACCGGCCCGCAGCCCCAGCTCGCGCACCTCCGCCTCGGCCCAGCCCGCGCCCTCGCGGCGCAGCGACTCCAGGAGCGCCGGATCGGCGGACACGTCGTAACCGGTCAGCGGCGGCACCTGGTTGGTGATCTCATGCGTGGCCGTGGCCGTGGCCGTGGCCGTGTTCGGGGCCGTGGGCGCGGGTGCGGTCGGCTGCGTGGACGGCATCGGGGACTCCCAGAGCTCGCAGGGTGAAGGTGACCAGTGCGGGGACGGTGCCGGGCCCGGGGGCCCCGTCCGTCAACGGGCCGAGCAGTGCTTCGGCGACCGCGCCGACGAGCGCGGAGGCGGTCAGGGCCGGGTCCTGGGGCGGCAGTTCGCCGCTGCGCACCCCGGCCGCGATCCGGTCGGCGAAGACGTCGCGGAACGCGCGGCGGAAGACCAGCCGTTCGGCGTCGACGGCCGGGTCGACGGGCTCGGCGAGCAGTGCGTAGGCGAGCCGCGGCGCCTTGAGGGCGCGGCCCGCGAAGGTCTCGATGACGGCCACGGTCCGGTCCGCCGCCGTGCGGTGCGTGGCCAGGGCGGCCGCCTCGGAGACGGCGGCGACCTCGCGCCGTACCACCGTCCGGAACAGCTCGACCGACAGCTCGGCCTTGCTGGGGAAGTGGCGGTAGACGCTGCCGGTCGCGATCCCGGCCCGCGCCGCGACGGCGGCCATCGTGCAGCCCGCGTACCCGTGCTCGGCGAGCAGCGCGAGGCCCGCCTCGACGACAGCGGCGCGCTGTGCGTCGAGACGGGCCTGGACTGCGGGCGTGCGGCGGTACGGCATGGGAAGGAGTGAAGCAGTGATTCATTTCTTCAGCAAGACCCGCCGCAGGCTGTCCCGAGCGGCGGGAGCAGCTGGTGCCGGGGTCGGCCGGTGGCGGGGGCGGGGTCAGCCGGTGAAGATCTCCACGAACGACCACACCGCGAGCGCCGCCATGCACAGACCGCCGATCCGCTGGACGGTCTTCAGTGGCACGCGCTTGGCGATGAACCGGCCCGCGACCAGGGCGAGCGCCGAGACGCTCATCAGGGCGGCGGCGGAGCCGATCGCGGTGGACCAGGTGCCGTTGGTGGCGGCCAGGTTGGCCGTGGTGATCTGGGTCAGGTCGCCCCACTCGCTGATGAAGACGGCCATGAAGGCGGTCGAGTAGACCGGCCAGAAGCCGGTCACCGTCTTGCCGCCGCCGTCGTCCTCGTTGTCGTCGTCCCCGCCGCTGCGCAGCAGCATGAAGGCGCCGAAGGTGAACATCAGACCGGAGACGAGCTTGACGGACCAGCCGGGCAGCAGCCCGAGCAGACTGCCCGCGCCGACGGCGATGGCGACGTGCACGATGAACGCGGTCGAGGTGCCGAACCAGACGTACAGCGGACGCATCCGCGTGCCCATCGCGAGCGACGCGAACATCGTCTTGTCGGGAAGCTCCGCGAGGAAGATCAGCCCGAAGGCGGTGACGATCGCCAAGGGGTCGAGATGCATAACCGGTGAGGCTCTCTGCTCGGACCGGGCCCGGGGCCGGTCACGGCGCCTCGGTGGGCGACGGGAGGACCACTCGGCCCGGCATGACGAACCACACCCACGGAATGCGGGCGCGGTGCTACTGCCTGGCCGAAGGTCTCGCCCGTCCGCGCTCTCCGCACGGACCCGGTCACCGGGAACCCGGGGGTTCCAGTGTGTCGACGACCGGTTCGCAGGGCTACTCCCCTTCGCTGATCACCAGTGTAACGGACCCGTCGGACGTGCCCTCGGGGGCGGCCCTCCAGATCGGGAGGGAATGAGTAGACGCTGTCTACTTCACTGTCCAAAACGGGTAGACAGTGTCTACGAAGATCGACTAGACAGGGCGCATGGCTCCCACGGACCCCACCGACCCCAGCGCACCCACTGCACCCACCGACCCCAGCGCTCCGGCGCCACCCGCGCCCGCCGCCTCCGACGGGCTGCGCGAGCGGCTCGTCAGGACCGGCGTCGCCCTCGTCGACGCCGAAGGCGTCCAGGCCCTCACCCTGCGCGAGATCGCCCGCCGCGCCGGTGTCTCGCACGGCGCCCCGCGCCGCCACTTCCCGGCCCATCTCGATCTGCTGTCCGCCATCGCCCGCGAGGGCTTCGGCGAACTGGCGGCCCGGGTGGCCCAGGACCCGGCCCCCGGCCCGGCCTCGGCGCGCACGGCCGGCCCCGGCCCGGCGGACGGTCCGGCGGGCGCGGCCCGCGACCGCATCGCCGCGCTCGCCCGCCACTACCTCGACTTCGCCCACGCCCGGCCCGGCATGTACGAGCTGATGTTCCGTCACGACCTGCTGGCGAGCGGTCGGCTCGGCCTGCGCGACACCAGCCTGCCGCTCTTCGAGCACCTCGCCGCCCTGGTCGCCACCGCCCGCCCGGACACCGCGGACCCCGTCAACGCGGCCGGTGCGCTCTGGGCCAACCTGCACGGCATCGCGCAGCTCCGTCGCTGGGGCAGCCTGGCGCTCGCCACCGGCGCCGAGGACATCGAGCCGCTGCTCGCCGCCGCGCTCGACGCCCACCTCGGTCCGGCGGACGCCAGGTGACCGGCCGCGCACCCGGCGCCGACCGGTTCCGGCGCTCCGCCGCCCTGCTCTGCGGCGTGCTCGGCGCGGCCGTCGTCGCGCTCGACGGCACCGTCCTGACCATCGCCCAGCCCTCGCTCCAGCGGGACCTCGGTGCCGCCCCCGGCCAGGTGCAGTGGACCAGCACCGGCTATCTCGTGGCCGTCGCCTGCCTGCTGGTGTTCGCCGGACGCCTCGGCGACCGTTACGGGCACCGCCGGGTCTTCGCCCTCGGCTGTCTCGGCTTCGCGGGCGCGTCGGCCGGGATCGCCGCCGCGCCCGGCATCGGCTGGGTGATCGGCCTGCGGGTGCTCCAGGGCGTGGCCGGGGCGCTGCTCCAGCCCGCCACCCTCGCGATGCTGCGCGCCACCTATCCGCCCGAGCGGCTCGGCATGCCGGTCGCCGTGCGCACCAGCGCCATCGGGCTGGCCGCGGCGGCCGGACCGCTGCTCGGCGGATTGCTCGTCGAGGCGTACGGCTGGCGCGCGGTGTTCCTGCTCGGCGTGGTGCCGACCCTCGCGATCGCCCTGCTGAGCCTGGCCCTGCCCGACCCGCCGCGCCCGGCCGGGGCGGCGGCCCGGGGCCGGGACGGCGGACTCGCCGCGCTCGACCTGCCCGGCGCCGCCCTCCTCGCCCTCGCGCTCGCCGCCCTCGTCCAGGGCCTCGCCCACGGACCCGGGACCGGCACCCTGCCCGCCCTCGCCGTCGCCGGGGCCGCCGCGCTCGCCCTCGTACGCCACGAACGGCGGGCCCCGCGGCCGCTGCTGCCGCCCGGTCTGCTCGGCGACCGGCCGGTCGCGGCCGGGTTCGGGGTGCTGCTCGCGGGGTCCGCCGCGCTGTCCGGGACCCTGTTCACGGTCACGTACCTCTTCCAGGACACGCTCCGGATCGGCCCGCTCGCCACCGCGCAGCGGATGCTGCCGCTCGCGCTCCTGGTGATCGTCGGCGCTCCGGCCGGGGCGCTGCTCGCCAAGCGGCACGGGGCACGACGGGTCGCCGCGGCGGCGGCCGGGCTGCTCGCCGCCGGGGTGCTGCTGCCCGCCTGGCCGGTGGTCACCGGCTCGGCGCTCGCGACCGGGGCCGCCGCCGCACTGACCGGTGCCGGGTTCGGGGTGCTGCTCGCGACCGCGACCACCGTGGTGGTGCGCCGGGCCGCGGCCGAGCACTCCGGGGTGGCCGGCGGCCTCCAGCAGACCGCGATGAACACCGGACCCGTCGTCGGGGTCGCCCTCGCGACCCCGCTGCTCGGCTCGGGCGCCGCCCTGCCCGTGCTCGCCGCCGTCGCCGCGCTCGCCGTACCGGCCGCCCTGTGCCTGCCGGGCGAGCACACGAAGGAGGGCGCGGACGGCGCGGGACCGGACGGGGAGGCGCGGCGGCGCGGACACGCCAGCGGGGGCGGAACGTCCGCTTCCGTCGGCGCCCCGAACGTACGATCCTGAGGTGCCTTCCCGTGGTCAGCGCCGCCCCGCCGCGACGGGCACGCGCGCCCAGTTCAACATCGGCCTCTCGCTGCCGTTCCTGGCCCTCGCCCTGGTGGTGGTCGCCGACCTCATCAGCTCGCAGGGGCAGCACTTCGACCGGCTGCTCGTCATCGGCCCGGCGCTCGCCGCCGTCACCTGGAACGTGCGCGGCACCCTCGGCATCGGACTGCTCGCGATCGGACTGCGGCTCGTCCTGGCCGTCGCGCAGGGCGACCCCGCCACCGACATCGTCGCCGCCGAACTCGTGCTCGCCGCCGTCATCGCCGCCGCCGTCTGGGTCAGCGAGGTCCGCACCCGCTACGAGCGCGACCTGCGCGAGGTCACCGCCGTCGCCGAAGTGGTCCAGCGGGTGCTGCTGCGCCCCCTCGCGCCCCGCCTCGGCCGGGTCGAGCTGCGGCTCCTTTACGTCTCCGCCGCCGCCAAGGCCCGCATCGGCGGCGACTTCTACGAGGCGGTCCAGGTCCCCGGCGCCGTCCGGGTGATGATCGGCGACGTCCAGGGCAAGGGGCTCGGCGCCGTCGAGACCGCCTCCGTGCTGCTCGGCTCCTTCCGCGCCTCCGTCACCGAGGCCCGCGACCTCGCCGTGCTCGCCGACCGCCTGGAGGAGGGCCTCCAGCAGTACGGCGCCTGGGACCCCGACTCCGACGCCGCCGAACGCTTCGCCACCGTGCTGCTCATCGAACTCCCCGACAACGCCGACGTGATCCGGCTGCTCAGCTGCGGCCACCCGGCGCCGCTGCTCCAGCGCCGCGACGGAGGGGTGTTGCCGGTCGACTTCACCGACCCGTCCCTGCCGGTCAACCTCGCCGGCCTGTACGCCTCCCGGCACCACATCGAGGAGGTCCCCTTCGGCCCCGGCGACCGGCTGCTCATGTTCACCGACGGGGTCAGCGAGACCCGCGACCGCGCGGGCGAGTTCTACCCCCTCGAACGGCGGCTGCGCGGCTGGGCCCGCGAACCCGCCGACCGCCTCCTGCCGCTGCTCCACCGCGACCTCGCCGCGTACGGGGCGCACGGCCTCGACGACGACGTGGCCGCGCTGCTCGTCGTGCGCCCGCCGGAACCGGCCGCGACGGCCGGACCCGCCGCCCTCGGAGCCGTACGCTGACGGGCCCCGGCCCTTTCAAACGTACGAAACCGGGCAACCGGTGTCGCTCCTGCCCCGGTTGGGTGTCTCGCGCGCCCTTCATGCGCTCTCTGGTGGCTCTGTCCCCGATGGTCCAGTCTTGCTGACCATGCGTCACGCCGTCCGCAATGCGGACGGCGGGCGCGGGACCGCCGGACCAGACGAGAGGAACGGGTGCACGTGCCCGAGGACGACAACACCACCTTCAGCTCGTTCATCAGCGAAGCCATCACGGAGGCCGACCTCAGCCGGGTCGCCGTCCACGGCCTGTGGGACGCGGACGGCACGCTCGACCCCGGGGCCGCCCGCCTCGGACAGACCCTCGCCGCCGCCATGGAGGACGAGAGCAGGACGGACCTGCTGCCGCCGGAACTGGCCGCCCTCGTCACCGAGGTGCGGGCCAGGGCGCTGCCCGGGTTCCCGTGGATCAGGAGCCACGACGACCTCCGGCTCTCCGCCTTCACCCTCCGCCAGCTCGCCCCCGGCCCGCACCCGCTCGTCGTGCTGCCCGCGGGCTGGCAGCCGCTCGGCTGGGCGCTCTTCATGTACGCGTACCTCACCCTGGCCGCCAAGGGCTACCACGTCATCGCCTACACCCCGCGCGGCCTCGGCATCAAGGGACTGCCCTCCACCTCGCCCGGCAAGATCGACGTCGGCGGCCCCAACGACTGGGCGGACGGCTCGGCCGTCGTCGACTTCGCGGTCGAGCGCTTCGGGCCCAGCGCGATCGGCTTCATGGGCGAGTCGTACGGCTCCGGCATCAGCCAGCTCGTCGCCGCGCACGACGACCGGGTCCAGGCCGTCGTCGCGCTCAGCACCTGGGGCAACCTCGCCACCAGCCTGTACGACAACGGCGTCCGGCACATCAAGGCCGTCGACACGCTCCTCAAGCTCACCGGCGGACTGAAGAAGAACCGCTTCGACGCGCACACCCTGGACATCCTGGACAAGTTCCAGGCCGGTCGTGACATGGAGGACGTGGTCGACTGGGGCACCCGCCGGGCCCCGGAGACGTACCTCGCGCAGACCAACGAGAACGGCACCCCGACCTTCTTCTCGAACACCTGGCACGAGAGCCTGTTCGCGGCCAACCAGACCCTGGAGACCTTCAACGGCCTGACCGTGCCCAAGCGGCTCAACATGTGGATCGGCGACCACGCGGTGCCGGAGGGGGCCGGGATCGTCGGCCCGAACGGTGCGGACAACGCCCCCATGGCGGAGGCGTACGCCTGGCTCGACCACCACCTCAAGGGCGAGCGCAACGGCGTCGAGGACTGGCCGGCGGTCAGCAACCAGGTCATGTTCACGTACACCACGGAGCCCGAGCTCGACCCGGGCACCGGTGAACCGACCGGCAAGAGCGTGATCGTGGAGCCGGCGGTGCGCGAGGCGCACGCCGACTGGGCCGACGTGACCACGCGGTTCGAGATCCTCGCCCTCACCGCGGGCGGCGCGAGCGGCGCGGACGGCGGCCTGGCCGTCCGGTCCACCGGCGATCCGGACGGCGGTCCGGTCGGCGCCGACGAAGGGGGAGCGGCCCGCTGGGACCGGTCCTTCATCGCCGGCGTCGACACCGAGGCCACCGCGATGGACGAGCTGGTGAAGACCGGCGGCGCCGAATGGGCGGGCAACCCGAAGGTCTACGAGACCCGGAAGATCGACCGGACGCACGCCCTGGTCTGGGCCACCGAGCCGCTGACCGGCCCGGGCGACGGCGCCGCCGCCCTGCGGGTCCGCGGCATCCCGCGCCTCAACCTCACCGTCCGCTCCACCGCCCGCTCGGCGACCCTGGTCGCGCACCTCTTCGACGTGGCCGCGGACGACACCGCCCGCATCATCACCCATGAGCCGCTGAACCTCGACGACCTGACGCCGGGACAGGAGCACCAGGTGTCCTGGCGGCTCCAGGCCGCCGCGTACGACATCGCCGAGGGCCACCGGCTGATGCTGGTCATCGACAGCAAGGACCCGCTGTACGGCGACGTGACGGTGGTGTGGACGCAGACCACGGTGTCGTCGTCGCCGGACGCGCCCGCGGTGCTCGAACTGCCGCTGGGGTAGCGGGCGGCGGGCGCGGCCGGACGGGGTCGGACGGGGGAACCCTCACCCTGGACCTCAGGTCCAGGGTGAGACTCTCGACCGCCGGTCGAGCGGTTTCAGCCGACGGCGGGCAGGTCCAGATGCTCGCGCAGAGTGCTCCCGGTGTACGCCGTCCGGTACGCGCCCCGCTCCTGGAGCTCGGGGACCAGCAGCTCCACGATGTCGTCGAGCCCGTCCGGGATCAGATACGGGGTGATGTTGAACCCGTCGACCGCGCCGTGCCGGGCGAAGCGCACGAACTTCTCGGCGAGCCCGGCGGGCGTGCCGACGTGCCCGCGCTGCGGACCCAGCTCGATCGCCGCCTCCCGCAGCGACCAGCCGTTAGCCTCGGCCTTCGCCCGCCACGCCGCGGCCACCGACCGGCGATCGGCGATCCGTGACGAGCCGAAGGCGCCGGAGTCCTCCCGTACCACCGGCTCCTCGACGGGCAGCGGCCCGTCGGGGTCGCGGTCGGACAGGTCGCGGTTCCACACCCGGCCCGCGATGGCGAGCGCGGTCGCCGGAGTGACCTGCTCGCGCCGGATCCAGCGCTGCTTCTCCTCCGCCTCCTTCTCCGTCGCGCCGATGATGATCTCGGTGCCGGGCAGGATGCGCAGCGCGTCCTCGGCCCGCCCGGCCGCCCGCAGCCTGCGCCGGATGTCCTCGGCGAAGGCGAGCGCGTCGTCGAAGTCCTCGCCGTGCGCGGAGAAGATGACCTCGGCGTCCCGGGCCGCGAAGTCACGGCCCGCCGGCGAATCGCCCGCCTGGAAGATCACCGGATGGCCCTGCGGGCCGCGCGGCAGCGTCGGCACCAGGTCGACGTCGAACTGCGGGCCCGCCGCCCGCACCCGGCCGATGGTGCCGGGCACCGCCCAGGCATGGGCGTCGACGGATTCGGACACCGCACCGGGCGCCCAGCCGTCCCACAGCGCCCGGGCCACGGTCAGGAACTCCTCGGCGCGCCGGTAGCGGTCGGCGTGGTCGAGGAAGCCGCCACGCCGGAAGTTGGCGCCGGTCCAGGCGTTGTCGGTGGTGACGATGTTCCAGCCCGCCCGGCCCTCCGAAAGGAGATCGAGGGCGGTGAGCCGCCGGGCCAGGTCGGTGGGTTCGTTGAACGTGGTGTTCACGGTGGCGACCAGGCCGATGCGGCGGGTGACGGCCGCGAGCGCGGACAACTGCGTCAGCGCGTCGGGGCGCCCGGCCACGTCCAGCTCGTGGATCTCCCCCTCGGTCTCGCGCAGCCGCAGCCCGTCGCCCAGGAAGAACGCGTCGAACAGACCGTGCTCGGCGGTCTGCGCGAGCCGCCGGAAGGACGCCGGATCGATCTGCGAACCGCTCTCCGGATGCGACCAGATCGTCCAGTGGTTGACGCCCTGGAAGAACACCCCGAAGTGCAGCTGGGCGTCCGGGCGGGGCACGTCGTTCGGGTCGGTGGCGGTCATCGGGTCCCCTCCGGGGCGGCGGCAGCGGTGGTGGTGGCGGTGACGGCGGATACGACGGAGCGGGGGCGGGTGCCCGGGACGCGGGGTGCGCCGGGGCCGGTGGCGAAGCGGCTGTCCGGGCGGCGGAGTCCGAGCGTGGCGCGCAGCGTGCGGCCGGGCAGCGGGCGGGCGGCGACCCGGCGCGCAAACAGTTCGGGCAGCACCAGCCGGGAGAGCACCGAGAGGTCCTCGTCGAGGACCAGCGGCCGCAGCCGCACCCCGTCCACCACGCCGCTCAGCTCTTCCAGGAGCGCGACGAGTCCGGCGGCGGAACCGGTGTGCCGCAGCCTTCCCGGCGGGCGGCCGGGAACGGAGTCCCACCCGGCGAAGCGCTCCAGATCGGCGATCCGCTCGGCGGCCGTCGCGGTCGGGGTGTCCAGGGCCACCTCCAGCTCGGCGAAGGCCAGCGAAGCCCCCGAGTCGGCCGCGGCCCGGCCGAGCGCGGCGGGCGAGGGCCCGTCGACCAGGGCCACGTCGACCAGATCGACGAGCTCGCGGGGTACGAGTCCGGCCGGGGCGAGGACCACGGGGCGGCCCTGCGGCGGGCGGGGCACGATCGCCGGGCCCTTGATCCGGTAGGTCTCGCCGACGAAGTCGACGTAGTGCAGCCGGGCCCGGTCCAGATAGCGGCTGGTGGCGACCGAGCGGAGGACCGCGTCGTCCTCCCACGAGTCCCACAGGTCCCGTACGACCCGCAGGCCGTCGACCGCCTCACGGCGCAGCGCCGCCACGCCTTCGACCCGGGGCCGCCCCCAGGCGCGGGCGGCCCCGGCGGTGTCCTCCACCGCGAGGACCCAGCCCGCCCTGCCGACCGAGACATGGTCGAGCGAGGCGAGCCGGGTGGAGACGTGGAACGGCTCGGCGTAGCTGGTGGCGACCACCGGGGCCACTCCGAGCACGCTGGTCGAGGCGGCGATGAACGCCGCCCGCTCGACGCCACCGAGCCGCCCGGCCGGGCCACCGGCGGCCGCGGATCCGGGCGGCAGGATGTCGTCCTCCAGCGTGACCAGGGTGAATCCGGCGTTCTCGGCCACGGCGGCGACCTTGGCCACCCGACGCGGGGTGAGCAGCGCGCCGGGGGCGTGCGCGGCCCGGCGCCAGGCGGCCGGGTGCGCGCCGTCGCCGTCGATCTCGACGGCGAGGTGGAGCGGGGCGGGATGGGGCATGACGGTCCTTCCGAAGCACGCGGGGCAGGGCCGGTGCCGCGGGCCGCGGACGTTCCGACGAGACGGCACGGCGAGTCGCCAGGACGGCGGCCGGGCCGGGCGCGGGGTCGGCGCCGGGCGGCCGGTGGTGTCCGTGCCGATGCCTGTGCCTGTGCCTGTGCCGGTGTCGGGGTGTCAGCGGGTGCGCGGGATGCGACGGCCCACGGCCGCGGCGCGGGTGCGCGGCGGCCGGGCGGGGATCAGCGGTGCGCGGAAGGACAGATCGCGGAGGCCGTACGGCAGAAGTCGACATGCCGACGGCAGCTCAGCAGGGCCCCCGCCCGCACGGCACGGCGACCACGGCGCTGCTGCGCGGTGAGCGGTGCGTGCACGGGAGACCTCCACGGGCCCGGAAGGGGGGGGTGCCCCCAGCTTAGGCAGGGCCGGTTCCGGAATGTCAAGGAACGGCGGGGTGGGGGTGGGAGGTTGGGGTCAGTGAGGCCGGGGCGTCGCGGGGGCGGAGCGGCCGGACGGTCCCGGCGCCCGCCGTACGGCCGGGCTCGTGACGGTGCCCGGCTCGCCGTGAGGTTGGTCGGGTGCACTCCGGTCGGGGGTACGGGGTCAGGCGCGGTACGGGGTGTTCGCGGCCGCCCAGTCGGCGAGCGCGCGGGCGCACTCGGCCACGGACTCGCGCCAGCTGCGGGCCGCGCCCTCGCCCGCCTCGTCGCTGACGTGCTTCACGATCCGCAGCGGCACCCCGGCGAGCGCGGCGGCCGTCGCGAGGGCGTAGCCCTCCATGTCGACCAGGGCCGCACGGGCCGCGAGCCGCTCGCGCGCGGCCTCGTCCGAGATGAACGCGTCGCCCGTCGCGAGCACCACGTCACCGCCCGCGGGCAGGGTGATCGGCGCGCCGTACGTCTCGCCGGTGAGGGTGGCGAGCAGCGCGCCGTCCAGGTCGTGCTGGAGGACGGTGCCGATCACATGGGTGCCGGTCATCCCGGGCCGCAGCGCGCCCGCCGTACCGAGGTTGACGATCTCCGAGGGGTGCGGGCCGCGGCCGAGGACGGTCGCGAGGGCGGTCGCCGCGTTGACCTTGCCCATGCCCGTGAGCAGCACCGGCAGATCGGTGTCGAGGTGCTGCGCCTCCTCCTTGACGGCGAGGACGAGCAGCGGACGGCCTGCGGTGATCTCACCCATGAGTTCCATGGGGGCCACGCTACCCGGTGGCCCGGATTCCGCTCGGTGCCGAAGGCCGGAACCAGGCGCCGCCGGGCGCCGCCGGACGCTGCCGGGCGCTGCGGGTCGGCCGCTCAGACCGGGACGAGCCGCCCGATCAGTTCGGTGAGTTGACGGGCGTTCCGGCAGGGCCGCATGTCGACCAGTTCCGCGTACAGGTGGGCGACCGAGTCGCCGGTGGACCACTGGGCGGGCGGCTCGGGGTTCAGCCAGTACACGGCGCGGGACCGGTCGGAGATCAGCTTCAGGGCGGGCAGACGGGGGTCGCTCCGGTTGGTGCGGGCGTCGCCGAGCACGAACACCACGCTGCGCGGGCCGAGCACGTCCAGGTACCGCTCGGTGAACTCGCCGAGCGCCGTGCCGTAGTCGCTCTGGCCGTGCCAGCCGGTGAGCGTCGCCCCGGCCAGGATCCGCTCGCCCAGACCCGCCGGGTCCGCCCGGTCCCTGGCCACCAGGTCGGTCACCTCGTCGACCCGGTTGACGAAGGCGAACACCCGCACCCGGCTGAACTGGTCGTGCAGCGCCTGCACCAGCAGCATCGTGAAGTGCGCGAAGCCCGCCACCGAGCCGGACACGTCGCAGAGCAGCACGAGCTCGGGCCGCCCGGGGCGCCGTCGGCGCAGCACCGGACGCACCGGCACCCCGCCGGTCGCCAGCGAACGCCGCAGGGTGCGCCGCAGATCGATCTCGCCGCGTGCCGCCCGGCGCCGGCGGGCCGCGAGCCGGGTCGCGAGGGTACGGGCCAGCGGCCGTACCGTACGGCGCAGTTCGTCCAGCTGCTCCCGTCCGGCCAGCAGGAAGTCGACGCGGTCCGGCGTCACGGCGACCGCCCGCCGCGCGACCCGGTCCCGGCCCTGCCGCTCCGCCACCCGACGCCGTGCCTCGGTGCGCACCCGCTCCCGGAACGCCTCGATCCGCCGCCGGATCTCGTCGTCCGTCAGCCGGTCGGCGAACTCCGGTTCCCGCCCGGACTCCTCGGCACGCTGCCGCAGCGCGGCCCGGATCCGGGCCAGCAGGGTCTCGGGGCGGAGCCGGGAGAGCGTCTGGTACGAGGACCAGCCGTCCGAGCCGGGGGTGGCGCCGAACCCGCCGAGCATCCCCACGGCCTGGGCGGCGAGCGCGTCGAGCCGGTCGGTCCCGCCGGGGCCTTCCGGACCTCCGTCCGCTTCGGGTGCGGCGAGGGCCTCGGCGAGCCGGTCGCGCAGCGCGGCGAGCGCGGCCGCCGGGTCCGCGGGCTGCTCAGAGAAGCCCCCGGCCTGCTCCGCGAGGCCGTCCGTGCGGCCGTTCGGGAGGCCGGCCACGAGCGGGAAGTAGAGGTCGAAGACCCGGTCGAACAGGCGTCGCGCGGTGACCCCGTGCAGCAGGGACGCGGCGAGCGCCTCCCGCATCCGCTCCCGGTCGTCGAAGCCGACGGCGGTGAGCGCGTGGCCCGCGTCGACGGTCTCCCCGGTGCCGATGACCAGCCCGTGCGCGCGCAGCGCGCCGACCAGACCGAGCACCCGGTCCGCGGCGCCCGCGCCCGTGTCGGGGAGGGGGGTGTCCGGGACGGCGGTCACACCGTGTCCAGGTCGAGCTTCGCGGCCGCCCTGCGGATGTCCTCCTGGTGCTTCAGGAGGACGCCGAGGCTGTCCCGTACGACGTCCTCGGAGAGGGTGTCCGCGCCGAGCGCGAGCAGGGTGCGGGCCCAGTCGACGGTCTCCGCCACCGAGGGCGCCTTGCGCAGGTCCAGGGCCCGCAGCGCGCCGACCACGCGGACCACCGAGGCGGTGAGCGCCTCGTCGAGCTCCGGCACCTTGGCCCGCACGATCCGGCGCTCCAGGTCCGGCTCGGGGAAGTCGATGTGGAGGAAGAGACAGCGGCGGCGCAGCGCCTCGGACAGCTCGCGCCCGGCGTTGGAGGTGACGACGACGAACGGGCGGCGGGTGGCGGTGATCGTGCCGAGTTCGGGGACGGTGACCTGGAAGTCGCTGAGGACCTCCAGGAGCAGGCCCTCGATCTCGACGTCCGCCTTGTCCAGCTCGTCGATGAGCAGCACGGTCGGTTCGGGGGAGCGGATGGCGGTGAGCAGCGGGCGGGAGAGCAGGAACTCCTCGCCGAAGATGTCGGTGCGCGCCTCGTCCCAGCCCTCGTCGCGGCCCGCGGTGATCCGAAGCAGCTGCTTGGCGTGGTTCCACTCGTACAGGGCGCGGGCCTCGTCCACGCCCTCGTAGCACTGGAGCCGGACCAGCCGGGCGCCCGCGACCTCGGCGACCGCCTTCGCCAGCTCGGTCTTGCCGACCCCGGCCGGACCCTCCACGAGCAGCGGTTTTCCGAGCCGGTCGGCGAGGAAGACGGTGGTGGCCACGGCCGTTGAGGCCAGATAGCCGGTGGCGGCGAGGCGCTCGGCGACCTCGTCGACGGAGCCGAAGTGCCCGGTCGTCATTGCAGTTCCCCCTGGAATCCCCTTGGGTTACCCACCAGTAGGCGCCAGCCTACCGCTCGGTACGTCGTACGGCACCCGAACGGCGTACCGCGGCCGGTGCTTCGGGGCCCGGTGCCGCCCCGGCGTCCGGCCTCACGGAGGGTGACCCGGCGCTGGTCCGGGGGGTGCCGCGCGCGGGGGGAGCGGGCCGCTGATGGAATGGGGAGAGGCGAACGCTGGTGGAGGTGCGGTGTCGGAACGGTCTGGGGAGCGGTCGTTGCCGGAGGGCGAGCACGAAGCCGTCCTCGCCCGGCTCGACGCCCTCGAGCACGCGGCCGCCGAGATCGGCAGCCGGCTCGACGAACACGTCATCGCGACGGAGCTCGCCGAGTTCCTGGTCCGCCGGGTGGCCGACGCGGCCGTCGTCGACCTGGACCCGCCGGACGCGCCCGCGCCGGGCCCGGTGCCGGGCCAAGGGCCTGTCCCCGCCCCAGGACCGGGCCCGGGCGTCACGGTGACGGCGGGGAAGGCCGGACTCCTGGAGGAGACGCTGCCGGACGGCCCGGTGTCCGGGCCTGCGTCCGTCGCGGGGGACGGACGGGGGGAGGGTGAGGGGCCGGGGGACGGGCCGGGTGGCGATGGCGCCGGTCCGGTGACGCCCGCACCGGCCGCGGGGGAGCGGACCGGTGCGGCGAGCGTCCTGGCCGCCCCGCTGGCGCTGCCGGGCGGTGCGGAACTCGGCCGGGTGCGGGTGGCCCGGGCCGCCGGAGCGTTCTCGCCGCACGAGGCGGCCGTGGTCGCCCACGCGGCCCGGCTCGCGGCCGTCCACCTCCGCCACGCCCACCACCTCGCCGCCACCGAGGCCACCGCCCTGCACCTCCAGCGCGCCCTGGTGGCCGAGCCCGGCCGCCCGCACCCCAACCTGGAGATCGCGGGCCGGTATCTGCCCGCCGGACCCCGCACCCTGGTCGGCGGCGACTGGTTCGAGACCGTCCGGCTGCACTTCGGCCGGAGCCTGCTCGTCGTCGGCGACGTCATGGGCCACGGCCTGGACGCCGCCGTGGACATGAACGCCTACCGGAGCGCCCTGCGCGAGGTCGCCGCGACCGACCTGCCCCCGCACCGGGTGCTGCGCCAGCTGGACGCCGTGGTGGCCGGGGACGACGCCCGGCGACCGGCCACCTGCCTGCTCATCCAGGTCGACCCGGCCCGCGCCACCGCCACCTTCGCCAGCGCGGGCCATCTGCCACCGGTGGTGTTCGCGGCCGACGGCTCCGCCGAACTCGTCGACCTGCCCGTCGGGCCTCCGCTCGGCACCGGCTTCGGCGGCTACGAGCCCGCGGTCCGCACCCTCGCGCCCGCCGACACCCTCCTGCTGTTCACCGACGGACTCGTCGAACGCCGGGGTGAGGACATCGATGTCTCGCTCGCCCGGCTCGCCGCGCTGCGGCTGCCCCCGGGCTCGGGACCCGAGGCCGTCGTCGAGGAAGTGCTGCGGCGGCTCGACGCCCGGCACGCCGAGGACGACGTCGCCCTGCTGGCCGCCCGCTGCCGCGAACGGCCCACCGCGTTAACGGAGTAGACGGGTTTTCACGCCTGGGCGGGATTATTCACGCAGGGAGCTTGTGCGTGTCCGTCCCGCGCGGCACGCTCCTCGTATGAACACAGCCAGGCACGCCAGTGAACGCCTGATGAGCTGGCCCTCGCTGATCGCCGACCGCGCACCGTGCGGCGCCGAGCTCGGACTGCGCACCGCGACGCAGCAGATCGTGCACTTCCACGGCGAACACGAGGCCGAGGTGCATCTGACCCGTGCCATGATCGCCCGGCTCCGGCCGGCCCTCCTCGGATCCAGCGCGGTCCGGCTGCGCGCCGGATCGGGCTGGGCCACCGTCCGGCTGGACACCGGCTCCGACATCGACCTGCTCGCCACCCTGGTGAGCGCCGCCCTCCAGGCCACCGGGGCGCCGTACCCCGCCGGTGACCTCGCCCCCGACCACTGCACCCGCACCGGCCGCCCGTTCGTCTGCTCCTGAACCCGATTCCAGCGGAGCCGGTCCGAGGACCCGGCCCCGGTACGACGCCGGGATCAGGCCGTCGGCAGCGGGAACAGCATGCAGGTGCTGGTCGCGTGCCCGAGCAGCCGGTCCTGGTCGTCGTAGAGCCCCGCCTCCGCCATCGCCGTACGCCTGCCCTGGCTGAGCACGGTGCCGATCGCCCGCACCTTGCCCGTGTGCATCGTGATCGGCCGCAGGAAACGCGTCGACAGGTCCAGTGACGTGTACCCCATGCCCTGCGGCAGAGTGCTGTGCACCGCACAGCCGGCCGCCGAGTCCAGCAGGGTCGCGTAGACCCCGCCGTGCACGCTGCCGATCGGGTTGTAGTGCTCCTCGCCGGGCTCCATCGAGAACACCGCCCGGCCGAACTCGACCTCCTCGAGACCGAAGCCCATCAGCGCCCCGATCGGCGGTCCCGGCCGCCGCCCCTCGGCGAACTCGCGCAGGAAATCGAGCCCCGCCATGCCGGCCGCGGCCTTCGCCGTGTCACCCGCGTCGTGCCAGTGCACCGTCCGTGTGCGCTCCATCACCGATTCCCTCCGCCCGGGGCTCGCCACCCCTTTCTGACTTCGATGATCGAAGCTAGATGTCCGGTCGGCTGGCTGTCAATGACGTAGTCAGCTGGCTAGAGTGTGACGATGGAGTGGCTGGAGATCGACACCGAGAACTGCCCGGTCCGCCGCGCGCTCGACCTCGTCGGCGAGAAGTGGTCCCTGCTGATCCTGCGCGACGCCTTCAACGGGGTCCGCCGCTACGACGACTTCCGCCGCCACCTCGGACTCTCCGAGGCCGTCCTCGCCGACCGGCTCCGCAAACTCGTCGCCGCCGGCATCCTCCGCGTCGAGCCGTACCGCGAACCCGGCGCCCGCACCCGCACCCAGTACCGCCTCACCGCCAAGGGCCGCGACCTCTGGCCCGTCCTCCTCGCCCTCAAACAATGGGGCGACCACCACGCCGCCGACGAGGCGGGCACCCCGCTCGACATCCGCCACACCGACTGCGACGCCCCCGTCCGGGTCGAGATCGTCTGCACCGGCGACGAACACGCCGTCCTCACCCCCTTCGACGTCACCGTCCGGCCCGGCCCCGCCGCCCGCCCGCTCCACGACTGACCCGTTCGGCGGCATCCCGGGCGGGTTCGGCCGGTCCGCGGGGTACTCGACGAAACATGCCCCCCACCTCCGGCGCGCCGCACGACGGTGCCCCCGCCGAGCACGGCCACTGGTTCCACCGGCTCCACGAACGGGTCCTCAACTCAGCCGTCGGACTCGTCTGGAACCGCGGCCGTGAGATGGAACTCATGCACCGCGCCATGGGGTTCGCCGCGCTCAGCCTCCTCACCCTCGTCCCCCTCCTCATCGTGGTCGCCGCCGCCGACCTCGCCAGCGGCCAGGGTTTCGCCCGCTGGCTCATCCAGGGCCTCGGTGTCTCCGAGGTCTCCCAGGAGGAGGTCGAGCGGCTCTTCGGCCAGCCCGGCCAGGCCCTCCAACGCACCACCGCCTTCGGCCTCGCCGCCCTCGCCGCCTTCGGCGTCACCTTCGGATCGGCCGTCCAGACCGGCTACGAACGCGTCTGGAACCTGCCCACCGCCCGCTGGCACACCATGTGGCGCCATGTCGTCTGGCTCGCCGTCCTGGTCGCCGCCCTGCTCCTCTTCGTCACCACCCCCACCCCCGAACGCTCCTCCGCCGCTGTCACCGCCCTGGTCGCCCTCAGCGACGTCGTCGGCACCTTCCTGTTCTTCTGGTGGTCCCAGCGCTTCCTGCTCTGCGGCCGGATCCGCTGGCGGGCCCTCGTCCCCGGCGCCGTCCTCACCGCCCTCGGCCTGCTCGGCCTGCGGATCTTCTCCGCCCTCGTGTTCTCCCCCCTCATCGCCTCCAACGCCGTCACCTACGGCCAGTTCGGCACCGTCCTCGTCCTCCAGTCCTGGCTGGTCGGCGTCGGCTTCGTCGTCTACGGCGGCGCCCTCGTCGGCCGCCTCGTGCACGAACAGCTCGTGCTGCGGCGCCTCGCCCGCCGCCCGGAGGACCCCGCCGCCCGCTGACCGCTACTGGTCCCGGCGCCCCACCGCGAGCACCGCCACCACGGCCGCCACCAGCGCCCATATCCCGTACACCAGCCAGGCCCCGCCCGCCGTCCACGGGAACGGCACGTCCCAGTCACCGGTCTGCCCCAGCCTCCGCCACGCCCTCTGCGGCTGCAGATGGGCCAGCACCGCCGACCAGTGCCGCCGCTCGCTCACCACCGCGGGCACCAGCAGAAGCAGCACCACGCTCGCGACGATCGCCGGCGCCCCGGCCCGCAGCAGGGTCCCCAGCGCCATCCCCACCAGACCGCTCACCGGCGCGAGCAGCGCCGACGCCGCCACCAGTCGCAGCGCGCCCGGATGGGCGATCGAGAGCCCGATGCCGTGCGTCGACAGGATCGCCTGGGTCACCCAGAACGACACCCCCGCCGCCACCGCGCCGAACCCGGTCAGCACCGTCCCCACCACGAGCACCTTCGCCACCATCACCGACCGTCTGGCCGGGACCGCCGCGAACGTCGTCCGCACGGAGCCACTGCTGTACTCCCCGACGATCGCCATCGCGCCCATCGCCGCCGCCGACAGCATCAGCACCATCGTCGCGTTCCCCGTGAACGCGTCCCACAACGCCATGTCACCCGCGACGTACCCCCGCTGGCTCGCCCGGTCGAGCGCCGTCCAGTAGCGGGCGCGGTCCCACGCCTGCCCCACGTTGAAGGCGACCACCACCAGCGTGCACAGGAACAGCGACCAGCCCGTCGAACGCAGCGACCAGAGCTTGAACCACTCCGCCGACACCAGGTCGCGGAACCGGGCGCGCGGCTCGGTCAGGGGAATCGTGAGCGCGGTCATCGGGCGTCTCCCGTCAGATACTCGACACTGTCGGCGGTCAGTTCCATGAACGCCTCCTCCAAGGAGGCCGTGCGCGTGGTGAGCTGATGGAGCGGCAGCCGGTGCTCGGCGGCGAGGTCGCCGATCCGGGCCGCGGAGAGCCCGGTCACCGTCAGCGGCCCGCCGTCCACGACGGTCACCGCGGCGCCCTCGGCCCGCAGCAGCCGGCTCAGCTCACCGGCGGCCGGACTGCCGACCGTGACACTCAGCGCCGCGCCGCGCGCCGCGAACTCGGTCAGGCTCTCCGCCGCGATCAGCTCACCCCGGCCGACCACCACCAGCTCGTCCGCCGTGTGCTCCATCTCGCTCATCAGATGACTGGAGACGAACACCGTGCGCCCCTCGGCCGCGAGCCGCCGGAACAACCCGCGCACCCACTTCACGCCCTCCGGGTCCAAGCCGTTCAGCGGCTCGTCGAACAGCAGCACCGGCGGATCGCCCAGCAACGCCGCCGCGATCCCCAGCCGCTGACGCATCCCCAGCGAGAACCCGCCGATCCGGCGCCCGGCCACCGCCGACAGACCCACCTCCGCGAGCACCTCGTCCACCCGCGACAGCGGTATCCGATTGCTCCGCGCCAGCGCCCCCAGATACGCCCGGGGCGACCGCCCGCCGTGCACATCGCCCGCGTCGAGCAGCGCGCCGACGTGCCGCAGCCCCCGCGCCCGGTCACGGAACGGGACGCCCGACACCGTCACCGCACCGCTGGTCGGCGCGTGCAGGCCGAGGATCATCCGCAGCGTCGTGCTCTTCCCCGCACCGTTCGGCCCGAGGAAGCCCGTCACCAGTCCCGGACGGACCGTGAAACTGAGCGAGTTGACAGCGGTGGTGGCGCCGTAGCGCTTCGTGAGCTCCCTGACTTCGATCATGGCTCCACGGTGCCGCCCCGGCCCTGCCCACCACATCCGACCACGGAGAACAATCGCCCCGCCCGTTGTCACCCCAGGGTGTACGACCCAGGTCAGATGTGCCGTCCGGCACCGCCGTTTACGATCACTCGCATGCCCGCCACCACACCGCCACCCCTCCTGCGCAGACTGCCGCCGAGCGGCTGGACGGCCCTCGCCTGGGCCGCGGGCCTCGTGTTCACGCTGCTGCTCCGGATCCGCCTGCCCGGACAGGCGGAGGCCGAGGTCGTGGCCGGTGTCCTCATCTTCCGCTGGGACGGCATCACCACCCTCGCCCTGGCCACCCTGCTCGCCCTCGGCGGCAGCGTCCTGCTCGTCCGCCGCCCGCTGACCGCGGTCGGCCTGCTGCTCCTCGCCGCCACGGCCGCCTCGTTCCCCCTCGGCGTCGGCGAGATCCCGCTGGCCCAGTTCCTCGCCGTCGACGTGGCCCTCTGCACCGTCACCGCCGCTCGCCCCCACCGCACCGGCATCATCGCCCTGCTTCTCTCGCTCGGCACCCTCGCCGGATACCTCACCACCCGGCTGCTGCTCGGCTGGACCGTCGGCACCACCGCCGAACTCGCCGTCGCGCTCACCGCCGTCATCGCCTGGCTGCTCGGCCGCTCCACCCACCAGGGCCGCGCCCACGCCGAACAGGCGTGGACCCGAGGGGCGGAGCAGGCGGTGGTCGCCGAACGGCTCCGGATCGCCCGCGAGATGCACGACATGGTCGCGCACAGCATCGGCATCGTCGCCCTCCAGGCCGGTGCCGCCCGCCGGGTCATCGACACCCAGCCCGACCGCGCCCGCGAAGCCCTCGGCGAGATCGAGAAGGCCAGCCGCGAGACCCTCGCCGGGCTCCGCCGCCTCCTCGGCGCGCTCCGCCGCGCCGAACCCGTCGACGACGCCCGCGTCGCGCACCTTCCGGAACTGCCCGGCCTGGCCGACCTCGGACGCCTCGCCGAGGCCACCACCGCCGCCGGGGTCCAGGTCGGCATCCGCACCGTCGGCGAACCCCGCCCACTGCCCCAGGAGATAGACCTCTCCGCCTTCCGGATCGTGCAGGAGGCCGTCACCAACGTCGTCCGGCACGCCGACACGGACTCCTGCGAGGTGATCGTCACCCACACCGGCGGCTATCTCTCCCTCATCATCGACGACGCGGGTTGCGGTCCCCGGATCACCGGCGGCACCCAGGGCTCGGGCTTCGGCCTGACCGGGATGCGCGAGCGGGCCGCCCTGCTGCACGGAGAACTCCTCGCAGGCCCCCGCCCCGGCGGCGGCTTCCGCGTCCAAGCCCGCATTCCCGTCCCCTCCGGAGCACACCTCTCATGACCCAGGCCGCACCGCCCACCACCACCCCCACCGTGATCCGCGTCGTCCTCGCCGACGACCAGCCGCTGGTGCGCACCGCCCTGCAGATGGTCATCGCCGACGCACCCGACCTCGAGGTCGTCGGCGAGGCGGGTGACGGGGCCGAGGCCGTCCGGCTCGCCGGGGAGACCGACGCGCACGTCGTCGTCATGGACCTCCGCATGCCCGGCATGGACGGACTGGAGGCCACCCGCAGGCTCACCGCCGACGGCGGCACCACCCGGGTCCTCGTCCTCACCACCTTCGACGACGACGACCACGTCTACGGCGCGCTGCGCGCCGGTGCCTCGGGCTTCCTCGTCAAGGACATGGCCCTGGACGACATCCTCGCCGCGGTCCGTGTGGTCGCCTCCGGCGACGGCCTCATCGCCCCGAGCGTCACCAGCCGGCTCATCAAGGAGTTCGCCGACCGCCCCGCCGACGACCGCGACAGCCGGTCCCGGGACGCCGCCCCAGGCCCCCTCGGCGGCGGCCGGGATGCGGCCCAGGCACGGATCGCGGTACGGATCACCGAGCGCGAGCGGGAAGTGCTCACCCTGGTCGGACGCGGCCTCTCCAACACCGAGATCGCGGGCGAGCTCCACATCACCCCGGCCACGGCGAAGACCTATGTCACCCGGCTGCTCGCCAAGCTGGACGCGCGCGACCGGGTCCAGCTCGTGATCCTCGCCTACGAGGCGGGCCTGGTGTCGACCTCCTGAACCGAAGTGATCACACGATCCGGTGACGCCAGCGCGCGCACCCCGGCCGGACGGCTCCGGGCGCTTGGATGGGGGTGATCCCTTCGCCCTCGACGAGAGAGAGCCACCCATGCCCCAAGCCTGGCTGCCACCCGCCGAGTACATCGAGACGCTGCCGCGTGCCACCGCCTACGCCTGCCTCTACTTCACCGACGTCCTCGGCCGCCCCTTCCAGCTCCGGCCCGTGCACGCGTCCGAGTCCTGGCACTGGCCCGGCGGCAGCATGGACCCGGGGGAGACCCCCTGGGAAACCGCCCTGCGCGAGTGCCACGAGGAGACCGGCCTCGTCCACCACGGTGAACCCCGGCTGCTCGGCGCCTGCTTCACCACCCACCGCGGCGAGGACTGGCCCGCCAACGACATCGGCTTCATCTTCGACGGCGGCGCGCTGACCGACGCCGAGATCGCCTCCATCGTCCTGGACCCCGAGGAACACACCGACTACCAGCTGCGCACGCTCGCTGAATGGCAGCGGGAGATGTCCCCGCGCGCCTTCGAGCGCCTCGCCGCGATCGACCGGGCCCGCCGCACCGGCGTGACCGTCTACCTGGACGCCCCGGACGAGGACTGACCGGCGCGCGGCACCGAGGGGCGTACGCGGGTCCGCGCGGAATCCCCTCGGGCGCCGCCGTAACCTCAACGGCTCCCGGCAGTTGACCAGGGCATGAAGAAGCGCAGCATGCTCGCCATCGCCTCCCTCGCCGCAGGCGTCGTCACCGCCCTCGTGTCCCCGGCCCCGAACGCCTCCGCGGCGGGCGACCACGGTGTGACCGACGGTGTCACCGGACTGCTCCAGGAGGACCAGGGCGTCACGGACCTCGTCGGCGACACCGTCGGCGGCGCGGGGAAGCTCAAGACCCCGGAGGCTCCCGTCGCCCTCCCCGGCGGCCTTTCCTGACCCCGGAGCACCCGCAGTCGGACACCTCATGTGCCCCGTGTCACCCACCCCGGGCGGCCCGGGGCACCGTCACATACGGCGGAGCGCTCAGCCGGCGGTCGGGGCGTCGATCGCGAAGATCCGGGTGGCCCGGCCCGTCGCGGGGTCGACCGTCTCCCGGTCCAGCCGCATGCCGAGCTTCTGGGTGACCCGCTCGGACGCGGTGTTGCCCTCCTGGACGATGCTCAGGATCCGGTCGAGACCGCACTCCCGGAAGCCGAAGTCGAGCGCGGCCCGCGCCGCCTCGGTGGCGAGCCCCCGGCCCCAGAACTCCCGGCCGAGGCGCCAGCCGATCTCCACGGCGGGCAGCACCTCCGGCAGGAAATGCGGCACCGCGAGCCCCGCGAACCCGGCCAGCTCACCGGTCTCCCGCACCTCCACGGCGAACAGCCCGAACCCGCGCTCCCGCCACGACGCCTCGTACACCTCGATGCCCGCGCGCGTCTCCTCCTCGTCCCGCACGCTGCCGTCCCTGATCCAGCGCATCACCTCGGGGTCGGCCTGAACGGCGGCGAGCGGCGCCACATCCGAGGACCGCCACCGGCGCAGCAGCAGCCGGGGCGTCTCGATACGGACCAGGTCGGGCACGGCACTCTCGGCAGCGATCATGCGGGTCATTGTGCCCCGACACCCGGGTGGGGGTGGCCCGTGCGCGTGCGGTGCCCGGGGAATGACAGGATGTCCCCATGAGCGACAACGTTTACTTCGACATCACCATCGACGGCAAGGACGCCGGCCGTATCGTCTTCACCCTCTTCGACGAGGTCGTCCCGAAGACCGCGCGCAACTTCCGCGAGCTCGCCACCGGCCAGAACGGCTTCGGCTACGCCGGTTCCCCGTTCCACCGCGTCATCCCCGCCTTCATGCTCCAGGGCGGTGACTTCACCAACGAGAACGGCACCGGCGGCAAGAGCATCTACGGCGAGAAGTTCGCCGACGAGAACTTCCAGCTCAAGCACGACCGTCCGTTCCTGCTCTCGATGGCGAACGCGGGCGCGAACACCAACGGCTCCCAGTTCTTCATCACCACCATCGTGACCGACTGGCTCGACGGCAAGCACGTCGTCTTCGGCGAGGTCGTCGAGGGCCAGGAGCTCGTCAAGCAGATCGAGGCGCTCGGCTCCCGCTCCGGCGCCACCGCCTCCGAGATCCGCGTCAGCAAGTCCGGCGTCGTCGCGGCCTGATCCCAGGCCCGAACCGACCGCACGGCCCTCGCGCCGCGCGTCGACCACCGCCCCCGTGCCACCCGTGGCCGGGGGCGGTCGCACACCCGGAGTCGCCCGGTGGTCCCGCCCGGTGGTCCCGCCCGGTGGTCCCGCCCGACGGTCCCGTCAGGCGAGCGCGCGGGCCAGGGCCAGCGCGAAACCGTCCGGGTTGTCGATCATCATGTTGTGCCCGGCACCGGGCACCGGGAGCACCGGTATCCCGAAGCCCGCCACCCGCTCCGCGTCGGCGTCCGGCAGACTCAGCTCACCCACCAGAAAGGCCCTCGGCCGCCGCAGCGCCGCCAGCAGCTCACCCTCCGACGGCACCGCACCCTCCACCAGGGCCACCGCACTGCGGTGCACCGCCCGCGGATCGGCGAGCCGCAGCCGCGCCGCGTAGTCCGCCCGGTCCGCCCCGGCGACCATCGCCGCGAAACCCTCCCGCACGAACGCGTCCTCGTCCTGCGCCGCGACCGGACCGGAGAACGCACCGCCGCCCGCGGCCAGATTGGGCTCCGCCACCACCAGCCGGTCCACCAGATCGGGCCGCGCCGCGGCGAGCCGGATCGCCACCGCACCGCCCATCGAGTGCCCGACCAGCTCGACCCCCGTCAGCCCCTCGTGGTCGAGGATCCGGGCGACCACGGCCGCCTGCGACTCCATCCGGTAGTCGAAATCGGCCGGACGGTCGCTCAGTCCGAAACCGAGCAGGTCCACCAGGAGCGAACGGCGCCGCCCGGGCAGCGCCGGATGCACGGCGATGTGCGCGAAGTCCGAGGCACCGGTGCACCCGAGCCCGTGCACGAACACCCGCGCGGGCGCGCCCCCGGCCGTGTCCTGCCCGGCCCCGCCCGGCAGGTCGAGCCACCGCACGAACCCCCGTGCCTCCGTCAGGAACAGCTCCCGCATCGCCCCATGCCTCCCGTACCGCCACCGACCGCCGGACCGGCTCCCCACCGGTCCGACAGCCACCCTACGAGGCACCACTGACAACGCCCCCGGTCAACAGGGGCGCAGGGCGCACGCGAGGTCAGTCGGCCTGGTCGCCGTACCGGCGCTCGAACTGCGCGATCCGTCCCTCGCTGTCCACCGTCCGCGCCTTGCCCGTGTAGAACGGGTGGCTCTCCGACGAGATCTCCACGTCCACCACCGGATACGTGTTGCCGTCGTCCCACTCGATCGTCCGGTCGCTGCGCGCCGTCGACCGGGTCAGAAAGGCGAACCCGGCGGCACGGTCACGGAACACCACAGGTCCGTACTCCGGCTGCTTGTCCTGCTGCACATGTCCTCCTCGGACGGCCCGAAGGCGTCGGTCCCGGTCTTCCCCCGGTGCGCCCAGCCTCCACGGACACCGCCCGCCCGACCAGCGCCGCACGTCCGACCGGGTGACACCCCGCCCGCCGGGCCACGGTGCCCGCTCACCCGGCCGGCCGCTGCTCGTCCCACCGGGCCGCGAGCAGCAGCGCGATGTCGTCGGGCCGGTCGGTGGCCCGCCGCGCCTCCCGGATCAGCCGGTCCGCGGTGTCCGCGAGCGGTGCCCGGCCGGTCGACGCGAAGGTACGACGGAGCTCCTCGACGCCCTCGTCGATGTCGATGCCCGGCCGCTCCACCAGACCGTCCGTGAACAGCGCGAGGACCTCGCCCGGCGCAAGGCGCAGCCGCGTCACCGGATAGCTCGCCGTGTCGTCGACGCCCAGCACCACCCCGCCCGCCAGTTCCACCACCTCCGTGCTCCCGTCCGCCCGCCGCAGCAGTGGCTGCGGATGGCCCGCGCGCGCCGCCTGCAGCTCGCCCGAGAGCGGGTCGAGGACCACGTAGCAACAGCTCGCGAACTGCCCCGGGTCCAGGTCGATCAGCAGCCGGTTGGTGCCCCGCACCACGTCCTGCGGCCGGTGCCCGCTGAGCGCGAACGCCCGTACCGCACTGCGCAACTGGCCCATCGTCGCGGCCGCCGCCACCCCGTGCCCCTGGACGTCGCCGATGACCAGGGCGAGCCGCCCGCGCCCCGTCTCCACCACGTCGTACCAGTCACCGCCGACATCCATGCCCTGGGTGCCGGGCAGATACCGGCCGACCGTGTCCACGCCCGGGTACACCGGCAGCCGGTGCGGCAGCAGCGCGTCCTGCAGCCCGCGCGCCAGCGCCGACTCGGTGTCGTAGCGCTGCGCCCGCTCCAGGGCCTGCGCGATCAGGCCCGCCAGGGCGGTCAGCACCGTCCGCTCCTCGGCGGTGAACCCGCGCGGCTCGTCGAAGCCCAGGATGCAGGAACCCACCGGCCGCCCCGAGGCGATCAACGGCAGGAACGCCCGCGCGCCCCGGTGCGCGTCCAGCGGCAGACTCGGATACGCCGCGCCCAGCTGGTCCATCGACTCGAAGAACAGCGGACGGCCCGTCGTCAGCGTCTCGACGCCCGGCACGCGCGCGTCGAGCGCGACCCCGTCGAACGGTTCGAGGAAACCCGGTGGGAAGCCGGTCTCCCACGCCAGATACAGATGCCGCTCGCTCAGCAGATAGATCGCCAGCTGCCGCCCGCCGAAGGCGGGCAGCAGCTCCTCGGTGACCACCGCCGACACCTGGCGGGCCGTCACCGCCTCGGACAGCGCGATCGCCAGGGCCACCGGACGGTACAGGGCGGCCGCCCGCCCCTCCGGCGACGAGAGACCGGTGGCGTCCCGCCCCGAGGCCGTCCGCGGCCCGTCCGCCGCTGCCGCCGGATCGCTCTCCGGCACCAGCACCAGCGTGACCCCGTCCCGCCCCGGGAACAGGGACACCGACAGCCACTCACCGCGCCCCGGATGCGCAAGGAAGTGGATCGGCTGGTCCGAGAGCAGCGCCCCGCGCAACTGCTCCTCGTGGTACGGGTGCGCGAACCAGGGCACCGCGTCCCACAGCAGCCGCCCGGCCAGCGCGGCGCGCGACAGCCCGAGCAACGCCTCGGTGCGCTCGTTGACATAGGTGATCCGCCCCAGCCGGTCGATCGCCAGGATCGCCCGGGGCAGCCGGTCGGTGGCGTCCGAACCGAGCAGCCCGGTGCCGAGGTCGACGAGCGAGCCGGTCAGCACATGCCGGTCCTGACCGGCGCCGATCGGCCGGGCGGTCACCTCAAGGAGGTGCAGGCCGCCGTCCGGCCCCTTGAGCCGGATCCGGCGCGCCGCGGGCGCCCCCGACCCGGTGGCCTGGCGGGCCAGCGCGCCGAGCGCGTAGGCGTCCTCGGGCACCAGCCGGGCGGTGAGCGCCTCGACCGTCCACGGCGAGGGCGCCGCCTCGCCGAGGATGTCGCGCAGCCCGGCGTCCGCCGTGACCGCGCCGGTGTCCAGATCCCAGTCGAAGTAGCCGATCCGCACCGGCGGCCCGGTCCGGCTCGGCAGCTGCACCGACACCGGCTCGCCCGGCCACTCCACCCGGGTGCCGTGCGCGGCGAGCGCGGCGAGCGTGCCGCCGAGCCGCCGGGCCTCCTGGAGCATCCGGTTGCGGTCCTGGCCGTGCACCGGCACCCCGGGCGTCGGCGCCCGCAGCACGACGAGCACCCCGAACCGCTCCCGGCCGCTCACCACCGGGGTGTAGAGCGAGGCGAACGGGAACGGCAGGCTCGCCACCAGCTGCGGGAACTGCCGCATCGACTCCTCGACGTCGCCGAGATGGACCGGCTGGCCCGAGCGGTGCGCCTCGGCCACCGGGAACGGACGATTCGCGTGCATCCGCCACCACGGGCGGAACAGCGGCCCCGGCAGTCCCGCGAGCACCGCGAGGCGCAGCAGCCCCGTGGTGCCCGACCTCAGATAGACCCCGCCCGCGTAGCCCCCGGCCGCCTCCACGGCCCGCAGCACCGACTCCGACAGCACCACCGCCAGCGCGTCCGAAGCCCACCCGGCGGTCCGGGCCGCCGACCCGGGCGGTCCCGTCCCGGCCGACGGGGCCGGGCCTGCCGCGCCGTACGAGCTCACACAGCCAGCATGCTCCCGCCCGGAACGCCCACGCATCCGGAGCCCTCCCGGAGCCCGGACCCGGCGGCCCCGCGTTTTCGGCCGCTACCCCGTGACCCGCCCCTTCTCACCACTCTCCAGGGGCATTGACCCCACCCCGCACCGCTCGCGAGACTCGTCCGAGAGTTCGAAGGCGGTCGCGCCGGGCGTGCGCCGCCGTACCCATCGTGACCAGGGGGCAGGATGACCGGGCGGGTTCTTCCGTACGACGTACAGGGCAGCGGGCCGCACCGCGCGCTGGTGCTGCACAACTGGTTCGGCGACCGGACCTCCTTCGCGCCGCTGCGCGAGCACCTCGACGACCGGGCCGGCAGCTACGCCTTCCTGGACTGCCGGGGCTACGGGGAGGCCATCGACGCCGACGGGGCCTACACGATGGAGGAGGTCGCCGCCGACGCCCTCGCCGTCGCCGACGACCTCGGCTGGGACACCTTCTCCGTCGTCGGCCACTCCATGGGCGGCAAGGCCGCCCAGCTCATGCTCCTGGACGCACCCGAACGGGTGCGCTCGATCGTCGGCATCTCGGCCGTCTCGGCGGCCGGGTTCCCGCTCGACGAGGACACCTGGGCGCTGTTCGCCGGAGCCGCCGACGAACCCGCCAACCGCCGCGCCATCATCGACACCACCACCGGCGGCCGGCACGACGACACCTGGCTGGCCACCCTCGTCGAGCGCTCGCTGTCCCGCTCGTCCGCCACCGCCTTCCGCGCCTACCTGGACTCCTGGTCCCGCGCCGACTTCCACGAGCGGGTCCGGGACAACCCCGCGCCGGTGCTCCTCGTGGTCGGCGCCCACGACCCGGCGCTCGGCGCGGAGGCCATGGAGTCCACCTGGCTGCGCTGGTACCCCAACGCCCGGCTCGCGGTCCTGCCCGACGCGGGCCACTACGCACCCGAGGAGGCACCCAAGGCGCTCGCCGACGCGATCGAAGCCTTCCTCGCCGCCTGACGCGCGTCCGCACCCCGCGCGCGCCACACTGGTCCCCGACGACCCGGACGGACCCGGCGGGAGGCGGCACGCGATGATCCTGGCCCTGACGGCGGCGATCGCGGCCGCACTCCTGGTCTGCCGTCTCGCCCTGCGCGAGCACGCGGCGCCCGGCAGCGCGCGCCGTACGCTCGCCTTCACCCGCGACCCCCGGGCGCTCGCCGCCGGAGCGCTCGCCGCGCTGCTCCTGGCCGGACCGGGCTGGCGGGCGGCCGGGGCGGGCGCGCTGGCCTGGGCCGGGCTCGCCGGACTGCTGGTCGCCGGGCTCACCTCGTCGGCCGGGGACGCCGAGGGCCCCGCCCCCGGCGCTCGCGCGGCGGGGACGGGGCCCGAGGGCTCCCACGATCAGGAGTAGTAGCCGAACAGGTCGGCGATCACGTGCACCGTTCCGGCGTTCGGCCGGAAGGCGATCTTTCCGTTGACCACGGGGACGGTGACGAGGTTCGCCGTCGTCCGCCCCCTCGTCCAGTTGAGGTTGGACGCGTTCGGCAGCTCCGTGCCGTCCGGCCACACCGTCAGGAAGCCGGCCGAGCTGGGTTCGGTGGTCGTGACGTTGAGGACGACCGCCTTGGCCTTGGCCAGGGTGTGCCCGTCGTCCAGGCTGAGCGCCAGACTGGTGCCGCCCTTGAGCGGGGCGGTGCCGGTGGTGCCCAGCGCGTACCGGGTGTCAAGCAGCCGGGCCGGGCCCGCCGGGTGGAAGCTGCCGCCCTCGGCACCAGCGGTGTAGTAGCCGAACACATCGGCCACGAAGTGCACCGTGCCACCGCCCGCGTTGTACAGGTTCACGGTGCCGTCCGGGCCGATCGGGAGCACGACCGCGTTCGGCCGGGTCTGGCCGGCGAGCCAGTTGATGTTCGACACGGTCGGCCGAACGCTGCCGCCCGGGTACGTGATGAGGTGCCCGGGCGACGTGGGCGCCGTGGCGGTGACGTTGAGGACCACGGCCGTCGCACCGGTCTCCGGGACGCCGCCGGCGCCCGCGATCCTCAGGGACACGGTGCCCTTGCCCGCGACCGGCTGGGTGCCGGGGCGGCCGGTGCCGTACCGGGTGTCGAGGACGCGCGCGGGGCCCTGGGGGACGTACGTGCTGCCGTCCGCCTCGGCCGAGAAGTAGCCGGAGATGTCGGCGATCAGATGGGCGGTGCTGCCACCGGCGTTGAACAGGTCGACCGAGCCGTCCTTGCCGACCGGGACCGTCACCAGATTGGCGACCGTCTCGCCCTTCAGCCAGTTCATGTTCGACGAGGCCGGACGGGTGGTGCCGCTCGGGTAGGCGATCAGGAAGCCGGGGCCGCTGGGCGCGGTGGCGGTGACGTTCATGACGACGGCGCTGACGCCGGTCTTCGGGACGAGGCCGGTACCGGTCACCTTGAGCCTGACCGTGCCCGAGGCGCCCACCGGAGCGGTGCCGGGGCGGCCGAGGCCGTACCGGGTGTCGAGGGCCCGGTTCGGCGTGAGCGCCTTGAAGGTGTTCGCGCCCGACGGAGCGACGGCCTGGCACAGGCCGGACACGATCGCGCGCCCGTTCGGCGTGCCGAGGCCGGTGGCGAGGTCGTACCCCGCGCCCGCCTCGTAGAGGCCGCTGTGATTTCCGGACAGGGTGAGGTTGTTGTTGCCGGAGGTGACGTCACGGAACGCCGTCGGCGGCAGCTGGTACAGCGCGCGGTGCACGTCGCCGACCGGGCCGTTGGCCTGGCAGGCGAGGTCCTGGTTCGCCTGCGCGAGGAGCGCGGCCCACAGCGGCGCGGCGCCGCTGGTGCCGCCGATCACGCCCCAGCCGTCGCTGGTGGCTATCAGATAGCCGGTGTCGGGGTCGGCGACGGCCGCCACGTCCGGCACCTGGCGGCAGGCCGTGTCCGCCGCGGCCTTGCAGGCGTCGCCGTAACCCGCACCGGTCCGCCCGGTCTGGAAGCCCGAGGTGGGCACGGAGTACCCCCGGGAGACACCGCCGCCGGAACCGAGCCAGGTGGTCTGGTCGGCCACCCGGCCGCGCATGGTGGTGCCGCCGACGGCGAGCACGTACGGCGAGGCGGACGGGAAGTCCACGACCAGCTGGTCCTGGTCGGGCACCTCCTTGTCCGGCGTGCCGTTCTCGTCGACCGGCTGGTAGCAGCCGGTCGAACCCATGTCGCCGGAGGCGACGACGATGCTCTGGCCCTGCGCTGCGGCCTGCTGGAAGATCAGGTTCTGGGCGGCCCTGGTGGCCTCGGGCGTGTGGATCTCACAGAGGCCCCAGCTCACCGAGACGACCTTGGCCCGGTTCTCGTTGACGATCCGGCGGTAGGTGGCGGTGCCTTCGTCCCAGGTGTTCTTGCCCTGGTAGACGATGATCTTCGACTGCGGCGCGAGACCGATGACGGTCTCCACGTCGAGGGCGGTCTCCTCACCGACCCCCTTGCCCGCCGGCGTGGTCGGTCCGCCGTTCACCCGGACCGAGCTCACCGGCACCTTGGTGCCGTGGCAGCGCTGGTACTCCGCGATGGCGCGCGGGTCGTAGTTCTCCAGCGAGTAGATCGCGACGGTGGTGCCGTTCTGCACGTTGGGCTGGTTCGCCATGTTGTACTGCGCGGCCAGGGCGCGGGCGCTCCAGTAGTCCCTGCCGTCGACCTGGCCGGCCCGGGTGAGCACGTCCTTGAGGCCGGCACACAGCCCCGGCGTCACGCCGGTGAGCCGTGACTGTGCCCCACCCGGCGCGGCGGCGGAGTACGGCACGGTCCTGCCCCGCATCCCGGAGTTCCGCGGCTGCGCCGAGGTCAGCGTGTCGAGCCCGACCACCGCGCGCACCGCGCCCGCGACCCGCCCGTCGAAGGCGGGGGCACGGGTGTTGAGGACCCCGGCCTTGCCGTCGGGCATCCGGTAGCCGTCGAAGCCGGTGGCGAAGGCATCGGCCGCACCGGCCACGGTGGTGGTGACCGGCAGCGTCAGGCCGTCCGCGTCCAGCGGGCCCACGGTCAGGCCCTTGGCGGTGAGTTCGGCACGGACCCGCGCGACGGTGCCGGGTTCGGCGCCGAAGACCTTGGCGAACTCGCCCGTACCGAGGTAGTCGCGGTAGCGCGGGGAGCCGGGCGTGGAGACCTCGGTGACGAACCGTTCGAGCCCGGCCGGGTCGCGGGGCGCCAGGACGACACTCAGGCCGAGCTTCTGGCCGGGCGCCGGATCGGCCGTGCGGACCGCGCCCTCGGGCGCCTCGGGCGCCGGGCCGACCCGCTGCGGACCGGGGTCCGCGGACCGCGTCGACGGCACGCCTGACGTCGCGGCCGAGGCCGGTACGGCGGCCGCGGCGACGGCCAGCGCGGCGACCACCCCCGCGCCCCATCGGACTGCCTTGTGACGGGCGGTTCGGCCCATGGACACGCTCCCTCTCACGTTCCGCGTCGCACCCGGCCAGGGGCGGCGGACGGCCGGGCAGGGCGAAGCGCAGGCGTGACGAGGGCGCGGCGCGGCAGCGCGCGAGCCCGTACGGCGTGGAACCCCCCCGGTCCGGTCCGCGCGCGCGGAGGCGGCGAGGCGACGACCAGACGTGAACATTTATCAGGAACGCATCGGCGTTCGACAGTCGGGGGTCGATGTCCGCACTCCGGCCGTGATCGCAAACGCCGCTTTTCAGCCGTAAGTTACCCGGCGGTTTCTCGTGACTTCGCAGGAACGCACCAGTAGAACGTGTTCCCATTCACTCCTAGGGTGAGGAACATCACGTGACTGACAGATCCTTTTCAGCCTCGGCTTCCAGCGGTCTGAGCCGTCGTCGGTTCGTCACTGGAACGGGTTCCATTCTTGGCGCCCTGGCGCTCGCCGGAAACACCACGGTGGCCAGCGCCGCAACCCCCGCCGAAGCCAACGCCGTCTGCGCGCCCATCCCCAACGGCGCCCGGGTTCCCGCGCTCGTCGTCGGCAGTGGCTACGGCGGCTCGGTCGCCGCGCTCCGGCTCGCCCAGGCCGGGATCGACGTCCACATGATCGAGATGGGCATGGCCTGGGACACCGCGGGCTCCGACGGCAAGATCTTCGCCAACACCACCAAGCCCGACTACCGCTCGTTCTGGCTACGCACCCGGACCAAGCAGCCACTCAGCAACTTCCTCGGCTTCCCGCTCGACAAGGACGTGCCGCGCTACACCGGCATCCTCGACGCCGAGGACTTCGCGGGCATCACCGTCTACCAGGGCCGCGGCGTCGGCGGCGGCTCGCTCGTCAACGGCGGCATGGCGGTCACCCCGCGCCGGGAGATCTTCCCGACGCTGCTGCCGACCGTCGACCCCGCCGAGATGTACGCGACCTACTACCCGCGCGCCAACACCGGACTCGGCGTCACCGCCGTGGACCAGTCCTGGTGGGAGAGCGCCGACTGCTACCAGTACGCGCGCGTCGGCCGCAAGCACGCCCAGCGCTCCGGGTTCCCCTTCGTCTTCGTGCCCAACGTCTACGACTGGGACTACATGAAGCAGGAGGCCGCCGGGGCCGTACCCAAGTCCGCCCTGGACGCCGAGGTCATCTACGGCAACAACCACGGCAAGAAGAGCCTGCAGAAGACCTACCTCGCCCGCGCCGCCGAGACCGGCCGGGTCGCCATCTCGCCGCTCCACAAGGTCACCACCGTCACCCCCGCCGCCGGTGGCGGCTACACCGTCGTCATCGAGCGGATCGACACCACCGGCACCACCGTCGAGACCAAGACCGTCACCGCCGACAAGGTCTTCTTCGCCGCGGGCAGCGTCGGCACCAGCAAGCTGCTCACCAAGCTCCGGGCCACCGGGGCGCTCCCCGCCCTCAACGACCGGGTCGGCAAGAACTGGGGCGACAACGGAAACGTCATGTGCGGCCGGGCCAACCACATGTGGGACGCCACCGGCAAGCTGCAGTCCTCGATGCCCACCGCGGGCATCGACAACTGGGACGCCGGCGGAGCCTTCGCCGAGGTCGCCCCGCTGCCCACCGGCATCGAGACCTACGCGTCCTTCTACCTCTCCATCACCAGGACCCCGCACCGGGCCGAGTTCAACTGGAACGCCGCCGCCGGACGCGTCGACCTCAACTGGGACCGCGCCTGGAAGCAGACCTCCATCGACGCGGCCAAGACCATCTTCGACAAGATCAACTCCAAGGAGGGGACGATCTACCGGACCGACCTCTTCGGCGCGTACAAGATCTGGGGCGACCACCTCACGTACCACCCGCTCGGCGGCGCCGTCCTCGGCGAGGCCACCGACAACTACGGCAGGCTGAGCGGCTACAACGGCCTGTACGTCATCGACGGCGCGCTGATCCCCGGCAGCACCAGCGTCAACCCGTTCGTCACCATCACCGCGCTCGCCGAGCGCAACATCGAGAAGATCATCGCCACCGACATGTGAACCGCCGGCATGTGAACCACTGAGAGGTGAACCGTCGGCCCCCGCACCACCGCCGAGCGAAACGGCGCACACCCCGCACGGAGGGGGGGGGGGGGGGGGGGGGCGCCCCCCCGCCCCCCCCCCCCCCCCCCCCCCCCCCCCCCCGGACCCACCCCCCACCCCGCCCCGTCCCCCGCCCCGTCCCCGGGCCCGCGCCCCCGCTACACCGGCACCCGCGCCCTCACCCGCCTCACGCTCACCAGCACCAGCACCAGCACCAGCACCGCCAGCGCCACCCGCACCGCCACCACCGCCCTCGACCTCGCCACCTTCGGCCGCACCACCCCCACCCCCGGCGACGACGTCATCCACCTCACCGACCACTCCCACCCCCACCACCCCACCTACCGCAAGCTCGTCCTCCGCGACGACCACCTCGTCGGCGGCGTCCTCCTCGGCGACCTCGCCGCCATCGGCGCCCTCGCCCACGCCTGGGAGAGCGACGAACCCCTCCCCGACACCACCCCGCCGCTCCACCTGCTCACCCACGACGGAGGCTCCTGAGATGACGGCCACCCCCACCGCCCTCCCCACGCCCGCCACCACCACGCCCGCCCGGCCGACCGTCCTCCTGGTCGGCCACGGCATGGTCGGCCAGCGCTTCCTGGAGGCGCTCGCGGAGCGGGGCGTCACCGCGTGGGCCCGGGTCGTGGTGCTCTGCGAGGAGCCGCGGCCGGCCTACGACCGGGTCCAGCTCACCTCGTACTTCTCCGGCCGCACCCCGGAAGAACTGACGCTTCCCGAGCCGGACTTCATGGCCCGGCACGGCCTCGAGCTGCGCCTGGGCGAGGCGGCACAGGCCGTCGACCGGGCGGCCCGTACGGTCACCACGAGCAGCGGGGAGGTACTGGCCTACGACACGCTGGTACTGGCCACCGGCTCGTACCCGTTCGTGCCGCCGGTGCCGGGCCGGGACGCCCGGGGCTGCTTCGTGTACCGGACGATCGAGGACCTGCTCGCGATCGAGGAGTACGCGAGGACGGCGACGACCGGCGCGGTGGTCGGCGGCGGGCTGCTCGGCCTGGAGGCCGCGGGGGCGTTGAAGGGCCTGGAACTCGACACCCATGTGGTGGAGTTCGCGCCGCGTCTGATGCCGGTGCAGGTCGACGAGGGCGGTGGCGCGGCGCTGCTGCGGACCATCGAGCGGATGGGCCTGACGGTGCACACGGGGACCGGCACGCAGGAGGTCCTGACGGAGAACGGCGCGGTGACGGGGATGCGCCTGTCGGACGGTTCCGAACTCGCCACGGATCTGGTGGTGTTCTCGGCGGGGGTACGCCCCCGGGACCAGCTGGCCAGGGACTGCGGGCTGCCGGTGGGCGAGCGCGGCGGGATCACGGTGGACGAGCGGTGCCGTACGGCCGATCCGGCGGTGTTCGCGATCGGCGAGTGCGCGCTGGCGGTGGACGGCCGGGTGTACGGCCTGGTGGCGCCGGGCTACGAGATGGCGCAGACGGCGGCGGCGGCGATCGCCGGGGCGGCGCGGACCGCCACCCCGCTCCCTGGGCCCGCACCCACCTTCACGGGCGCCGACACCTCCACCAAGCTCAAACTGCTCGGCGTCGACGTCGCCTCGTTCGGCGACGCCCACGGCACCGCCGACGACTGTCTCGACGTGGTCTACTCCGACTCCCGCTCGGGCGTCTACAAGAAGCTCGTGATGACGGCCGAGGGCGTGCTCCTCGGCGGTGTGCTGGTCGGCGAGGCCGATGCGTACGGCCTGCTGCGCCCGCTGACGGGCGGCAGGCTGCCGGTCCCGGCCGAGCAGCTGGTGCTGCCCGCGGGGGTCGGCGCGCCGGTGGCGCTGGGTCCCGCGGCGCTGCCGGACGACGCCGTCATCTGCTCCTGCCACAACGTCACCAAGCACACGATCGCGCAGTGCGCGACGCTGTCCGAGGTGAAGAAGTGCACCAAGGCGGGGACCGGCTGCGGCAGTTGCGTGAAGGTGATCGAGAAGCTGCTGCCGGCCGGGGACGCGGCGGACCAGGGCCTGTGCGGCTGCTTCCCGTACAGCAGGAGCGAGTTGTACGAGATCGCCCGCACGCTGCGGGTGACGAGCTTCGCGGCGCTGCTCGACTCGCACGGGCGCCCGGCGGCGAAGGGCGGCGAGGGCTGCGAGGTGTGCAAGCCGACGGTGGGGTCGATCCTGGCGTCGCTGGCGCCCGCGATCGGCGCGGACGGCTACATCCTGGACGGCGAGCAGGCGGCGCTGCAGGACACCAACGACCACTTCCTCGCCAACATGCAGCGCAACGGCTCGTACTCGGTGGTGCCACGCATCCCGGGCGGCGAGATCACCCCGGAGAAGCTGATCGTGATCGGCGAGGTGGCCCGTGACTTCGGGCTCTACACGAAGATCACCGGCGGTCAGCGGATCGACCTGTTCGGCGCCCGGGTGGACCAGCTGCCCGGCATCTGGACCCGCCTGGTGGACGCGGGCTTCGAGTCGGGGCACGCGTACGGGAAGGCGCTGCGCACGGTGAAGTCCTGCGTGGGGCAGACCTGGTGCCGGTTCGGGGTGCAGGACTCGGTGCGGATGGCGATCCGGCTCGAACTGCGCTACCGGGGGCTGCGCGCCCCGCACAAGCTGAAGTCGGCGGTGTCGGGCTGCGCGCGGGAGTGCGCGGAGGCGCAGAGCAAGGACTTCGGGGTGATCGCCACCGCCAACGGCTGGAACCTGTACGTCGGCGGCAACGGCGGCGCGACCCCGCGGCACGCCGATCTGCTGGCGCAGGACCTGTCGGACGCCGAACTGATCCGGCTGATCGACCGGTTCCTGATGTTCTACATCCGCACGGCGGACCGGCTGGAGCGCACCTCGGTGTGGCTGGAGCGGCTGGACGGCGGGCTCGACCATCTGCGCGAGGTGGTGGTCCGCGACTCGCTGGGGCTGTGCGAGGAGCTGGAGGCGCTGATGGCGGCGCACGTCGCCGGGTACCAGGACGAGTGGGCGGCGACCCTGGACGACCCGGACCGGCTGCGGCGGTTCGTGTCCTTCGTCAACGCGCCGGACGCGCCGGACCCGTCGGTGCGGTTCGTGCCGGAGCGCGACCAGATCAAGCCGGACCTGACGGTCCTGACCATCGGCACCCGCGAAGGAGTCCTGCAGTGATGCCTCACGACCTGTCGGCGCAGCCGGCGCTCGAACTGTCCCCGGCCGACGGCACCTGGCTGCCGGTCTGCGAGGCGCGGCGGCTGACGCCCGGCCGGGGCGTGGCGGCGCTGCTGCCGGACGGACGCCAGGCGGCGGTGTTCCGGGACCGGGCGGGCCGCGCGTACGCGATCGACAACCGCGACCCGTTCACGGGGGCGCAGGTGCTGTCCCGCGGCCTGATGGGCTCGGCGGAGGGTCGGCCGTTCGTGGCGTCGCCGCTCCTGAAGCAGCGCTTCGATCTGGCGACGGGCCGGTGCCTGGACGCGGACGACGTGACGCTGACGGTCTATCCGGTCAGAACGACCACCTCCTGATTCTTGACCGGTGAATCAGGGCCGGTGGCTCATGGCCGATGAATCTTGACCGATCATTCTTGACCGATCGGTCTGGAAAGGCTTACAGTCCTTCCGTGGCCAGGACCAAGGAATTCGATCCCGACGCCGCGCTGGACGCAGCTCTCGAGCTGTTCTGGGCGCGGGGCTACGAGGCGACCTCGATGGCCGACCTCGTGGCCCACCTCGGCATCGCCCGCGCCAGCGTCTACGCCACCTTCGGCAGCAAGCACGAGCTCTACATGCGGGCCGTCGAGCGCTACCTGGAGAGCCGCGACCCGGCCCTGATGGAGGAGCTGTCCGCGCCGGGGCCCGCCCTGCCGGGCGTGCGCGCCCTGGTGCGGAGGTACGCGGGACAGGCGGCGGCCGAGGAGACCCGCAGGAGCGGCTGCCTGATCACCAACTCGGCCGCCGAACTCGCCGCCCGCGACCCGGCCGTGGCCCGCCGGGTGGAGCTGAGCTGGGAGTACGTGGAGACGCTGCTCCACAGCTCCCTGGTCAGGGCCAGGGCCCAGGGCGAGCTGCCCGAGGACCGCGACCCGCGGGCGCTGGCCCGGCTGCTGCTCGTCGTCCTGCAGGGCGTACGGGTGGTGGGCAAGGCGTCCAGCAACCCGGCGCTGGTCCAGGACGCGGCGGAGCAGGCGCTGACCCTGCTCGACTGAACCACCCACTGAGCCACTCACTGAACCACCCACGCGCTTCCGTTTTCAGGGGCACCTCACGGTGCCCCTCCTTTCGGCCCTTATTCGAGAACGATCGGTCTAGATCTAGGGGGACTCCATGACCGCGCCCGCACCCGCACCCGCGCCTTCAGCTACAGCTACAGCTACAGCCACAGCCACGCCCACGAGACCCGCAGAAGGCGGCACCGCCTCACCCGCCTCTCCCGTCCGCGGCTTCGCGCTGCTCGGCGCCGTCCAGATGACGCTGATCTTCACGCTGGCGTCGCTCGCGGTGCCGCTCCCCCGGATCGGCGCCGAACTCGGCCTGGACCGGGCCGACCTCATCCTCCTGAGCGCTGCCTACGGACTGACCTTCGCGGGCCTGCTGCTGTTCGGCGGCCGGATCGCGGACCGGTTCGGCGGGCGCCGGGCCCTGACCGCCGGGCTCGTGGTCTTCGGCGCCGCCTCCGCGCTCGCGCCGCTCGCCCCCGGGTACGAGGCGCTGCTCACCGCCCGGTTCGCGCAGGGCGTGGGGGCCGCGCTGGTCGCGCCCGCCGGGATGGCGGTGCTGCGGGCCCTGTACCCGGCGCCCGCCGCGTACGGCAGGGCCATGGCCACCTGGGGCGGCCTCTCGGTGCTCGGCGCGACGGCGGGCAATCTGCTCTCCGGGGTGATCTCGGCCGTCGTCTCCTGGCGCTGGAGCTTCGCCGTCCCGGTCGTCGTCGCGCTGCTCGCGCTCACCCTGGCCCCGCGCCTCCTGCCCACCACCCCCGCGACCCCGGGCGGGCGCGGGCTCGACCTGCCGGGTGCGCTGCTCGCCACCGGCGGCATCACGCTGGCCAGTTACGGTCTCGTGCTCACCGACGCCGAGTCCTGGGGCTCCCCCGCCGTCCTGGTCCCGCTGCTCCTCGGACTGCTGCTGCTCGCCGGGTTCGGGCTGGTCGAGCGGCGCGCCGCCGATCCGCTGCTGCCGCCGGGCTTCCTCCGCGACGGCCGCCGGGCCGTCGGTCTCGCCGCCGTCGCGATCAGCGCCTCCGGCACCGCCTCGGTCTTCGTGCTCCTCTCGCTCGCCCTCCAGCAGGACCGCGGCTGGTCCGCCCTGCTGACCTCGGGCGCGTTCGTGCCCTTCGCGGTCGTCCTGGTCGGTTCGGGCCGGTTCGCCGGACCCCTGATCCAGCGGTACGGGGCCGGGCGCACGACCGCCGCGGGGCTCGGCACCGGGGCGCTCGGCCTGGCGCTGCTCGCGGCCACCGGTTTCGATCCGGCGACGCCGTACGCGTACGGGCTGCTCCCCGGCCTGCTCCTGCTCCCGGCGGGTGCCGCGCTGTCCTTCGCCGGGGCGGGCGTGCTGATCACCGACGGGGTGCCGCCGGAGCGGGCGGGGCTGGCGGGCGGGGTCCTGAACACCGCGATGGAGCTCGGGCCGACCGTGGTCTTCGCCGCCGTCCTGACGCTCGGTTCGGACGGCGCCTCGCTCGCGGCGACGGCCGCCGCGTTCGCCGCCCTGGCCGTACCGGCGCTCAGGTCCGCCCGTACCCGCTGATCACCCAGCGACCCCGCAGCCCCCCGCACCCACCAGACCCACCAGACCCACCGATTCTCATGATCACCCTGCTCAAGGAGTTCACAATGTCCCAGCCCCAGCGCTTCACCGACCGCGTCGTCCTCGTCACCGGGGCCGGTTCCGGGCTCGGCCGTGTCATCGCCCAGGAGTTCGCCGCCGAGGGGGCCCGGGTGGCCGTGGCCGGCCGTACCGCGGCGACCCTCGACGAGACGGTGGCCCTGATCGAGGCGGCGGGCGGCACCGCCCGCGCCTTCACCGCCGACGTCGCCGACGCGGCGGACACGCACCGGCTGGTCGGCGCGACCGTGGCGGAGTTCGGCGGGCTCGACGTGGCCGTCAACAACGCGGGGGTCTTCCGGGGCGGCCACAGCGCCGCCGACTTCCCGCTCGACGACTGGCAGACGCTGCTCGACATCAACGTCACCGGGGTCCTGCACGCCCTCCAGGCGGAGATCGCCCACATGCGCGGCCACGGCGGCGGGGCGATCGTCAACGTCGCGTCCAACCTCGGTGCCCACGTCCGCGTCCCGGGCGTCTTCGGCTACCAGGTCTCCAAGGCGGCGGTGTCCGCGCTCACCCGGGCCGCCGCCCTCGACCACATCGCGGAGGGGATCCGGATCAACGCGGTGAGCCCGGGGGCCTCGGAGTCCACGATGTCGCTCCACCCGGGCGAGACGGAGGCGGAGCGGGCGGTCCGGATGAAGGAGCAGTCGCCGCTCGGCCGGATCTCCTCGGCTGCGGAGGTGGCCGCGGCGGTGCTGTACCTGGCGTCGGACGCGGCGGGCTCCGCCGTCGGCACCGACCTGGTGATCGACGGCGGCGTCTCCGCCTGAGCCCGGAGGCACTGACCCGGGGACACTGGCCCGGAGACAGTGACCCGGGGACACTGGCCCGGAGACAGTGACCCGGGGGCGCGGCGCCGGGGGCGCCGGGGCGCCGTGGGGCGGTTCAGCCCTGCGGCGCCTCGCCCTGCGCGGCGGCCGGGTCCATCCAGAAGACCTCCCAGTGGTGGCCGTCCAGGTCGGCGAAGGAACGCCCGTACATGAAGCCGAGGTCCATCGTCTCCTTGGCCGGGCTGCCACCGGCGGCCAGCGCCCGCTCGGCGAGCTCGTCGGCCTTCTCACGGCTCTCGGCGCTCAGCGTGATCAGCACCTCGGTGTTCTTGGTGGCGTCGGAGATCTGCTTGCCGGGCGCGGTGAAGGTCAGGAACTTCTCCTCGGTGAGGAGCATCGCGAAGATCGTCTCGCTGATCACGACGCAGGCGGCGGTCTCGTCGCTGAACTGCGGGTTGATCGTGTAGCCGAGCTGCTCGTAGAAGCGCTTGCTGGCGTCCAGGTCCTTCACCGGCAGGTTCACGAAGATCATCTGCGGAGCCATGGCGTACTCACTTCCGTCGTTCGTCGTTCCGTCACCCGCGGTGTCGGCGCTTTCGTGAGTACAGACGGGCGGGCCGCCCGGAACTCATCGGCCGATCGGACGTCTCTTCGAAAATCTTTCGAATGCTCGCGGATCGCCCTGGGGGCTTGCGAGCCCTCGGCGATTCTCGCGCGTCAGGCGGCGGAGCGCAGGGTGAGCGCGGCGAGCGGCACGAAGCCGCCGCTGCCGCCGGTCCCGGCGGGCGCGGCGGTGTCGGCGGCGCGCCCGCCGAGGCGCTTGAGCATGGCGAGGGCGATCCGCTCGCCCTGCGCCTTGGCGCGGTCGGCGAGCGGGCCCTGGTGGCGGCCGTCGAGGGTGGCGTGCCAGAGCTGCACCCAGCGCCCGAAGTGGGCGGCGGTGAGCGGCCGTGCCGCGTGCAGGACGGCGTGCGGCGCGAAGGCGTCGCGTCGGTACTCCGCGGTACGGAACAGGGCGCGCTCCCAGAAGTCCGTGATGCGCGGCAGATGGACCTCCAGGTCGGTGCCGGCGATCTCGGTGAAGAACGGCCCGATGAGCGGGTCGTCGAAGGCGGCCCCGTAGAACCGCCGCAGGACGGTGTCGAGATCGGCGCGGGACCCGACATCGGGCAGCCCGCGCCCGGCGCCGACGGCGCCCTCGATCCGCTCGGCGCCCTCGGCGCCCTCGGCTCGGTCGACGCCCTCGGTTCGATCGGCTCGGTCGGCGCTCTCGGCTCGGTCGGTTCGGTCGGTTCGGTCGGTTCGGTCGGCGGAGGCGCGGTCGGACGGGTCGGCGGGGGTGGCACGCATGCCTCTCAGCCTGCCCCCGTCCGGCCCCCTCCCCCAGTGCCGAAGGTCCCCCGGTGCCCTGCTCCCGGCTCCCGGCTCCCTGCTCTCGGCTCCCCGCTACGAGGTCACAGGTCCGTTCCTGGCGTGCGCGGCGGGCGCGGCGTGCGCGTAGCAGCGGCTCGGTTCGGCGCGGCCCTGGGTGCCGCCGCGGCCCAGGAGGGCGGCGCCCAGCGGCGTCAGGGTGTGCAGGACGGCGTTGCCGGTGCGCAGCGTGGCCACGAGTCCCGCGTCGCGCAGGACGCCCGCGTGCTGGCTGGCGGAGGCGAGCGACACTCCGGCCCGGCGGGCGAGTTCGCTGGTGGTGCCGCCGTCGCCGATGGCGTCGAGGACGGCCGAGCGGGTGTGGCCGACGAGTTTGGCGAGCGACGGGAGGCCGGGGGCGCGCACGGTCGGCGCCTCGCAGTGGGTGATCGGGTAGACGAGGACCGGCGGGAGTTCGGGGTCGCGGAGCACGACGGGGGTGCCCCGGCAGAAGAACGAGGGCTGGAGCAGCAGTCCGCGTCCGTCCAGCCACACGTCCCGGTCGACCGGGTAGTCGGCTTCCAGGACGGGGCTGCGCCAGCGCAGCATCGGCGGCAGGGAGGCGAGGAGTTCGTCGGCGCCGCCGTCGAGGAGAGCGCGGCCGCGGCGGGCCCGGTCGGCCTCGACGCGGGCCTGGATGTGGGACCAGTACGGTTCGACGGCCGACCGGTGGTAGGCGCCGAGGGCGGTGAGGAGGCGGCCGAGGGACGCGGTGCCGGCGGTGCCGCCGTCGGCGAGGGTCCGCAGGGCGGAGGGGACGGCGGGGCGTCCGGAGCGGACGGCGCCGATCAGCGAGAGCTCGGTGCGCAGTCGCTCCTCCGGGGTCGCCCGGATCGCGTCAAGCCCCTCGTCGAGGCCGAGGATGCCCTGGGGCGGGGTGAGGAAGTCGGGGAAATAGCCGCGGCTCGGGACGAGCGCCGCGAGCATGCGGGTCTCGCCGCCCAGTCGTATACGCGCTTCGGACCGCCATTCTCCGTAGATGACGGAGCCGCGCCGGTCCCGTAAACGGTGAAAACTGAGAATCGTTTCCCACAGAACATCCGGCTGGGCGGCCATCCGCACGCCCGCCAAGTCGTTTCCGGTGAAATGAATCCGCAGCATGGAACCCCCACCTGTGCACTCGCAACCACCCCCGACGACGAGTATGCACACCATCACTGCACGTTACCAGGGTGTTTCAGCCACACTTGAAAAGCCTCGCGGCGAACGGCCGGAAACCGAAAAGCTGTCCTCCGTCGGGCGGGAAACCTTCAGGACCGAGGTGACGCGGCGAAGACCGTGGGGGGCTTTGGCGCGTCCGGCGGCGGTCGGCGAGGGTTGCGGCTCACCTGCCCGGCAAGAGTAATGGGCGCGGCCTCCGGGTGGGGATCCGGGGGTCGCGCCCGTCTCATTCTTTGCGAAAGTTCGGAATGTTCAACGACCAATAATTCGATGGGTCAATCCGGCGGCTTCGATCGGCGAGTTGAACAGGAACTCACATTTCCCCAACGATCATGCAACAGTGCCCGGGGGACGAAATACGACGGGGCGGACACCTCCGCACAAGGTGTCCGCCCCGTTCTCCTGCGAACCGGAGCCGCCGTCCATCGGTATGAGGGTCGGGGACGAACGACGGCTCCGGTGGTCTTCGCCCGGTGTTCGCTGTGCGAACACCGGGCCGCGGTGATCAGCGGCTGTCGCTGCCCTTCGAACCGGCCGCCGCGCGACCGGCCTCCAGCCGCGCCACCGGGATCCGGAACGGCGAGCAGGACACGTAGTCCAGGCCGACCTCGTGGAAGAAGTGCACGGACTCCGGGTCGCCGCCGTGCTCGCCGCAGACGCCGAGCTTGATGTCGGGGCGGGTGGCCCGGCCGGCCTCGACGGCCTGGCGGACGAGGGCGCCGACGCCGTCCTTGTCGATGGTCTCGAACGGGCTGACGCCGAAGATGCCCTTCTCCAGGTACGCGGTGAAGAAGCTGGCCTCCACGTCGTCCCGGGAGAAGCCCCAGACCGTCTGGGTGAGGTCGTTGGTGCCGAAGGAGAAGAACTCGGCGGCCTCGGCGATCTGACCGGCGGTCACCGCGGCGCGGGGCAGCTCGATCATGGTGCCGAGGGCCAGCGTCAGCTCGACGCCGGTCTCCGCCTGGACCTCCGCGATGACCTTCTCGGCGTCCTCGCGGACCAGCTCCAGCTCCTGGACCGTGCCGACCAGCGGGATCATGATCTCGGCGCGCGGGTCGCCCTTGGCGTCGACGCGCAGCGCGGCGGCCTCGGCGATGGCGCGGACCTGCATGGTGAACAGACCGGGGATGACCAGGCCGAGCCGGACGCCACGCAGACCCAGCATCGGGTTCTGCTCGTGCAGCCGGTGCACGGCCTGGAGCAGCCGCAGGTCGTTCTCGTGCGGCTCCTTGCGGGCCTCGGCGAGCGCGACGCGCACCGAGAGCTCGGTGATGTCGGGCAGGAACTCGTGCAGCGGCGGGTCGAGCAGGCGGACGGTGACCGGGAGTCCGTCCATCGCCTCGAACAGCTCGACGAAGTCCTTCTTCTGCAGCGGCAGCAGCGCCTTCAGCGACTCCTCGCGCTCCTCGTCGGTGTCGGCGAGGATCAGCCGCTCGACGTACTGGCGGCGCTCGCCGAGGAACATGTGCTCGGTGCGGCACAGGCCGATGCCCTGGGCGCCGAAGCGGCGGGCGCGGGCGGCGTCCTCGGCGTTGTCGGCGTTGGCGCGGACCCGCAGGCGGCGGACCCGGTCGGCGTAGGCCATGATCCGGTGGACGGCCTGCACCAGCTCGTCGGCGTCGTCGGCCCCGGCGTGCATCCGGCCCTCGAAGTACTCGACGACCGGGGACGGTACGACGGGTACCTCGCCGATGTACACCTTGCCGGTGGAGCCGTCGATGGAGACGACGTCACCCTCCTCGATGACCACGCCGGAGGCGGTGGTCATCCGGCGGCGCTTGGTGTCGACCTCGAGCTCCTCGGCGCCGCAGACACAGGTCTTGCCCATGCCGCGGGCGACGACGGCGGCGTGCGAGGTCTTGCCGCCGCGGGAGGTGAGGATGCCCTCGGCGGCGATCATGCCGTCCAGGTCGTCGGGGTTGGTCTCGCGGCGGATCAGGATGACCTTCTCGCCGGACCGGGACCACTTGACCGCGGTGTACGAGTCGAAGACGGCCTTGCCGACGGCGGCGCCCGGCGAGGCGGCGATGCCGCGGCCGAGCTGCTCGACCTTGGCGTGCTCGTCGAACTTCGGGAACATCAGCTGGGCGAGCTGCGCGCCGTTGACCCGCTGCAGGGCCTCGGCCTCGTCGATCAGCCCCTGGTCGACGAGCTGGGTGGCGATCCGGAAGGCGGCACCGGCGGTGCGCTTGCCGACCCGGGTCTGCAGCATCCACAGCTGGCCGCGCTCGATGGTGAACTCGATGTCGCACAGGTCCTTGTAGTGCGTCTCGAGGGTTTCCATGATCTGCATCAGCTGGTCGTACGACGCCTTGTCGATGGACTCGAGCTCGGCGAGCGGCACGGTGTTGCGGATACCGGCGACGACGTCCTCGCCCTGCGCGTTCTGCAGGTAGTCGCCGTAGACGCCCTGGTGGCCGGAGGCGGGGTCGCGGGTGAAGGCGACGCCGGTGCCCGAGTCGGGCCCGAGGTTGCCGAAGACCATGGAGCAGACGTTGACCGCGGTGCCGAGGTCGTGCGGGATGCGCTCCTGTCGGCGGTAGAGCTTGGCGCGGTCGCCGTTCCAGGAGTCGAACACGGCCTTGATGGCCAGATCCATCTGCTCCCGCGGGTCCTGCGGGAAGTCCCGGCCGGTGTCGGCCTTCACGATCGCCTTGAACTTCTCGACCAGCGTCTTGAGGTCGGCGGCGTCGAGGTCGGTGTCGCTGGTGACCTTCTTGGCGTCCTTGGCGGCGTCGAGGGCGTCCTCGAAGTGCTCGCCCTCCACACCGAGGACGGTCTTGCCGAACATCTGGATGAGCCGGCGGTACGAGTCCCAGGCGAAGCGCTCGTTGTCCGCCTGGGCGGCGAGGCCGAGCACGGAGGCGTCGGACAGGCCGATGTTGAGGACGGTGTCCATCATGCCGGGCATCGAGAACTTGGCGCCGGAACGGACGGAGACCAGCAGCGGGTTGTCCGCCTGGCCGAGCTTCTTGCCCATCCGCCGCTCCAGGGCGTCGAGGTGCGCGCTGACCTCGTCGCGGAGCGCGGCCGGCTCGGAACCGCTGTCGAGGTACGTCTTGCACGCCTCGGTCGTGATCGTGAAGCCGGGGGGAACCGGGAGACCGAGGTTGGTCATCTCGGCCAGGTTCGCACCCTTGCCACCGAGCAGGTCCTTCAGGTCCTTGTTGCCCTCGGTGAAGTCGTACACGAACTTCTGATCATTGTTTTCCGACACGGGTCCCGACTCCTCGACGACTCGGTTGGCTGCCCTGACGGCGAGGAACATACCCAGATCGAAGGCGTCTGGGGAGGTACGCCTACCGGTCACTCGGTCTTAACCACCCGTCCGCCAGCACATCGAAAGTAACTGTCGAGTAGCTTCCGCTTTCAGACCCCGAAGACCGCTTGACCCAATGGAGGCATTCGCCGCTCACATGAGCGCACAATCGAGCAGTTGTGTTCAACTCTTGAAAGCAAATTGCATGGCACTCCGTGCCACCCTTCAAGCGGGAGAAGGGTCCGGAAACTGCTCATCTGAGCAGCACCCCTATCAAGGGTGGCGAGAATCACTCGCTCGAGAAGACCCCGTTTCCACGATCCGGACCGACGCCCTGCTCAGATGAGCACGTTTCGGGGCTGGTCGCGCCCTCAGGAAGCTCCCTCGGACCGATGGAAACGCACCTCGGGAAAGCGCGGGTCGGGACCGTCGAGCAGGGCCGAGGGACGGCCCCTGAGGTGGGTGTCCAGGAACGCCCCGACATACGCCCGCACCACCCGGTCGGCCCGGTCGCCGTCCATCGGCTGCATCGGTATGCCCACGCTCTTGCCGAGCGGCGCCATGTCGGTGAAGGACAGATGAGCGGTCGCGTCGACGGTCAGCCACCGCTTCCAGCCAGTGAATTCGGGCCAGTCCCGGTCCCAGCTGGTGTCGGGGCCGCCCGGGACGTGGCTCGGCCTGCCGAGGAGCAGCAGCGGGCGGTCCAGGGGCGTGTCGTTGGGGAAGTGGAAGTTGCCGTCCATGTCGACGGCGGCCTTGATCCGGGCGTCCCGGAGCATCGCCGGTATGGTGCTGAACCCTCCGGCCGAGTGCCCGACCATGGCCACCCGCCCGGCGTCGAGCCGCACCCCGCGCCCCGGCGTCCGGCCCCGTGCGGTCAGCTCGTCCAGCACGAACGACACGTCCTCGGCCCGCACCGCGCCGACCTTCGGGAAGTCCGGCCGGGCACAGGGCACGCAGTCGGTGGTCCGGTCCGGGAGGCCGGTGCCGTGCGCTTCGTGGTTGTGGCCCACCGCCGCCACCGCGTAGCCCCGCGAGGCCAGCTCCTCCGCCAGACCGGTGAGCGTCGCCCGGGGCATCCCGAACCCGGGCGAGAGTATGACCAGGGGCAGCCCGCGCGGGGTGGGCAGCGGCAGGGCGTCGACCGTGGAGTGGGTGCGCACGGTGTGGAAGAGGTCCATCGGGAGCGGCGGGTCTGCGGGCAGTTCCCCGCCGTTCATGTCCCGCAGGATCGACTCGACGTAGACCTTCGATTCCGCCTCCGACATGTACGGGGCCCGGATCGCGGACGGCAGCACCGCCGGGTACCAGAGCGACACCATCAACTCCCGGCGCTCCTCCGGCACCCAGGGGTCGGGCCGGTCCCGGTCGGTCAGATGGAGGGTGGTCACCCCTGTCGGCAGCCGCCCGGTGGGCGCGGGCAGCTCGTGCCCTTCGGCCGCCGGGACGCCCGGCGTGACCGCGGAGGCCGCGGCCTGGACGGGCTGTGCGGCCGGGCTTCCGGTCTGCGCGTGGGCGGAGACGGTGGGGAGCAGTGCGGTGATCGTCGCGGTGAGGGCCAGGGCCGCGGCGGCCGGCAGGGTGCGTCGCATGTACGTGTCCTCGGATCGGGTTCCGTGTCGCGACGGTGCGTCACGACCTGGGATCCAAAACTACGCAGAGCGACCGGCCGTGCCATTGGCCCACAGGTGACAATCCGCGACCCCGCTGTACACCCCAGGGTGACAACCCAGGGGTGACCCCGGCGCCCCGCCCCGCCCCGGCCTCGGCCCGGGCCCGGCCCCCGGCCCGTACCGGCTCAGCCGCCGGAGGTGTCCAGCTCGGCTTCCTCGCTGACCCCGGCGCAGTCGTACGGGTCCTTCAGCCAGCCGTCCGGCAGCACGACCCGGTTGTTCCCGGAGGTGCGGCCGCGCGGCCCGTCCGCGCCGGTCGGCCACGACTGGTCCAGGTCGAGCTCGCTCAACTGAGCGGAGAGTTCGTCCAGGGACGAGGTGATGGCGAGCCGCTTGCGCATCTCGGAGCCGACCGAGAAGCCCTTCAGGTACCAGGCCACGTGCTTGCGGAAGTCGATGACACCGCGTGCCTCGTCGCCGATCCACTCGCCGAGCAGCCGGGCGTGCCGCACCATCACGTCCGCGACCGTGCGGAGCCCGGGCTCGGCGTAGTCGCCCGTACCTTCGAAGGCCGCGACCAGGTCGCCGAAGAGCCAGGGGCGGCCGAGGCAGCCGCGGCCCACGACGACGCCGTCGCAGCCGGTCTCCCGCATCATCCGCAGCGCGTCGTCGGCCGACCAGATGTCCCCGTTGCCGAGCACCGGGATCTCCGGCACGTGCTCCTTGAGCCGCGCGATGGCGTCCCAGTCGGCGACGCCGCCGTAGTGCTGCGCGGTGGTGCGGCCGTGCAGGGCGATCGCGGTGACGCCCTCCTCGACGGCGATCCGGCCCGCGTCCAGGTAGGTGATGTGGTCGTCGTCGATGCCCTTGCGCATCTTCATGGTGACCGGCAGGGCGCCCGCGTTGCCGACGGCCTCGCGCAGGATCGCCCGCAGCAGCGGCCGCTTGTAGGGCAGGGCGGAGCCGCCGCCCTTGCGGGTCACCTTGGGGACCGGGCAGCCGAAGTTCAGGTCGATGTGGTCGGCCAGGTCCTCGTCGACGATCATCCGGACCGCCTTGCCGACGGTCTGCGGGTCCACGCCGTACAGCTGGATCGACCGCGGCTTCTCGCTCGCGTCGAAGTGGATCAGCTGCATCGTCTTCTCGTTGCGCTCGACCAGCGCCCGCGTCGTGATCATCTCGCTCACGAACAGGCCCTTGCCGCCGGAGAACTCACGGCAGAGGGTGCGGAAGGGAGCGTTGGTGATGCCCGCCATCGGCGCGAGCACCACCGGCGGCTGCACGATGTGCGGCCCGATGGCGAGAGGAGAGAACACGGTCATTCGCCCATTGTCCCGCACTGCACCACCGTTTCGTCAGCCGTACGATCCCGCTATGCCCGAGCTCACCCGCCGCAGGCAGCAGCTCGTCCTCGCGATCTGCTGCATGAGCCTGCTGATCGTCAGCCTGGACAACACGGCTCTGAACGTGGCGCTGCCCTCGATGCAGCGCGAGCTGCACGCCTCGGTCTCCGGCCTGCAGTGGACGATCGACGCCTACACCCTGGTGCTCGCGTCGCTGCTGATGCTGTCGGGCTCGACGGCGGACCGGATCGGCCGCCGCAAGGTCTTCACCATCGGCCTCGTGCTCTTCGTGCTCGGTTCGCTGCTCTGCTCCCTGGCGCCCAGCCTGGAGACCCTCGTGGCGTTCCGGATGGTGCAGGCGGTGGGCGGCTCGATGCTCAACCCGGTCGCCATGTCGATCATCACCAACACCTTCACGGAACCGGCGGCACGCGCGCGTGCGATCGGGGTGTGGGGTGCGGTGGTCGGTGTCTCGATGGCGATGGGCCCGCTGGTGGGCGGGCTGCTCGTGGAGTCGGTGGGCTGGCGGGCGATCTTCTGGGTGAATCTGCCGATCGGGCTGACCGCCCTGGTCCTGACCCTGCGCTACGTCCCCGAGTCCCGGGCGCCCCGACCCCGGCGCCCCGACCCGGTGGGCCAGGTCCTGGTGACGGTGCTGCTCGGCTCGCTCACGTACGCGATCATCGAGACCGATCCGGTCTTCGCCGGGATCGCCGTGCTGGCCCTGATCGGGGTGCTCGTCTACGAGCCGAGGCGCCGTGAGCCCCTGATCGACCTGCGGTTCTTCCACAGCGCGCCGTTCAGCGGGGCGACGGTGATCGCGGTGTGCGCGTTCGCCGCGCTCGGCGCGTTCCTGTTCATGAACACGCTGTACCTCCAGGACGTGCGGGGGCTCTCCGCGCTCCACGCCGGGCTCTACATGCTGCCGATGGCGGCGATGACCTTCGTCTTCGCGCCGCTGTCGGGGCGGCTGGTCGGCGCCCGCGGGCCACGGCCCTCGCTGCTGCTCGCGGGGACGGCGATGGCGGCCGGCGCGCTGCTGTTCGCCGCCTTCCACGCGGAGACCAGCACGGTGCTGCTGTTCACCGGGTACGTGGTGTTCGGCATCGGCTTCGGCCTGGTGAACGCGCCGATCACGAACACCGCCGTGTCCGGGATGCCCCGCGCGCAGGCCGGGGTGGCGGCGGCGGTGGCCTCCACCAGCCGGCAGATCGGGCAGACGCTGGGGGTCGCGGTGGCGGGCGCGGTGCTGTCGGCGGGCCTGGCCTCGACCGCGTACCACCACGGCGGGACCGGGGCGGCCCTCGAAGGGTTCGTGGCCGCCAGCAAGCCGGTGTACTGGATCGTCACCGGCTGCGGTCTGTGCGTGCTGCTCGCGGGCGCGCTGACCAGCGGGGCGTGGGCGCAGCGGACGGCGGAGCGGACCGCCCGCCGTCTTGAGGCCGAGGACGGCCGTCAGCCGACGGCGACGACCGGCCGGGCTCCGTCGGCCTGACCGGTATGCGCGGTGTGGCGAGCGCTCTCCTCGGCCAGGATCAGCCCCTGAAGGCGCTCGACCCCGGCCCTGCTGGCCTCATCGACGGGCACGTAGGTGACGAGCCGGGGCCCTGAGGTGGGGCCGAGCCAGAGGTTGTTGTGCTCCAGGCGCAACAGTCCGACCAGGGCGTTGTCGATCAGCTTGACCCTGCTGGACTGGTCGACCACGTCGTGCCGGGCCCAGATCCGGCGGAATTCGGGGGACGCCTCCTGGAGCCGGTGCAGGAGCGCCTTCCAGGCGGGTTCGGCGAGGTGCTCGGCCATGGCGGCACGGAGCTTCCCGGCGAGCGAGTTCAGGACCTCGGGCAGGTCGGCGACGGTGGACCGGAAGGCGTCGTCGGTGAAGGCGAGCCAGAGGCTGTTGCGGTCCTCGCGGGGCAGCGCGTCCAGGTCGCGGAAGAGCCGCCCGAAGGTGCGGTTGTAGGCGAGGAAGTCGTAGCGGCCGTTCTGGACGGCGGCCGGGATCGGCTCCAGCTGGTCGAGCAGGGCGCGCATGGCGGGGGTGACCGTGGGGCACGGGGTGTCGGGGTGCGGGTCGGCCTGTTCGGCGAGCGAGAAGAGGTGGGCGCGCTCGGTGGGGTCGAGCAGCAGGGCGCTCGCGAGGGCGTCCAGGACCTGCGGGGAGACCTGGATCGGTCTGGCCTGCTCCAGCCACGTGTACCAGGTGACGCCCACGGCGGAGAGCTGGGCGACCTCCTCGCGGCGCAGCCCGGGGGTGCGGCGGCGCATGCCGCGCGGCAGCCCGACCTGCTCGGGGCTGATCCGCTCGCGGCGGCTGCGCAGGAAGGCGGCGAGCTCGTGCCGCCGGATGTCGGGTTCGGCCACCATGACGCTCATGCTCCTAGGATGCCGGGCCGCTCAGCCCATTGCCAGGTAGTGCTGGTACCAGGATAAGGAGACTCTGGTACCAGGCTAAAGACGGGCGGATGCTCGGTTGCGTGACTACGACAACCTCCCCGTCCGCCCCCTCGGCCGCCGTCGGCGCCGCCGCCGTCCCGGTCGTCGACCACGCCCGGCCGGTGCTCGGCGCGCTGGGCCTGTTCACGGTGCTGCTCGGCGCGGCCCTGCCGCTCATCGACTTCTTCATCGTCAATGTCGCCCTGCCCACCATCGACCACGATCTGAACGCCGGTCCGGCGATGCTGGAGCTGGTCGTCGCGGGCTACGGCCTCTCGTACGCCGTGCTGCTCGTGCTCGGCGGCCGGCTCGGCGACCTCTTCGGGCGCCGCAAGCTGTTCCTCGTGGGCATGGCGGCGTTCGGCGTCACCTCGCTGGCCTGCGGGCTCGCCCCGGACGCCTGGACGCTGGTCGGCGCCCGGATCGCGCAGGGCGCGGCGGCGGCGCTGATGCTGCCGCAGGTCCTCGCGACCATCCACTCCGCCACCTCCGGTGCCCGGCACGCCCGTGCGCTCAGTCTGTACGGGGCGACCGCGGGTCTGGCGATGGTGACCGGGCAGATCCTGGGCGGCGTCCTGGTGGCCGCCGATGTGGCGGGCACCGGCTGGCGGTCGATCTTCCTGGTGAACGTGCCGGTGGCGGTGGCCGGTCTGCTGCTCGCGGTGCGCGCGGTGCCGGAGACCCGGTCGGACCGTCCGGCGCCGGTCGACGTGCCCGGCACGCTGCTGCTCGGGGTCGCGCTCGTGACGCTGCTCGCGCCGCTGACCGAGGGCCGGGCGGCGGGCTGGCCGCTGTGGACGTGGCTGACGCTCGGCGTGTTCCCGTTCGCGGCGGCGGCGTTCTGGTGGGTGGAGCGGCGGGCGGACCGCAGGGGCGGGACGCCGCTGGTGCCGCCGAGCCTGCTGCGTCTGGTGTCGCTGCGGCGCGGGCTCGCGATGGTGCTGCCGTTCTCGCTGAGCTTCGGCGGCTTCATGTTCGTGATCGCGGTGGCGCTCCAGCAGGGTCTGGCGATGGGCGCGATCGCGGCGGGGCTCGCGCTGGTGCCGATGGCCGTCGCCTTCTTCGGTGCCTCGCTCGCGGGTCCGCGGTTGGTCCGGCGCTGGGGTGTCCGGGTGGTTCCGGCGGGTTCGCTGATCCAGGCGGCCGGGATCGGGCTGCTCGCCTGGACGGTGGCGCGGGGCTGGCCCGACCTGTCGGGCTGGGACCTGCTGCCGGGCATGGCGGTCGCGGGCTTCGGCCAGGGCTTGCAGCTGCCGGTGCTGTTCCGGGTGGTGCTGTCGGAGGTGCCGGCGGAGCGGGCGGGTGTGGGCAGCGGGGTGATGGTGACGGCGCAGCAGTCGGCGCTGGCGCTCGGTGTGGCCACCCTCGGCTCGCTGTTCCTGTCGCTCGGCGGATCGCCAGCGGAGATGGGATCGGCGCTGGTCACGACGCTGCTGGTGCAGCTGGGCGTGGTGCTGGTGACGCTGCTGCTCAGTCTGCGGCTTCCCTCGATGGAGTGACAGATATTGAAATCTGTCATCGGTCATGCCATGGTTGAGAGGTGCCACCCCGCCGGCCCCTCCGGCGGACCTCTCAGCAAGGAGCACCCCCATGACCTCCCTCACCACCACCCCGGTCGCCCTCCCCACCCGCCGCCTGGGCGCCACCGGCCCGCAGGTCTCCGCGCTCGGCCTCGGCTGCATGGGCATGTCCGCCCTGTACGGCGAGGCCGACCGCGCCGAGTCGATCGCGACGATCCACGCCGCTCTCGACGCGGGCGTCACGCTCCTGGACACCGGCGACTTCTACGGGATGGGGCACAACGAGCTGCTGATCGCCGAGGCGCTCCGCAGCGCTCCGGCCGCCGCTCGCGAACAGGCCCTGACCAGCGTCAAGTTCGGCGCCCTGCGCACCGCGGAGGGCGGCTGGACCGGCTATGACGGCCGGCCGAACGCGGTGAAGAACTTCGCGGCCTACAGCCTCCAGCGGCTCGGCACCGACCACATCGACATCTACCGGATCGCCCGCGTCGACCCCGACGTGCCGATCGAGGAGACCGTCGGAGCCATCGCCGAGCTGGTCGAGGCCGGGCACGTGCGCCACATAGGTCTCTCCGAGGTCGGCGCCGAGACCCTGCGCCGGGCCGCCGCCGTCGCCCCGATCGCCGACCTCCAGATCGAGTACTCGCTGATCTCCCGCGGCATCGAGGACACGATCCTGCCCACCGCCCGCGAGCTGGGCATCGGCATCACCGCGTACGGGGTGCTGTCCCGGGGCCTGATCAGCGGCCACGTCACCCGCGACCACGCCTTCGAGGCCGGTGACTTCCGCGGCATGTCGCCCCGCTTCCAGGGCGCCAACCTCGACCGCAACCTGGAGCTGGTCGACCGACTGCGCGCGGTCGCCGAGGCCAAGGGAGTGAGCGTCGCCCAGACCGCGATCGCCTGGGTGCTCGCCCAGGGCCCGCGGCACGGCGCGGACATCGTCCCGCTGGTCGGCGCCCGCCGCCGGGACCGGCTCGCGGAGGCCCTCGGCGCCATGGACATCCGGCTCGACGCGGCCGACCTGGCGGCCATCGAGGCCGCCGTGCCGACCGCCGAGGTGGCGGGCGCGCGCTACCCGGAGTCGCAGATGGCCGACCTCGACAGCGAGCGCTGACCGGCGCCCCCTGACAGGTACTGTCGTTCCATGGCCGCCACCGAAACCCTCACCGCCGAGCGCATCCTCGAAGCGACCGAGGAGGTGCTCCGGCGCTTCGGCCCGGCGAAGGCCACCGTCGTCGACGTCGCCCGGGCCCTGGGCGTCAGCCACGGCAGCGTCTACCGCCACTTCCGCACCAAGGCCGCGCTCCGCGAGGCGGTCACCGAGCGCTGGCTGTCCCGCACCGAGGTGGCCCTGGCCGAGCTGACCGGCACCCCCGGGCAGCCCGCGCCGGAGAAACTGCACGCCTGGTTCGCCACCCTCTTCGAGGCCAAGCGCCACAAGGCGGGCGACGACCCCGAGCTGTTCGCCACGTACAACGTGCTGATCGACGAGAACAGCGGCGTGGTCGACCACCACCTGGAAACCCTGGTCGGCCAGCTCCGCACCATCGTCGAAGCGGGCACCCAGGAGGCCGAGTTCACCGCCGCCGACCCGGAGGCCACGGCCCGCGCCCTGTTCTACGCGACCGCCCGCTTCCACGACCCGGCCTACGCCCCGGAGTGGCAACGCCCCGCGATCGACGCCGAGTTCGAGTCGGTCGTCGAGCTGCTGCTGCGCGGCCTGCGCCCTTAGCCGCGACGGCCTCGGCCGCATGGCGCGGCGGCCCGCCAGGCCCACGACGAAGCCCCCGGTTCCGAGTCTCGGAACCGGGGGCTTCGTTCAGCGCCGCGAGGGTCAGCAGCCGAGCAGGCGGCTGCCCAGGTAGCCCTGGATCTGATCCAGGGAGACGCGCTCCTGCTTCATGGTGTCGCGCTCGCGCACGGTCACCGCGTTGTCCTCAAGGGTGTCGAAGTCGACGGTGACGCAGAACGGGGTGCCGATCTCGTCCTGGCGACGGTAGCGGCGGCCGATGGCACCGGCGTCGTCGAACTCGATGTTCCAGTTCTGCCGCAGGTCGGCCGCGAGGCCCTTGGCCTTCGGCGAGAGCTGCGCGTTGCGGGACAGCGGCAGCACGGCGACCTTGACCGGGGCCAGGCGCGGGTCGAGGCGCATCACGGTGCGCTTCTCCATGACGCCCTTGGCGTTCGGGGCCTCGTCCTCGGTGTACGCGTCGAGCATGAAGGCCAGCATCGTGCGGCCGACACCGGCGGCGGGCTCGATGACGTACGGCGTCCAGCGCTCCTGCGCCTCCTGGTCGAAGAAGAGCAGGTCGGTGCCGGACGCCTTGGAGTGCGCGTTGAGGTCGTAGTCGGTGCGGTTGGCGACACCCTCGAGCTCGCCCCACTCACTGCCGCCGAACTGGAAGCGGTACTCGATGTCGGCGGTGCGCTTCGAGTAGTGGGAGAGCTTCTCCTGCGGGTGCTCGAACCAGCGCATGTTCTCCTCGCGCATGCCCAGGCTGGTGTACCAGTTCCAGCGCTGCTCCATCCAGTACTCGTGCCACTGCTCGTCCTCGCCCGGCTTGACGAAGAACTCCATCTCCATCTGCTCGAACTCGCGGGTGCGGAAGATGAAGTTGCCCGGAGTGATCTCGTTCCGGAAGGACTTGCCCATCTGCGCGATGCCGAACGGCGGCTTCTTGCGCGAGGTCTGCAGCACCTGGCCGAAGTTGGTGAAGATGCCCTGCGCCGTCTCGGGACGCAGGTAGGCGACGGAGCCGGTGTCCTGGGTCGGGCCGAGGTGGGTGGAGAGGAGACCGGAGAACTGCTTGGGCTCGGTGAAGGTGCCCTTGTTGCCGCAGTTGGGGCAGTTGAGGTCGGCGAGGCCGTTCTCGGGGAGGCGGCCGTGCTTCTCCTCGTACGCCTCCTCCAGGTGGTCGGCGCGGTAACGCTTGTGGCAGGAGGTGCACTCGGTGAGCGGGTCCGAGAAGGTGGCGACGTGACCGGACGCCTCCCAGACCTCGGTCGCCAGGATGACCGACGAGTCGATGCCGACGACGTCCTCACGGGCGGTGACCATGTAACGCCACCACTGGCGCTTGATGTTCTCCTTCAGCTCGACACCCAGCGGTCCGTAGTCCCAGGCGGCCTTCTGGCCGCCGTAGATCTCGCTGCACGGGTAGACGAAGCCACGGCGCTTGCTCAGGCTGACGATGGTGTCGATCTTGTCGGCGGCCACGGTGCTCTCTTCATTACGACGACGAAGTGCGAATGCTTCAGGTTACCGGCGCCCGCACCCCCACTATCAAATCGGTTCGCGCTCGCCCCGGAGTGCGCGGGGACACACGTACGGCAATTGACAACCGTTTCCAGTTTTGTTGAAAATGAGTGTCATGAACGTACGACGCCTGATACCCACCACCGCCGTCGCCGGAGCCGTCACGCTCGGGCTCTTCGCCCTCTCGGCCTGCGGCACCTCGGACGCCGCCGACACCAAGGGCGGTGGCGGCAAGCTGGACGTCGTCGCGTCGTTCTACCCCATGCAGTACCTGGCCGAGCAGATAGGCGGCGACCACGTCTCCGTCGACACGCTCACCAAGCCCGGCGTCGAACCCCACGACCTGGAGCTCAAGCCGCGACAGGTCGGCGAGCTCGGCGAGGCCGACGTCATCCTCTACCTCAAGGGGATCCAGCCCGCCGTCGACGACGCGATCAAGCAGGCGGGCGTCAAGACCACCGTCGACGCCGCCACCCTCACCAAGCTCGAGGACCACGGCACCGCCGTCGGCCACGACCACGGTCACGGCGAGGAAGGCCACGACCACGCCGCCGGGGAAGCGGGTCATGACCACGGCGCCGAGGGCGACGCCGCCGCCGACCCCCACATCTGGCTCGACCCCGTGAAGTACGCCGAGGTCGCCAAGGGCGTGGGCGCCGCCTTCGAGAAGGCCGACCCCGACCACGCCGCCGACTACAAGAAGAACACCGACGCCCTGGTGAAGAAGCTCGGCGACCTCGACACCGAGTTCGCGACCGGCCTGAAGAACAGCGCCACCAAGACCTTCATCACCACCCACTCCGCCTTCGGCTACCTCGCCGAGCGCTACGGCCTGGAGCAGGAGGGCATCGCCGGCATCGACCCCGAGGCCGAGCCGAGCCCCGCCCGGATCAAGGAACTCCAGGACATCGCGAAGAAGGACAAGGTCACCACCGTCTTCTTCGAGACCCTCGCCAGCGACAAGACGGCCAAGACCCTCGCGACCGACACCGGCCTCAAGACCGATGTGCTCGACCCGCTGGAGGGCATCACCGACAAGTCCAAGGGCCGCGACTACGTCGAGGTGATGCGGTCCAACCTGGCCGCCCTCAAGACGGCGCTCGGCGCGAAGTAACCCGCGCCCCACCCGCAACCCACGCCCCGCCCGTACACCCACCGCGCCCCACTCGTACGCCGCGCCCCACCCGTAACCCAGTCAACACACTCATCATCCGCAGCAGCAGGAGGTCATCATGAGCGCACCCGCAGGCGCCCTCGTGAGCGACGACGCGACCGCCGCCGGCCAGCCCGCCGACGAGACCGCGACCGAAGCCGTCATCTCGGTGCGCGGTGCCACCGCCGCCCTCGGCGCGCGCCCCGTGCTGCGCGGCGTCGACCTCACCGTCCGTCGCGGTGAGGTCGTCGCCCTGCTCGGCGCCAACGGCTCCGGCAAGTCCACCGCCGTCCGCTCGGTCATCGGCCAGGTGCCGCTGACCGGCGGCACCATCGAGCTGTTCGGCACCGCGCAGAAGCGGTTCCGCGACTGGGCCCGGGTCGGTTACGTGCCCCAGCGCACCACCGCCGCCAGCGGCGTCCCCGCCACCATCCGCGAGGTCGTCACCTCCGGCCGGCTGGCCCGCCGCCGGTTCGGCTGGCCCACCAAGGCCGACCGGGCCGCCGTCGACCACGCCATCGCGCTCGTCGGCCTCGCCGACCGCGCCAAGGACTCCGTCTCCGCGCTCTCCGGCGGCCAGCACCAGCGCGTCCTGATCGCCCGCGCGCTCGCCTCCGAGCCCGAGCTGCTGATCATGGACGAGCCGATGGCCGGCGTCGACCTCGCCAGCCAGGAGATCCTCGCCGCGACCCTGCGCGAGCAGGTCGCGGGCGGCACCACCGTCCTCCTCGTGCTGCACGAGCTGGGCCCGCTGGAGCCCCTGATCGACCGCGCGGTCGTGCTCCGCGACGGCTGCGTCGTCCACGACGGCCCGCCGCCCCGCGCCGTCGGCCAGCACGCGCTGCCCGGCCACGACCACGTCCACCCCCACGCGGCCGACGAGCCGCTCCGCACGGGACTGCTGACCTGACATGGAAATCCTCCAGCTCGCCTTCATGCAGCGGGCCCTCATCGCGGCCGTCCTGGTCGGCATCACCGCGCCCGCCATCGGCGTCTACCTCGTCCAGCGCCGCCAGGCGCTGATGGGCGACGGCATCGGCCACGTCGCGATGACCGGCGTCGGCCTCGGCTTCCTGCTCAACACCAGCCCCATCTGGATGGCCACCGCCGTCGCCGTCGTCGGCTCGGTCGCGATGGAGCTGATCAGGGCGTACGGCAGGACCCGCGGCGACCTCGCCCTCGCCCTGCTCTTCTACGGCGGCATGGCCGGCGGTGTCCTGCTGATCAACCTCTCCGACACCGGCTCCAACGCCAACCTCAACTCGTTCCTCTTCGGCTCGCTCTCCACGGTCTCCGCCGAGGACGTCACGGCGATCGGCATCCTGGCCGCGTTCGTCGTCCTGGTCACCGTCGGACTGCGCCGTCAGCTCTTCGCGGTCAGCCAGGACGAGGACTTCGCCCGGGTCACCGGTCTCCCGGTGCGCGCCCTGAACCTGCTGATCGCGGTCACCGCCGCCGTCACCGTCACCGTCGCCATGCGCGTGGTCGGCCTGCTCCTGGTCAGCGCCCTGATGGTGGTGCCGGTCGCGGCCGCGCAGCAGCTGTCGCGCTCGTTCCGTACGACCTTCGCGCTCGCGGTCGTCATCGGCACCGGCGTCACCCTGTCCGGCACCGTCACCTCCTACTACCAGGACGTGCCGCCGGGCGCGACGATCGTGCTCCTCGCGATCGCCGTCTTCATCGCCCTCACGGCGCTCGCGACCCCGATCGCCCGGCGCCGCGCGCGGGCGGCGGAGGTCGCGGCGGCGGCCTGCGACGCGACGGTGCCGGCGACGCGCCGCGCCACGGACGACGTGAGCGTCTGAGGCGGGAGACCGGCTCCCCGGACGTCCTGGAGACATCCGGGAGATGTCGGGGAGGCTCCGGGGGGACGGGGGGCTGGCAGAATGGCGGGGGCAGACAAGCAATCAAGGAGGCCCCCGTGCCAACGGCAGGACCCCCCGTACGCGGCCGCTCGACCAAGCAGCGGGCCGCGGTGTCGGCGGCGCTGAGCGAGGTGGACGAGTTCCGCAGCGCCCAGGAACTGCACGACATGCTCAAGCACCGCGGCGACTCCGTGGGTCTGACCACCGTCTACCGCACCCTGCAGTCCCTCGCCGAGGCGGGCGAGGTCGACGCGCTGCGCACCAGCGACGGCGAGACCGTCTACCGCCGCTGCTCGACCGGCGACCACCACCACCATCTGGTGTGCCGCGTCTGCGGCAAGGCCGTCGAGGTCGAGGGCCCGGCGGTGGAGCAGTGGGCCGAGACGATCGCGGCCGAGCACGGCTTCGTGAACGTGGCGCACACCGTGGAGATCTTCGGCACCTGCGCGGACTGCGCCGCCGCGAAGTGACCTGACATACGCGGTACGCGACACGGCGGCACGCGACACGGCGACACGGCGATACGGCGATACGGGAGAGGGCCCGCACCGAGACATCCGGTGCGGGCCCTCTCCCTTGCCCGTTGCCCCTTGCCCGTTGCCCGTCAGGCAGCGGCGGTGGTCACCGCTTGTCGAGGACGGCGAGGTCCGCCGGGTCCACCCCGCCGAAGCGGCGGTCGCGCGAGGCGTACTCGACGCACGCGCGCCACAGGTCACGGCGGTCGAAGTCGGGCCACAGCACGTCCTGGAAGATCATCTCCGCGTAGCTGCTCTGCCAGATCAGGTAGTTGGACGTGCGCTGCTCACCGCTCGGCCGCAGGAAGAGATCGACGTCCGGCATGTCCGGGTAGTACAGGTACTTCTGGAAGGTCTTCTCGTTGACCTTCGCCGGGTCGAGCCGACCGGCCGCGACCTCCTCGGCGATCCGCTTCGCGGCGTCCGCGACCTCGGCCCGGCCGCCGTAGTTGACGCAGAAGTACAGCGTCATCGCGTCGTTGTCCTTGGTCTGCTCCTGGGCGACCTGGAGCTCCTGGACGACCGACTTCCACATCTTCGGCATCCGCCCGACCCAGCGGATCCGGATGCCGAGCTCGTCCATCTCGTCACGGCGGCGGCGGATGACGTCACGGTTGAAGTTCATGAGGAAGCGGACCTCCTCGGGAGAGCGCTTCCAGTTCTCCGTGGAGAAGGCGTAGAGGGAGAGGTTCTTGACGCCGATCTCCAGGCAGCCCTTGAGCACGTCGAGCACCACGCCCTCGCCGACCTTGTGCCCCTCGGTACGCGGCAGGCCGCGCTCCTTGGCCCAGCGGCCGTTGCCGTCCATCACGCAGGCGACGTGGTTCGGCACCAGCTCGGCGGGGAGCTTCGGCGGGCGCGCGCCGGACGGGTGGATCTCCGGAACCTTGTACTCCCGGCGCTGCCGTCCGAGGATTCCGCGTCGTGCGATGGCCATGGTCGATGGATCTCCTAGCTCTTCTCTACGTACCGCAGCGAGCGCAGCCCGCGTTCCAGGTGCCAGTGCAGATAGGCCGACACGAGGCCGCTGCCTTCCCGCACGTGACGCGGCTCGCAGGCGTCCGCCGTCGCCCAGTCGCCGGTGAGCAGCGCGCTGAGCAGCCCTACGGCCTCCGCAGAGGGTACGACGCTTCCGGGCACCCGGCAGTCCCCGCATATGACTCCGCCCGCCGCGACCGAAAAGAACCGGTTCGGGCCGGGAAGACCGCATTTTGCACAGTCCTGGAAGCTCGGCGCGTACCCGTTCACCGCGAGCGAGCGCAGCAGGAACGCGTCCAGGATGAGGTGCGGCGCGTGCTCACCGCGCGCGAGCGTCCGCAGCCCGCCCACGAGCAGCAGATACTGCTGCACCGCGGGCTCGCCCTCGTGATCGGTGAACCGTTCCGCCGTCTCCAGCATCGCCGTACCGGCCGTGTAGCGGGCGTAGTCCGTGACGATGCCGCTGCCGTACGCGGCGATGGTCTCGCTCTGCGTGCACAGCGGCAGACCGCGGCCCACCAGCTCACTCCCGCGAGCGAAGAACTGCACGTCCACGTGCGAGAACGGTTCGAGCCGCGCCCCGAACTTCGACTTCGTCCGCCGCACCCCGCGCGCGACGGCGCGCACCCGCCCGTGCCCGCGCGTGAGGAGCGTGATGATGCGGTCCGCTTCACCCAGCTTCTGGGTGCGCAGCACGATGCCGTCGTCGCGGAACAGACTCATGCGTCCCATTCTCGCGTACGGCACCGACAGACCCGCCCCGCGCCCCGGAAGCGGGACGCGGAGCGGGCGGAACCATCGGGTGTACGGGGCCGGGCCCGGCGCCCCGGGACCGAAGCGGTACGGGGCCGGGCCCGGCGCCCCGGCCGCTCAGCGCTTCAGGGCACCTCGCCCCGGCTCCGGGCGTTCACGTGCGCCGTCGCCGCGCTCAGCCGCTCGGCGACCGTGGCGACCCGCACCCCGTCCGGCTCGCAGTCCCACTCACGCCCGCCGCCGATCGGCCGGAGCTGGAGATAGGGCCCCTCGTGCCCCATCACGGTGCCGACCTTCCCGGTCGTGATCTCGACGACGTATGCCCCGATGGGCGGTTTCATTCGCGTCCCCCTTCGGTCAGTCTCCTGCCGCGGGCGCGAACCCGAGCGCGACGGCGAGCAACCGCGCCGTCGCCGCCGTGCAGCACCCCAGCTCGATCAGCGGCCGAGAAGGCTCGGCGGCGAGGGTGACCACGTCGAGCCCGAGCGAGGGCAAGCGGATTCCGGCCCGCCCGAGCGCGTCGCGCAATTCCCTCACCGCCTCTCGCGCCTCATCCGTTTCCAGCGGCCGCATGTTCTCTTCTTTCACCAACGCGATCCTTTCCGAATCCATTTCCTGGGTTCCGCGTCCAGGATGGAGGCGGCTCCGTAGAATCGGCAGACGCGTAAGGCCAACAACTACGTTGTGGTGTTCGGGAGTTAATCCATGGCCAAGACCGAACGACAGGAAGCCTGGGAGTTCTTCGGCGACCTGCTGAAGGACCACCGGGAGGCGGCCGGACTCACCCAGGCCGAGCTGGGGAGACTGGTGTTCGTGTCGGGGACGTATATCGGCTTGTTCGAGCATGGGATCAGGAAGCCGCAGCTGGACGTGGCGCAGCGAATCGACACGGTGCTGGAAACCGGCGGCATTTTCGAACGGACGTGGCGAAAGCTGATCGACTGCTCGCCGTACGCCGTCTATTTCAACGAGGTCGCGCGGCTCGAAACGATCGCGACGAAGCTCTGCGAGTTCGCTCCACTGGTCATCCCGGGACTGCTGCAGACACCGGAGTACGCGCGCGCAGTGACGCTCGGCGGCAACCCACTCGCGACGGAGAAGTACCTCGACGAGAAGGTCACCTCACGGATCAAGCGAGCCGCAATCCTCATGCACCCTACAGCGCCCGAGTACTGGGCAATCCTGCACGAGAACGCTGTACTGACCCCCATCGGCGGCCCGTCGGTCATAGCTGCACAGCTCGACCACATCGCGAGGCTGATCCGCGATCGACGCATTCTGTTGACGGTGCTGCCGCGCAGCGCGGGAGCACACGCCTGGATGACCGGAACCCTCAAGCTGATGGAGTTCGCGGACCAGCCTCCAACGGCCTACACAGAGACGGAGTTTTCGGGAACCCTCCTTGACGATCCGGCTGTGGTGCAGCAGACGCAGCGCGCCTACGATCTGCTCAGGGTCGCCGCCTTGTCGCCAGAGGCGTCCCTGGCCCTGATCGAGTCGGCGGCGGAGGACTACAGACGATGCGCGGGTACGACCTGACCAACGCCCACTGGTTCAAGAGCTCCTACAGCGACGGCGACGGCGGCGACTGCGTCGAAGTCTCGTACGACTTCGTCGGCGCGGCCTGGCGCAAGAGCTCCTACAGCAACAGCCAGGGCGGTGACTGCGTCGAAGTTCTCGACGGCGTCCCCGGTGTCGTGCCCGTGCGGGACAGCAAGAACCCCGGGCCCGCCCTCCTCGTGCCCGCCGCCGCCTGGGCCGCCTTCGTCGGTGGTCTGAAGGGATAAGGATGACGAACGCCCCCGACGCACCCGCGTCCGTCCCGCCGTACGTCGTCGAGGTCGATGACGAGCTGCTGCTGCGCCGGTTCGAGTGGCCCGCCGACTTCCCGGAGTTGAACCGGGTCATCGACGAGTCGGTGGAGCACCTGCGGCCGTGGATGGAATGGGCCGAGGACCACGGTCCGGACGGGACGGCGAGCTTCCTCTCGGTGCGGGAGGAGCTGTGGGAGAAGGGGGCGGGGTTCACGTACGCGATCGTGGTCGGCGGGGCGATCGTCGGGAGCTGTGGGCTGTACCAGCACGAGGACACGCCGCCCGACGCGTACGAGATCGGGTACTGGCTGCACCCGGCGGCCACCGGCAAGGGCCTGGCGACGCGGGCGGCGCGGGCGTTGATCCCGCTGGGTTTTCTGTTGCCGGGGGTACGGCGGCTCCTCGTCGTCCACGAGCCCGCCAACCGCGCGAGCGCGGCCGTGCCGCACCGCCTCGGGTTCCGTGAGCAGGCGCCGCTGCGGGACGGGGACGACGAGTACCAGGTCTGGGCGCTCGTACGGCCGGAGTCCGGGCCCGGTTCATGAGCGCTGCCGGTGGGCGTTCCGATCCGGCCGCCCTCTCTCCGAGTGTGGCCCCTCCACCACCGCCTCAAGGGCGCTCCCGGACGAGCGCGTCGCTTCACGATGGCCTCCCACGAGCGCGGATCAGCTGGGGAGGACTTCCAGGTCGATCAGTGGCAAGTCCCAGGGCTCCAAGGCCCCGGTGCAGTACTCGGCGAGGAACTGGACGGCACCGCCACCGTAGTGCCACCACGCCCCGCCGCGTGTAGCGACCGTGACGACCCAGTCCTCCGGAGACGGGCCCGTCGTACTCCACATGAACTTGTCACTGTCGCACGACTCCCCCCAGGGGAGCAGCCCACCAGGAGCCGGGTGGACCTGGAAGCCGAGACCGGGTTCCAGCCAGGCGGTGGCAAGCACGGAAAGGGTGTCACGAGTGCCCTGCAGAATGCGGTCTTCCGCACCCGGCTCAGGGAGCCGGACCAGAAGGAAGCCCCCGATGTCGAAGATCGGATACCACTCCGCGAGGCACTTGAAATCAGAAGGAAGCCGGGTGCCCAGGCCGTCCTCGAAACCGGCCCAGTCGATCACGGCACGCGTCGGCCGACGCAACTCGGTCAGTCCGGGCACAGCACGCTCCAGCAGCGCGAGAGCCTCCTCCGGATCGGTGAGGCGACGCTGCGGCGTCTGTGTGCTGACCAGTTCGTCATCCATGAGCCGCAGCGTGCCACAGGCACCCAACGCCCCCGACATGCCGGGCCGGGAGTGAACTCGCGTGACGGGTGACGCGGGTGGATGGCAGGCTCGGGCCGCGCGGGCGGAGTTTGGGCGCGGCGGAGCACGGTGAGCTGTGGTCATGAGGTCGGGAAGGCAGTCCGAGTGGTGGTCAGTGAGCTGGTCCGCGCGGAGCTGCGGCGGGTCGATTGGGTGTCGCTGGCCTGCGGGTGCGGGGGCTCCGCCGAGCACATACCGCTGATGATCGAAACGATCATCACGGCGGTGGAGGCCCGGGACATGATCGGGTACACGCTCGAAGGCCATGTCGAGGAGTGCTCCACCGCGTTCGACTGCACGCCGCCGACGGTCGGCGTGATCATGGCCGCCTTGGCCGGCGAACTCTCGCCGCTGGCCCGTGGGGTGCTGTTGCAGACCTTGTGGTTCGTGTCGGGTTGCGATGCGGGACCCGAGGAGGAGTGCCGGCGCCAGGTCCAGGAGGGGTTCTGGCGGCTGCTCGAGATCGGACTCACGGGAGACGCCGACGACGCCGAGACGGTGGCGGACATCTGCGAGTCCATGGCGCTCGGCGGCGCCAAGTCCGCCTTCTACCAGGCCGAACTGCGCGAGCGGGTCCGCGCCAGGACCAAGCGGCGGAGCCGAAGCGTCTGACACCGCGTGCTCACGCCCCGGGCCCGGAACCCCCGCCCAGCGGCGTCCGGTGCACATTGATCAGGACCCGCCACACCTTGCCCGCGATCTCCTCCGGCCCTCCCTCGATCAGGCCGTGCAGCCAGTCCGCCAGGATCGCCGCGAAGGTCGCCGCCACCGCCGAGGCGATGAGGTCCGGTTCCGGGGCACCCGCCAGGGCGCGTTCGGTGCGGCTGCGGGTGCGGAGGTCGTGGTGGAGGACACGGCCCAGTGGGCCCGCGCCGCCCGGGGCGAGGAGTTCGCGGTGGAGCGGGGCCTGGGCGGCGATGCGGTCGAAGAAGGCGAGCAGCGCCGGGGGCGGGGCCGCGGGGTCCGGGGTGCCGCGCCAGGCGTGCAGGGCGTCGACCGCTTCCCGTACGACCTCCGCGCACGCGTCCACCGCGAGCGCTTCCAGATCGGCGTAGTGCAGATAGAAGGTGGCGCGGCCGACGGCCGCCCGGCGGACCACCGCCGCGACGCTGACCTCGGCCAGCGGCCGGTCGGCGCACTCGGCGAGCAGCGCCCCGGTGAGCTTGGCCCGGGTCCGCGCGGCTCGGGGGTCGGCGGGCGCGCTGGTCATCCGGCCAGCATAACGGCGCCGAGGGCGAGTGCTCCGGGGACGGCCTGGGCGACGAGGATGCGGCGGTTGGCGGTGAGGCCGCCGTAGACGCCGGCGATGACGACGCAGCTCAGGAAGAAGATCAGGGCGCGGTGGCCCGTGGGGTCGGCGGCGGCGAGGCCCCAGACGAGTCCTGCGGCGAGGAAGCCGTTGTAGAGGCCCTGGTTGGCGGCGAGCGGGGCGGTGGCGCGGGCGAGTTCGGCGTCGAAGCCGGAGAGCTTGCGACCGGGCCTCTTCTGCCACAGGAACATCTCCAGGACCAGGAAGTAGACGTGCAGCGCGGCCACCAGGCCCACCAGAACGTTCGCGGTCGTCTCCATCGGGTTCTCCCACCCTCGTACATCACACACGCATCATGGACAGGTGTCCACCATACATGGACACCTGTCCAGGAGTAACCATGGTCGACGATCTTCCTCGCGCCTCCCCAAGGCCACCCGGACTCCATCGGCGCGCCTTAATGTCACCCCCATGTCGATCATTTCCGCCCTGCCGATAGTCCAGGGGAACGAGGGCGCCGTCGTGGTGCCCGTCTCCGACGGACTGATCCTGGAGCGCCCCCACGAAGAGGTCACCATCCCCTTCGCCGCGATGGCCCGCGTCCGCGCCGAGGAGCGTTGTCTCATCATCGAGCTGCGGGCCCGGGCGGGCGCGGAGCCCGTGCTCCACCGGCTCGACGACGTGACCGATCCCCGCGCGACCGCCCTCGCGGACGGCGTGAACGCCCTGCTCACGGAACTCGCCACGGACACGGAGCCGGGCACCGAGGTCGACGGAGCCGCCCTCGCCTTCGTGCGGTCCCGCGGGGCGACCTGGAGCCAGAGGTTCATGCGTCGCGTCACGCGGTGGATGCTCGGCTTCGCCGGAGCGGTCGTCGCCGCGTCCGTGCTCATCGGCTTCGCCGGCGACGCCGCCGGCATCGCCCTCCTCGTGCCGATCGGCGGCATCACCATCGTCGGCCTGTGGATCGCCGTGCCCACCCTGGGCGCGTGGAACCACGAGCGGCACCTGATGAAGCACGGCACCACCGTCCTCGCCCGGCCGGCCACCAGCTCGGGGACGTACCTCTTCACCGACCCGGCGGGCACCACCCGCGCCGTGCCGCACCTGAGCTCCGCCCCGTACGTCAAGGTCAGCCACGACCCGGGCGATCCGACCGACGCCTACCCCCACAAGGATCCGGGCGCGCGCCGCTTCGATCTCGCGGTGGGCTCGCTCATCCTCTTCTGTGCGCTCTGCGGCCTGGTGATGGTGGTCTGGACGGTCTTCACCGCCCTCACCGGCGACCGGCTGAGCCAGGCCGCATAGCCAGCCCGCCCAGCAGCCCGCCCGGGGGCCCGCCTACACTGAAACAGCACCCCAGGTTCCACTTTGAGATGTCATAAGTTGGCCTTATGGGGTCATAGACCGGGGGCGGGTACCGCTTCGCGTGGCGGATTATTTAGGGTGACCTAAGTGCGGCGACCCCTCGCCGCGATGTCGCTTGCGAAGGGAAACCCGTCATGCCCCGCCCCCTCCGGGTCGCGATCGTCGGCGCCGGCCCCGCCGGGATCTACGCCGCTGATGCGCTGCTGAAGTCCGAGGCCGCCGCCGAACCGGGCGTGTCCATCGACATCTTCGAGCGGATGCCCGCGCCCTTCGGGCTCATCCGCTACGGCGTCGCACCCGACCACCCGCGCATCAAGGGCATCATCACCGCCCTCCACCAGGTCCTCGACAAGCCTCAGGTCCGCCTCTTCGGCAACATCGACTACGGCACCGACGTGCACCTCGACGACCTGCGCGAGTTCTACGACGCCGTGGTCTTCTCCACCGGCGCGATGGCCGACCGCGAGCTCCGCATCCCGGGCGTCGAGCTCGACGGCTCCTACGGCGCCGCCGACTTCGCCTCCTGGTACGACGGCCACCCCGACGTGCCCCGCACCTGGCCCCTGGAGGCCGAGAAGGTCGCCGTGCTCGGTGTCGGCAACGTCGCCCTCGACATCTCCCGGATCCTCGCCAAGACCGCCGACGAGCTGCTGCCGACCGAGATCCCGGCGAACGTCTACGACGGCCTCAAGGCCAACAAGGCCGTCGAGATCCACGTCTTCGGCCGCCGCGGCCCCGCGCAGGCCAAGTTCAGCCCGATGGAGCTGCGCGAGCTCGACCACTCGCCGAACATCGAGGTCATCGTCAACCCCGAGGACATCGACTACGACGACGGCTCGATCGCCGAGCGCCGCAAGAACAAGCAGACCGACATGGTCGCCAAGACCCTGGAGAACTGGGCGATCCGCGACGTCGGCGACCGCCCGCACAAGCTGTTCCTGCACTTCTTCGAGTCGCCCGTCGAGATCCTCGGCGCCGACGGCCAGGTCGTCGGCCTGCGCACCGAGCGCACCGAGCTGGACGGCACCGGCAATGTCAAGGGCACCGGACAGACCACCGACTGGGACGTCCAGGCCGTCTACCGCGCCGTCGGCTACCTCTCCGACGAGCTGCCCAAGCTCCCCTGGGACGCCGTCAGCGGCACCGTCCCGGACCAGGGCGGCCGGGTCGTCGAGGAGAACGGCGACCACATGGCCTCCACCTACGTCACCGGCTGGATCCGGCGCGGCCCCGTCGGCCTCATCGGCCACACCAAGGGCGACGCCAACGAGACCGTGGCCAACCTCCTGGACGACCACGCCCACGGGCGGCTGCTCACCCCGGAGACCCCGGACGAGGCCGCGGTCGTGGCCTTCCTCGAGGCCCGCGGCATCACGTACACGACGTGGGAGGGCTGGTACGCCCTCGACGCCGCCGAGAAGGCGCTGGGCGAGCCGCAGGGCCGCGAGCGCGTGAAGATCGTCGAGCGCGAGGACATGCTGCGCGCGAGCGGCGTCGAGCTCGCCTGACGCAGCCGAGGACACAGACAGACAGACACAGACCGAAGGGGCGGGGCCCTGGGACCGGATGATCCGGTCCCAGGGCCCCGCCCCTCACGTTTCGCGGTCCGGTCAGCCGACCTTCCGCGCCGTCGCGAGCAGCCGTGCCGTGTCGTCGGGACAGAGCGCCAGCGCGTTCCCCACCGTCGTCAGGACCTCCCGCTCGGCCGGGCTGTACGGGCCGTCGGCGAGCGCGATCCGGGCGCCCTGGAGCAGGATCGATTCGCGGCCCGATCCGGCCAGGTGCGGCGACAGCGGCTCCAGGGCCTCGTGCAGCTCGATGGCGAGCGCCGCTCCCCCGCTGCTGATGTCCGGCAGGAAGCGCCCGGTGTCGGCCGCCAGCGCCTCCACCAGCTCGACCAGCTGGAGCGCGGTGCAGTCGGCGAAGCCCGCCGCCCTGACGCCCGTGACGGCCGTGTCCACGGCGGTACGGGAGCCGGTGCCGCCGGCCGCGAGGACGGCGAGGGCCACCGTGTGGACGGCGTCGCGCAGCATCCCGGAGAACCGGCTCGTGGTCGGGCGGGCGAGCACGTCCGTACCGAAGTGGCTGTGGCAGGCCGCGCACTCCACGACCGGGCCCGCGTGGCCCCGCGGCAGCACCGGGACGCCGAGGAGGGCGAACCTGCGGCGGCCGGTGCGACGGCGGTAGTTGCGGTCGCCGCCGCACTCCTCGCAGAAGAACTCGCCGTCGCCGATCGTGTTCCAGGAGGTGCGGATTCCACAGAGAACCCAGCCGCGCTCATGAGACTTCCGCACTGACCGCACGCCGCACCTCCCTGCACGGCCCGGCTTCCTTGCCGGGTTGGCGTGATGTTAGCCACATCGATGATGCGGCGTCAGCACCTCGTCAGGAGAACGTCGCCGATCTGGCCGAGACCCGCCGGGCCGCCGAGGGCCTCAGGAGGCCCGCTTGCGCAGCTTCGCGAAGGCCAGGAAGCCGCCGCCGAGCAGGACGGCCGCTCCGGCGATGCCCATCGCGCCAGGTCCGAAGGTCGAGCCGGTGGTGGCGAGATCACCCTCCGGGGTGGACGACGGTGACGGCGCGGGGACGGCGGCGGAGCCGGAGGAGGACGGCGAGGGCGAGGAAGTGGCCGGGGACGACGGTTCCGGTGCGCTGGGACTGGTGGGGCTCGTGGGGGTGGCGGGGGTGCTGGGGGTACCGGGGGTGGCGGGCTTGGTCGGCACGTCCGTGGGGGTGGGCTTCGGCGGCTCGGGGGTGACCGGGGGCTTGTCCGGGGTGGTGCCGGTGGGCAGGCAGCCGGTGAAGTTCATCTGGTGGGTCTCGGCGCCGGGCACCGTACGCAGGTTTTCGGCCACCACGGAGCCGTTGACGTGACCGGGTCCGACGCCCGGGCCGCCCATCTCGACGGTGGCGCGCGGGGCGAAGATCGTGCCGGGCCAGGAGGTGTAGTTCTTCTTCACGCTCTCGGCCTGCGGGAAGTTCCACAGCAGCTTGGAGCGGACGCTCTTGAAGGAGGCACTGCCCGCGGCGTAGTCGTCCATCACCAGGCCGCCCTTGGCCTCGTCCCAGAGGTAGACGCCGTACGTAGGCGCGGTGCTCATGTCGTAGGAGCCGCCCAGCACGTTGACGAGCGTGGAGGAACCGGTGGGGACCTTGATGGAGACGGCTCCGGCCTTCTGCAGGTCGGCGGCGTCGACGGCGAAGACGTTCAGCTTGGGGTCGGTGCCGGTGAGCATCAGGCCCTGGTAGTCGGTGGAGCGGCCGACGGAGCCGTTGGGCTGGACGGCGGCCCAGCCGCTGGAGAGGGCGCGCAGGGAGGCGAACTCCTTGCCGAAGTCGATCGGGGAGGCGCCCTGCTTCACCTTGTCACCGTCGACGCCGAAGCCGGCGCCCTTGGTGGACCGGTCGACGACCTTGCCCGCGATGCCGGTGCCCTTGTCGAGGACGACCTGGTTGGCGAAGAGGGTGCCGCCGACGACGAGGCTGTGGCCGCCGGGGAGGGCGGCGAGCTCGCCCGCGGTGAGGCGGCTGCCGATGGAGAAGCCGGAGTGGGCCACCGGGTCGCCGAAGGTGGCGTCGCCGCCGACGGCGACTGCGCCCTCGGAGTCGGAGTGCCGGGTGGAGTTCCGCTCGACGAACTCGGCGTAGTGGCCGGCTATGCCCAGCGGGTTGGTGTCGCACGCGCCCGTGGCGCCGGTGGCGGAGGCGGTGGGGGCCCAGACGAGGGCTGCCCCGGTCACTGCGAGGACGGCGGCCACGGCAGCGGGCGTGCGCATGCGCATGCGGAACTCCAGGTCGGAGAGGAGCGAAGAGGGTGGTGTCCGAGTGGACGAGCCGACTTTCTCCCCGGCCCTGATGTGCCGTCAACTCACCTGATTTACCGCTGATTCCGGCATGTCCGGAGGATCTTCCTTAAGGGAACATGAAACGGCCCGGCCGGGTGACGCACCTCACAACGCACCGCTGCCCCGCACCCTCGGAAGGGTGCGGGGCAGCGGCGAGGAAATCGTCAGCGGGCGGCGCGGTTGACCGCCGAGACGACCGCCTTCAGGGACGCGCGAGTGGTGTTGGCGTCGATGCCGATGCCCCACAGGACCTTGCCGTCGATGGCGCACTCGATGTACGAGGCGGCCTGCGCGGAGGCGCCCTCGCTCATCGTGTGCTCCTGGTAGTCCAGCAGGCGGGCGTCCACGCCGATCGCCTGCAGCGCGGCGAAGAAGGCGGAGATCGGGCCGTTGCCGGAGCCGGTCAGGACGGTGTCGACGCCGTCGACGACCGCCTCGACCTTCAGGGTGTCGGTGCCGTCGGTGTCCGAGGTGGACTGGCCCGAGCGCAGCTGGATGCGGCCCCAGGCGTTGTCCGGGTTCGGCAGGTACTCGTCCTGGAAGACCGACCAGATGGCCTTCGGGGTGACCTCGCCGCCCTCGGCGTCGGTCTTCGCCTGGATGATCCGGGAGAACTCGATCTGCATCCGGCGCGGCAGGTCCAGCTTGTGGTCGTTCTTCAGGACGTACGCGATGCCGCCCTTGCCGGACTGCGAGTTGACCCGGATGACCGCCTCGTACGAGCGGCCGACGTCCTTCGGGTCGATCGGCAGGTAGGGCACCGCCCACTCGATCTCGTCGACCGTCTTGCCCTGGGCGGCGGCGTCCGCCTCCATGGCGTCGAAGCCCTTCTTGATGGCGTCCTGGTGGGAGCCGGAGAAGGCGGTGTAGACCAGGTCGCCCGCGTAGGGGTGGCGCGGGTGGACCTCCATCTGGTTGCAGTACTCGCTGGTCCGGCGGATCTCGTCGATCTGCGAGAAGTCGATCTGCGGGTCGACGCCCTGGCTGAACAGGTTCATGCCCAGGGTGACCAGGTCGACGTTGCCGGTCCGCTCGCCCTGCCCGAACAGGCAGCCCTCGATGCGGTCGGCGCCGGCCATGATCGCCAGCTCGGCGGCGGCGACGGCGGTGCCGCGGTCGTTGTGCGGGTGCACCGACAGGCACACGTACGCGCGCCGGGTCAGGTTGCGGGACATCCACTCGAAGCGGTCCGCGTGCGTGGACGGCGTCGAACGCTCCACGGTGGCGGGCAGGTTGAGAATGATCTCGCGGCCCTCGGACGGCTGCCAGACGTCACAGACGGCCTCGCAGACCTCCAGGGCGAAGTCCAGCTCGGTGTCGGTGAAGATCTCGGGGCTGTACTGGTAGCCGAAGGTGGTCTCCGGGCCCAGCAGCTTCTCCGCGTACTCCATCACCAGCCGGGTGCCGTCGACCGCGATCTGCTTGATGTCGTCCTTCGAGCCGCGGAAGACGACCCGGCGGAAGGTCGGGGCGGTCGCGTTGTAGAGGTGGACGGTGGCGCGCTTGGCGCCGACCAGCGACTCCACGGTCCGCTCGATCAGGTCCTCGCGGGCCTGGGTCAGCACGGAGATGGTGACGTCGTCCGGGATCGCGCCCTCTTCGATGATCGAGCGGACGAAGGCGAAGTCGGTCTCGCCGGAGGACGGGAAGCCGACCTCGATCTCCTTGTAGCCCAGGCGTACCAGCAGGTCGAACATCTCGCGCTTGCGAGCCGGGCTCATCGGGTCGATCAGCGCCTGGTTGCCGTCGCGCAGGTCGGTGGAGAGCCAGCGGGGCGCCTTGGTGATGCGGCGCTCGGGCCAGGTGCGGTCGGGGATCTCGACGGCCTCGTACTGCCCGTACTTGTGGACCGGCATCCCGGACGGCTGCTGGAGGTGCGTCGCGGTGGTGACGGGTGTCGGGCGGTTGACGAAGGGTGACTGGGACATGCGTAGGGCTCCTCGGGTCCTCAGGGGGGACGGCCGACTGTCGAACGCAACACCGAAACCCGCGGGGAGGGGGTCGGCCTACGACTACAGGCCCTCGCCGCGGCAGCTAAGGAGAAGCAGCCCGAAACGCATGATGTGCGTCACTGTAGCCGAGGCCCGGCGGAGGCGGACGTCCCGTTTCAGTATGCGGGACGGCCCACCCGTCAAGTCCGAAAGGTGACCCATCACTCCATTTCGCCAATCCTGGTCGCCGCTCGTGACACCGGCACCACGCAGTGCCACATTGCAGGGATGACTCCCCACACGTCACCGCGCCGTCCGCGTCCCGTTCACGGCGGCATCGTCCCCGTCCACTGCGCGATCGTCCCGCCGCACATCCTGAAGCGGCTCGCCGAGTCCGACAACCCGGCCTTCGCGGCGGCCGCCGCGCGCACCATCGCCGTCGACCAGGAGCTGCGCACCGCCAGGGCCGCCGCTCCGGGCGCGGAAGCCGGTCCTGACTCCCCCGCGCCGGGCAAGCCGCACCGCACGGTGTACGACGCGCGGCACGGCACCGAGCTGCCCGGCGTGCGGGTGCGCGAGGAGGGCGGGGCGGCGATCGACGACAACACGGCGAACCGGGCCTACGCGGGGCTCGGCGCCACCTTCGACTTCTTCCTGAAGGCGTACGGCCGGGACTCGATCGACGGCGCCGGGATGCCGCTGCTCGCCAGCGTCCACTTCGACGAGAAGTACGACAACGCCTTCTGGAACGGCGAGCAGATGGTGTTCGGCGACGGGGACGGCGAGCTGTTCCTCGACTTCACGCTGCCGGTCGACGTGATCGGCCACGAGCTGGCCCACGGCGTCACCCAGCACACCGCGAACCTCGCCTACTTCGGTCAGTCCGGCGCGCTCAACGAGTCCGTCTCCGACGTCTTCGGCTCGCTGGTGAAGCAGTACGCGCTCGGCCAGACCGCCGACCAGGCCGACTGGCTGATCGGCGCGGGGCTGCTCGGCCCGGCCGTGGACCGGGCGGTGGCGCTGCGCTCCATGAAGGAGCCGGGCACGGCGTACGACGACGACGTCCTCGGCAAGGACCCGCAGCCCGCGACGATGGACGACTACGTCCGTACGAGCTCCGACAACGGCGGCGTGCACATCAACTCGGGCATCCCCAACCACGCCTTCTACCTGCTCGCGACCGAGCTGGGCGGGAACGCGTGGGAGCGGGCCGGGCAGATCTGGTACGACGTGCTGACGGCCGGGACGCTGTCGGAGGAGGCCCGGTTCACCGAGTTCGCGACGGCCACGGCGACCGCCGCCCGGGCCCGCTACGGCGACGCCGCCGAGCTCGCCGCCGTCCTCAAGGCGTGGTCGCTCGTCGGCGTGCGGGCTTCCTGAGATGCGTATCCGGGTGCGGCGCACCGGCGGCTTCGCGGGCCTTGCGCGGTCGGCGGAGGTCGACACGACGGGCCGCGAGGACGCCGGCGAGTGGCACGCCCTGGCGGGCGACGTGCTCGCGGGCCCGGCGGCTCCGGCGGGCCGGGGGGTGCCCGACGGCTTCTCGTACGAGATCACCGTCGACGACCGTACGGTCCACTGCTGCGACCCGGACCTGACGGACGCGCAGCGGGCGCTGGTGACGCGGCTCCTCAAGGAGGGCGCGTAGCGCGGGGCCCCGGCCCGGCCGGGCACGGGCCGACGACCGGTGATCCCCTACGCTGACGAGGCTTCGAACGCTTCGAGCAGGGGGTGGGGATCCGCATGACGACAGGCTCGGCCGAGACCGCACGACCCCGGCCCCGGCCCCGGCCCCGGCAACGGGCGGGCCGCCGGGCGCTCGCGCTGTCGGTCCTGATCGGTGTGCCGCTCGCTCTCGTCGGGGGCGTCGCCTCGTGCGTCGCCTCCGACACGGGCAATCTGCCGGGCGACGGGATGGAACGCGTCTGGGACGCCCCGGCCGACCGGGCCGCCGCCGCCTACGGCAACGCGGCCTGGACCGTCGGTGACACCGTCGTCCGCAGCCGCTTCGACGCCGTCACCGCCTTCGACGCCAGGACGGGCGAGCGTCGCTGGGAGTACGCGGTGCCCGGGCGGGCCGAGATCTGCGCCACCGGCTCCGAGGTCGCCGACGGCGTCGCGCTGATCGGTCTCATGGCGGGCGGCGGCACCGGCAGGAGCGGTGCCGGGAGCGGCAAGGGCTGCGCCACCGTCGCGGCGATCGATCTGAAGGACGGCCGCGAGCTGTGGCGGACCGAGCGCCGGGCCGGTGCCACCGACCCGAAGGACGAGGTCGACGTGCTCGCCGCCGGGGCGGGTCTGGCCGTGCTCCGCGACGATCCGGCGGAGGACGGCACGGACGGAGGCACGGGCGAAGGCACGGGCGAAGGCACGGGCGAAGGCACGATCGGAGCCGCGGGCGAAGGCACGGGGGTGCGCGCCTTCGATCTGCGCACCGGCGCGCCGCGCTGGCGGGCCGCCGTGCCGAAGGGCTGCCACCCCCGTGGGGTCGCCGTCACGCGGGAGCGGGTGCTCGCCGCCCTCGCCTGCCCGGACGAGGCGAAACTGGCAGCCTTCCGCCCGGCCGACGGCTCGGCCCGATGGGTCGTCCCGCTCGGTGCCCGGCGGCCCGTCGCCGCGAACGCGAGCCTGTCCTTCGTCTCCGCCGAGCCGACCGTGCTCGACGTCGGCGAGCCCGTGGGGCAGGGCGTGAACGGCTATCTGGTCTTCGGCGCGGACGGCCGGGTCCGGGCCGAGATCGACCGCATCAGTGCCCGTCCGCCGGTCGTCGCCGACGGGAAGCTGTTCACCGGTTCCGTGGGCGTCACCGCGTTCGACCTGGCGAACGGGAAGCGGGTGTGGGCCTCGGAGTCCTTCGGCCCATGGCGGGAGATCACCGGCCTGCACGCGGGCGGTGGGCGGGTGTCCGCCGTCACCACGTCCCGGAAGGGGCTCGACGAGCTGTACGTCTATGACGCGGCCACCGGTGAGCGGGTCGACGAGCGCACCTTCGACAGCGAGACCGGCGGCGACAACGACGGGCTGACGGGCCTGTTCCGGTTCGACGGCCTGTTCGTCGCCGCCCGGTGGGGCGACGGCACACCGAGCCCCTTCACCGCCTACCGGACCTGGTGAGCCGAGCCCGGTGAGCCGGGCACCGGCCGCCGGGGCTCAGAAGCCGAGCTTGCGGAGCTGCTTGGGGTCCCGCTGCCAGTCCTTCGCGACCTTCACGTGGAGGTCGAGGAAGACCGGGGTCCCGAGCAGCGCCTCGATGTGCTTGCGGGACTTCATCCCGACCTCCTTCAGGCGCTTGCCCTTGGGGCCGATGATGATGCCCTTCTGGCTGGGCCGCTCGATGTACACGTTGGCGTGGATGTCGAGCAGCGGCCGGTCCGCCGGGCGGTTCTCGCGCGGCAGCATCTCCTCCACGACGACCGCGATGGAGTGCGGCAGCTCGTCCCGTACGCCTTCCAGGGCGGCCTCGCGGATCAGCTCGGCGACCATGACCATCTCGGGCTCGTCGGTGAGGTCGCCCTCCGGGTAGAGCGGCGGGGACTCCGGGAGCAGCGGGATGAGCAGGTCGGCGACGAGCTGGACCTGCTTGTTGCCGACGGCGGAGACCGGCACGATCTGCGCCCATTCGATGCCCAGCTCCTTGCCGAGCTGGTCGATGGCGATCAGCTGCTCGGCGAGGGCCTTGGAGTCGACCAGGTCGGTCTTGGTGACGATGGCGACCTTGGGGGTCTTGCGGACCTCGGCGAGCTCCTTGGCGATGAAGCGGTCGCCGGGGCCGAGCTTCTGGTCGGCGGGCAGGCAGAAGCCGATCACGTCGACCTCGGCCCAGGTGGTGCGGACGACGTCGTTGAGGCGCTCGCCGAGCAGGGTGCGCGGCTTGTGGAGCCCGGGGGTGTCGACCAGGATCAGCTGCGCGTCCGGGCGGTGCACGATGCCGCGGACGGTGTGCCGGGTGGTCTGCGGCCGGTTGGAGGTGATCGCCACCTTCTGTCCGACGAGAGCGTTCGTGAGGGTGGACTTGCCCGCGTTGGGGCGCCCGACGAAGCAGGCGAATCCCGCCCGGTGGGGGGCGGTGTTCTCATCGGTGGCAGAAGTGCGAACGCTCATGGGGGCCATTGTCCCCGATGAGCGCCCGCCTCACGTACTCAGTGTCCGCCTTCGGCACTGCGGCGTCTGCGGACGCGCAGTCCGAGCAGCCCCGCGACGCCCCCGAGGACGACCACGAGCAGGGGCAGCCAGGGCAGTGCGACGAACGAGACCCCGGCCGATTCGCGGACGTCCTTGGCGCTGACGGTGAGCGTCACCTTGCCCCAGTCGAGCTGCGGAGAACCGTTCCAGCGGGCGGTCAGCCGGATCTTCTGCCGGGGCAGCAGCTCCGACGGCAGCCGGTCCAGGTCGCGGCTGAGCAGGGTGCGGCCGAACAGCCCCTCGGCCTTGAGGGCGACCCGGGGGTCGAGGGCGACGTTGCCCCGGTTGTAGAGGGTGTAGGAGACGACGGCGGTGCTGGATCCGGCTCCGGGGACGAGGGGCCGGTCCTGGCTGAGGGTGACGTCCTCGACGGAGAGCGCCGGGACGGTGGGGCCGCCGACCCGCAGGTAGACGCGGGCGCCGACGGCGCGCTGCACGCCGAGGGCCACGTCACCGGCCGCGCCCTTGGCGATCCGCTCGTCGAGGGCGACGACGGCGCCGGGGTGGTCGCCGGGCTCGGCGTCGTCGGGGACGGTGAGGGTGTACGGGACGGTGACGGCGGACCGGGGCGGCACGGTCACCTTGTCCTGGGCGGGCTTGATCCAGGCTCCGGCGCCGGTCTGCTTCTCCTGCCGGGTGCGGACGGCGAAGCCGCCGTCGCGTTCGGTGTTGTAGGCGTCGGCGCCGTAGAGCAGGAAGGTCAGCGGGGCGGCGGTCTTGTTGGTGACGGTGACCTTGTCGGTGACGGTCGTGCCGGGATCGGCCGAGAGGTAGAAGTACGGGCGGCTGCCGAGCCGTGAGGCGGCCGGGTAGACGGCCCACTCGCCGTTCTCGGCCGCGGAGACGGGGGGAGCCCCCTGGACGCCGAGCAGCAGCACGGCGGCCAGGAGGCCAAGGGTGAACCGGATGGTTCGGATGGTTCGGGTGGATCGGGTGGATCGGGTGGATCGCAGTCGCAGGAGGACGTACGGCTTGCGCGGCACGGGTGCGGACCCCTTTGGCTCGGTTCTCTTGCGCGTGGTCAGGACACGGTCAGGACAGCGTCAGCGTGAGCACACCCGCGTACGAGCCGGGCGCGCTGAACGCCGGGACGTCCAGCGAGAGACCCGCGTCGACGGTGAACTCACCACCGGTGACGGTGCCGTTGGAGGTCGACGCGAGGGTCGCGCCGGTGCCGCCGACGGTCCCGGCCGTGCCGGGGACGCAGGTGCTCGGGCTGCCGGCCTTGGTGGTGCAGGCCGGGGTCCAGCTGAACTTCCCGGCGCCGATGGACGCGCCCGCCGGGCCGGTGAAGTCGGTGACCTTGCCGGTCAGGGACCAGCCCGCGGGGCCGCCGCGGAAGTCCTTGACGGTCACCGTCTGGAGCGCGCCGGTGGCCGCCCCGCCCTGGCCGAAGTCGACCGCCGAGAGCTGCACGGCGTCACCGGCCTGGGTCATCGACAGTTCGCCCGCCTTGACCGAGGCCGAGATCTTCTGGCTGTTCGGCGGTGTCGGGGTGTCGTCGATGACCTGGTACGCGACGGGTCCCGCGCCCTTCTCCGGGTCCCAGGCCGCGCCCTCGTACGCCACGATCCCGGAGGTCGCCTTGTCGTTGACCTTCAGGCGCGCGGCGAAGCCGCCCTCGCTGTCCGTGGTGACCGTCATCTTGTCGGCGGTCTCGGCGGCACCGGCCCGGCCGACGACGGTGACCTCGGTGAGCGGGGTGAACTTGCTGCCCGAGACGGTGACCCGGACGCCGGGGGCGCCGGACGCGTTGTCGAGCTGGAGGGACCGCTCGTTGGCGCCGGGCTGGGCCGCCGCGGTGACCGTCTCGGAGACGGGCGCGGGCGGGTTGGTCACGGTGCAGGGGGTGTCCAGCTCCATGATGTAGCTGGTGTGGATGTTGTAGTCACCGGGCGAGAGGTTGATCGCACCGGGTGACGTGACCGTGAAGGTGCCCTTCATGGAGAAGGCCGGGAAGGAGCCCTTGCCGGGGACCGGCGGGTTCTTCTTCTCGCCGGTGACGGTGACCGAGCCGGTCTGGGCGCCGGTGAGGGCGACCTTGCCGCTGGGGGTCATGATGTCGGCCGGGAGGGCGAGGTCCACCGGGTTGGACGCGGCGGGCTTGGTGACCGTGTAGGTGACCGTGACCGTCTCGCCGACCTTGGGCGCGGTCTTGTCGACCGTGATCTGGGCCGTGGTGGTGCCGTCGATGGGCGGGATCCCGGCGATCGGCGGCGGAATGCAGTGGGTCTGGAACTCCACGGCCTGGGAGGCGGTGGAGAGCGCTCCGGCCGGGGCGGCGAACGCCCCGCCCACGGTGAGCGCGAGCGCGGTGGCGCCGAGGCCGGCGGTCCAGCGGCGCCGTCTTCGGGCCGCCGCGCGGCTGCGTGCGAGTGCCATGTGGGCCCCCTCCTGAGGGATGAGAGGGCGCCATTGACGGGCGCGGGCGATGAGAAGTCAATGGAATCGAAATCCATCGACTGATGACCCATCAGATACTGTCAAGATCAGTAGATGTCGGTATTTGCCCAGCTCACGACAGCGACCGGCACCGCCAGTGGCGATGCCGGTCGGCCGTGCGGGAGGGTGCGGATCAGCTGAACACGAAGGGGCCGGGGGACTGCGAGGTGAGCGCGTCGCAGTTCACCGTGACACCGAAGATCACCATCTTGAGCGCGGTGCCCGCGAAGTACGAGTTGAGGCTGTCGCCGGAGGCGACGGTGCCGCTCAGCGGGCCCATGGTGACGGACTGGTTGGCGGCGAGCGCCGGGTTCTTCTTGCCGCTGAACACCCGGGTGCCGCCGCCCGCCTTGGCCAGGGTCAAGGTGGAGTTGATCTGGTCGGCGCCGACCGCGATCGGGGTCTTCACCGCGGAGGTGATGGTGATCGTGGCGGCGGTGCCGCTCTGGGTGGCGGTGAGCGTGGCGCCGCCACCACCCCAGGAACCACAGTCGTACGTCGCCGTCGCCGTGCCCGGCGAGACGGCGGCGGCCCCCGGCGCGAAGGCGAGCCCGGCGGCGGCGAGCGCTCCGGACAGCACCGCGACGATCCCTAAGCTGCTTCTGCTTCTCATGAGGTCGTACCCCTTCCGATTCCGATGCAGAACGCAGGGGTGCGGACGCTGCGTCAAGCGGACTCCGCGAGAACGGCGGAGATCTGACGGTCCGTCGGACCGGTCGCTGCTTATTGATGCGCATTCTTCACAAGAGCACAAGTGCCGTGCCCAGGGTCCTCGCACGGGGGTACGGGAAGGGCCCGGCGCGCGTCTCACGCACCGGGCCCGGTGTCTCATCCGCCCGGGGATGGCCGGATCACTCGATCCCGGCCCCCGCCCCGGCCGCTCCTTCGCGGTGTGGCGCCGTCGTCCGACCGCTCAGCCCGCGGTGACCGCGGAGCGCAGCCGCCCGTCGGTGCCCGCGAGCAGCACCGGGGTCTCGGGGCCGCCCAGGTCCCGTACCGCCGCGCGGTCCGCGTCCGACGCGGCCTCGGCGGTGGAGACCACGGCGGCGGCCTCCAGGGACTGGGCGCCGCTGGCCACGGCCATGGCGACCGCGGTCTGCAGCGCGCTGAGCTTGAGCGACTCCAGGGCCACGGTCCCGGCGACATAGGTCCGGCCGGTCTCGTCGCGCACCGCCGCGCCCTCCGGCACCCCGTTGCGGGCGCGGGCGCTGCGGGCCAGCGTGATGATCTTGAGGTCCTCGGCGCCGAGGTCGTCGTGCTCGCGGTTGAGTGTCATGATCCGAGGATAGGCCGGGGTCCGGTCGGGCCCGGGCCGGGCCGGGGCGGGGTCCGGTCAGCCCTGGGCGGCGGCCTTCGCCAGCTTGTCGCCCGCGAGCTTCGCGAACGCGTCGAAGTCGCCCTTCGCCTTGGCGCTGTCGGCGAGGTGCAGGACCCGGATCAGACCGCTGCCCTGGCGGGCGACGAGGACGGTCGGCTCGACCGTGACGCCGGGCGCGACGGCCAGCTTCAGCCGGACCGCGATGGCCTCCTCGGCGGTCTTCGGGGCGGTCAGCTTCTCGACGCCGGTCTTCATCGAGGTGCCGTCCTGGTCGGCGGTGAAGCTGGTGCAGGAGTCGAGCGCGGCGGACAGCTTCTCGGTGAAGGCGGTGGCGTCGGCGGCGGAGCCGAAGGTCTGGATGGACTCGCTGAGTTCGGACGCGTTGTTGCCGAGTGCGAAGTCGGCGGACGGTCCCGTCGTGGCCCCGGGGATCTTCGCGCTGAGCGCCTCGGCGAGCGGCCGGCACTCCGCCTTGTCGGCCTTGACCGCGAACTCGGCGGAGGCGTGGGCGCTGCCCTTCCAGCCGGACGGCAGGTCCTTCAGCTCGAGCAGGGCACCCTTCATCTGGGCGGCCGTCAGCGGCCCGGTGGCCTCGGGCGCGGCGCTGGTGGTCGGCGCGGCCGACGGCGTCCCGGCCGCGGTCGTGCCCGCCGGGGCCTTCGGCTTGGTGTCGTCCTTGGCCCCGTCGGAGCCGCCGCAGGCGGCGGTCAGCGCGAGGGCGGGGACGGCGAGGGCCGCGGCGAGGCCGCGGGTGATGCGAGTGCGCATGGTGAAGTGCCTCTGGGAGATGGGGACATCGAACAGGACACCCGTACGAACGCGCGAGCGAACGACCGGGCCGCCGGAGGATATCCGGCGCGAGTGACAGCCAAGATCTCCGGAGCGGCGGACGGTCAGCCCGCCACCGGGTACATCGCCCCGCGCCGCGCCTCCGGCGTGACCAGCCATTCCAGCTTCGCCGCCGTGTCCGCCTCCGCCAGCGGCGTGTGCATCACGATGACCAGGTCGGGGCGGGCGGGGACGCGCAGTTGGGTGGCCTCGACGACCAGCGTCCCGGCCAGCGGGTGCTCCATCTCCTTGCGGTTCTGGCCGCCCGGCAGGATGTCCCGGCGCTCCCACAGCTCGGCGAACTCCTCGCTGGCCTCCCGCGCCTCCTCGACGACCGCCCGGAAGCCCTCGTCGTCGGGGCGCTCCGAGCAGGCGGACCGGAACTGGGCGACCACCTTCGGCGCCAGCTCCTCCCAACTGGTCATCCGGGAGCGGTAGAGCTCGTCGGTGAAGAAGGAGATCAGGCAGTTCTGGACGGTCTCGGGGCGCATCCCGAACACCAGCGCCGCCGCGTCGTTGTAGAGCACCGTGTTCCAGTACACGTCCATGATGTGCGCGGGGAACGGCATCCACGCGTCGATCAGCCGCCGCAGCCCGTCGCACATGTCGCGGGCCTTCGGGTCGGTCTCCGGCGCGGGCGGGTTGAGCCCCGCCAGGGCGTACAGATGGCGCCGCTCGGCCGGGCTGAGCCGCAGCACCCGCGCCACCGAGTCGAGGACCTGCGGCGACACGGTGATGTCGCGGCCCTGCTCCAGCCACTGGTACCAGGAGGCCCCGACCCCCGCGAGCACGGCGACCTCCTCGCGCCGCAGGCCCGGGGTGCGGCGCCGGGCGCCGCCGTCCGGGAGGCCCGCCTCGGCCGGGCTGACCCGGGCCCGGCGGCTCATCAGGAACTCGCGGAGCTCGGCCAGTCGGTGGCTCTTGGCGTCGGTGCTCTCAAGCGCGGTGGCCACGTGCTTCCTCCCCCTGGATGCCTGGTGGTACGACCAACAGGATAAGTTCCCGCTCCCCACGGTTGTTCCCGGGCCAGCAGAGTCGTGGCCATGGCAACCGTGTCCTCCCAGGCCGCACCCCCGGCCGCCCCGCAGAACTCCCCGTCCCCCGCTCCCGCGCCTTCTCCCGCTCCGGCTCCGGCTCCGCCCGCGCTCACCGGCCGGGCCCGGCTGATCCTGATCGTGCTGTGCGCCGCCCAGTTCATGGTGGCGCTCGACTTCTCCGTCCTGAACGTGGCGCTGCCGGTGCTCGGCGCCGACCTCGGCCTCAGCCCGGCCGCCCTGCAGTGGGCGGTCACCGCCTTCGCCCTGCCGTCCGGCGGCTTCCTGCTGCTCGCCGGCCGGATCGGCGACCTGTACGGACGCAAGAAGCTGTTCCTGACCGGCCTCGCGCTGTTCGGCGCGGCCTCGCTGCTCGCCACCCTCGCCTGGGACCCGGCCTCCTTCCTCACCGGGCGCGCCCTGCAGGGCCTGGGCGCGGCGATGATCGTGCCGACCGGCATGTCGCTGCTGACCACGACCTTCCCCGAGGGCCCGCAGCGCGACCGGGCGCTCGGCATCTCCGGCACGCTGCTGTCGCTGGGCTTCACGGTCGGCATGGTCCTCGGCGGGGTCATGACCGACGCCCTGGGCTGGCGTTCCACGATGGCGCTGCTCACCCTGTTCAGCGTGATCGTGCTGCCGCTGGCGCCGGGTCTGCTGCCGGAGTCCCGCACTCCGGAGCGCCCGAAGCTGGACGTGCCGGGCGCGGTGACCGTCACCGGCGGTCTGCTCTCGCTGATCTACGCCCTGTCGACGGCGGCCGAGCGCGGTTTCGGCGGCGCGGACGTCCTGGTGACGCTGGTCGCGGGGGTGGCCCTGCTGACCGCGTTCGTGATCGTGGAGTCCCGCAGCGCCGCGCCGCTGGTGTCGCTGCCGATGCTGAAGCGGCGCACGGTCGCCTTCGGCAACCTGGGCGGTCTCGTCACCTTCTCCATGATGTCGACGGTCGTGTTCGTCCTGACCCTGTACCTGCAGGAGACGCTGGGCCTGTCGGGCTTCCTCACCGGTCTGGTCTTCGGTGTCCAGGGCGTCCTGTCGGTGCTCGCCGGTTCGTTCGCCCCGAAGGTGATCGGCCGCTTCGGCGCCCGCCGCACCCTGGTGGTCTCACTGTTCGGGCAGGGGCTGCTCACGGCGGCGATCCTGGGCATCGGCGCCACCTCGGGCGCGATCATCGCCGCCGTCTTCGTCTCGCTGGCCTCGATGTGCCACCTGGGCGCGATCATCGCGTACGGCGTGACCGTCACCTCCGGTGTGCCGGACGAGGAGCAGGGTCTGGCCACCGGTCTGGTGACCACCACCCAGCAGGTCGGCATCACCATCGGCATCCCGCTGCTCGGGGTGCTCGCGACGACGGGCGGGAGCCTGTACGGGGGTGTCCGCACGGTCCTCGCCCTCGACGCGGCGATCCTGCTGGGCGCGGGCGTCGTGGTGGCCCTGGGGCTGCGCCGCAGGTGACCCGGGGCGGCCGGTGGCTCAGGGCCGCCGGCGCCCCAGGGGTGGCGGCGCCCTCAGGGCCGGTCGAGGCGGAGCCGTACCGCCTTCGGCAGACCCGCCACGACGAGGTCGTACGAGTCCTCGACGAGCTCCCGGACCATCCGGTCCGGGAGCTCTCCCACGACCACCGTGTTCCAGTGCCGCTTGTTCATGTGATAGCCGGGGGTGATCGCGGGATGCTCCTCGCGCAGCCGTACGGCGTCATCGGGGTCGCACTTGAGATTGATCCGCAGCGGCCGGGCGTCCAGCCAGGACAGCGCGAACACCTTCCCCGCCACCTTGAAGACCGAGACCTCGGGACCGAACGGGAACTCCTCGCTCGCGTCGTTGAAGTCCAGGCAGAACGCGCGCAGCTGCTCGGGCGTCATCTTTCGGCACGCTCCCCGGGGGTGTCGTCCGGTCCGTCGGTCTTCGTCAGGGGCTCGACGAGCACGGTGACGATCTTGTTGCGGCGGCCGGCCGTGGACTCGGCGGTGAGCCGCAGGGTCCGGCCGTCCGGCAGTTCGACGACGGCCTTGGCCCCGGCGATCGGCACCCGGCCGAGGGCCTTGGCGAGCAGCCCGCCGACGGTCTCCACGTCCTCGTCGTCGTACTCGTCGGGGCCGAAGCCGTAGAGCTCGCCGAGGTCGCCGATGTCGAGCCGGGCGGTGACCCGGTAGCGGTCCTCGCCGAGCGTCACGACGGGCGGCAGCTCCCGGTCGTACTCGTCGGTGATCTCGCCGACGATCTCCTCCAGGATGTCCTCGATGGTGACGATCCCGGCCGTGCCGCCGTACTCGTCGATGACGACGGCGACGTGGTTGCGCTCCTGCTGCATCTCGCGCAGCAGGTCACCGGCGTTCTTCGTGTCGGGCACGAAGGCCGCCGGGCGCATCGCGGTGGACACCAGGTCGGCCTCGGCGTCCCGGTTGATGTGGGTCTTGCGGACCAGGTCCTTCAGATACACGATGCCGACGATGTCGTCCTCGTTCTCCCCGGTCACCGGGATGCGCGAGAAGCCGGAGCGCAGCGCGAGGGTGAGGGCCTGACGGACGGTCTTGTAGCGCTCGATGCAGATCAGGTCGGTGCGCGGCACCATGACCTCGCGCACCAGGGTGTCGCCGAGCTCGAAGACGGAGTGCACCATGCGGCGCTCGTCGTCCTCGATCAGGGACTCCTGCTCGGCGAGGTCGACCATCGCGCGCAGCTCGGCCTCGGAGGCGAACGGGCCCTTGCGGAAGCCCTTGCCGGGGGTGAGCGCGTTGCCGATGAGGATGAGCAGCTGCGGGATGGGGCCCATGATCCGGGCCAGCGGCAGCAGCACGTACGCGGCGGCGGTCGCCGTGTTCAGCGGGTGCTGGCGGCCGATGGTGCGCGGCGAGACGCCTACGGCGACGTACGACACGAGCACCATGACGGCGATGGCGACGAGCAGCGCCTCCCAGGTCTCCGGGAAGGCTTCGAGGCAGGCGTAGGTGACGAGGACCCCGGCCGCCATCTCGCAGGCGACGCGCACGAGGAGCGCCACGTTGAGATAGCGGGTGGGGTCGGCGGCGACCTGGGCCAGCTTCTCGGCGCCGCGCCGCCCGGAGCGGACGGCCTCGGCGGCGCGGAAGCTGGAGACGCGGGCGATGCCGGCCTCGGCGCAGGCGGCGAGCCAGGCGACGACGACCAGGGCGACCGCGCCGAGGATCAGTTGTGCGTTCATGACGGCGACCGGCCGGGGCGGGTCAGGAGACGGTCGGCGCCGGGGACGGGCCGGTGAGGCCCTTCTCCGCGCGCCAGCCGTCCACGATGGCGGCCTGCAGGCCGAACATCTCGGCCTTCTCGTCCGGCTCCTCGTGGTCGTAGCCGAGGAGGTGCAGCACTCCGTGGACGGTGAGGAGCTGGAGCTCCTCGTCCATGGAGTGCTGCGTCGGGGCCTCGTCGCCCTGCCTCTTGGCGACCTCGGGGCAGAGCACGATGTCGCCGAGGAGCCCCTGCGGCGGCTCCTCGTCGTCCTTCGCCGGCGGACGCAGCTCGTCCATCGGGAAGGACATGACGTCCGTCGGGCCCGGCAGGTCCATCCACTGGATGTGGAGCTGCTCCATGGCGTCGGCGTCGATGACGATCACCGAGAGCTCGGAGAGCGGGTGGATGCGCATCCGCGCGAGCGCGTAGCGGGCGATGTCGAGGATCGCCTGCTCGTCGACCTCGGTTCCGGACTCGTTGTTGACGTCGATCGACATGTGCTGCTGCTTCTACTTCCGTTTGCGGCCGGTGCGCTGCTGCTCGTCGGCGCGGGCGTTGGCGCTGTCGTACTTCTCGTACGCGTCGACGATACGGCCGACGAGCTTGTGCCGTACGACATCGTGGGACGTGAGCCGCGAGAAGTGCACGTCGTCGACCCCCTCCAGGATGTCCTGGACCTGGCGCAGACCGCTCTTCGTCCCGTTCGGCAGGTCGACCTGGGTGACGTCACCGGTGATGACGATCTTCGAGTCGAAGCCGAGGCGGGTGAGGAACATCTTCATCTGCTCGGGGCTCGTGTTCTGCGCCTCGTCGAGGATGATGAAGGCGTCGTTGAGCGTGCGTCCGCGCATGTACGCCAGCGGCGCGACCTCGATCGTCCCACTGGCCATCAGCTTGGGGATGGAGTCGGGGTCGAGCATGTCGTGCAGGGCGTCGTAGAGCGGGCGCAGGTAGGGGTCGATCTTCTCGTAGAGCGTGCCGGGCAGGAAGCCGAGCCGCTCACCGGCCTCGACCGCGGGCCGGGTCAGGATGATCCGGGTGACCTGCTTGGACTGCAGGGCCTGGACCGCCTTGGCCATGGCCAGATAGGTCTTTCCGGTGCCGGCGGGGCCGATGCCGAAGACGATCGTGTGCTTGTCGATGGCGTCGACATAGCGCTTCTGGTTGAGGGTCTTGGGGCGGATCGTGCGACCGCGGCTGGAGAGGATGTTCTGCGTGAGCACCTCGGCGGGGGTCTCGCCCTCGCCGTCCTCCGCGTTGCCGTTCTCGCTCGCCCTGAGCATGGCGATCGAGCGTTCCACTGCGTCCTCCGTCATCGGCTGACCGGTGCGGAGCACCAGCATCATCTCGTCGAACAGGCGCTGGATCAGCGCGACTTCCGCCGCTTCGCCGACCGCGCTGACCTGGTTGCCCCGGACGTGGATGTCCGCGTCGGGGAAGGACCGCTCGATCACGCGCAGCAGTGCGTCACCGGAACCGAGAACGGTCACCATCGGGTGCTTGGCGGGGACGGTGAAGTGGGCGCGGGCCTGTCCCGGCGCCCCGTCGCGGGGCGCTCCATCGCGGGCTGTGGGTGTCTGAGTCATGGGCCGGCACTGGGCCTGCACATACCTCCCGTTGCGGGGTTCTCGCTGCTCGACAACCTCTCGGCTTCCAAGCCTACGACTCGACCCCGACAACGCTGAATGCTTTTTGGCGGGCGGTACGGGAGGGCGTCCCGGGGGCGGGCGTCAGGGCGTCGGGGCGGGCCGGAAGCCGATGGTGGGGACGGCCCGGCGGGGCGGCCAGGGGCGGGCCGGTACGGGCAGCAGCCGCTCCAGGAAGGCATAGCGGGCACGCAGGGCGGCCGGGTCCTGGCACTCGTGCCCCTGGACGTGCTGCCACCAGGCGGCGATCTCGCCCCAGGTCGGCGCGGACAGCGAACCGCCGAACTCCTGTACGGAGAGGGCGGCGGTCAGTCCGGCGAACGCGAGCCGGTCGGCGAGCGGCCAGTCGGCGAGGGTGCCGGTGACGAATCCGGCGACGAAGACGTCACCGGCGCCGGTCGGGTCGAGCGCGGAGACCTGGATGGCGGGGACCTCGGCGGTCTCGCCGGTGGCGCCGTCGACGGCGTAGGCGCCCTCGGAACCGAGGGTGACGACGGCGTAGCGGACCTTGTCGGCGAGCGCCCGGGCGGCGGCCCTGGGGCATTCGGTACGGGTGTAGCGCATGGCCTCGGCGGCGTTCGGCAGGAACGCCTCGCAGTGCTCCAGGTCGGTGAGCCCGGCGAGGTCCCAGCGGCCGGTGTCGTCCCAGCCGACGTCGGCGAACACCTTGGCGCCCGACCTGGCGGCCCGGGCGACCCATTCCTCGCCGTGGCCCGGCACCAGGGAGGCGACGGCGGCGCGGGCGTGCGGCGGGTAGGCGGGCGGGGCCGCGTCCTCGGCCTCGGCGGGCGGGGCGGCGTGGCCGTGCGAGACCATCGTGCGCTCGCCCTCGTAGGCCATCGAGACGGTGACCGGGGAGTGCCAGCCGGCGACGGTCCTGGACAGCGAGAGGTCGATGCCCTCGCCCTGTTCGAGGGCGTCCCAGCAGTACTCGCCGTAGTGGTCGTCACCGAAGGCGGCGGCCAGCGAGGTGCGCAGGCCGAGCCGGGCGAGCGCGGTGGCCATGTTGGCGACGCCGCCGGGGCTCGAACCCATGCCCCGGGCCCAGGACTCGGTGCCGCGCACGGGAGCGCTGTCGAGCCCGGTGAAGATGATGTCGAGGAAGACGGTGCCGGTGAGGAACACGTCGCACTCGGGGTCGGTGGGCTCGCGCAGCCGCAGCAGGGGGTCGACGACGTCGTCGCGTTCGGTCACGGCAGCTCCCCGGTCGTGGTGCGGTGGTGCGGGTGGTGCGCGGTGCGTGGGTGCACGAGTGGTGCGGTGCGGACAGTGTGCCCGAAGGGGCGGACAGCGGCCGGTGAGACGCGACGAGTTCGCCTCGGGTACCCAGCAGATCCAACCGCAAACCACTTCCAGACTAATAGTGACCCAGATCACAGGGCGAATCGGGGGATAGCGCCTTCTCCGCCCCGTCCGTCGCTTGATACACATGGTGCCGCGACCCCGTGGTTCATCGGGCGCCCATCTCATTTCCCTGTTCAGTCCCTGGAACGCCCATGTCGCCGCGCCCTTCGCGTGCCCTGGGGGCACTCGTCTCCCTGGTCGCCCTCTTCACGGCCGGATACCTCGCCCCGTACCTGCTGCCGACCGTCGTCGGGCGGCTCTCCGCCGGCCTCGGCCTCGGTCCGGCCCAGGCCGGTCTGGTCGGCTCGATCCTGCTGCTCGGCTCGGCGTCGGCGGGCTTCGCGCTCGCCGCCCGGGTGGACCGGATCGGCCCGCGCCGGGCGGCCCGGCTCGGCCTCCTCCTGATGCTCCTCGGCTACGGCACCGCCGCGGCGTCCGACACCGTCCCGCTGGTCGTGGCGGGCGCGATCGTCGGCGGCTTCGGCTCCGGTACGGCCACGGCGGTCGCCGCCGCGGGCATCGCGGGCCGCCCCGACCCGCACCGGGCCGCGTCGCTCGGCCTGCTGTCCGTGTCGGCGGCGGCGGGCGCCCTGTACCTGACCCTGCCGCACCTGGGCGGCGGCCACGCGCTGCCGTTCGCGGCGATCGCGGGCGCGGCGGTGCTCGTGGCGCCGCTGACGGCTTGGCTGCCGGACGCTTCCGCGATCCGCGACCTCACCGTCGCCCCCGCGGCCACGCCCGCCCCCTCCCCGCTCCCCCACGCGCGCCCCGGCGCGGTCCTGGCCGGGACCCTGTTCCTCTGGTCGATGGCGCAGAACGCGCTGTGGGGCGTCAGCGGGCGCATCGGCCTCACCCAGGCGGGGCTGACCGAGGTGGCCCTCGGGCTGGTCTTCGCCGTCGCGCTCGGCGCGGGCCTGGTCGGCGTGATCGGCGCGGGGGCGCTGGGCGCGCGGCTGGGGCGCGCGGTGCCGATCGGGGTGGGCACGGTGCTCATCGCGGGGTGCGTGCTGCTGAGTTCGGCGGCGGAGGACGCGACGGCGTTCGCGACCGGTGAGATCGCCTGGAACGCGGTGTACCCCGTCGTGCTCTCCTACCTGCTGGGCCTGGCCGCCTCGCTCGACCCGCGCGGCCGGTGGGCCGTCCTGGTCGGCTCGGCGTCCTCCCTCGGCGTGGCCTGCGGCCCGCTCACCGGCAGTCTCCTCTCCGAGGCGGTCGGCTACCCCGGCATGGGCGTCACCCTCTGCGCCCTCCTGTTGCTGGTCGCCGCCCCGATGACGGCCGTCGCCCGCCACACCTCCGGCCGCCCCCTGGTCCCCGGCACCACCCGCCGCCGCGGCGGCGCCCCGACGGCCCTCCTGGCCTCCACCACAGCCCCACTCCTCAGCCCGATCCCGGACCTGGGCGCCCCGGAACAGCCGATCGCCCCGGTGACGCTGGGGCGGGCGGCGCGCCTGCGGATGACGAGGTCGTCGTTCCGGCTGGCGCGGGGTGGGGGGCGGCAGTAGGGGGTGCGGGGCGAGTGGTGGGTGCGGGTGGGGGGGCGGGGCGCGCCTGCGGCGGGCCCTTTCCCCACCCCGCCCCTTCCCGAAACTGGGGGCAAGCCCCCAGACCCCGGGGCGGGGCGCCCCTGGCGGGCGCCCGAGGGCCCGAAGGGCCAGGGCCCGAAGGGCCAGGGCCCGGCCGGGAGCCGGAGGCCGGGGCCCAGGCGCTTGGCGGGTGCCCGCTCAAGCCCACCCGCGGGGGAGGCGCAGCCCCCGGCACGGTGCGGGCCCCGAATACGAGGGCCCGGGCGACGCACCCGGCCCGGAGGCCGGGGGCCAGGCGGGCACCCTCGCAAGCCCCACGGCCGGGGCGCAGCCCCGCCGCCCGGGGCCCGGGGCAGAGCCCCGGTTTCGGGAAGGGGCGGGGTGGGGGAAGGCCCGCCGCAGGCGCACCCCGCACCCACCACCCGCACCCCTCAAAGACCGGCCCCAACCCCCCTCACCGCCGCGGCAACCCCACCCGCGCCAAATCCGACGCCACCGTCAGCTCCCCCTCGAACCCCGCCCCCCGCGCCTGCCGCGCGAACTCCTCCGGGTCCCCGTACCGCTGCGAGAAGTGCGTCAGCACCAGGTGGCGGACGCCGGCCTCCCGGGCCACCCCGGCCGCCTGGCCCGCCGTCAGGTGGCCGTGGTCGACGGCGAGCTGGACGTCCTCGTCGAGGAAGGTGGACTCGATGACGAGCATGTCGGCGCCCTCGGCGAGCCCGTACACGCCGTCGCACAGCCGGGTGTCCATGACGAAGGCGAACCGCTGCCCCCGCCGCACCTCGCTCACGTCCTCCAGGCGGACGTCGCCGACGGCGCCCTCCCGCTGGAGGCGGCCCACGTCGGGGCCGGTGACGCCGCGCGCGGCGAGGAGTTCGGGGAGCATGCGGCGGCCGTCGGGTTCGACCAGGCGGTAGCCGAAGGACTCGACGGGGTGGGAGAGGCGCCGGGCCTCCAGGGTGTAGCTGGGGTCGACGGCGAGCGGGCCGTCGGCGGCGACCGGGGCCTCGGTCAGCTGGACGGTCTCGCGGTAGGCGGTGGCGTACCGCAGGCGGTCGAAGAAGCGCTGGCCGCTCGCCGGGTAGTGCGCGGTGACCGGGTGCGGGACCTGGTCGAGGTTGATCCGCTGGATCACCCCGGCCAGGCCCAGCGAGTGGTCCCCGTGGAAGTGCGTGACGCAGATGCGGTTGAGGTCGTGCGCGGCGACGCCGGCGCGGAGCATCTGGCGCTGGGTGCCCTCGCCCGGGTCGAAGAGGATGCCCTGGCCGTCCCAGCGCAGCAGGTAGCCGTTGTGGTTGCGGTGCCGGGTCGGGACCTGGCTGGCCGTGCCGAGGACGACCAGTTCGCGTACGGACAAGGGGAACAACTCCGTTCAGGTGCCGACCGGGCTCCGCCCCTGGGCGGGGACCCGGCCCGGACCGGCTAGCCGGGCGGCCAGTTGAGGCCGCGCCCGCCCAGGACGTGCGCGTGCGCGTGGAAGACGGTCTGACCGGCGCCCGCGCCGGTGTTGAGGACGATCCGGTAGCCGCTCTCGTCGACGCCCTCCGCCGCCGCGACCTCCCCGGCCTCGCGCAGCACGTCCGCCGCGGCGGCCGGGTCACCGGCGGCCAGCGAGGCGGCGTCCGGGAAGTGCGCCCGCGGGATGACGAGGACGTGGGTGGGCGCCTGCGGGTTGATGTCGCGGAAGGCGACCGTCGTCGCCGTCTCGCGCACGATCGTCGCCGGGACCTCACCCTTCACGATCTTGCAGAACAGGCAGTCGTCCTGCGGCTCTCCGGCCATGGTCCGGGCCTCCTCGCCAACGTCGGTGTCCGATCGGGATGATCAGTACAGCCGCATGCTATCCGCCCCCGCCGACAACGCCGTTGCGCCCGGGTTCACCGCTCCCGGCGCAGGACCGTCGCTCAGGACCGCCGCCACGTACCGCCGCCACGTACCGCCGGTCAGGACCAGCGCCCGGTCCGCCCGAGCACCAGCGCCACCGCCGCCGTCCCCGCCGTCGACGTGCGCAGCACGCTCGGCCCGAGCCGGTACGGCTTCGCGCCCGCCGCCGCGAACAGCGCCAGCTCCTCCGGCGACACCCCGCCCTCAGGTCCCACCACCAGCACGACCGAACCGCTCGCCGGGAGTTCGGCAGTCGCGAGCGCGCCGCTCGGGTGCTCCCGGTCCTCGTGCAGCACGGCCGCGAAGTCGGCCTCCGCGAGCAGCGCGGCGACCTGCTTGCCGGACATCAGCTCGGCGACCTCGGGGAACCGGGTGCGCCGGGACTGCTTGCCCGCCTCGCGCGCGGTCGCCCGCCACTTGGCGAGCGCCTTCAGGCCCCGGTCGCCCTTCCACTGGGTGATGCACCGCGACGCCGCCCACGGCACGATCGCGTCGACGCCGGTCTCCGTCATGGTCTCGACGGCGAGTTCGCCGCGGTCGCCCTTGGGCAGCGCCTGGACGACGGTGATCCGGGGCGCGGGTTCGGCGTCCTCGTGGACGGCGGTGACGTCGACGGTCAGCTGGTCCTTGCCCTCGGCGGCGGCGACCACGCACTCGGCCCAGGCGCCCCGCCCGTCGGTGAGCACCAGTTCCTCGCCCGCGCGCAGCCGCTTCACGGAGACGGCGTGGCGGCCCTCGGGTCCGTCGAGGAGGAAGCCGCCGACGGCGGGCACGGCGTCGACGACGAAGACGGGTGCGGTCACGGGACGCTCCTGATGGTGCTGGACGGTTCGTTGGGATCGTGGGGATCACGGGGATCGTGGGGACTGTGAGGACCGTGGGAATCACCGGGGTCGTCGCCGTACGGGGCGGCCGCGGCGAGCTCGGCGGCGAGCAGGTCCACCAGGGCGGCGGCGGGCAGCTCACGGGCCAGCCGGTGTCCCTGACCGGCCCACAGCGACATGCCCTGCGGGTCTCCGGCGGTGGCCGCCGCCTTGCGCAGCGGGGCGGTGAGGTGGTGCACCTCGGGATACCCGGCGGGGGCGTACGGGCCGTGCTCACGCATGAAGCGGTTCACCAGGCCGCGGGCCGGGCGCCCGGAGAACGCCCTGGTCAGCTCTGTGTGCGTGAACAGCGGGTTCGTCATGGCCCGCTTGTGCAGCGGGTGCGCGCCGGATTCGGGGCAGACCAGGAAGGCGGTGCCGAGCTGGGCGGCGTCGGCGCCCGCGGCGAGCACGGCGGCGATCTGGCGGCCCCGCATGATCCCGCCGGTCGCGATGAGCGGCAGCCGGACACCCTCCCGTACCTCGGTGAGCAGGGTCAGCAGGCCGCGGCCCGCACCCGCGTCGAGTCCGACGGCCGGGTCGTCGCGGTGGGTGCCCTGGTGGCCGCCCGCCTCGGTGCCCTGCACGCAGAGCGCACCCGCCCCGGCCCGCTCGGCGGTCCTGGCCTCCTCGACGGAGGTGACGGTGACGACGGTGAACGTACCGACCCGGTGGAAGGCGTCGAGGGCGTCCCGGTCGGGGCAGCCGAAGGTGAAGGAGACGACCGGCACCGGGTCGTCGAGGAGGATCGCCAGCTTGGCGTCGTACGCGTCGTCGCGGCCCTGGTCCGGGTCGCCGAGCGGGGTCTCGTACCAGCCCTCCTCGCCCGCGAGCTGGTGGCGGTACACCTCGACGGCGGCCGGGTCGACGGGCTGGCCGCCGGGCGGCATGAGGAGGTTGACCCCGAAGGGGCGCGCGGTCAGGCCGCGGACCCGCTTGATCTCCTGGTAGAGCCCGCCGGCGGTCTTGTAGCCACCGGCGAGGAAGCCGAGCGCCCCGGCCTCGGCCACGGCTCCGACGAGTTCGGGACAGGAGGCGCCACCCGCCATGGGGGCCTGCACGATCGGAAGACGCGAGAGATCGTTCAGTGCGGTGGACATACGGGCATCGTTTCATGCCTCCCGAACGCCGCCGAATCGGCCGCGGCCCACCGCGGCCCGTCCCCCGCCCGGACCCGGGCACGCACGAGGGGCGGCCCGCGCACTGTGTGCGGGCCGCCCCTCGATGAACGTCAACCGGACTCAGCGCCCTCACGGACGCACCCGGCAGCGCGCCTAACGCCCGTTGAACGCGTCCTTCAACCGCGAGAACAGCCCCTGCTGCCCGGGCTGGAACTGCCCCAGGGGCCGCTCCTCGCCGCGCAGCTTCGCCAGTTCGCGCAGCAGCCGCTCCTGCTCCGGGTCGAGCTTGCCCGGGGTCTGGACCTCGACGTGGACGATCAGGTCGCCACGGCCGTTGCCGCGCAGGTGGGTGACGCCGCGGCCGTGCAGCGGGATCGACTGGCCGGACTGGGTGCCCGGGCGGATGTCGACGTCCTCAGGACCGTCGAGGGTCTGCAGCTGCACCTTGGTGCCGAGGGCCGCCGCCGTCATCGGCAGGGTGACCGTGCAGTGCAGGTCGTCGCCGCGGCGCTGGAAGACCTCGTGCGGGGTCTCGTGGATCTCGACGTACAGGTCACCGGCGGGGCCGCCGCCGGGGCCGACCTCGCCCTCGCCGGCCAGCTGGATCCGGGTGCCGTTGTCGACACCGGCCGGGATCTTGACCGTGAGGGTGCGGCGGGACCGGACCCGGCCGTCGCCCGCGCACTCGGGGCACGGGGTCGGGACGACGGTGCCGAAGCCCTGGCACTGCGGGCACGGCCGCGAGGTCATGACCTGGCCCAGGAAGGACCGGGTGACCTGCGAGACCTCACCGCGGCCGCGGCACATGTCACAGGTCTGCGCCGAGGTGCCGGGCGCGGCGCCCTCGCCGGAGCAGGTGCCGCAGACGACGGCGGTGTCGACCTGGATGTCCTTGGTGGTGCCGAACGCGGCCTCCTCCAGGGTCACCTCCAGGCGGATCATCGCGTCCTGGCCGCGCCGGGTGCGCGAGCGCGGGCCGCGCTGGGACGCCGTACCGAAGAACGCGTCCATGATGTCCGAGAAGTTCCCGAAACCGCCCGCGCCGAAGCCACCGGCCCCGCCGCCTCCGCCGGAGGCGGACAGCGGGTCACCGCCGAGGTCGTAGACCTGCTTCTTCTGCGGGTCCGACAACACCTCGTAGGCGGCGTTGATCTCCTTGAACCGCTCCTGCGTCTTCGGGTCCGGATTCACGTCCGGGTGAAGCTCGCGGGCGAGTCGGCGGAAAGCCTTCTTGATCTCGTCCTGCGACGCGTCGCGGCGTACGCCCAGTACGGCGTAGTAGTCCGTGGCCACTTACGACTCCGCCAGGATCTGTCCGACGTAACGTGCCACTGCGCGTACCGCTCCCATCGTTCCGGGGTAATCCATGCGGGTCGGTCCGACCACGCCGAGTTTGGCGACTGCCTCGCCGCCGGAACCGTAGCCGACCGAGACGACGGACGTGGACGTGAGCCCCTGATGGGGGTTCTCGTGCCCGATCCGCACGGTCATGCCGGGTTCCTTGGCCTCGCCGAGCAGCTTGAGGAGCACGACCTGCTCCTCAAGGGCCTCCAGGACGGGCCTGATCATCAGGGGGAAGTCATGTCCGAAGCGGGTCAGATTGGCGGTGCCGCCGATCATGAGCCGCTCCTCCTGCTCCTCCACCAGGGTTTCGAGCAGGGTCGCGAGCACGGTCGAGACCGTACCGCGGTCCTCGATGTCCTCGAAGGACTCGGGGAGGTCCTGCACCAGCTGCGGGACGTCGGCGAACCGGCGGCCCACGACCCGGCTGTTGAGCCGGGCCCGCAGATCGGCGAGGGAGGTCTCGCCGAACGGCGCGAGGCAATCGACGACCCGCTGCTCGACCCGGCCGGTGTCGGTGATGAGCACCAGCATCAGCCGGGCGGGCGCGAGCGACAGCAGTTCCACGTGCCGGACCGTCGAGCGGGTCAGCGAGGGGTACTGCACGACGGCGACCTGGCGGGTCAGCTGCGCGAGCAGCCGGACCGTGCGGCCGACGACGTCGTCGAGGTCCACGGCCCCGTCGAGGAAGTTGTGGATCGCCCGCCGCTCCGGGGTCGACAGCGGCTTGACGCCCGCCAGCCGGTCCACGAAGAGGCGGTAGCCCTTGTCGGTCGGGATGCGCCCGGCGCTGGTGTGAGGCTGGGCGATGTAGCCCTCCTCCTCCAGGACCGCCATGTCGTTGCGGACGGTCGCGGGCGACACGCCGAGCTTGTGCCGCTCGGTCAGCGCCTTGGAGCCGACCGGCTCCTCGGTGCCGACGTAGTCCTGGACGATGGCGCGCAACACCTCGAGCCTGCGTTCGCTGAGCATCGCGCACCTCCAGCTGTCGTTCCGGTTCCGGTTGCTCCGCTTTTGGCACTCACCCTGTTCGAGTGCCAGCGATCCCCCGGCCAGTGTACGGCGGCGGACATCGCTCCTGGCAAGGAGGCGGTGTCGGGGTCGCGTCGGGGTCGCGTCGGAACGGTTAGCGTCGCGCCATGGATCACGACAGGGATCACGACAGGGAGCACGGCGGGGACCACGGCGGGGACCACGGCCCGGGTCCGGGTGACGGCGACGGCATCGACTGGGCGGCGCACGGCTGGGAACGGCTCGGCCACGGCGTGGGACGGCGCCGGTTGCCGGGCTGGGACGCCACCGTGGGCCTGGTCGTCGGGCGGGACGCGGTGCTCCTGTACGACACGGGCTCGACGCTCGACGAGGGCGCCGAGATCCGGGCCCAGGCGACCGCCCTCACCGGCGGGCGCGAGGTGACGCACATCGCACTGAGCCACCCGCACTTCGACCACGTGCTGGGCACGGCGGCGTTCCCCGGGGCCGAGGTGTTCGGCGCGGTGGGCGTGGACGCGCTGCTGCGCCGGGAGGCCGACGAGCTGCGGCTCGACGCGGTACGGCAGGGGGTCGACGAGCGGGCGGCGGCGCGGGCGGCCGAGGCGCTGGTCGCGCCGCGGCACACGGTCACCGGCGAGTGGACGCTCGACCTGGGCGGCCGGCAGGTGCTGCTGGCCAACGTGGGCCCGGGGCACACCGGTCACGACCTGGTGCTGTGCGTGCCGGACGGGGCGGCCGGGCCCGAGGTGGTGTTCTGCGGCGACCTGGTCGAGGAGTCCGGCGAACCCCAGGCGGGCCCGGACGCCGTCCCCGCCCGCTGGCCCGACGCCGTGGACCGGCTGCTCCGGCTGGGCGGCGAGGACGCGGTGTACGTGCCGGGGCACGGCGCCGTGGTGGACGCCACGTTCGTACGGCGCCAGCGCGGTGAACTGGCACGGCGCTTCGAGGTGTCGTAGCGTCCCCCAAATGCGCAGCTACGACCCGGACCTGACGCCCTCTTGGAAGCGCTCCGCGCCCGTGCCCGAGGTGGCCGCCGACCGCGACCTGGTGGTCGAGGAGGTGGCGACGGGCTTCTGCGGGGCGGTGATCCGCTGCGAGGCGGGCACCGTGACCCTGGAGGACCGGTTCGGCAAGCACCGGGTCTTCCCGCTGGAGCCGCGGGGCTTCCTGCTCGAAGGCCGGGTGGTCACCCTGGTCCGCCCGGCGGCCGCGGCCCCGGCGCGCCCCACCCGTACCGCGTCGGGCTCGGTCGCCGTGCCCGGGGCGCGGGCCCGGGTGGCCCGGGCCGGCCGGATCTACGTCGAGGGGCGGCACGACGCGGAGCTGGTGGAACGCGTGTGGGGCGACGACCTGCGGATCGAGGGCGTCGTCGTCGAATACCTGGCGGGCGTCGACGACCTGCCCGCGATCGTGGCCGAGTTCGCCCCGGCCCCGGACGCCCGGCTCGGCGTCCTGGTGGACCATCTGGTGCCGGGCTCGAAGGAGTCCCGGATCGCGGCCCGGGTCACCTCGCCCGACGTGCTCGTGGTCGGCCACCCGTACATCGACGTCTGGGAGGCCGTGAAGCCCTCCTCGGTCGGCATCCGGGCCTGGCCCGCCGTGCCGCGCGGCCAGGACTGGAAGACGGGCGTGTGCCAGGCGCTGGGCTGGCCCGCGAACACGGGCGCCGCCTGGCAGCACATCCTTTCGAGGGTGACCTCGTACAAGGACCTCGAACCGGCCCTCCTCGGCCGGGTGGAGGAACTGATCGACTTCGTCACGGCGCCGTAGGGCCCGCCCGCCGCCGGGCGGGCCCGGACCGTGTCTAGTCGACCAGGTCCCGCACCACCGCGTCCGCGAGGAGCCGTCCGCGCAGGGTCAGGACGGCCCGCCCCGCCGCGTACGGCTCCGGCTTGAGGAGTCCGTCCGCGAGGGCCCGCTCCGCCGCCGCCAGGCCCGCCGGGCGCAGCAGGTCGAGGGGGCAGCCCTCGCTCAGCCGCAGTTCGAGGAGGACCCGCTCGACCCGGCGGTCCTCGTCGGCCAGGATCTCGCGGCCCGCGCCCGGGGAACGGCCCGCGCCGAGGGCCGCCGCATAGGCGCCGGGGTGCTTCACGTTCCACCAGCGGACGCCGCCGACGTGGCTGTGGGCGCCGGGACCCGCGCCCCACCAGTCGGCGCCGCGCCAGTAGAGCTCGTTGTGGAGGCAGCGTCCGGCGTCCGAGGTGGCCCAGTTGGAGACCTCGTACCAGTCGAACCCGGCCGCCGAGAGCGCTTCCTCGGCCATCAGGTAGCGGTCGGCGTGGACGTCGTCGTCGGTCATGGGTATCTCGCCGCGCCGGATCCGCCGGGCGAGCTGGGTGCCTTCCTCGACGATCAGCGCGTAGGCGCTGACGTGGTCGGGTCCGGCGCCGATCGCCGCGTCGAGGGAGGCCCGCCAGTCGTCGTCGGACTCACCGGGGGTGCCGTAGATGAGGTCGAGGTTGACGTGGTCGAAGCCGGCCGCCCGCGCCTCGGCGACGCACGCCTCGGGCCGTCCGGGGGTGTGGCTGCGGTCGAGGATCCGCAGCACGTGCTGCCGGGCGCTCTGCATGCCGAAGGAGATCCGGTTGAAGCCGCCCTCGCGCAGCTCGGCCAGATAGGCGGGGTCGACGGACTCGGGGTTGGCCTCCGTCGTGATCTCGGCGTCGTCGGCGAGCCCGAACTCGTCGCGGATCGCGGCGAGCATGGCCACCAGGTCGCCCGCGGCGAGCAGCGTGGGGGTGCCGCCGCCGACGAAGACGGTCCGCACGGGGCGCGGGTCGTCGCCGAGGACCTTGCAGGCGAGCCGGATCTCCTCGGTGACCTGGCCCGCGTAGTTGTCCCGGGAGGCGAGCACGCCCCCGGCACCGCGCAGCTCGCTCGCGGTGTAGGTGTTGAAGTCGCAGTAGCCGCAGCGGGTCGCGCAGTACGGCACGTGCAGATAGAACCCGAGGGGGCGCTGTGCGGCGCCCTGGAGGGCGTGGGCGGGCAGCGCCCCGTCCTCGGGCATGGGCTCACCATCGGGCAGTACGGAAGGCATGGAGCCATTGTCCCGTACCGCCCGGCATCGGCGTCTTCCCTGTGGATAACCCGCCCGCCCGGCTCGAACCCGCAGGTCAGGACCGGGCCGCAGGTCAGAGCCGCAGCTCGGGCCCGTGCGGATCGGTCCCCCGTCGTCACGCCTCGCGGGCGCCCGCGTACATCTCGTCGATGAGGTGCTGGTAGGTCCGCTCGACCACCGGGCGCTTCATCTTCAGGCTGGGCGTGAGCTCGCCGTGCTCGACGTCGAGGTCGCGCGGCAGCAGGCGGAACTTCTTGATCGTCTGCCAGCGCTGGAGGCCCTCGTTCAGGCGCCCGACGTACCCCTCGATCAGCTCGGTGACCTGCGGGGACGCGACGACGTCGGCGTACGACCTGCCGCCGAGGCCGTGCTCGGCGGCCCAGCCGAGGATGGCGGGCTCGTCGAGCGCGATGAGCGCGCCGCAGTAGTTGCGGTCGGCGCCGAGCACCACGATGTTCGAGACGAACGGGCAGACCGCCTTGAACTGGCCCTCGATCTCGGTCGGCGCGATGTACTTGCCGCCGGAGGTCTTGAAGAGGTCCTTCTTGCGGTCGGTGATCCGCAGGTAGCCGTCGGCGGACAGCTCGCCGATGTCGCCGGTGTGGAACCAGCCGTCGCTCTCCAGGACCTCGGCGGTCTTCTCCGGCAGGCCGTGGTAGCCCTCCATGATGCCGGGGCTGCGCAGCAGGATCTCGCCGTCGTCGGCGATGCGGACCTCGGTGCCGGGCAGCGGCTTGCCGACGGTTCCGGTGCGGTACGCCTCGCCGGGGTTGACGAAGGAGGCGGCGGAGGACTCGGTCAGGCCGTAGCCCTCCAGGATGTGGATGCCGGCGCCGGCGAAGAAGTAGCCGATCTCGGGGGCGAGGGCGACGGAGCCGGAGACGGCGGCGCGCAGCCGGCCGCCGAACGCCTCGCGGAGCTTCTTGTAGACGAGCGCGTCGGCGACCTTGTGTTTGGCCGTGAGGCCGAAGGGCGCGCCGGCGGTGCCGGTGCGGCGGAAGCTGTCCTGGCTGGCCTTGGCGTACTCGCGGGAGACCTCCGCCGCCCACTGGAAGATCTTGTACTTGGCGCCGCCGCCCTCGCGGGCCTTGGCGGCCACGCCGTTGTAGACCTTCTCGAAGATGCGCGGGACGGCCGCCATGTAGGTGGGCTGGACGACCGGCAGATTGACGATGATCTTGTCGATGCGGCCGTCGACGGCGGTGACGTGGCCGACCTCGATCTGGCCCGAGGTGAGCACCTTGCCGAAGACGTGGGCGAGCGGCAGCCACAGGTACTGGACGTCGTCCCGGGTGATCAGGCCGGTGGCGGCGATCGCCTTGGCCATGTACGACCAGCTGTCGTGGCGCAGCCGTACGCCCTTGGGGCGGCCGGTGGTGCCGGAGGTGTAGATGAGGGTGGCGAGCTGGTCGGCGGTGATGGCGGCGACCCGCTCCTTGACCGCCTCGGGGTGCTTCTCCAGGTAGGCCCGGCCGCGCGCCTCCAGGTCGGCGAGGGTGAGCACCCAGCCGTCCTCGACGGCCGCGGCGCCCTCGGCGGACGTGACGTCCTCGACGCCCGCCGCGTCGATGACGACGACGTGGTGCAGCTTGGGCAGGTCGGCGCGCCGCTCGACGGCCTTGGCCAGCTGCTCGGCGTTCTCGGCGATGAGGACGCGCGAGTCGGAGTCGGAGAGGATGAACGCCGACTCCTCGGCGTTGGTCTGCGGGTAGACGGTGGTGACGGCGGCGCCCGCGCACATCACGCCGAGGTCGGCGAGGATCCACTCGACCCGGGTGGCGGAGGCCAGCGCGACGCGCTCCTCGGGCCGTACGCCGAGGTCGACGAGCCCGGCGGCGATGGCGTGGACGCGTTCGGCGGCCTGGCTCCAGCTGAGCGACTTCCAGTCGTCCGGTCCCTGTCCCGAGGCGGCCGGCACCGGGTAGCGGTACGCCTCCGCGTCGGGCGTCCGCTCCACGCGCTCAAGGAAGAGCGCCGCGACGGACGGCGGCCGGTTCTCGATCAGGGTCTGTGTGTCGCTCACGACATCCTCCGGGCGGCGGCGGTGCGGTCAGGCGGGCTGGCCAAGGGGCCTCGTTGACGGCTCCAGCGTTGGGGATCTGGCCAAGGCGCCTGGCTAAGGGGTCTGGCTAACTGGCGAGTAACCTTCGAGCGGCTTCAGAGTAGAGCGCCGGAGTCCGGCACGTAAGGGCTTGCATATAACGAACGGGTCCGCGTGCCGGTGGCACACGGACCCGTTCGCGAAGGCACGGACCGGTTACTTCTTCTTGGCCGCGGAGTCGTCGCTCGACAGGACGGCGATGAACGCCTCCTGCGGAACCTCGACGGAGCCGACCATCTTCATCCGCTTCTTGCCTTCCTTCTGCTTCTCGAGCAGCTTCCGCTTACGGGAGATGTCACCGCCGTAGCACTTGGCGAGGACGTCCTTGCGGATGGCGCGGATGGTCTCGCGGGCGATGACCCGGGAGCCGATGGCCGCCTGGATGGGCACCTCGAACGCCTGCCGCGGGATGAGCTCGCGCAGCTTGGCGACGAGCCGCACGCCGTAGGCGTAGGCGGCGTCCTTGTGCGTGACCGCGGAGAAGGCGTCGACCTTGTCGCCGTGCAGCAGGATGTCGACCTTGACCAGGCTGGACGCCTGCTCGCCGGTGGGCTCGTAGTCGAGCGACGCGTAGCCGCGGGTCTTGGACTTCAGCTGGTCGAAGAAGTCGAAGACGATCTCCGCGAGGGGCAGCGTGTAGCGGATCTCGACGCGGTCCTCGGAGAGGTAGTCCATGCCGAGCAGCGTGCCGCGCCGGGTCTGGCACAGCTCCATGATCGAGCCGATGAACTCGCTGGGGGCGAGGATCGTGGCCCGGACGACCGGCTCGAAGACCTTGTCGATCTTGCCTTCGGGGAACTCGCTCGGGTTGGTGACCGTGTGCTCGCTGCCGTCCTCCATGACCACGCGGTAGACCACGTTGGGGGCGGTGGCGATGAGGTCGAGCCCGAACTCGCGCTCCAGGCGCTCGCGGATCACGTCGAGGTGCAGCAGGCCGAGGAAGCCGACGCGGAAGCCGAAGCCGAGGGCGGCCGAGGTCTCCGGCTCGTAGACCAGCGCGGCGTCGTTGAGCTGGAGCTTGTCCAGGGCCTCGCGCAGGTCCGGGTACTCCGAGCCGTCCAGCGGGTACAGGCCCGAGAAGACCATCGGCTTCGGGTCCTTGTAGCCGCCGAGGGCCTCGGTGGCGCCGTTGTGCAGGGAGGTGATCGTGTCACCGACCTTGGACTGGCGGACGTCCTTCACGCCGGTGATGAGGTAGCCCACCTCGCCGACGCCGAGGCCGTCGGCCGGCAGCATCTCGGGCGAGTTGGTGCCGATCTCCAGCAGCTCGTGGGTGGCGCCGGTCGACATCATGCGGATGCGCTCGCGCTTGTTGAGCTGGCCGTCGATGACACGGACGTAGGTGACGACACCGCGGTACGAGTCGTAGACCGAGTCGAAGATCATCGCGCGGGCGGGCGCGTCGGCGACGCCGACCGGCGCCGGCACCTCGCGGACCACGCGGTCCAGCAGGGCGTCGACGCCCATGCCGGTCTTCGCGGAGACCTTCAGGACGTCCTCGGGCTGGCAGCCGATGAGGTTGGCCAGCTCCTCGGCGAACTTCTCCGGCTGGGCGGCCGGGAGGTCGATCTTGTTGAGCACCGGGACGATGGTGAGCTCGTTCTCCATGGCCAGGTAGAGGTTGGCCAGGGTCTGCGCCTCGATGCCCTGGGCGGCGTCCACCAGGAGGATGGTGCCCTCGCAGGCCGCGAGCGAGCGCGAGACCTCATAGGTGAAGTCGACGTGCCCGGGGGTGTCGATCATGTTCAGGATGTGCGTCGTGCCCTGCGCGGGGCCCTCGGTGGGCGCCCACGGCAGACGGACCGCCTGGGACTTGATCGTGATGCCGCGCTCACGCTCGATGTCCATCCGGTCGAGGTACTGGGCGCGCATCTGCCGCTGGTCGACCACTCCGGTCAGCTGGAGCATCCGGTCGGCAAGGGTCGACTTGCCGTGGTCGATGTGCGCGATGATGCAGAAGTTGCGGATCAGAGCCGGGTCGGTTCGGCTCGGCTCGGGCACGTTGGTAGGAGTCGCGGGCACGCAGGGTTCTCGTCTCGGGCGATGTTCAGAACGGATACGTAGGCTCCATGGTCCCATGACCGCGGGACGGCGGCCGGTTTGGGCGGGCCGGGGGGCGGCTGATACCGTGGACAGCTGTGTCTTGTGTGCCCTCTCAGCCGTCAAGGCACATCCTGAAGGAACATCGAACCTGTAAAGGCTCTTTTCGTGGCGAACATCAAGTCCCAGATCAAGCGGAACAAGACCAACGAGAAGGCGCGCCTGCGCAACAAGGCCGTCAAGTCGTCGCTCAAGACCGCGATCCGCAAGGCCCGCGAGGCCGTCACCGCCGGTGACCTCGAGAAGGCCACCGTGGCCGCTCGTGCCGCCGCGCGTCAGCTCGACAAGGCTGTCTCGAAGGGTGTCATCCACAAGAACTCGGCCGCCAACAAGAAGTCGGCGCTGGCTCAGAAGGTTGCCTCCCTCCAGGGCTGAGCTCTGAAGTGACTACCGGCCGCCATGGGATCCAGCGGGCCCTCTAACCGCTCCCGGACGGCCACCCCGGCCACGTACGCGAGACGCGTTCGCCACGCGTGTACGGGCCACCCTTGAGCTTGACGTCGCAGGCCCCGTCCCTCTCCTTCCCCAGGAGACGGACGGGGCCTGTGCCGTTGTACGGGCCGGCCCCGGGCTCCGGGTACGGGCCGGGGCGCGGCGGTACGGGCCCGAGCGCGGGTCGCGGAGGCGGGCCGCTGTGATCAGGCGCGGCGCATCCGGGCGGCGCGGGCGATGGTGACGACGGCCTTCTCCAGCGCGTACTCCGGGTCGTCGCCGCCGCCCTTCACGCCCGCGTCGGCCTCGGCGACCGCGCGCAGGGCGACCGAGACGCCGTCGGGGGTCCAGCCGCGCATCTGCTGGCGGACCCGGTCGATCTTCCACGGCGGCATGCCGAGCTCGCGGGCGAGGTCGGCGGGGCGGCCGCCGCGCGCCGAGGACAGCTTGCCGATGGCCCGCACGCCCTGGGCGAGCGCGCTGGTGATCAGGACCGGGGCCACACCGGTCGACAGGGACCAGCGCAGCGCCTCCAGGGCTTCGGCGGCGCGGCCCTCGACGGCCCGGTCGGCGACCGTGAACGAGGACGCCTCGGCGCGGCCCGTGTAGTAGCGGCCGACGACGGCCTCGTCGATGGCGCCGTCGACGTCGGAGGTCAGCTGGGCGACGGCGGAGGCCAGCTCCCGCAGGTCGCTGCCGATGGAGTCGACCAGGGCCTGGCACGCCTCGGGGGTGGCCGAGCGGCCGAGCGTGCGGAACTCCTGACGGACGAAGGTCAGCCGCTCCGCGGGCTTCGTGGTCTTGGGGCAGGCCACCTCGCGGGCGCCGACCTTGCGCGCCGCGTCGAGCAGGCCCTTGCCCTTGGCACCGCCCGCGTGGAGCAGCACCAGGCAGATCTCCTCGGCGGGGGCGTCGAGGTACGCCTTGATCTCCTTGACGGTGTCCGCCGTGAGGTCCTGCGCGTTCCGCACCACCAGGACCTTGCGCTCGGAGAAGAGCGAGGGGCTGGTCAGCTCGGCGAGCGAGCCGGGCTGGAGCTGGTCGGGGGTGAGGTCGCGCACGTCGGTGTCGGCGTCGGCGGCCCGGGCGGCCGTCACCACCTCGCGGACGGCGCGGTCGAGCAACAGGTCCTCCTGGCCCACGGCGAGCGTGACGGGGGCGAGGAGGTCTTCGGAGGAAGTCTTTCTGGTGGCCATCGCCGTCCAGCATCCCACGGGCCACCGACAGTGCCGCCATCGTCGAGAATGTGCGCGTGAGCGATGTGAGACACGTACTGGTGCTGCCCGACCGCGACGCGGCCGAGGAGGTCGCCGAGGAGCTGCCGGGCCGGTTCGGCCTCGGCGAGGAACCGCAGCTGGTCCGGGACGCCCTGGCGGGCGAGGACGACGCGGAGGACGCGCAGTGGCTGGTGGTGGTCGAGGACCCGGACGGCCGGCTCGACCCGGCGGCCCTGGACGAACTGGCCGCCGAGCACGAGGGCTGGCTGGAGGCGCCGTAGGCCGAGGTGTCCCCTGGAGTCGCTAGGGCTCCTGGGGGCCGCCGGTCTTGGGGACGATCTGGACGTCGAGGTCGATGGAGATGCTGGAGCCGACCGCGGCGATGCCGCGGGCGAGGAGCGTCTGCCAGGTCAGGGTGAAGTCCTCGCGGTGCAGTTCGGTGGTGGCCCGGCAGGCGCACCGGGTCTCGCCCTGGAGGCCGCTGCCGAGGCCCAGGTACTGGGTGTCGAGAGTGACGGTGCGGCTGACGCCGTGCAGGGTGAGCGCGCCGCTGACGGCCCAGCGGCTGCCGCCGCGGTGCACGAAGCGGTCCCCGAAGAACTCCACGGTGGGGTAGGCGCCGACGTCGAGGAAGTCGCCGGAGCGCAGGTGGTCGTCGCGCATCCGGACGCCGGTGTCGATGGAGGCGGCGTCGATCACCACGTGCATGGCCGACTGCTCCATCCGCTCGCCGATCCGGACGGCGCCCGCGAAGCTGTTGAACCGGCCGTGGATCCGGGCCAGTCCGATGTGCCGGGCGGTGAACCCGATCTGCGAGTGGGCGGGGTCGATCTCCCAGTCGCCCGCCTCGGGCAGCGGCGGCTGCGCCGCGATCTGCAGCCGTACGTCGCCGAGGCCCAGGTGTCCGCTCTCCTCGACGACCGCGTTGGCGTGGTGCGGGGTGTAGCCCTCGGCGGTGACCGCGAGCCGGTACTCCCCGGCGGGCACGGTCGCCAGCACGCTGCCGTACGGGTCGGTCTCGCCCGCGAGCACCTTGCGTCCGGCCGGGTCGGTGAGCGTGAACTCGGCCTGGCGGACCGGCTCGTCGATCAGGTCGAGCACCCGGCAGGTCAGCACCCCCGCGCTCGCGGGGACCGTGATCCCCGCGAGCGGACCTCCCCGACCGGCCGCCGCACCACGCCTACCGAACAGACCGAACACTTCCCGTACCCCCGGACCCCGACCGCTGCCGTTCCTGTTTCAACGAAGAGGCATTCGATCATCCTTGCGATGTTCGAGGCAAACGGGGTGAGTGTTACCGGAGGTCCGTTTTGGCGCCCTGCTGAACGCCCGGTCAGGTGAGGCTCTCGACCGGGGCGGCGGCGGGCGTCTGTCCGGGCAGCTCGCGGAGCTTCGCCAGCGGGGAGGGCAGCAGCCACAGCACCGAGAACACCGCGCCGCCGGTCGCGATCCAGAGGGTCGGGTGGAGCCCGATGGCCGAGCCGAGCAGCCCTCCGACGAGCGCGCCGAGCGGGCGGAAGCCGTGGTTGAGGGTGCGGTAGGCGCCCATCACCCGGGCCCGGACGGCGTCGGGTATGAGTGCCATCTGGAAGGACCCTGCGGCGATGTCGACCACCATCACGCCCACGCAGGACAGGAATTCGGCGATGAACAGCACGCCGATGACGAGCGGCAGCGGTCCGCCGGCCACGGGAATCAGGACCAGCGGGAGAGTGAAGCCGAGGAAGCCGAGGATGATGGAGCGGCCGATGCCGAGGCTCCGGACCACGGCGCCGCCGACCGCCGCCCCGATCAGCCCGCCGACCGCGCCCGCCGCGAGCACCGCGCCCAGCACGCCCGCGCTCAGGCCGAGTTCGGTCGTCGCGTAGAGCACGAAGAGGGTGTGGAACATGTAGTTGAAGAACTGGACCGTTCCGGAGGACGCGAACAGCGCCCGCATCGACGCGTCGCGCAGCACCCAGCGCAGCCCCTCGACGAAGTGCCCCTTCTCGACCGGCGCGGGGGCGGGTTCAACCGGCTTGATCTTCGCCAGGAACCCCGCCGACACCAGGTAGGTGAGGGCGTCCGCGAGCAACGCGAACGGGGCGGTCAGCACCTGCACCAGGATCCCGCCGATGCCGGGTCCGGCCAGCCAGGCCATCGAACGGCTGCCGTTGACGAGCGAGTTCGCCTGCACATAGCGCTCGGTGGGCACGAGCGCCACGAACAGGGTGGTGTTGCACGCTTCGAACAGCACGGTGAGCGCGCCGACCCCGAACGCCACCGCGTACAGCTGGCCGAGGCTCAGCGCGTCCAGGAGGTAGGCGACCGGGAGGGTGAGCAGCAGCACGGCCCGCCCCAGGTCGGCGGCGATCATCGCCCGGCGGCGCCGGGCCTGCCGGTCGGCCCAGGCCCCGAAGGGCAGGTTGAGCAGCAGCGCGGGCAGCAGTTCGGCGGTCTTCAGCCAGCCCATCTGGGCGGCGTCCGCGCCGAGCACGAGCACGGCGGCGAGCGGCAGCGCCATCAGGGAGATCTGGTCACCGACGAAGGAGACCGTCTGTCCGGTCCAGTAGCGCCGGAAGGTCCGTTCGCGCATCAGCGCGGGTATGCGGGCGGTGATGCGGGTGGTGAACAGCGCCATCGGTCACTCGCCTCCGTCGTCTCTGTCATCGGGAAGATCGCGGTCCACGAAGGCGAACCGCAGGACCGCCACGGGCAGGGTGCCCTCGGGCCGCCGCGCGGGGTCGGTGTCGCGCTCCTCGTAGGGGCGCACCAGCTCCGCGAACCGCTCGCCGAGTTCGGCCAGTTCGGCCGCGGTCAGGTGCAGCAGGGTGTCGCCGAGCTGTTCGGCCTGGCGCCACTCCTTGGGCAGGGTGTGGCGGAGCTCCATGGCCTTGCGGAGCCGCACCATGTGCTGCTCGGCGACGGCCACGTTGAGCGCGTCGGTGGCCTGCGCCACCGCCAGGTCGTCGCTGTCGTCGGCCCACTCGGTGTACCGGGCGGTGGCCTGCCAGGGCTTCTCCCGGCCCTTGCCGCCCGGGGCCTGCTCGACCAGGCCGTACTTGGCGAGTATCCGCAGGTGGTACGAGCAGCTGGCGACGGACTCGCCGGTCAGTTCGGCCGCCCTGGTGGCGGTGAAGGGTCCGTCCCGGCGCAGCAGGCCGACGAGGGCCATCCGGGTGGGATGGGCGTAGGCGCGCAGGGCGCGGGGGTCGGTGAGCCGGACACTGTGCCGTGGCTGCCGCTCTTGCTCCGTCATGATGGAAACATATCTTTAGAAAGACTCCTTTACAACGACTTCTTTAGATGGAGTTCCGGACCGGTCGGCTCCGCGACATCGGCTCCGGAACACCCCGCCAGTGCGCCACAAGCCCCGCCCCCGCGCCGCTCACCGCGATCGCGCCGTCCCGGTCGGTGCTCAGCACCCGCGCCCCACCGGCCCGCAACGCCCCGACCGTCACCGGCGAGGGATGCCCGTACGGGTTGTCCCGGCCCGCCGACACCAGCGCCAGCCTCGGCCGCACCGCCCGTATCAGCCCCGGGTCCTGGTGCGCCGAGCCATGGTGCGCGACCTTCAGCACATCCACCGGCCCAAGCACCGGGTACCTCCGGGCCAGCCCCCGCTGGGCCGGCGGCTCCAGATCCCCGAGCAGCAACAGGCTGACCCCGCCCGCCGCCCGCACGAACAGGACCACGCTCGCGTCGTTCGGCCCAGCCACCGAGGCACCCCGCACCCCGCCAGGCCCTGACCCCGGCCCCGGCCCCGGCCCCTGCCCCGGCCACAGCACCGTCCACGCCAGCGGACCGATCCCCCGCCGCTCTCCCACCACCGCCCGCACCACCGGCACGCCCGCCGCCCGGGCCGTCCGCCGCACGAACGCGGCCTGCTCCGGCGGCTCTTCGAGCCCCGTCGTCTGGATCGCGCCCACCGCCCGGCCGCGCAGCACCCCGGGCAGACCCGCCACATGGTCGGCGTGGAAGTGGGTCAGCACCAGGAGCGGGATCCGGCGCACCCCGAGCTCCCGCAGGCACCGGTCGACCGGCGCCGGATCGGGCCCGGCGTCCACCACGACGGCCGTGTCGCCACCGGCCGCGAGCACCGTCGCGTCCCCCTGGCCGACCTGGCACATCGCGAACACCCAGCCGGGCGGCGGCCACCCGGTCACCAGCCGGACCAGCGGCGGCGGCCGCACCACCGCCAGGAGCAGCAGCGCCGCGCACCCCGCGCCGATCCACCGCCGCCGGGGCAGCCGCCGCACGGCGAGCAGCACGAGTCCGGTGAGCAGCGCGAGCAGCAGCCCGCCCCACCAGCCGTCCGGCCAGGCCAGCTCCGCCCCGGGCAGTTCGGCCCCCGTGCGGGCCACCTGCGCGATCCACCCGGCGGGCACCCCGGCCGCCCGGGCCACCAGCTCCGCCGCCCACGGCCACCAGGCGGCGAGCGCCAGGGTGAGGAAGCCCAGCACCGTCGCCGGGGCCACCGCGGGCTCGGCGAGCAGATTGGCGGGCACCGCCACCAGGCTCACCCGGGCCGCGAAGACGACCACCACGGGTGCGCACACCGCCTGCGCCGCCAGGGTCGCGGCCAACGCCTCCGCGAGCCGCCCCGGCACCCCGCGCCGCCGCAGCCGCTCGCTCCACCCCGGGGCCACCGTCAGCAGCGCCCCGGTCGCCAGGACCGAGAGCGTGAAGCCGTAACTCCGCGCCAGCCAGGGGTCGTAGAGCACCAGGAGCAGCACCACCGCGGCGAGCGCCGGGATCAGCGACCGGCGCCGCCCGGTCGCGACGGCGAGCAGCGTGACCAGACCGCAGGCCGCCGCCCGCAGCACACTCGGATCGGGCCGGCACACCACCACGAACGCGAGCGTCAGCCCGCCCCCGGCGAACGCCGTGGCCCGCAGCGGGATCCCGAGGCGCGGCGCGAGCCCGCCCCGCTCGGCCAGCTGCGCGGTGCCGGGGCGGCCGATCAGCAACAACAGGACCAGGGTGAGGTTGGAACCGCTGACGGCGAGCAGATGGGTCAGATCCGTCGCCTCGAACGCCTCCTCCAGCTCGGGCCCGATCCGTGCCGTGTCCCCGACCACAAGGCCCGGCAGCAGGGCCCTGGCGTCCGGCGCCAAGTCCTCGGTGGCCCGCCGCAGCCCGGCCCGCAGCGCCCCCGCCGTGCGCTGGAGCCCGCTCGGCGGCCCGATGACCAGGGGCGGCCCGGTCCCGTCCGCGCGTAGCGCCGCCGCGTAGGGATCACCGGACCTGGCCGGGACCGCGAGCCTGCCCGACACCCGCAGCCGGGTCGACGGCAGCAGCCGCAGCCACGCCGCGCGCCCCTCCCCCGCCGTCACCAGGACCAGCACCGGCGCTCTCGTCCGGTCGGCCGGACCCCCTGGCCGCTCCAGCCGGGACACCTCCGCCGGTACGACCACGGTCATCGGCGCGGCCCAGCTTCCCCGCACCTTCGGCGCGGTGAGCCGGGGATCGCCGGTGAGCGTCAGCTCCGCCGTCACCCGCCCGTCCACCCGGGCCAGTTCGGGCACCGGGCCCCTGCGCAGGTCCGCCGTCTGCAACCCGGCGGACGCCGCTCCGGCCGCCGCGCAGAGCAGCACCCCGGCGCAGGCCGTCGCGCTCAGTCCGCGCCGCGCCGCCGGGAGCAGGAGCAGCGCCGCCCCGGCCACACAGAGCAGCACTCCGACGCCCGTCCACCATCCGGTGGCGCCGACGGCGAGCGCCGCGCCTCCCCAGGCGGCGAGGGCCGGAGGCACCAGCCGCAGGTCCGCCGGGGCTTCGGCCCTCTGGGCGAGCGGCCCGGCGGTCCGGTCCGTGTGGCCGAGGTCCCCGCTCATGGCCGCACCAGCCGTTCGAGGTCGGCGAACCGGCGCTCGCCGATCCCGTTGACGTCCCGCAGCTCGGCGACCGACCGGAAGCCGCCGTGCTCGATCCGGTGTTCCACGATGTGCCGGGCGAGCACCGGCCCGACGCCCGGCAGCCCGTCCAACTGCTCGGCCGTCGCCGTGCTCAGACTCAACGGCGCGGCCTGGCCCGGCGGTCCGCCACCGGCCGGTCCCGCACCGCCGAACGCACCGGCCGCGCCGACCGGGGCCGGCAGCCCCACGACGACCTGCTCACCGTCCAGCAGCACCCGGGCCCGGTTGAGCCCGGTCAGGTCCGCGCCCGGCCGGGCGCCGCCCGCCGCCCGCAACGCGTCGGTGACCCGGGACCCGGCGGGCAGCGTGAACACCCCCGGGCTGCGGACCTTCCCGCCGATGTCCACCACCACGACGGCGCCCGCCGGTCCGGCGGCGGCTGTCGGCGTCGGCCGTGCATCCGCCTCCGCCGGAGCGGGTCCGGGCAGCGGCCGGGCCGCCGCGACCACTTCGGGCGCGCTGATCCGCTCGGGCCGCCCGGCCCAGAAGTAGGCCCCGGCACCACCGGCGGCGACCACCAGGACCACGGTGAGCGCGGCCAGCGAGCGCCGCTCAAGCCCGTACCGTGACTGCACCCACAACGGCAGCCGCTCCTTCAGCGCGAGCCGCCACATCTCCCGGTGCGCCGACGGCGGTTCGGGCCCGGCCCGCCCCCGCTCCCGTTCCATCTCCTGTTCCGGCTCCGGCTCGGGCTCGGGCAAGAGCGGAGGGGCAGCCGCAGGCCCGAGCACAGGCCCGGGCTCGGGCTCGGGCGCCCGAGGCGGGAACAGTGCCTCGCCCCGGCGCCGTACCGCCGAGGCAGGGGCCGGGCCACCGGCCCGCCGACGGATCCGGGCACCCCGGGCCCCCGACCGGCTCCGCCCGTCCGAACCGGGCGGACGCCCCGGACCGCTGCGGGCACCCGGACCGGCACCAGCACCACTACGACGTGTTGTGACATGAGTGCGAAGAGTCATGATCCGACGGTAGGGCGCTCGCGGACCGCCCGGCCGGAGCCCTCGGACTTCTGTGGACAACCGCCCCGTTGGGGAAAACTCCGTCACTCACACGAGGGAAGCCGCCGCCCCTCCCGCCACCTCAGCGCGGCGAGACCACCACCGCGAGCAGCCCCGGTCCCGTGTGCGCCCCGATGACCGCGCCGACCTCGGTGACCTGGAGGTCCTCGACGCCCGGCAGCCGGTCACGCAGCCGCTCGGCGAGCACGGCGGCCCGCTCGGGTGCGGCGAGGTGGTGGACCGCGACGTCGACGGGCCCGGCCCCGGCGCGTTCGACGGCGATCTCCTCGAGCCGTGCGATCGCCTTGGACGCGGTGCGCACCTTCTCGCGCAGCTCGATCCGCCCGCCGTCGAGTTCGAGCAGCGGCTTCACCGCGAGCGCCGAGCCGAGGAGTGCCTGGGCGGCGCCGATCCGCCCGCCGCGGCGCAGATAGTCGAGGGTGTCGACGTAGAAGAAGGCGGAGGTGCTCGCGGCCCGTTTCTCGGCGGCTGCGACGGCCTCGTCGAGCGAGCCGCCCGCCTCGACGACCTCCGCCGCCGCGAGGGCGCAGAAGCCGAGGGCCATCCCGACCATGCGGGTGTCGACGACACGTACCGGCACCGGGGCGCCCTTGGCGGCGAGCACGGCCGCGTCGTAGGTGCCGGAGAACTCGCCGGACAGATGGAGCGAGACGATGCCGTCCGCGCCCGCGTCGGCCAACGCGCGGTAGGTCTCGGCGAAGACCTCGGGCGCGGGCCGGGAGGTGGTCACCGAGCGGCGTCTTTGCAGGGCCTCCGCGAGGGAGCGGGCCGAGATCTCGGTCCCTTCCTCAAGTGCCTGGTCGCCGATGACGACCGTGAGCGGAACGGCGGTGATGGCGTGCCGCTCCATCGTCTGGGGTGGCAGGTAGGCCGTGGAATCGGTGACGATCGCGACATGCCGGGACATGAGCGGGAGGTTACCCGTCAGGCCCCCCGCGCGGCAGCCCGGGCCCCCACCAGCGCTTCCGGCGCCGCCCGCCGGGGGCGGCGGGCCGTACCGGAACCGCTCCGGTGCGGGCTCAGGTGGTGGTCTCCGGGCGGGCCGACTTCTCCCACGGGTAGGACGTGGCGCGCGGATCCGGAGCGTTGATCGCCTGCGGCCGGCCCTGCCCGTACGCCGGCGCCCGCTCCGCGCCCGGTGCGGGAGCTCCGGCCGCGGGCCACCCCTGCCCCGGGCTCGCGGCACCAGTGGCGCCGGCGGCGCCGGCCGTGGTGTCCGTCTCGGTCCAGTGGCGCAGGGCGCCCGCCTCGACGTCGATCTGGGCGCTGAGCGCGGACAGGTCGTCCTCGGCGAACTTGCGGGCCCGGTCGCGGGCGGCGAAGCGCAGCGCGTCGGCGGACTCGGTGACCTGGCCGACGCGGCGGCGCAGCTCGGGCAGCTGGGCGGCGACATGGGCCTTGTCGGGCTCGCGCTCCAGGCGCTTGAGGTCGTCGTCGAGCTCGTGCCCGTGGGCGCTGAGGCGCCGGAAGAGCTCCAGGGACTCCTGGAGGGAGGCGTCCTCGGCGACGGCGGCCTGCAGGGCGTCCTGGGTGGCGCGCATCGAGGTGCGCAGCGAAAGCCGCAGCTGGGCCAGCTCGGCGGTGATTCCGCCGGGGCCGAAGCTCTTGGCCCGCAGGGTGGTGTCCTCGACCGTGCGGCGGGCCTGGTCGATGGTGCGGTCGACGCCGCGCTTGGCCGCCTTGGCGACCTTCACGGTGACGTAGACCCCGAGTGCGACGAAGGCGACGAACAGCAGCGCCATGATCGTGATCGCGGCTTCCATGTGCCTCGCCCTCCGGCCTCGGTTGTGGTTCTCCCACGGTAAACGGAAGGGGCAGGCCGGTGGTTCCATCGGAACCCCCAACCTGCCCCGAGCCGCCCCCTAGGGGACGGCCCTTTGAGCGGTGGTCCGTCAGCCCGCGACGATGTTGACCAGCTTCGGCGCGCGGACGATCACCTTGCGGATCTCCGCGCCGCCCAGCGCCGCCACCACGGCCGGGTCGGCCAGGGCCAGCGTCTCCAGCTCGGCGTCGGTGATCGACGGGGCGACCTCCAGGCGGGCCTTGACCTTGCCCTTGATCTGCACGACGCAGGTCACGGTCTCGTCCACCACGTAGGCCGGGTCGGCGACCGGGAAGTCCTGGTGGACGACCGATCCGGGGTGGCCCAGGCGGCGCCACAGCTCCTCGGCGATGTGCGGGGCCAGCGGGGCGACCAGCAGCACCAGCTGCTCGGCGACCGGCCGGGACACCGCTCCACCGGTCTTGGTCAGGTGGTTGTTCAGCTCGGTGATCTTCGCGATGGCGGTGTTGAAACGCATCGCGGCCATGTCCTGGCCGACCCCGTCGATGGCCTTGTGCAGGGCCCGCAGGGTGTCGTCGTCGGCCGGCTCGTCGACGACGGTGACCTCGCCGGTGGCCTCGTCGACGATGTTGCGCCACAGGCGCTGCAGCAGCCGGTACTGGCCGACGACGGCTCGGGTGTCCCACGGGCGCGAGACGTCCAGCGGGCCCATCGCCATCTCGTACAGGCGCAGCGTGTCGGCGCCGTACTCGGTGCAGATCTCGTCCGGGGTGACGGCGTTCTTCAGGGACTTGCCCATCTTGCCCAGGACGCGGCTGACCTGCTCGCCCTGGTGGAAGTAGGCGCCGTCGCGCTCCTCGACCTCGGTGGCCGGGACGGCGATGCCCCGGGCGTCGCGGTAGACGAACGCCTGGATCATGCCCTGGTTGTACAGCTTGTGGAACGGCTCGGCCGAGGACACGTGGCCCAGGTCGAACAGGACCTTCGACCAGAAGCGGGCGTACAGCAGGTGCAGCACGGCGTGCTCGGCGCCGCCGACGTACAGGTCGACACCGCCGGTGGGCATGCCCTCGCGCGGGCCCATCCAGTACTGCTCGATGGCCGGGTCGACCAGCTTCTGGTCGTTGTGCGGGTCCAGGTAGCGCAGCTCGTACCAGCAGGAACCGGCCCAGTTGGGCATGGTGTTGGTCTCGCGGCGGTACGCGCGGGGGCCGTCGCCCAGGTCCAGGGTGACGTTGACCCAGTCCTCGTTGCGGGACAGCGGGGTCTCCGGCTGGGTGTCCGCGTCGTCCGGGTCGAAGGTGCGCGGCGAGTAGTCCTCGACCTCCGGCAGCTCCAGGGGCAGCATCGACTCGGGCAGCGGGTGCGCGACGCCGTCCTCGTCGTAGACGATCGGGAAGGGCTCGCCCCAGTAGCGCTGGCGGCTGAACAGCCAGTCGCGCAGCCGGAAGTTGACGGTGCCCTCGCCGATGCCGCGGTCGGCCAGCCAGGCGGTGATCTTCGCCTTGGCCTCGACGACGCCCAGGCCGTCCAGGGAGACGGCGATCTCGTCGTTGGCGGAGTTGACCAGCTTGGCCTCGTAGGAGGCGAAGGCGTCGTCCCACTCGGCCGGGTCGGTGCCGCGGCCGTCGTTCGGCTCGACGACGCAGCGCATCGGCAGCTCGAAGGCGCGCGCGAAGGCGAAGTCGCGGGTGTCGTGCGCCGGGACGGCCATGATGGCGCCGGTGCCGTAGCCCATCAGGACGTAGTCGGCGATGAAGACCGGGACCCGCTCGCCGCTGACCGGGTTGGTCGCGTACGCGCCGGTGAAGACGCCGGTCTTGTCCTTGGCCTCGGCCTGGCGCTCGACGTCGGACTTGGCGGCGGCCTGCTTGCGGTAGGCGTCGACGGCCTCGGCGGGGGTGGCGTGGCCGCCGGTCCACACGTCGTGGGTGCCCTCGGGCCAGGCGGCCGGGACGATCTTCTCGACCAGCTCGTGCTCGGGGGCCAGGACCATGTAGGTGGCGCCGAACAGGGTGTCCTGGCGGGTGGTGAAGACGGTGATGGCACCGGAGTCGCCGACCTGGAAGTCGACGCGGGCGCCCTCGGAGCGGCCGATCCAGTTGCGCTGCTGCAGCTTGATCGCCTCGGGCCAGTCCAGGCCGTCCAGGTCGTCCAGCAGGCGGTCCGCGTAGGCGGTGATGCGCATGTTCCACTGGCGCAGCTTGGCCTTGAAGACGGGGAAGTTGCCGCGCTCGGAGCGTCCGTCGGCGGTGACCTCCTCGTTGGCCAGCACGGTGCCCAGGCCGGGGCACCAGTTGACGGGGGCGTCGGAGGCGTACGCCAGGCGGTACTCGCCCAGGACGTCGGCGCGCTCGACGGCGCTCAGCTCGCTCCAGGCGCGGCCGCCGGGGACCTCACGGGTGCCGTTCTCGAAGCGCTCGACCAGCTCGGCGATCGGGCGTGCCCGGTCGGCCTCCGGGTCGTACCAGGAGTTGAAGATCTGCAGGAAGATCCACTGCGTCCACTTGTAGTACTCCGGGTCGATCGTGGCGAACGACCGGCGCTTGTCGTGGCCCAGGCCCAGCCGGCGCAGCTGGACCTTCATGTTCTCCATGTTGGCCTCGGTGGACACGCGCGGGTGCGTGCCGGTCTGCACGGCGTACTGCTCGGCCGGCAGGCCGAAGGCGTCGAAGCCCAGGGTGTGCAGGACGTTGTGGCCCGTCATGCGCGCGTGGCGGGCGAAAACGTCGGTGGCGATGTAGCCCAGGGGGTGGCCGACGTGCAGGCCCGCACCGGACGGGTACGGGAACATGTCCATGATGAACTTCTTGGGGCGGGCCGCGACGGCCGCGTCCCCGGCCAGGTCGCCGCTGGGGTTCGGGGCCTCGTAGGTCCCCTCGGCGTCCCAGGCGTCCTGCCAGCGTGCCTCGATGTCGGCGGCCAGGGTCGCCGTGTAGCGATGCGGGGCCGCCGTCTCGGCAGCCGTGTTGATCTCGGTCATGATCCTTGAAGCTCCATCGATCGTCTCTGCCCACTGCCAGCACTGTCACGAAACGAAAAATCCCCTCGCACAGGAGGGGACGCCGCGCCGATGCCGACCGGATCTTTCATCCGTCGGGACTGATCAGCGCGGCCGGCTAAGCAGAAGGCGTACGGCACGCATGGCGTCAGGGTACCGCAGGGCCCGCGCGGGCCGCATCGGTGTTCCAGGGGGCGGTACGCGAAGAAGCGGGCCATCCGATCCGGATGACCCGCTTCTTTCGGTGAAGCTTCTGTGGAGCTAAGGAGAATTGAACTCCTGACCTCCTGCATGCCATGCAGGCGCTCTACCAACTGAGCTATAGCCCCTCGTGCGGATTCAGGCTACCGCAGAAATGACGCGGGCCATCCGGTCCGGACGGCCCGCCACCATTCTGTGGAGCTAAGGAGAATTGAACTCCTGACCTCCTGCATGCCATGCAGGCGCTCTACCAACTGAGCTATAGCCCCTTGTTCCGCTGTCTCCGCCCCGGTCTCCGGCGCGACGACGAAGAGAACATTAACCGGCGGCCGGGCAGATCTCCAAATCCGTTTCGGCGGGACTGTCCGAGGCTGCGGGTAGGGTCGCCCTTTGTGTCCGTATCCCCGCTCCCGTCCCACCGCACCCGGCTGAGGCCCCTGGCCGCCGCCGCGGCCGTCTGCCTGCTCTCCTTCACGGCGTTCTGGGTGGCCCAGCGGCTCGCCCACGTGAACATGCTCGACGTGATGGTCTACCGGGCCGAGGCCGAGACCCTGCGGGCCGGGGACGACCTGTACGCGATGCGGGCCACCTCGGCGAACCTCGCGATGACCTATCCGCCGTTCGCCGCCGTGCTGTTCCTGCCGCTGACGGTGGTCGGCGTGCCGCTGATGCGCACCCTGACCACCGCGGGGAATCTGCTGCTCGTGGTGGCCATGGTGCAGCTGTCGCTGCAGCTGATCCGGCCGGCCCTGGCCCGCCCGGCGGCCCGCGTCGATCTGTGGCGTTCCACACTGTGGATCGCGGCGATCGCCGTCTGGTGCGAGCCGGTGTGGACGACCCTGCGGTACGGCCAGATCAATCTGCTGATCGCGGTGGCCGTGCTGTGGGACCTGACCCGGCGCGAGGGCAGCCGGTGGGCCGGCCTCGGCATCGGGCTCGCCACCGCGGTGAAGCTCACCCCCGGCCTCTTCGTGGTGCTGCTGTTCGCGGCCGGACTGCTGATCTGGCGCCGGGACCGGGCGCTCGGCGTGCGCGCGCTCAACCCCTGGCTCCGCACCGGCCTGACGGCGACCGGGGTGTTCCTGGTGACCACCCTGGCGATGGTGCTGGCGCTGCCCGACGCCTCGAAGACGTTCTGGACCAGGACGCTGTTCGAGACCGGCCGGGTCGGTCACGCCGAGGAGACGGCCAACCAGTCGATCAGCGGCGTGGTGGCACGTCTGCTGCACACGGACGCGCCGGGGATCTGGTGGCTGGCCGCGGCCGTGCTGCTGGGCGGCGCGGCGATGGCCCTCGCGGTCCGGGCCGCGGTGCGCGGCGACAGGGCGGTGGCGGTGCTCGTCACCGCGTTCACGGCCCTGATGGTCAGCCCGATCTCCTGGTCGCACCACTGGGTGTGGTGCGTGCCGCTGCTGATCCTGCTGTACGACCGCGCCACGCGCGCGTGGCTGGTGACCGGGGCCGTGGCGCTGGCCTTCGCCTCGTTCGCGCTGTGGTGGGTGCCGCACGACCCGGGCCGCCCCGAACTCGACCAGAACGCCGGGCAGATGCTGCTGTCGGCGGTCTACCCGCTGACGGCGACCGCGGTGTTCGCCGGGTACGCGTGGACGCTGCTCCGGGCCCGGAAGGCCGACGGAACGGGCGCGACCGGCGTGACGGGCGTGACCGGCGGGCCGGAACTGCCCCGGCCGGCCACGGGCGAGCGGCGGCCTCAGGCCGTCGCGAAGGAGTAGAACCGCTTCAGGGTGCAGTGTTCGTCGAGGAGCCGGCCGTAGATCGGCTCCCCTTCGAGCTCGCGGTACGTCTCGATGGGGTCGCCTTTTATGATCAGCGCCCGCGCGCACTCCTCGCACCAGTACTGGAACGAGGAGTTGACCGGGTCCATGTCCCGGACGATGGGCGTACCGCTGCCGCACCAGTCGCACTTCCGCCTGTGTGCACCCATCACTCAGCTCCAGGTGTGAGCGCGGGACGTGGACGCGGTTCCAGGAGCTGGACTCGCGACGGCGACGGCATCGATCGCCTCGGCACCGTCCACGGCCATGCGCGCTCCCTCCCGCCCGGACCCTCTTCCCCTCCGGCGGTCCGATTCTGCCATGGCCCCGCAAGGGGGTCAGCGGGCTTCGGCGAGCCGGGAAGTGACGGAACGACGAATCCCGCCCCCTGTTGGGGACGGGATTCGGTGACTGTGGAGCTAAGGAGAATTGAACTCCTGACCTCCTGCATGCCATGCAGGCGCTCTACCAACTGAGCTATAGCCCCTCGCGTTCTCCGCGCCGTGCGCTGCGAACAAGAAGAACTTTAGCCTGTGACCTGCCGGAAAGTGAAATCCGGTCGCTCCGGCCGGCACCCGTGACGTTGCCCTGGCCGGGGCCCCGGCCGGTGCCCTGGCCGGGGTCCTAGTCGTCGTCGCCGAGGACGGGCTCGGGCAGCGTCCCGGCGTTGTGCTCGAGCAGCCGCCAGCCGCGGGCGCCCTCGCCGAGGACCGACCAGCAGCAGTTCGACAGGCCGCCCAGGCTCTCCCAGTGCCGCGCCTCCAGCTCGAGCAGCCGCCCGATGGTGGTGCGGATGGTGCCGCCGTGACTGACGACGACCAGCGTGCCGTTCTCGGGGAGCTTCTCGGCGCCCTCGAGGACGACCGGAGCGGCCCGGTCGGCCACCTCGGTCTCCAGCTCGCCGCCACCGCGCCGCACCGGCTCGCCGCGCTTCCACGCCGCGTACTGCTCGCCGTACCGCGAGGTGATCTCCTCGTGCGTCAGCCCCTGCCAGTCGCCCGCGTACGTCTCGCGCAGGGCGGCGTCATGGGCGACGGTGAGGCCGGTCAGCGCGGAGAGCTCGGCGGCCGTGGCCGCCGCCCGCTTCAGATCGGAGGCGATGATCGCGTCCGGCTGGAGCGCCGCGAGCAGCCGGGCGGCCCGGCGCGCCTGGGCGACGCCGGTCTCGGTCAGCTCGATGTCCGTGGAGCCCTGGAAGCGGCGCTCCAGGTTCCAGGACGTCTGACCGTGGCGCCACAGCACGATGCGGCGGCCTGAACCGCCCTTGCCGCTGGTCAGCTCAGCTCACCGTCCGCTCCGTCGGCGCCCGTCAGCCGGGCGTGCTCCGCCGCCTTGCCGCGGGTCTCGAGGGCCTCCTCGGGCAGCGGGATCTCGGGGCAGTCCTTCCACAGGCGCTCCAGCGCGTAGAAGACGCGCTCCTCGCTGTGCTGGACGTGGATCACGATGTCGACGTAGTCGAGCAGGATCCAGCGGGCGTCGCGGTCGCCCTCACGGCGCACCGGCTTGGCGCCGAGCTCCTTCTGCAGCCGCTCCTCGATCTCGTCGACGATCGACTTGACCTGGCGGTCGTTGGGCGCGGAGGCGAGCAGGAAGGCGTCGGTGATCGACAGCACGTCGCTGACGTCGTACGCGATGATGTCGTGCGCGAGGCGGTCGGCCGCCGCCTGGGCGGCGAGGTTGACGAGCTCGATGGAGCGGTCCGTGGCGGTCACTAGCAGGCTTTCGTCGGCGGTCTGAGTCACCTCAAGGGTCTCACGTACCGCCGACGGCCCCTAAAACGATTATCGGAGGGTCGTCGCCCGCTCCCTCAGCGCTTGCCTCCGGGGATCTTGTAGTCGGCGCCCAGGACCACGGTGACCTCGGCGTTTCCGGCGGGCTTGCCCTTGGTGACGGATCCGGCCGGCAGGCCGAGCGTCTTGGCGACCTCCGCCGCGGCGGCCTTCTGGGCGTCGTCGGCGTAGAGCACCTGCGACTTCTCCTGGGGGGCCGCCTTGGTGCCGCCGACCGCGGCGTATCCGCCGTTGATCAGCACGACGCGGGCGGCCTCGGTGGCGTCCTTGCCGGTGGCGTCGCGTACCGCCACCCGGGTGGCGGCGTCCTTCTCCGGGGCGCTGACCTTGCCGCCGAGGATGTCCTTGACGACGCTGTCGCCGGTGGCGTCGCTGAGCGAGCCGTCGGGCTCGACGGGCAGCACCGCGGTCTTGTAGTCGCCGATCTTGGCGTGCTCGGCGAGCTTGGCGAGCGAGGCGCCGAGGTCCTTCTCGGGCAGCGAGGGGTCGAGGATCTGGGCCAGCGTCTCGATGGTGACGGTGGCGGCCTTGGGATCGTCGGAGATCTTCCGCAGCACTCCGTACATGACCTGGCCGAAGCGCTGGAGCTGCTTGGCCTCGGCCTCGCCGGAGGCCCGGTAGGTGGCGTAGGCGACGGCGGCGCGGCCGTTGAGGGTCTGGTTCTCGCCCTTCTTGACCAGCGGTTCGTCACCGGCCTTGGCGCCGGGCACGTCGGTGTCGGTGGTGATGTCGACGTTGCCGACGAGCTCGACGAGGTTCTCCAGGTACGGGGTGTCGAGCCGCCAGGTACCGGCGATCTTCGTGCCGAGGAGGTTGCCCAGGGCCTCACGGGTGCCGCTGGAGCCGTCGTCGTCGACGGACTTGGCGAGGGTGGTGGTGGCGCCCTCGTCGTCGGCGACGGCGAGCGCGTTCGGCAGCAGCACGGTGGTGCCCTGCTTGGTGGTGGTGTTGTCGACCAGGAGGGCGGTGGAGGTGCCGCCGCCCTTGGTGTTGTGCAGGTGCACCACGATGGTGTCGCGCTGCTGCGGTCCGGTGGCGGTGTTCGCCGCGGGCCCGTCGTCACCGAGGCCGGGGAGCTTGCCCGCGGACCAGAGGTAGCCGACGCCACCGACGACGGCGAGCACCAGGACCACGACGAGGGCGACGACGCGGTTGCGGCCGCGCCTGCGGGCCTCCTCGCGCCGCTCGGAGCGGCTCTCGGTGAACTTGAGCCAGTCGATGACGTCCTCGGAGTCCTCGTCGGGCTCCTCGATGAACGAGAACTGCTCGGTGCGGTAGTCCCGCGCGTCGCCGTCGGGCGCGGGCCGCTGTCCCGGCACGGCGCCCGGCACGGCGGCGGCCTGGGGCGCCGGGTCCTGCGGGGCGGCCGGGGCCCGCGTCGGAGCCTGCGCGGGGGCGGGCGCGGGTTCGGTGCGGACGGCCCACTGGGCACCCGTGTCGTACTGCTGCTGCTGATAGTCGTACGCGGGCTGCTGGGCGTACGGGTCGTACGGCTGCTGCTGGTACGAGGTCCCCTGGGGGTACTGGTCCTGCTGGGGGTACTGCGGGGCCTGCGGGGCCTGCTGCTGAGGAGCCTGCTGCTGCGCGTACGGGTCGTAGCCGTAGTCCTGCTGCTGGGGCTGCTGTTGCTGCTGCGGCTGTTGCTGCTGGACGGGCTGGCCGTACGGGTCGTAGTGCTGCTGCGGGACCTGCTGCTGGTACACCGGCTGCCCGTACGCGTCGTAGCCGATGATCTGCGGCTGCGGATAGTACGGGTCGTACGGGTGCTGCTGATCGTTCACCGGTGCCCCTCCCCGAGGCTCACTCGCCGCGGTACAACTGGCGCTTGTCGATGTAGCGCACCACACCGTCCGGGACCAGATACCAGACCGGGTCGCCCTGTGCGACCCTCGCCCGGCAGTCCGTGGAGGAGATGGCGAGCGCGGGCACCTCGACCAGCGACACCCCGCCCTTGGGCAGTCCGTCGTCGGTGAGGTCGTGACCCGGGCGGGTCACTCCGATGAAGTGGGCGAGCCCGAAGAGTTCCTCGGCGTCGCGCCAGGTGAGGATCTGCGACAGCGCGTCGGCCCCGGTGATGAAGAAGAGGTCCGAGTCGCTGTTGAGGGAGCGCAGGTCCCGCAGGGTGTCGATGGTGTACGTCGGGCCGCCCCGGTCGATGTCGATGCGGCTGACGGAGAACTGCGGGTTGGACGCGGTGGCGATGACCGTCATCAGGTAGCGGTCCTCGGCCGGTGTGACGGCCTTGTCGCTCTTCTGCCACGGCTGTCCGGTCGGCACGAACACCACCTCGTCCAGGTGGAACAGGGCGGCCACCTCGGAGGCGGCCACCAGGTGTCCGTGGTGGATCGGATCAAACGTTCCGCCCATCACGCCGAGCCGGCGCTTGGCGCGGGCGCCAGTAGGCACTTCCTGCTCTCCCATGCGTGCAGAGCCTACTGGCACGGCGACGGGCACCGGTCCGGCGGCCTCGGCCGGCTCAGCGGCGGCGCGGCTCAGCGGTCGCGGTTGAAGCGGGTGGTGACCCACAGCAGGAGCAGAAGCGCGATGAAGGCGCCGCCACCCGTGATGTACGGGCTGAGGGACTCGTGGTTGCCGCCGTGCTCGGCACCCTCGGCGAGCGTGACCAGGTTGACGGCGGTGGCGTGGAGGCTCATCTTCGACAGGACCTTCGATCGGGGATGGGAGCGGAGACTTCGCGCACATCGTATGCGGCGGGTCGCGGCACGATCACGCCGACTCAGGCGTTGGCGTCACCGGGGCCGTTTTCCGCCCGGCCGGTGCCGGCCCCCTCGCCGGGCCCGCCCGGCTCGGTGTCCCTGTCCTTGCGGTAGCCGCGCAGCAGGAACCAGGCGAGCAGCACGGCACCGACCATCGAACCGAGCAGCACGATCCGGAGCGTGTCACCGGGGCCCTGCTGTGCGGCGGCGGCGAGCAGAGGGGTGACGGCGGTGGTCGCGATGTCCGGCATGGCGGTCGTGCTCCTCGGTTGTCCACAGCGCCCGAGTTATCCACAGGCTCCGGCACACGGTAGTCCCCTCGCCTAGGCTGGGTCGTGTCAGGGGGACGAGCAGCGACTCGTACGAACAGGGGGCATCCATGTCCGATCACCACCAGGAGAATCTGCCGGGCAGGCAGCGCAAGCGTTTCCCCGAGATCTCCTCGCGGGCCTATGAACACCCGGCCGACCGCTCCGCGCTGGTCGCGCTGCGGAAGCTGAGCGGCTTCGACACCGTTTTCAAGGCGCTGAGCGGGCTGCTGCCCGAGCGGAGCCTGCGGCTGCTGTTCCTCTCCGACTCCGTGCGGGTGAGCGACGCACAGTTCTCCCACCTCAACGACATGCTGCGGGACGCCTGTTACATCCTGGACCTGGAGAAGGTCCCGCCGATGTACGTCACGCAGGACCCGGTGCCCAACGCGATGTGCATCGGCCTCGACGAGCCGATCATCGTGGTCACCACCGGTCTGGTGGAGCTCCTCGACGAGGAGGAGATGCGGGCGGTCGTCGGGCACGAGGTGGGGCACGCCCTGTCGGGCCACTCGGTGTACCGGACGGTCCTGCTGTTCCTCACCGGTCTCGCCCTGAAGGTCGCGTGGATCCCGCTGGGCAATGTGGCGATCATGGCGATCGTGACGGCGCTGCGCGAGTGGTTCCGGAAGTCGGAGCTGTCCGCCGACCGGGCCGGGCTGCTGGTCGGCCAGGACCTGCAGGCGTCGATGCGCGGTCTGATGAAGATCGCGGGCGGCAACCACCTGCACGAGATGAACGTGGACGCGTTCCTCGCCCAGGCCGACGAATACGAGAAGGGCGGCGACCTGCGGGACTCCGTCCTGAAGATCCTCAATGTGCTGCCCCGTTCGCACCCGTTCACCACGGTGCGGGCGGCCGAGCTGAAGAAGTGGTCCGAGACCCGCGACTACCAGCGGATCATGGACGGCCACTACCCGCGCCGGACGGAGGACAAGGACACCTCGGTGACCGACTCCTTCCGCGAGTCGGGTCGGCATTACGCGGAGACGGTGCGCACCAGCAAGGATCCGTTGATGAAGCTGGTCAGCGACATAGCCGGCGGCGCCGGGGACCTCGCGGGCGACCTGGGCGGGAAGCTGTTCGGCCGGGACCGCGCGAAGGGGCAGGACGGCGCGAAGGGCAAGGACGGCGGCCAGGCCCAGGACGGTGCCCAGGGGCAGGGCGGCGGCACGGGTCAGAGCGAGGGCTGAGCGCTCGGGGCGAGTGCTCCGCAGAGCGCGGCGGCCGGCCGGCCGGTGGCGTACGGGTCGGTGCCCGGCTGGTGGCGCGGGTCGGCGGCGCGCTCGCCCGCCAGCAGCGGGCGCAGCGAGCCGCTGGTGTCGGCGTCGCAGGACTGGGGTCCGGCCTGGGCGGTGCTGGTGAGCAGTTCGGCGCGGTGCATCCGCAGGTCCTCGCGGTCGAAGCGGAAGTGCAGCTCGCGGTGGACGGTGAACAGCGAGGCGCGCGGGGCGGGGCCGCCGCCCGAGGTCGCGGGCCGGACCGCGTAGGTGAAGGTGTGGTCCGAGGTGACGTCGATCTGGTCGGCGTCGACCTCGGCGAAGCGCAGGGTGCCCTGGACCCGGACGCCGGGGTCGGCCAGGACGGCCCGCCGGCCGTCGAAGCGGACCAGCCAGCCCGCGAGGGCGTGCCGGCCGTCGTCCTGCGGGGACTCCACACTGCGGTCGTACTGCTCCAGCTGGTCGGGGTCGAGCAGCAGCCGGGGCGGCCGGGTGGAGCGTCCGGCGAGGACGTCGGGGTCGAGGGAGGAGGCGACCAGGTAGTCCTTGGCGATGCCGAGGGCGGCGACCACCTGGCTCTCGGAGAAGTGGGTGGTGCGGGCGGTCATGGGGAGGTTGATCCCGGCGGCGCCGGTGCGGTACTCGGCGGCGGGGCTGTGGGCGAAGAGGGCGGCGGGGGTGCCCCCGGCGACCTGGCCCTGGGGCGCGAGCGGGACCAGGGTGGTGCGCAGCGGCTCGGCCCGGACGTCGGCGGGGGTCTGGTAGGGGTTGCGGACGCCGAGGTAGACCGCGGTGCCGAAGGCCAGCAGGATCAGCAGGACGAGCAGCAGGGCCTGCCGGGAGCCGCCGCGGCCCTCGAAGGAGGAGCGGGAGCGGACCGCCTGGGAGTGCTCTCCCATGCGTTCCTCGGCGGAGAACTCCTGGAGCCGGGCAGCACGGACGAACGCCTCGTCGAAGACGACGGCTCGGTACTCGTCCTCACCGCCGGGGAGTCCCTCGGGTGGCCCCTCAGGCGGGTCGCCACGCCCTGCCATACCTTCAGGGTAGGTCTGCGGAAGCTTCGGTAAACGCCCAGGTACACGACAACTTCGGAAGATTTCCGACGGGGCGCGGGCGGGCAGGTGGGAGGGCCTGCGGAGAGATCTCGCGGGGGGTGCGCCGATCGGGTGCCGGGGTGCTCCGGGCGGGTGGGTCAGGGGGCGCCGGGTGCGGTGGGGACGGGAGGTGCGGAGGGGGCGGAGGCCACCGAGGGGACGGCGCGGGGCTTGTCGACGCCGGTGGTGGCGGGCGGCGGCATGCGGTCCTGGCGGTTGGCGGAGGCGCCCCGGTAGACGGCGCTGAAGGCGAGGGCGACCATGCCGACGCCCATCACCAGGGCGAGCACCCAGGCGACCGGGCGGTGCCAGCGGGCGCTGTTGCGGTAGGGGCGCAGGGCGCCGCCGTGCGGGCCGTAGGGGCCGAGGTCGTCGTCGGCGGTCTCCGGGTCGTATCCGCCGGAGCGGCGGCCGAGGCCGTAGTCGTCCTCGTAGCGCTCGTCGTCGGCGAGGCCGGCGACGGCGCGGGCCCTGGCGGCCTCGGCCTCGGCGCGGGCCTGGGCGGCGGCGAGGAGGCGTTCGACGGCGGTGGGCTCGTGGTGGACGGCGGCCCTGACGAAGTCCTCGTCGAACACCACGGTGGCGAATTCCTCTTCGGCGCCGCCGCGGTCGACAGAGTCCTCAGGGTCTGCGCCGTCCGGGAACGGCGTGCCCCCCACGTCGTCCGGCACGGACTCAGAGTAGACCCGGGAGGGGGTTTTGGGCAGGGAGAGCGCGAACTGTCCCTGCCCGGGAACGGCGTCCGTCCGGGTGGCCGTCGGTTACCGGATGTGACCGTCGCCGGTCACGATGTATTTGGTGGAGGTGAGTTCCGGAAGGCCCATGGGGCCGCGGGCGTGGAGCTTCTGCGTGGAGATGCCGATCTCGGCGCCGAAGCCGAACTGTCCGCCGTCCGTGAAGCGGGTGGAGGCGTTGACGGCGACGGTGGTGGAGTCGACCAGCTGGGTGAAGCGGCGGGCGGCGGCCTGGGAGGTGGTGACGATGGCCTCGGTGTGGCCGGAGGACCAGAGCCGGATGTGCTCGACGGCGGCGTCGAGGGAGTCGACGACGGCGGCGGCGATGTCGTAGGAGAGGTACTCGGTCTCCCAGTCCTCGGGGGTGGCCGGGACGACCGTGGCCTTGCCGCCCTCGGCGTGGGCGAGGACCCGCTCGTCGGCGTGGACGGTGACCCCGGCGTCGGCGAGGGCGGCGAGGGCGCGGGGCAGGAAGGCGGCGGCGATGTCCTGGTGGACCAGGAGGGTCTCGGCGGAGTTGCAGACGCTGACCCGCTGGGCCTTGGAGTTGATGAGGATGTCCACGGCCATGTCGAGGTCGGCCTGGGCGTCGACGTACACGTGGCAGTTGCCGGTGCCGGTCTCGATGACCGGGACGGTGGACTCCTCGACGACGGTGCGGATCAGGGAGGCGCCGCCGCGCGGGATGAGGACGTCGACGAGGCCGCGGGCGCGCATCAGTTCGCGGACGGAGTCGCGGGACTCGCCGGGGACGAGCTGGACGGCGTCGGCGGGCAGTCCGGCGCCGCCGACGGCGTCGCGGACGACCTTCACCAGGGCGCTGTTGGAGGCGTAGGCGGAGGAGGAACCGCGCAGCAGGACGGCGTTGCCGGACTTGAGGCAGAGCGCGGCGGCGTCGACGGTGACGTTGGGGCGGGCCTCGTAGATGATGCCGACGACACCGAGCGGGACGCGGACCTGGCGCAGGTCGATGCCGTTGGGCAGGGTGGAGCCGCGGACCACCTCGCCGACCGGGTCGGGCAGCGCGGCGACGTGCCGGACGTCGGCGGCGATGGCGCGGACCCGCTCGGGGGTGAGGGTGAGCCGGTCGATGACGGACTCGCTGGTGCCCGCCGCGCGGGCGCGGGCGATGTCCTCGGCGTTGGCCTCGACGATCTCGGCGGTGCGGACCTCCAGGGCGTCCGCGACGGCGAGCAGGGCGTCGTCCTTCGTCGCGCGCGGGAGTGGCGCGATTTCGGCGGCCGCGGCGCGGGCCCGGTAGGCCGCCTGGGCGACCGGGGTCATGTTGTCGAAGGGCGTGAGCGAGGTCATGCCCGCAGGGTACTGGCACCGCTGCGGACATCTCTCACGGCTTCGGGCGTCGTCCCGCAGGGCGAGACGGCGTCCCGCCCACCGGCGGCCCCGGCCTGACGTCGGCCGGACGTCAGTACGGGTGGACCCCCACGGGGGCGGCCGGCGGCGGGCCGTAGCCCTCGGCGATCCGCTGGTGGTAGGTCTCCCGGTCGATGACCTCGAGCCCGACGATCTCCCACGGCGGCAGCTTGGCGCTCTGCCGGTGCTCGCCCCACAGCCGCAGGGCGACCGCCGCCGCGTCGTGCAGGTCGCGGGCCTCCTCCCAGTAGCGGATCTCCGCGTGGTCGTCGGCATAGCGGCTGGTCAGCAGAAAGGGGTGGTCGTGGGCCAGTTGTTCCAGGGCCCGGCGCACCTCCTTCAGCGGGGCCGCGGCTCCGCTGACGCTGAGGGTGATGTGCCAGAGCTTGGACAGCTCCCGCTCGGGCGCCGGCTTCTCCTGGGCCGTGTCCTCGGGTTCGTCGTCGAAGTCGGCTCCGGCCTCGACGCTCGTCAGGGCGCGTTCGGCCGTCCCTCGGGGCATCGCCGCCCCTGGGCGCGCTCGTCTCACCGGCGGCCTCCTGTGTGATGCGTGTGCTGCGTACTGCTGCGCGTGCTGGTGTTCCCCACCCTCTCGTTGCCCCCGAGACAAAGTTGACCAGCCCACGGCGGTGCGTGGGGCGGTTTTGGTAAAGGTCCCTACCGGATGACCAGACTTTCAGCCGTTTCGGTTCACATCACGACCAGGTCGTCACGGTGGACGATCTCGCGTTCGTACTCCGGGCCGAGTTCGCGGGCCAGCTCGTGGGTGGAGCGGCCGAGCAGCCGGGGCAGTTCCTTGGCGTCGAAGTTGACGAGCCCGCGGGCGACCGCGCGGCCTCCGGTGTCCCGGAGTTCGACCGGGTCGCCCGCGCTGAACTCGCCCTCGACGGCGGCGATCCCGGCGGCGAGCAGCGACTTCTTGCCCTCGACCACGGCCCGTACGGCCCCGTCGTCGAGAATCAGCGCGCCCTGCGGGGTGGAGGCGTGGGCGAGCCAGAGGAGCCGGTCGGCGGAGCGGCGGCCGGTGCGGTGGAAGTAGGTGCCGGTGTCCCGGCCCGCGAGGGCGTCGGCGGCGCGGACGGCGGAGGTCAGCACCACCGGGATGCCCGCGGCGGCGGCGATCCGGGCGGCCTCGACCTTGGTGACCATGCCGCCGGTGCCGACGCCCGCCTTGCCGGCCGAGCCGATCTCGACGTGGGCGATGTCCTCGGGGCCGCGCACCTCCTCGATCCTGGCGGTGCCGGGCTTGGCCGGGTCGCCGTCGTAGAGGCCGTCCACGTCGGAGAGCAGCACCAGCAGATCGGCACGGACCAGGTGGGCGACGAGGGCGGCGAGCCGGTCGTTGTCGCCGAAACGGATCTCGTCCGTGGCGACGGTGTCGTTCTCGTTGACGACCGGCAGGGCGCCCATGGCGAGGAGCTGGTCCAGGGTCCGGTAGGCGTTGCGGTAGTGGGCGCGGCGGCTGGTGTCGTCGGTGGTGAGCAGCACCTGGCCGACCCGGACGCCGTAGCGGGCGAAGGAGGCGGTGTAGCGGGCGACGAGCAGGCCCTGGCCGACGCTGGCGGCAGCCTGCTGGCGGGCCAGGTCCTTGGGGCGGCGGGTGAGGCCGAGCGGCGCGAGCCCGGCGGCGATGGCGCCGGAGGAGACCAGCACGACCTCCTTCGCCCCGCCGTCGCGGACCTTGGCGAGGACGTCGACGAGGGCGTCGACCCGGTCGGCGTCGAGCCCGCCGGACGCCGTGGTCAGCGAGGACGAGCCGACCTTCACGACGATCCTGCGGGCTTCCGTCACGTACTGCCTGGCCACTGTCACCTGCGGGTCCTCGCCGTCCTGCTCGTGCTGTCGCTCGGCGAGCAATCTACGCGAGCGGCCGTGGCCGCCGCCCCTCTATTCCGCAGGCTGGACGGAGCGCGCGGTGTGCGCGGCCCAGGCCGAGGCGATCATGGAACGGACGTCGTGGCGGGCGGTCCAGCCCAGTTCGGTGGAGATCCGTTCGGCGGAGGCGACGACCTGCGCCGGGTCGCCGGGGCGGCGGGCGACGACCTCGGGCGTCACGTCCCGGCCGGTGACCTCGCGGACCAGGTCGATCATCTCCCGTACCGAAACGCCCTCGCCGCGGCCGATGTTGAGGGTGAGATCGCGGAAGTCGTCCTTGGCGGCCCGCTCGGCGAGCCGGCGCGCGGCGGTCAGATGGGCGTCGGCGAGGTCGGCGACGTGGATGTAGTCGCGGACGCAGGTGCCGTCGGGGGTCGGGTAGTCGTCGCCGAAGATCAGCGGCGGGCGGCCGGCGTCGAGGCGTTCGAAGACCATCGGGACGAGGTTGGCGACGCCGGTGTCGGCGAGCTCGGGGGCGGCGGTGCCCGCCACGTTGAAGTAGCGCAGGCAGCCGGTGGCCATGCCGTGGGCCCGGCCCACCGCGCGGACCATCCACTCCCCCGCGACCTTGGTCTCGCCGTACGGGCTGAGCGGCGCGCACGGGGTGTCCTCGGTGACCAGGTCGGTGTCGGGCGTCCCGTACACGGAGGCGGAGGAGGAGAAGAGGAAGGAGCTGACGCCCGCCCCGGCGGCGGCGTCGAGCAGCACCTGCAGCCCGCTGAGGTTCTCCCGGTAGTAGAGGAGCGGCCGTTCGACGGATTCGCCGACGGCCTTCTTCGCGGCGAGGTGCACGATCCCCTCGACCGCGTGCTCGCGCAGCACCCGGTCGACAAACGCCCGGTCGAGCACCGTGCCGACCTCCAGCGCGACGCCCGCGGGCAGCCGGGCCGGGTCGCCGTGGGAGAGGTCGTCGAGGACGGCCACCCGTTCACCGGCCTCGGTCATGGACTTGACGACATGGGAACCGATGTATCCGGCACCGCCGGTGATGAGCCACGTCATTCGGGCACCCTAACGCGAATCGGGCGGGGGAAAACGGGTACCGGCCGCCCCCAGGAGGGAACGGCCGGTACCCGCCGGGTGCCCCGCACCGCGGCACCCGGGACGACTCGGACGGTCAGCCGCGCTCCGCCAGCGAGCGGCGGAACGCCACGCACTCCTCGTACACCGGCAGGATGCCCTGCGCGCGCGCCTCGGCCAGGGTCGGGCCCTCGGCGTCCTTGGCGGACAGCTCGGGCTCGCCCTCGACCGGCCACTCGATGCCGATGGCCGGGTCGAGCGGGTGGATGGTGCGCTCGCGCTGCGGGGCGTACCCCTCGGAGCAGAGGTACGTCACGGTGGCGTCGTCGGTCAGCGCGCAGAAGCCGTGGCCGAGGCCCTCGGAGAGGTAGACGGCCTTGCGGTCCTGGTCGTCGAGGCGCACGGCCTCCCACTTCCCGAAGGTCGGCGAGCCGACCCGGACGTCCACGATGATGTCGAGCACCGCGCCGCGCACGCAGGTCACGTACTTGGCCTGGCCGGGCGGCACGTCGGCGAAGTGGATGCCGCGCACGACACCGGCGGCGGACACCGAGAGGTTGCCCTGCTTCAGGTTCAGCGGGTGACCGACGGCCTCCGCCATCCGCTCGGCCTTGTACCACTCGAGGAAGAGACCTCGGGCGTCACCGTGCTGCTGCGGGACGAACTCCCAGGCGCCCTCGATGCCAAGGGGGTTGACCTTCATGGAAGAGCCGTTTCCTCTCTGATTTCTGCGGGACTGTGCGTGACTACGCGTCGCCGGGCGCGGCCGCGGACTCGTGCGCGAGCAGCTCCAGCAGGTAGTCGCCGTAGCCGCTCTTGGTCAGCGGCTCGGCGAGGGCGCGCAGCTGGTCGTCGTCGATGAAGCCCTGACGCCAGGCGGCCTCCTCCAGACAGCCGATCTTCATGCCCTGGCGCTCCTCGACCACGCGCACGTACTCGGACGCCTGGACGAGGGACTGGAAGGTGCCGGTGTCGAGCCACACGGTGCCGCGGTCGAGGACCGAGACCTGGAGCTCGCCGCGGTCCAGGTAGTACTTGTTGACGTCGGTGATCTCCAGCTCGCCGCGGCCGCTGGGCTTGAGGCCCTTGGCGATCTCGACGACCCGGCTGTCGTAGAAGTAGAGGCCCGGGACCGCGTAGCGGGACTTCGGGTTCTTCGGCTTCTCCTCGATGGAACGGGCGACGCCGTTCTCGTCGAAGTCGACGACACCGTAGGCGGTGGGGTCGGAGACGGCGTGGGCGAAGACCACACCGCCGGCGGGCTCGGCGTACTTCGCCAGCTGTCGGCCGAGGCCGACGCCGTGGAAGATGTTGTCGCCGAGGATCAGCGCGACCGGCTCGTCACCGATGAACTCCTCACCGATGACGAACGCCTCGGCGATGCCGTTGGGCTGGTCCTGGGTCGCGAAGCGGATGTCCAGGCCCCAGTCGGAGCCGTCGCCGAGCAGCCGCTCGAACTGGGGCCGCTCGTCGGGTCCCGTGATGATCAGGATCTCCCGGAGCCCTGCCATCACCAGGGTCGAGAGGGGGTAGTAGATCATCGGCTTGTCGAAGACCGGCATCAGCTGCTTCGACACGGCTCGGGTGATCGGCCACAGCCGGGAGCCGGTACCACCGGCAAGCAAAATTCCACGCATGGGCACGCAGCCTACGGCAGGCGCGTGCGCCCGACGCCCATCAGCGCCCCTACCCCGAGCGTGAGAACGGCCACGGAACGGTGGGCGAACTGGTGGCGTCGACCCTGCCCATAGAATGGTGGTTCTTATGAGGATTCTGGTCACCGGCGGCGCCGGGTTCATCGGTTCACAGTTCGTGCGGGCAATGCTCTCCGGAGAGCTGCCTTCCAGCGAGGGCGCCCAGGTCACGGTCCTGGACAACCTCACGTACTCCGGCAACGAGGCCAACCTCGCCCCCGTGGCGGAGCTGGCCGGCTACACCTTCGTGCACGGCGACATCCGTGACTACGCGACGGTGGACGACGTGATGCGCGGCCAGGACGCGGTGGTCCACTTCGCCGCCGAGTCGCACGTCGACCGCTCCATCCTGGACTCCTCGCCGTTCGTCACCACGAACGTGCTGGGCACCCAGGTGCTGCTCGACGCGGCCAAGCGGCACGGCGTCGGCCGCTTCGTGCACGTCTCCACCGACGAGGTGTACGGCTCGATCGCCGAGGGCTCCTGGACCGAGGACTGGCCGCTGGCCCCGAACTCCCCGTACTCCGCCTCCAAGGCGGGCTCGGACCTGCTGGCGCTGTCGTACCACCGCACCCACGGCATGGACGTCGTCGTCACCCGCTGCTCCAACAACTACGGGCAGTACCACTTCCCCGAGAAGATGATCCCGCTGTTCACCACGAACCTGCTGGACGGGAAGAAGGTGCCGCTGTACGGCGAGGGCCTGAACATCCGCGACTGGCTGCACGTCTCGGACCACTGCCGGGGCATCGAGATGGTGCTGCGCGGCGGCCGCGCCGGTGAGGTCTACCACATCGGCGGCGGCACCGAGGTCACCAACAAGGAGCTCACCGGTCTGCTCCTGGACGCCTGCGGCGCCGGCTGGGACATGGTCGAGCACGTCGAGGACCGCAAGGGCCACGACCTGCGCTACTCGCTGTCGATCGCCAAGATCCAGGACGAGCTCGGCTACACCCCGCAGGTCACCTTCCAGCAGGGTCTCGCCGACACCGTCCAGTGGTACCGCGACAACCGCTCCTGGTGGGAGCCGCTGAAGGCCAAGGCGGCGCTCGCCTGATGCGCGCCGACGCCCCCGTCAACTGGCTGATCACGGGCGCGGCCGGGATGCTCGGCCGTGACCTCACCGAGGTGCTGGCCGGGACCGGTGCCCCGGTCACCGCGCTGACCCGTGCCGAGCTCGACATCACCGACGCCGACGCCGTCCGGGCCGCCCTCGCGGCGCTGCCCGACGACGGTCCCGTCGTGGTCGTCAACGCCGCCGCCTGGACCGACGTCGACGGTGCCGAGACCGCCGAGGACGCGGCCACCCGGATCAACGGGGCCGGTCCGCGTGCGCTCGCCGCGGCCTGCGCCGAGTCCGGCGCGGTGCTGCTCCAGGTGTCGACCGACTACGTCTTCCCGGGCGACGCCACCGTGCCGTACCGGCACGACGACCCCACCTCCCCGGTGAACGCCTACGGCCGCGGCAAGCTCGCGGGCGAGCAGGCGGTCCTGGAGCTGCTGCCCGAGCGCGGTTACGTGGTGCGCACGGCGTGGCTGTACGGGGCGCACGGCCGCAACTTCGTGGCCACCATGCTGTCCCTCGCCGAGCAGCGCGAGACCCTGGACGTCGTCGACGACCAGCGCGGCCAGCCGACCTGGACCCTGGCGCTGGCGCGCCAGCTGCGGGACCTCGGCGAGGCGGCCGTCGCGGGCCGGGCGCCCGCGGGCGTCTACCACGGCACCGCGAGCGAGACGGCGACCTGGTTCGACCTGGCCCGGGCGGCCTTCGAGCTGACCGGTCTCGACCCGGAGCGGGTGCGGCCGACCACCTCGGAGAAGTTCGTACGGCCGGCCCGCCGGCCCTCCTTCAGCGTGCTCGACCACGGGCGCTGGGCCGAGGCGGGCGTGGCGGTGCAGCCGCACTGGCGCGACCAGCTCACCGAGGCGCTGAAGGTCATGGCGCCGGGCGGACGGTCCGAGGCGTGACACTGCTCGACCGGATCACCACGGCCCTGCCGCGCGGCACCGCGTTCGTCGGTATCGGCACGGCGCTGCTCGGCGGGGCCAACTATGTGCATCTCGCGGCGGCGGGCCACTCGCTGTCCGTCGACGACATGGCGAGCTTCTCGGTCCTGTGGACCGTGGTCGCCTCCATCGGGCTCGGCCTGTTCTTCCCGGTCGAGCAGGAGGTGACCCGGGTGGTGGCCGCCCGGGTCGTCGCCGGTGACGGCGCGCTGCCGGTGCTGCGGCGCGGCGCGGCGCTGTCCTTCGGGCTGCTCGCGGCGGTGCTGCTGCCGCTCGCGGTGTTCGCCGGGCCGATCGCCGATCTGTTCTTCCACGGCGACAAGGGCCTGGTGGCCGCGCTCGGCGGCGCCTTCGCGGCGCTGGCCTGCGCGCACGTCACCCGCGGGGTGCTCGCGGGCCTCGGTCGCTTCGAGTCGTACGGGCTGCAGCTCGGGCTCGACGGTCTGCTGCGGATCGTGTTCTCGGTGGCGCTCGCGCTCGCCGGGGTCGGTTCGACGGTGGCGTTCGCGGCCGTGATGACGGTGGCGCCGCTGATCTCGGTCCTGGTGACGCTGCCGCCGGTGCTGCGCGGGGCGCGGGCCGGGTCGACGGCGCGGTGGGGCGAGCTGATCGAGCACCTCGGGCTGCTCGTCGGCTCGACGCTGCTCGCCCAGGTGCTCGTCAACATCGCGGTGATCAGCACCAAGCTGATCTCGACGGACGACAACGCGCTCGTCGCGGCCCTGCTGTCGGCGCTGGTCCTCGCCCGGGTGCCGCTGTTCGCGTTCGGCGCGTTCCAGGCGTCGCTGCTGGCCGGTCTCTCGACCGCGCAGGCGGCGGGCGACGAGCACGGTTACCGCAGGCTGCTGCTGCGGGCCTGCGCGATCACGGCCGGACTCGGCGGGATCTTCGGGATCGGCGCGGTGGCGCTCGGCCCGTTCCTGCTGCCGGTGCTGTTCGGATCGCCGGACGTGCTGGGGCCCGTCGACTTCCTGTGGCTGTCGCTCGGCACGACGTTCTACATGCTCGCGATGGTGCTGGGGCAGGCGCTCCTCACGAGTGGCGGGGCGCGCAAGCAGCTGCTGTCCTGGATCGTGGGCACGGTCGTGCTGCTCGCGGTCACGGTGTGTCCGCTGGAGCTCCGCACCAGGGTCGAAGTGGCCTACGCGGTGGGGTCGCTCGCGGTGGTCACCTGCATGACACTGCTTCTTCGCTCTCGTGTAGGCTACCGTTCGGCGCACTCATCGGAATGATCACCATTCCCTCACTCTCCGTAAGCGATGGCGACGGAAAGTGTGCCGACGTCTGGTGGCGTCCTTCCGCCCCACACCCCGGAAAGTAGACAGGCCGTTTCATGAGTCGTCCGATAGACCGGAGCCCCGCGTGAAGTTGTGGATGCTGACTTCGGTCACCGGAGTCTTCCTTGTCGCCTGCATCATCGAGCTGCTGCGCCGCCGCAAGCTCAAGGAGAAGTACGCCTTCCTGTGGGTGCTCACCGGACTGGTGATCATCCCCCTCGGCTTCTTCCCCAGCGGTCTCGACTCGGTCGCCAGCGCCGTCGGCGTGCGCTCCGGCGTCAGCCTGCTGCTCTTCCTCAGCGTCGCCTTCCTCTTCATCGTCTGCCTCCAGCTCAGCTGGGAGGTGGGTCACCTCGAGGAAGAGGGACGCACTCTTTCGGAGGAAGTCGCGCTGCTGCGCATCGACGTGACCGAGCTGCGCAAGCAGCTCGCGGACAACCCGCCGGCGGGGGCGTCGGCCGGCACGACCACGGGCGAGGCGGCCGACCGGGCCGGACAGGGGAGCCACCAGTGATCGACGGCAAGCGGGTACTGATCATCATGCCCGCGTGGAACGAGTCCGAGGGCGTCGCCGACGTCGTCAAGGAGGTCCACGCGACGCTGCCCGGCGTCGACGTCCTCGTCGTCGACGACGGCTCCGCCGACAGCACCAGCGCCGTCGCGCGCGCCGCCGGCGCGACCGTGATGACCCTGCCGTACAACCTGGGCGTCGGCGGCGCGATGCGCGCGGGCTACCGCTACGCGCACGACCGCGACTACGACATCGCGATCCAGGTCGACGCCGACGGGCAGCACGACCCGCGCAACGTGCCCGAGCTGATCGCGCACCTGGACAAGGGCGCCGATCTCGTCATGGGCGCCCGTTTCGCGGGCACCGGCGAGTACGAGACCCGCGGCCCGCGCCGCTGGGCCATGGTCGTGCTCGCGTTCTGGCTGTCCCGGATGGCCCGTACCAAGCTCACCGACGTCACCTCCGGCTTCCGCGCCTCCAACCGCGATCTGATCGACGTCTTCGCGCACTGGTACCCGGTCGAGTACCTGGGCGACACGGTGGAGTCCACCATCGCCGTGGTCCGGGCCGGCTACCGGGTCGAGCAGGTGCCCGTGGCGATGCGCCCGCGGGCCACCGGCACCCCGAGCCAGTCGCCGTGGAAGGCCACGATGTACCTGGGCCGGATCGGCATGATCCTGCTGCTCGCGCTCAGCCGCCGCTCGGCCTTCGGCCCCAAGGGGAAGAACAAGTGAGCCAGGCGCAGCACCCCGACCGCCTCGGCACCCTCGACATCATGCTGCCGCACTACGGCGACACCGGCCTGATGCAGGCCGCCGTGCGCAGCGTGCTGGAGCAGACCGACAAGGACTGGCGCCTGACCGTCGTGGACGACGGCAAGGAGCCCGGCGTCCCTGAGTGGTTCGCCTCGCTCGGCGACAGCCGGGTGCGCTACCAGCGCAACGAGCAGAACCTCGGCATCACCAAGAACTTCCGCAAGTGCGTCGACCTCGTCGAGTCGACCCACTTCAGCATGCTCGGCAGCGACGACCTGCTGCTGCCGGACTACGTCGCCACCATGCGCGCCGCCGTCTCGGCCGTGCCCGACGCGGTGATCTACCAGCCGGGCGTCGAGGTCATCGACGAGCACGGCGCGCCGTCCACCACCCTCGGCGACGAGGTCAAGAAGCGCCTGTACGCGCCGAAGGACACCGGACAGCGGCTCGTCCTGCGGGGCGAACCGCTCGCGGCCAACCTGCTCGGCGGGAACTGGCTGTACTTCCCGTCCATCGTGTGGCGGGCCGACGCGGTCAAGGACGTCAGCTTCCGGGAGGACCTGTCGGTCATCCAGGACCTGGCCCTGATCATCGAACTGATCCGGCGCGGCGGAGCACTGGTCGTCGAACCGACCACGGCGTTCCGTTACCGCCGCCACTCCGGCAGCCTCTCCTCCTCCGAGGCTGTCTCCGGAGCACGCTTCGGCGAAGCCGTCCGCTTCTTCCACGAAGTGGCCGACGACCTCGACGCACACGGCTGGCCGAAGGCCGCCCGTGCCGCGCGTCGGCACCTGTCGATGCGGCTGCACGCGCTGACAATGGTGCCGGGCGCGTTGCGCCACCGTCAGTCGAAGACCCTCCGCACCCTCCTCGGATACGCCCTGTCCACGAGTCAGCGCTGACCCGGTCGTCACCCCCGGTCGTCACGTCCTGCCTCCCACGTCAGATTCCACGGTATTGAGATGACACAGACGCAGTCCCCGCCTGGTTCCGAAGCCCCGCTGTTCAGCATCATCGTCCCCACCTACAAGGTGCAGGCGTTCCTGCGGGACTGCCTGGACTCGGTGCTGGAGCAGCCGTTCCTCGACTACGAGCTCCTCGTCGTGAACGACTGCTCGCCGGACGGTTGCGGCGAGATCATCGACGAGTACGCCAAGGCCGACCCGCGGGTCGTGGCGATGCACCTGGAGCAGAACGTCGGCCTCGGCCGGGCCCGCAACGCCGGCATGGCCCGCGCCAAGGGCAAGTACCTGCTCTTCCTCGACAGCGACGACACCATGCTGCCGGGCTCGCTGCAGGCCATCGCCCGCCGGATCGAGGAGTCCGCCGACCCCGACCTGGTGATCTTCGACTACGCGCGCACCCACTGGGACGGCCGGGTCACCCCGAACGCCCGGGCCGACGTGCTGACCAAGGCCGCCGCCAAGGGCGTCATCCCGCTGCGCGACGAGCCGGAGCTGCTCAACCTGCTCCAGGTCGCCTGGAACAAGGCGTACCGCCGGGACTTCATCGAGCAGTGGGGCTTCCAGTACCCGTCCGGCTACTACGAGGACACCCCCTGGACCTACCCGGTCATGATCGCGGCGGAGACCATCGCCGTGCTCGACCGCGTCTGCGTCTACTACCGCCAGCGGCGCCAGGGCAGCATCCTGCACAGCACCAGCCGCAAGCACTTCGACGTGTTCGACCAGTACGAGCTGGTCTTCGCGTTCCTCGCCGAGAACCCGCAGTTCGACGAGTACCGGGGCGTGCTGTTCGAGCGGATGGTCAACCACTTCCGGGTGGTCGACGTCTCCCCCGGCCGGCTCCCCGACGACGCCCGCCAGGAGTTCCGCGACCGCTGGACCGAGGTCGAGAACCGGCTCCGCCCCGCGGGCGCGGCGCCCACCCCGCGGGCCAAGGGCGACCGGGTCCCGGCCAAGCACCGTGACACCGCCCGCCGGACCGTACGCGCCCTCAAGCGCAAGAAGTCCATCCCGGTGAAGCTGAAGCGGAAGCTGCGCAAGCGCGTCCTGCAGGGCTACTACCGGGCCCAGCGGATGCTGCCGATCCAGCAGGACGTCGCCGTCTTCGCGGCGTACTGGAACGGCTCGTACTCCTGCAACCCGGCGGCCATCCACGAGAAGATGAACGAACTCGCCCCGGGCATGAAGGCGGTGTGGGTCCTCAAGAAGGACGCCACCATCCGCCCGCCCAAGGGCGTGGCCACCGTGCACCCGGGCTCGCTGGAGTTCTGGAAGGCGATGGCGCGCGGCAAGTACTTCATCAACAACGTCAACTTCGCGCCGTCGCTGGTCAAGCGCCCCGGCCAGGTGCACCTGCAGACCCACCACGGCACCCCGCTCAAGCGGATGGGCGTCGACCTGGCCGAGTACCCGGTCGGCCGTCGTGGCATGAACCTGGTCCGGCTGATGGACCGGGTGGACCGCTGGGACTACAGCCTCACCTCCAACAGCTTCTCCACCGCCGCCTGGGACCGCGCCTACCCGTCGTACTACGAGCCCCTCGAGTACGGCTACCCGCGCAACGACCAGCTGGTGAACGCGACGGCGGCGGACGTGGCCGCGGCCCGTAAGAAGCTCGGCATCGCCGAGGGCACCAAGGTGATCCTCTACACGCCGACGCACCGCGACTACCACGACGCCCCCAAGCAGATGCTGGACCTGGAGCGGTTCGCCGAGACGGTCGGCCCCGACTTCACCCTGCTGGTGCGCGCGCACTACTTCTACGACCAGAGCCTGCTGTCGTCCGGTACGAGCGGCAGCGCCCGGCTCGTCGACGTGAGCAAGCACCCCTCGGTCGAGGAGCTGTACCTCGCCGCGGACTGCCTGCTCACGGACTACTCGTCGGTGATGTTCGACTACGCGAACCTCGACCGCCCGATCGTGGTCTTCGCCAACGACTGGGAGGTGTACCGCACCACCCGCGGCACCTACTTCGACATCACGGTCGATTCCCCCGGTCTGACGCTCACGAACGAGACGGAGCTCATCGAGGCGTTCACCTCCGGGCGCTGGAACGGCCCCGAGTCGGACGCGGCCCGCGCCACGTTCCGCCGGACGTTCTGCGAGTTCGACGACGGCCGGGCGGCGGAGCGTGTGGTCCGCAAGGTGTTCCTCGGCCAGGCGGACACCCCGCCGGTGCTGCCGATCGGCGAGCGGCCCGTGCCGCCGCGCCCCGGCCAGCGGCCGGAGCCCGAGGAGACCAGGCCCCGGGACCGGGAGACGGTCTGAACCGATTAACCTGTTCGACTGAACGGGTTAATCTGCTCGACCGTTCGACCGTTCGACCGTCCTGATGCCCATCCTCGACAAGCCCAGCGGAGCCGAGCTTTGAAACTCCCGCGCAACGCCTTCCTCAGCACACAGTGGGAGCGCATCCCGGAGAAGCGCCGGCTGCCGCTGGCCGTCTACGCCACCACGCAGGTCCTGTTCCTGCTGTGGTGGGCAGCGTTCTTCCCCGGGGCCCTGAGCTACGACTCGATCACCTACGTCTGGCACGTCACCACCGACAACTGGATGTCGAACCACTCCGTGGTCTACGACGCCCTGGTGTGGCTGTCGCTCAAGACCACCGGTGATCTGTGGATCCTGACGCTGGCACAGATCGTCGCGATGTCGGCCGTGCTGTCCTACTGCTCCGTCACCCTGCACAAGTGGGGTGTACGGAAGCGGTGGGCGGCCGTCGCCGCCACGGTCCCGGCGCTGCTGCCGCCGACGGCCGTCTTCGTCATCTTCGTGTGGAAGGACGTGCCGTTCGTCATCGGCGCGATCCTCGCCTTCGGCGCCGCCGGGCGCCTGGCCGCGCGCCGCGCCCGGGGCCGCCAGGCCGTCCGCGACCGTGCCTTCTACCGCACCGTCGGGCTGCTCTTCCTGGGCTTCCTGATGCTCGCGCTGTTCCGCAACAACGGGATGCTGGTCGCCATCATCGCCGCGCCGATCCTGCTGATCGCGCTGCCGTCGATGCGGCGCTGGGTGCTCGCGGCGACCGCCGTGCCGGTGCTCATCTTCGGTCTGCTGACCAGCGTGATCTACCCGGCGGCCGGGGTGAAGAGCCCGCCGAAGGACGCCGTCTACGCGTTCTTCTACGCGGACATCGCCGTCGCGTACGGGCAGCGTCCCGGCTTCTTCACCAAGGAGGACAAGGCGCTGATGTCCTCCATCGCGCCGCTGTCCCACTGGAAGGGCCGGGCCGCGAACTGCTACAACGCGGACTGGGCGATGGAGTCCCCGCCGATGAACCGGCCGCTGGCGGCCGAGCGCAACGACGAGCTGATGGCCCTGTGGCAGCGGGTCATGAAGCGGACGCCGGACCTGGTCATCGGGGCGCGGGTGTGCCGGGCGCACATCGCGTGGGCGGTGTTCCCGGGCCCGAAGGAGCTGCGGGCGAACACGCTGCTGAGCGATCCGCAGACGTCGAAGACGCTGTTCAGCTACCTCAAGTGGAACGACCAGATCAAGCACAGCGAGTACCGCTCGAAGCTGAAGATCCGCCCGCTGTCGGAGCCGCTGCACAAGGCGGCGGACTTCTCGTGGCGCGCGTTCAAGGTGCCGCAGCTGCAGTGGCTGCTGTTCCGCGGTGCGATCTGGTGCTACGCGTCGTACGCGATCGTGCTGCTGTACCGCCGCCGCACCAAGCTCAAGGGCACGATGGCGCTGCTCTCGGTGACGCTCGGCCTCCAGCTGACCGTCCTGGCGGCGAACCCGGCGCCGCTGTGGCGCTACATGATCGGCCCGATCTTCATCGGCATCATGCTGCTGCCGCTGCTCTGGGCGAAGCCCCGCTTCGGCCCGACCCCGGACCCCGAGCCGGAGCCGAAGCCCGAGCCGACGCCGGAGCCGGTGAAGGAGCCGGGCGCGGCGCCGGCAGCCTGACCGACATCACCACGGGAAAGGGCCCCGCCTCCATCTGGAGGCGGGGCCCTTTCCCGTACGGTCGGGGCCGGGGCCCGAGGCCCGCGCCACCACCGACGAAACGGGCCCCCGACCGGACACCAACGCCCGGCCGAAGGCCCGCCACCCACACCAGCCCGCAGCCTAGAACGGGTTGAACTCGTCGAACTCCCGCTGCGCGTCGTCCCGCTCCGCGTCCCGGTCACGACGGCGCTGCGCCGCCGGACGCGGGGCCTCCAGGCGGTGGGCTGACCCTCACCACGCCCCCCTCGCACCACTCGGCCCCAGCGGGCCTCCTGGGCATCGGACGGCTGCGCCGGACTCCGTCCGCCGAGGGGCACGAGGTGGCCCGTGCCACCACCGACGAAACGGGCCCCCGACCGGACACCCACGCCCGGCCGAAGGCCCGCCACACACACCAACCCGCAGCCTAGAACGGGTTGAACTCGTCGAACTCCCGCTGCGCGTCGTCCCGCTCCGCGTCCCGGTCACGACGGCGCTGCGCCGCCGGGCGCGGGGCCTCCAGGCGGTGGTCCTCACCGCGGCGGCCGAGCATTTCGGCGCCCGCGACCATCGAGGGCTCCCAGTCGAAGACGACCGCGTTCTCCTCGGTGCCGATCGCGACGCCGTCGCCCGCGCGGGCGCCCGCCTTCATCAGGGCGTCCTCGACGCCCAGGCGGTTGAGACGGTCGGCGAGGTAACCCACGGCCTCGTCGTTGTTGAAGTCGGTCTGACGGACCCAGCGCTCCGGCTTCTCGCCGCGCACCCGGTACACGTCCTCCTGCTCGTCGTACACGACGGTGAAGCCCGCGTCGTCGACGGCCTTCGGGCGGATGACGACCCGGGTCGCCTCCTCCTTCGGCTTCGCGGCGCGCGCCTGGGAGACGATCTCGGCCAGCGCGAAGGACAGCTCCTTCAGGCCCGTACGGGCGACCGCCGAGACCTCGAAGACGCGGTAGCCGCGCTGCTCCAGGTCCGGGCGGATCATGTCCGCGAGGTCCTGGCCGTCCGGGATGTCGATCTTGTTGAGGACGACGATGCGCGGCCGGTCCTCCAGACCGCCGTACTGCTTCAGCTCCGCCTCGATGACGTCCAGGTCGGTGACCGGGTCACGCTCGGACTCCAGCGTCGCCGTGTCCAGGACGTGCACCAGCACCGAGCAGCGCTCGACGTGCCGGAGGAACTCGAGGCCCAGGCCGCGGCCCTGGCTGGCGCCCGGGATGAGGCCGGGGACGTCGGCGATGGTGTAGACGGTCGAGCCGGCCGTCACCACGCCCAGGTTCGGCACCAGGGTGGTGAAGGGGTAGTCCGCGATCTTCGGCTTGGCGGCCGACAGGACGGAGATCAGCGAGGACTTGCCCGCGCTCGGGTAGCCCACCAGGGCCACGTCGGCGACCGTCTTCAGCTCCAGGACGATGTCCTGGAGGTCGCCCGGCTCGCCGAGCAGCGCGAAGCCCGGCGCCTTGCGCCGCGCGGAGGACAGCGCCGCGTTGCCGAGGCCGCCGCGGCCGCCCTGGGCCGCCACGTACGTGGTGCCCTCGCCGACCAGGTCGGCCAGCACATTGCCCTGCTTGTCGAGGATCACGGTGCCGTCCGGCACGGTCAGGACCAGGTCCTGGCCGTCCTTGCCCGCGCGGTTGCCGCCCTCGCCGGGCTTGCCGTTCGTCGCCTTGCGGTGCGGCGAGTGGTGGTACTCGAGCAGGGTGGTCACGGACTGGTCGACGGTGAGGATGACGTCACCGCCACGCCCGCCGTTGCCGCCGTCCGGGCCGCCGAGCGGCTTGAACTTCTCCCGGTGAACGGAGGCACAGCCGTGGCCTCCGTTACCCGCGGCGACGTGCAGCTCGACGCGGTCCACGAAGGTGGTCATGGTTCTGCCTCCAGAAAGCTATGTACGGGAATGTCTATCTAGTAACACGCGAAAGGCGGACCCGCTTCCCTTCCGGGAAGTGAGGTCCGCCTCCGCCAAGAATTCCGATCAGGCGACCGGAACGATGTTCACGACCTTGCGGCCACGGAAGGTGCCGAACTGCACCGAACCGGCCTGCAGGGCGAACAGCGTGTCGTCGCCACCGCGACCGACACCCGAGCCCGGGTGGAAGTGGGTGCCGCGCTGACGGACCAGGATCTCACCAGCGTTGACGACCTGACCGCCGAAGCGCTTCACGCCGAGCCGCTGGGCATTGGAGTCGCGACCGTTCCGGGTGGACGATGCGCCCTTCTTGTGTGCCATTGCTCAGTCCCTCTTTACTTCGCGGCCGTCGGGATGGACGTGACCTTGATCGCCGTGTACTGCTGACGGTGACCCTGGCGACGGCGGTAGCCCGTCTTGTTCTTGTAGCGCAGGATGTCGATCTTGGCGCCCTTGGTGTGGTCCACGACCTCGGCCAGCACCTTGATGCCCGCCAGGACCCACGGGTCGCTGGTCACGGCGTCGCCGTCGACGACGAGCAGGGTCGAGAGCTCGACCGTGTCGCCAGCCTTGGCGGTGGAAATCTTGTCAACCTCAACGATGTCGCCGACAGCAACCTTGTGCTGGCGACCACCGCTGCGCACGATGGCGTACACGCGGATCTCTCTCTCACTCGGAACTCGGACCTCTGACGCCAGCCGCTCACGCACGGGCCAGGGGCCTGCGGCGATCCGGGAATCGGGCGAGCGGCCTCTCCCGGCCGAACCGGGAGGGGGGTGCTCAGAGGTGTGGCATGTCAGTCGACACGCCGACGGTCTAGGTTACGGGCGTGGCCCGTAAGGGGTCAAATTCGGCCCGCACCGGCACGGGGCCGGACCGGGCCGGGCCGGGCCGGGCCGGGCCGGGTCGGTCCCGTGCCGGTGCGGGCCGGACTAGGCGCTCTCGGCGACGAAGCCCTTGAGCCACTCGCGGAACTCCGGGCCCAGGTCCTCCCGCTCGCACGCCAGGCGCACGATCGCCCGCAGGTAGTCGCCGCGGTCACCCGTGTCGTACCGGCGGCCCTTGAAGACCACACCGTGCACGGGGCCGCCCAGGTTCTCGTCGGCCGCCATCTTCTGCAGCGCGTCGGTCAGCTGGATCTCGCCGCCGCGGCCCGGCTCGGTGCCGTTCAGCACGTCGAAGACGGCCGGGTCGAGCACATAGCGGCCGATGATGGCGTAGTTGCTGGGCGCGTCGGCCGGGTCCGGCTTCTCGACCAGACCGGTGATCCGTACGACGTCGGCGTCGGCGGCCGGCTCGACGGCGGCGCAGCCGTACAGGTGGATCTGCGCCGGGTCGACCTCCATGAGGGCGACGACGCTGCCGCCCTGCTCGGCGAGGACCTCCAGCATCCGGGCGAGCAGCGGGTCGCGCGGGTCGATCAGGTCGTCGCCGAGGAGGACGGCGAAGGGCTCGTCGCCGACGTGCGGCTGCGCGCACAGCACGGCGTGGCCGAGGCCGCGCGGGTCGCCCTGGCGCACGTAGTGCATGGTGGCGAGCTCGCTGGACTCCTGGACCCGGGCCAGGCGCTCGTCGTCGCCCTTGCGGACCAGCGCCTCCTCCAGCTCGTAGTTCCGGTCGAAGTGGTCCTCAAGAGGACGCTTGTTCCGCCCGGTGATCATGAGGACGTCGGAGAGGCCCGCGGACACCGCCTCCTCCACCACGTACTGGATGGCCGGCTTGTCGACGACCGGCAGCATCTCCTTCGGCGTCGCCTTGGTGGCGGGCAGGAAGCGGGTGCCGAGCCCGGCGGCGGGGATGACGGCCTTGCGTACGCGGGGAGCGGGGGCGTTGTTCATCGAGGGGATTCCTGGTTCCGATCCTGGGTCAATGCGGTGTGGACCGCCCTCCGGGGAGGACGGTCCACACGAGGTCGCGGCTGGGACCGACGGGGGTCAGTCCTGCGCGGGGGCGGCCGTCTTCTTCACGGCCTTCTTGGCGGTCGCCTTCTTCGCCACGGTCTTCTTGGCCGCCGTCTTCTTGGTCGCCGCCTTCTTCGCGGTGGCCTTCTTGGCGGTCTTGCGGGCCGTCTTCTTCGCGGCCGGGGCGGCCGGGGCCTCAGCGGCCTCCGCCGTCTCGGACACGGCCTCGGACGGCTCCACCGGGGCCTGCTCGGCCTGCTCGGCGGCCGGGGCGGTCACGACGACCACCGCGGCCTCCTCGGCACCGGTCGGCGAACCGGCCGGAGCGGTGGCCTTCCGGACCACCCGGCGGCGCGCCCGCGGCGGGGCGGCCACGGGGGCCTCCTCGACCGGCGCGACGGGCTCGGCGACGACGGCCGGGGCCGCCTCCGCGACCGGCTCGGCCACGGGCTCCGCGACGACCGGCTCGGCCGCGGGCGCGGCCTGCGTGGTCGCGGGGGCCGTCACCCGGCGGGTGGCCCGACGACGGCCGCGCGGGGCGGGCGCCTCGGCCACCGGCTCGGGGGCGGACTCGACGGCCGGCTCCGGCGTCGGCTCCGCCTCGGTCTCCGGTACGACGACCTCGTAGGTCTCCGTCTCGGTCACCACCGGCGAGGCGACGGGCGCGGACACCCGGCGGGTCGCCCGACGGCGGCCACGGCCGCCGCGCGCGGCGGCCTCGGCCTCGGCGACGCTGCCGTACAGCTCCTCGTCCGCGGCGATCGGCTCGGGCAGGGCGACCGGGGCCGCCAGCTCCGCCGCGACCTCGGCCGCGGACTCCGCCTCGGCGTCACCGTGGACGTCGTGCGCGTCGGTGTCGTGCGCGTGGCCGTGCTCGTGAGCGCCGTGCTCGTGGGCGTCGCCGCCACGGCCGCGCTTCTTGGCGCGCTTGCCGCCGCCACCGCCGCCGGGGGCGGTCGGCTGCTCCATGTGGACGATGACACCGCGGCCGTTGCAGTGGACGCAGGTCTCCGAGAAGGACTCCAGGAGGCCCTGGCCGACCCGCTTGCGGGTCATCTGCACCAGGCCGAGCGAGGTGACCTCGGCCACCTGGTGCTTGGTCCGGTCCCGGCCCAGGCACTCCAGGAGGCGGCGCAGCACCAGGTCGCGGTTGGACTCAAGGACCATGTCGATGAAGTCGATGACGACGATGCCGCCGAGGTCGCGCAGCCGCAGCTGGCGCACGATCTCCTCGGCCGCCTCCAGGTTGTTCCGGGTGACGGTCTCCTCAAGGTTGCCGCCCTGACCGGTGAACTTGCCGGTGTTGACGTCGACGACGATCATCGCCTCGGTCTTGTCGATCACCAGCGAACCGCCGGACGGCAGCCAGACCTTCCGGTCCAGCGCCTTCATCAGCTGCTCGTCGATCCGGTACGTGGCGAACACGTCGACCTCGCTGGTCCACCGCGACAGCCGGTCGGCCAGGTCGGGCGCGACGTGCGAGACATAGCCGTGGATGGTCTCCCAGGCGTCGTCACCGCTCACGATGACCTTGGAGAAGTCCTCGTTGAAGATGTCGCGGACGACCCGGACGGTCATGTCCGGCTCGCCGTAGAGCAGCGTCGGCGCGTTGCCGCTCTTCGCCTTCTTCTGGATGTCCTCCCACTGCGCCTGCAGTCGCTCGACGTCACGGCGCAGCTCGTCCTCGCTCGCGCCCTCGGCGGCGGTGCGCACGATGACGCCCGCGTCCTCGGGGACGATCTTCTTGAGGATGGTCTTCAGACGCGCGCGCTCGGTGTCGGGCAGCTTGCGGCTGATGCCGGTCATCGAGCCCTCGGGCACGTACACCAGGTAGCGGCCGGGCAGCGAGACCTGCGAGGTCAGCCGGGCGCCCTTGTGGCCGATCGGGTCCTTGGTGACCTGCACCAGGACCGACTGGCCGGACTTGAGGGCGGCCTCGATGCGGCGCGGGCCGTGGCCCATGCCGAGCGCCTCGAAGTTGACCTCACCGGCGTACAGGACGGCGTTGCGGCCCTTGCCGATGTCGACGAAGGCGGCCTCCATCGACGGCAGCACGTTCTGGACCTTGCCCAGGTAGACGTTGCCGACGTACGAGGTGGCCTGCTCCTTGTTGACGTAGTGCTCGACGAGCACGTTGTCCTCGAGGACGCCGATCTGGGTGCGCTCGCCGTTCTGGCGGACGACCATGACGCGCTCGACGGCCTCGCGGCGGGCCAGGAACTCGGCCTCGGTGATGATCGGGACGCGGCGGCGGCCCTGCTCGCGGCCCTCGCGGCGGCGCTGCTTCTTCGCCTCAAGACGGGTCGAGCCCTTGATGGACTGGACCTCGTCGCTCGGCTCGGCCTTGGCGCGCGGCTCGCGGACCTTGACGACCGTGCGGACGCCGTCCTCGTCACCGGCCTCGTGGTCACCGGCGGTGTCACCGCTGCGGCGGCGACGGCGACGGCGGCGACGGGAGCTGCTGGAGCCGCCGGACGCCTCGGCGGCGTCGTCGTGCTCGTCCTCGTCGTCGGACTCGGTGTCCTCGCCGTGCGGCTCGTCGGACTCCTCCGACTCCTCGGTCTCGTCGGCCTCGGCGAGCTCGCCGCGGCGACGGCGACGGCCACCGCGACGGCGGCGGCGCGACGGGCGGTCGCCGTACTCGTCGGTGTCGTCGGCCTCGGCGTCGGCGTCGTCGACCTGGGCCTCGGCCTCGGGGGTGGACTCGACCTCGGGCTCGTCGGCGACGGTGGCGGGCACCGGCTCGACGGCGACCTGCTCGCCACGACGGCGGCGGCGACGGCGCGCGCGGGGGCTCTCGTCCTCGACGGTCCCGAACACGGTCGGACCGGACTCGGCGGCGGGCTCGGCGACCTCGGCGGCCTCGGTGACCTCGGTGGTCTCCTCCTCGGCCTCCTCGTCGACGACCTCGGTGGCGGCCAGGAAGGCGGCGGTCTCCGGGGTCTGGAACATCGGCTCGGTGAAGACCGGGGCCTGGAAGACGGCGACGGCCGGGCGGGCGGCGCGGCGCGAGCGCGGCGCGTCGGTGGCGCTGTCACCGGCGGTGAACTGCGACGAGACGGCGCGGCGGCGGCCACGGCCGCGGGTGGCGGCCTGCTCGGCGGCGGCGACCTCGGCGGCGTGCGAGGCGATCTCCTCGACGGTGTCCTCGGGCAGCGCCTCGCCGGAGGTCGCGGCGGCGATCTCGGCGGCGGCGTCGGCCGTCACGGCCTCGGCGACCGGCGCGGGCGCGGTGGCCTTGCGGGTGGCACGGCGGCGGGTGCGCGGGGCCGGAGCCTCGGCGGGCGCCTCGGCGACCGGCTCGGCCACCGGGGCGGCGGCTTCCTCGACCGGGGCGGCCTCGGCAACGGCCTCGGCGGCGGGCGCGGTGGCCTTGCGGGTGGCGCGACGGCGGGTACGCGGGGCCGGAGCCTCGGCGGGCGCCTCGGCGACCGGCTCGGCCACCGGGGCGGCGGCTTCCTCGACCGGGGCGGCCTCGGCAACGGCCTCGGCG
>NZ_JBIVFL010000007.1:0-15769 GCF_044748125.1 Streptomyces sp. NPDC090025 | reverse complement strand
CGGCGGGCGCGGTGGCCTTGCGGGTGGCACGGCGGCGGGTGCGCGGGGCGGGCGCCTCGGCCGGGGTCTCGACGGGCGCCTCGGCGACCGGCTCCTCGACAGCGGCGGCCACGGGGGCCTCCGCCACCGGAGCGGCCTCGGCAGCCGCCTCGGCGGCGGGCGCGGTCGCCTTGCGGGTGGCACGGCGGCGCGGACGCGCGGGGGCGGCCTCCGGCGCGGGGGTCTCGGCGGCCGGGGCGGCGGCCTCGGCGGTCACCTCGCCCTGGGCGCCCTCGGCGCTCACCGGCGGGCCCGCGGGCCGGGAAGCGGCGCGGCGCCTGCGGCGCGGCGGCAGCTTGTCGCCCGGGGCGTTGCTGTCGTTCTCGTTTTCTTCGTGCTGTTCGAGCATGCGGGGTTCTCCCGTCACGCTCCCGGGCGCCGCGTCTGGTTCCGGTCCGACGGCACGAACGCGCGTGGTGCGCGGTGCCGCCGCCCGGGGCGCGGTCGCCGCACGGGAGCTCTGTGTCTGGCTCGCCGGTTCCGTACGCCTTGTGCGGACGGCCTGGCGAAAGTCTTCTGGTCAGTGCGCTGCCCGACCCAGGTGGCTCCCGAGTGCCAGGGCGGCGCTACGACGACCGCTCCTTACGCGGTGCCCGTTCCCACGCCCGGCGCCGTCGCTGAAGCGGTCTCGGCGGCCGTGGATGGGGCGGCCTCGATCGCCTCGCGGTCGGGCGCGAGCGGGTCGGTCACCGTGCCGGTCTCTTCGTCGAAGAGCCCCTGCGCCAGCCTGGTCACCGCAGCGGGGACCGGCGGCGCCAGGTCGGCCACAGCTTGGAGGCCGGACAGGACGTCGTCGGGTCGCACGGCAGGTGTCACGTGCCGAACAACCAGCCGCAGTATCGCACAGGCGCTGTCCAGCGGCCTATCACCCTGGGGATCGCCCTGGGCGGGGGCCGCGGTCAGGGCCACGACGGCACCGCGGGTGTCGAAGGTGCGCAGACCGTTCTTGGTCTTGCGCTGTACTTCCACGGTCTCGGCCGCGAGAAACGTGTCGACGGCCTTGCGGGCCGTTTCCACGTCGACCCGGTCGAGCCGCAGCTCCCACACGGAGGCGGTGAGCCGGTCGGCGAGTCCGGACGTACGGGCCTCGACGGCGTCGACGATGTCGAGGCCGCTCGGCATGGACTCGTCGAGCAGGGCCCGCAGGGTCTCCGGGTCGCGGGTCGCGGTGAGGGCGATCTCCAGGTACTCGGCTTCGGAGCCCGTACCCGTGGGCGCGGCGTTGGCGTACGACACCTTGGGGTGCGGGGTGAATCCGGCCGAGTACGCCATGGGCACCTCGGCACGGCGCAGCGCGCGCTCGAACGCGCGCTGGAAGTCACGGTGGCTGGTGAACCGGAGGCGGCCGCGCTTGGTGTAGCGCAGTCGGATGCGCTGCACCGCAGGTGCGGGCGGCGGGCCTTCGGGCTGTCGCTTGCCCAGTGGTTCTTCTCCTCGGTGCGGGGCGGGCGCGGCGTTCCGCGCCGCCCTCGAAATGCGGGTGCGTCCTGGGGGGCCCGCTTCGGCTCACCCCCGCGGCTGCGGGGAGATCTCGGGCGCGGGCGCCGCGCCGGGGACGTTCGTTGTACTACCCAGAGTACGCGCCCGCGCCACCTGCGGTTCCCCAGGGACGCCGACGGCCCGGCGCGGAAGGGGTCCGCGCCGGGCCGTGCCGTTGTCGTGCCGTTGTCGTGCCTGTCTCGGGGTGACGCGGTGCTACTTGTTCACGACCGAGAGCGGGAGCAGCTTCTTGCCGGTCGGGCCGATCTGGATGTGGGTGTCCAGCTGCGGGCAGACGCCGCAGTCGAAGCACGGGGTCCAGCGGCAGTCGTCGACCTCGGTCTCGTCGAGGGCGTCCTGCCAGTCCTCCCACAGCCAGTCCTTGTCGAGACCGGAGTCCAGGTGGTCCCAGGGCAGGACCTCCTCGTAGGAGCGCTCGCGGGTGGTGTACCAGGCGACGTCCACGCCGAACTCGGGCAGCGCCTTCTCGGCGCAGGCCATCCAGCGGTCGTACGAGAAGTGCTCGCGCCAGCCGTCGAAGCGGCCGCCGTCCTCGTACACCGCGCGGATGACGGCGCCGATGCGGCGGTCGCCGCGGGACAGCAGGCCCTCGACGATGCCGGGCTTGCCGTCGTGGTAGCGGAAGCCGATCGAGCGGCCGTACTTCTTGTCGCCGCGGATCTTGTCGCGGAGCTTCTGCAGCCGGGCGTCGGTCTCCTCGGCGGACAGCTGCGGGGCCCACTGGAACGGGGTGTGCGGCTTGGGCACGAAGCCGCCGATGGAGACGGTGCAGCGGATGTCGTTCTGGCCGGAGACCTCGCGGCCCTTGGCGATGACGTTGATCGCCATGTCGGCGATCTGCAGCACGTCCTCGTCGGTCTCGGTGGGCAGGCCGCACATGAAGTACAGCTTCACCTGGCGCCAGCCGTTGCCGTAGGCGGTGGCGACGGTCCGGATCAGGTCCTCCTCCGAGACCATCTTGTTGATGACCTTGCGCATCCGCTCGGAGCCGCCCTCGGGGGCGAAGGTGAGACCGGAGCGGCGGCCGTTGCGGGTCAGCTCGTTGGCCAGGTCGACGTTGAAGGCGTCGACGCGGGTGGACGGCAGCGAGAGGCCGATCTTGTCTTCCTCGTAGCGGTCGGCCAGGCCCTTGGCGACATCGGCGATCTCGGTGTGGTCGGCGGACGACAGCGAGAGCAGGCCGACCTCCTCGAAACCGGTCGCCTTCAGACCGCGCTCCACCATCTCGCCGATGCCGGTGATGCTTCGCTCCCGCACGGGGCGCGTGATCATGCCGGCCTGGCAGAAGCGGCAGCCGCGGGTGCAGCCGCGGAAGATCTCGACGGACATCCGCTCGTGGACGGTCTCGGCGAGCGGGACCAGCGGCTGCTTGGGGTAGGGCCACTCGTCGAGGTCCATGACGGTGTGCTTGGACACCCGCCACGGCACACCGGACTTGTTGGGCACGACCCGGCCGATACGGCCGTCCGGCAGGTACTCGACGTCGTAGAAGCCGGGGATGTAGACGCTGCCGGTCTTCGCGAGCCGGAAGAGGACCTCCTCGCGCCCGCCGGGGCGGCCCTCCGCCTTCCACTGCCGGATGATCTCGGTCATGTCGAGCACGGCCTGCTCGCCGTCGCCGATGATCGCCGCGTCGATGAACTCCGCGATCGGCTCGGGGTTGAAGGCCGCGTGGCCGCCCGCGAGCACGATCGGGTGGTCGACGGTGCGGTCCTTCGCCGCCAGCGGGATGCCGGCGAGATCGAGGGCGGTGAGCATGTTGGTGTAGCCCAGCTCGGTGGAGAAGCTGAGACCGAACACGTCGAACGCGCCGACGGGGCGGTGGCTGTCCACGGTGAACTGCGGCACGCCGTGCTCGCGCATCAGCTCTTCGAGGTCGGGCCACACGCTGTAGGTGCGCTCGGCGAGGACGCCCTCGCGCTCGTTCAGTACCTCGTACAGGATCATGACGCCCTGGTTGGGCAGGCCGACCTCGTACGCGTCCGGGTACATCAGCGCCCAGCGGACGTCGGCGGACTCCCACGGCTTGACCGTGGAGTTCAGCTCTCCACCGACGTACTGAATCGGCTTCTGCACGTGCGGGAGCAGAGCTTCGAGCTGCGGGAAGACAGACTCGGCAGCAGACATCTCGAACCTTCGTGAGCTGGCAGGGGGGCGACTCTCAAGCGTACCCCGGCGCTCAGTGGCCCAGTGCCGCCAACGTTTCCGGGTCGGCGGCCCGCTCCCAGAGCTCCGGCAGCTCCCGTTCCCTGGTCTCCCCCGCCGTTTCCTCGCGGGCGTGCAGAACACCCCAGGTGAAGGCGGATTCCCCGGCCGCGTGGGCCTGGCTCGCCAGCTCGCGCAGGGCGGTGCGGGCCACGACGCTGTCCTGGTGGTCGCCGAGGCAGGTCTGGACGTCCTTCATCCGTCGGGCGAATTTTCTGGCCGGGCGGCCGAGGGCCGGGGTGGCGGCCTCACCGGCGTAGCGGGCGCGTTTGGCGGCCTTGCGGGCCTCGTGGAGGGCGAGGTCGCGGTCGGTGGTGCCGGGGGTGAGGGACAGGGCGTGGTCGACGCGGTCGGCGAGGCGGCGGAAGTCGCGGCGGACGGCCTTCGGCAGCGCCTTGGCGGCCTTGGTGTGGGCGGCGGGCAGCAGCGGCGGTGCGGTGAGCAGGGCGTCGAGCCGGTCGAGCAGGGCGAGGTGACGGGCCGAGTCGAGGGCGGTGAGGGTACGGCGCCGGGAACCGCCGCCGCGGGCGGAGCTCCAGGTGCGCAGCCGTCCGCGCACCGGTCCGATCACCTGTTCGCGGGGCAGCGCGTCGAGCCCGGCGCGGCAGCGGGCGTGCAGGACCTCCAGGTCGCGGGCGGCGCCGAGTTCCCCGGCGAGCCATTTCAGCTCGTCGCCGATGGGGTCGGTGACGGTGCGGTCGAGGACCTTGCCGTAGGTCTTGAAGGCGCTGCGCAGGCGGCGGCAGGCGACGCGGAGCTGGTGCACGGCGTCGGGGAGGTCGCGGCGGACGGCGGGGTCGAGGGTGACGAGGGTGTCGACCTGGGTGCGGACGTACGCGAGGACGGCGGCGCCCGCGGTGCCGTCGGCCGGGTCCGCCGCCCGGTCGGATGCCGGGTCGGGGGCCGGGGCCCGTACGCCGGTCTCGGTGAGCGCCCTGGCCAGCTTGGAGGCGGCGGGCGAGGGGTGGATGCCCGCCTTGCGGAGGCGTTTCTCGACGGCGTCGAGGAGCGCGGGGTCGCCGTCGTCGGCGAGTTCGACCTCGATCTCGGTCCAGACCGCCTCGGCCCCGGCGGTCGTGCCCCCGGCGTCCCCGGCCGCCTCGGTTCCGGTGAGGCGTTCGGCCCGTACCTGGTCGACGGAGAGTTCGGCGAGCGCGGTGCCGTCGGCGGCGGTGAGCAGGCGTACGTCGCGGTGCGAGAGCAGCCGGACGACGGGGACGAGCGGCGCGGTGCGGACCCGGGAACGCAGCAGCCCCGCCAGGGAGCGCGGGAGGCTCTCCGTGAGCGGGGCTCTGATCTCGTCGCGGATCCCGGAGGCGACGGGGAACTTCAGGTGCCAGCCCTCGTCCGCGCCGCCGGTGCGGCGCCGCAGGGTGAGCGAGGCGGCGGCGAGGCGCAGGTCGGGGGTGTCGTAGTAGACGGCGTCGAGGTCGGTGACGCCTTCGTCGCGGACGGCCGCCACGCCCCGGACCCGGGTCAGGTCCGGGAGCCCGGCGGCGGGGTCCTCGGCCTCGTACTTCCGCTCGATCTCCCGCTTGGTCTCCGTCATGAATCGAATCTAGACGCCGGGTGAACGAATGGGCAGGGGGTCTTTGGCCGTTCGTGCGCCCGCCCGGTCCACCGGCCCACCCGGGGTCGGCTATGCCGTTATCGGGCGCTGCACCCGGATCGACTGGAGCAGTCCGATCGCCACCCACACCGCGAACATCGAGGAGCCGCCGTACGACACGAACGGCAGCGGCAGACCGGCGACCGGCATGATGCCGAGGGTCATGCCGATGTTCTCGAACGCCTGGAAGGCGAACCAGGCGATGATCCCGGCGGCCACGATCGTGCCGTACAGCTCGGTGGTCTCGCGGGCGATGCGGCAGGCGCGCCAGAGGATGACGCCGAGCAGCACCAGGATGAGTCCGGCGCCGACGAAGCCGAGTTCCTCGCCCGCGACGGTGAAGACGAAGTCGGTCTGCTGTTCGGGGACGAACTGGCCGGTGGTCTGGGAGCCCTTGAAGAGGCCGGAGCCGAGCAGTCCGCCGGAGCCGATGGCGATCCTGGCCTGGTTGGTGTTGTAGCCGACGCCGGCCGGGTCGAGGTCGGGGTTGGCGAAGGCGGCGAAGCGGTTGATCTGGTACTCGTCGAGCATCCCGAGCGCGGTGACCAGGACGGCGCCGAGGACGCCCGCGCCGATCAGGCCGAGCACCCAGCGGTTGGAGGCGCCGGAGGCGAGCAGCACGCCGAGCACGATGACGGCCATGACCATGACCGAGCCGAGGTCGGGCATCAGCATGACGATGCCCATGGGGAGCGCGGCGAGGGTGAGGGCCTTGGCGACGGTGCGGTGGTCGGGGTGGAGCTGGTCGCCCGCGTCGACCTTGGCGGCGAGCAGCATCGCCATCACCAGGATGATGGTGATCTTCACGAACTCGCTGGGCTGGAGCGAGAAGCCGCCGCCGACGACGATCCAGGCGTGGGCGCCGTTGATGGTCGCGCCGAGCGGCGTGAGCACGGCGAGGATCAGCAGGATCGAGAGGCCGTAGAGGATCGGCACCGCGCCGCGCAGGGTGCGGTGGCCGAGCCAGACGGTGCCCGTCATCAGGGCGAGCCCGATGCCGGTGTTGAGGGCGTGCCGGAACAGGAAGTAGTACGGGTCGCCCTGGTTGAGCTCGGTGCGGCCGCGGGTGGCGGACCACACGAGCAGCGCGCCCATCAGGGACAGCGCGAGCGCGGACAGCAGGATCGGCCAGTCGAGGCGGCGCAGCACCGAGTCGCGGGCGGTGAGCCGGGCGAAGGTGCCGCGCTCGGGCGCGTAGCGGGAGACGGAGAAGCCGTGGGGTGCGGTCATCGGTCGGTCAGTCCCTCCGCCAGGTGGCGGGCGGGCCCGCGAGCTGGTCCTGTCCGTCGTCCGGCTTGCCCGGCTGCTGGTCGGGGTCGGCGGGCGGCTGGGTGCCGCCGGGCTGGGTCGCACCGGGCTGGACGGCGTCCAGCTTCAGCGGGTCCTTGTCCGGGTCGACCTTTCCGGCCTCGGGGTCGTACGGCTTGATCTTCGGGGAGTCGATGGAGCCGTCGGTCTCGATCTTCGGCAGTGCCTTCTGCGGCTGCGGCAGCAGGGCGCGCTTCAGGTCCTGCTTGCCCGCGTCGTCGAGGCCGTAGAGGGCGTCGTAGATGTTGCGCACGGCGGGTCCCGAGGCGCCGGAGCCGGTACCACCCTGGGAGATCGTCATGACGATCGAGTAGTCCTTGGTGTACGTGGCGAACCAGGAGGTCGTCTGCTTGCCGTAGACCTCCGCGGTGCCCGTCTTGGCGTGCATCGGGATCTTGTCCTGCGGCCAGCCGCCGAACCGCCAGGCGGCCGTACCGCGGGTCGCGACGCCCGCGAGGGCTTCGTCTATCAAGTCGCGGGTGTCTCCGGTGAAGGGCAGCTTGCCGTGGGCGCGGGGCTTGATCTCGCTGACGGCGCGGCCGTCGGCGCTGACCACGGCCTTGCCGACGCTGGGGTTCCACAGGGTGCCGCCGTTGGAGATGGCGGCGTAGATGGTGGCCATCTGGATGGGGGTGACGAGGGTATCGCCCTGTCCGATGGAGTAGTTGACGGAGTCACCGGCGCGCATCAGGTTGCCTTCGAGGCAGTTCTCGTAGGAGAGCTGCTGGACGTAGGTGCCGCCGCGCTTGCCGTTCTTGCACCACCAGTCCTTGTTGTCCTCCCAGAAGCTCTGCTTCCACTGGCGGTCCGGGACCCGGCCGGTGACCTCGTTGGGGAGGTCGATGCCGGTCTCGGCGCCGAGGCCGAACTGGTGGGCGGTCTTGTAGAACCAGTCGCCCGGGTTCTTCTTCGGCTTCATGCCGCCGTCGCGCTGCCACTGCTGGTGCGCGAGGCCGTAGTAGACGGTGTCGCAGGAGACTTCGAGGGCCTGGCCGAGGGTGATGCTGCCGTGGCCCTGGGACTCGAAGTTCTTGAAGACCTGGTTGCCGATGGAGTACGAGGAGGGGCAGGGGTAGCGCCCGTTGAAGTCGTATCCGGCGTTGACGGCGGCGGTGGAGGAGACCACCTTGAAGATGGAGCCGGGTGCGGCCTGGCCCTGGATGGCCCGGTTGAGCAGCGGCAGGTTGGACTCCTTGCCGGTGAGGGCGGCGTAGTCCTTGGCGGAGATGCCACCGACCCAGGCGTTGGGGTCGTAGTCGGGCAGCGAGGCCATGGCGACGATGCGGCCGGTCTTCGCCTCCATGACGACGACGGCGCCCGCGTCGGCCTTGTAGTTCTCGTTGGTGTTCTTGTCGTGGATCTTGCGGGCTTCCTTCATCGCGTTCAGGAGTTCCCACTCGGCGACCGCCTGGACGCGGGCGTCGATGGAGGTGACCACGTTGGCGCCGGGGACCGCGGGGTCGCTCTTGGCCTGGCCGATGACCCGGCCGAGGTTGTCGACCTCGTAGCGGGTGACACCGGCCTTGCCGCGCAGCTGCTTGTCGTAGGTGCGCTCCAGGCCGGAGCGGCCGACCTGGTCGGAGCGCAGGTAGGGCGACTCGGTGTCCTTGGCCTTGGTGATCTCGTCGTCGGTGACGGGCGAGAGATAGCCGAGCACCTGGGAGGTGCGGGACTTGCCGGGGGCCGGGTAGCGGCGGACGGCGGCGGGTTCGGCGGTGATGCCGGGGAAGTCCTCGGCGCGCTCGCGGATCTGCAGGGCCTGCTGGGTGGTGGCCTCGTCGGTGACGGGGATCGGCTGGTAGGGCGAGCCGTTCCAGCAGGGCTTGGGGGTCTTGGAGTCGCAGAGCCGGATCTTGTTGACGACGTCCTCGGGCTTCATGCCGAGGACCCCGGCGAGCCGGGTGAGGACGGCCTTGCCGTCGTCCTTCATCTTCATCAGCTCGGTGCGCGAGGCGGAGACCACGAGCCGGGTCTCGTTGTCGGCGAGCGGGACACCGCGGGCGTCGAGGATGGAGCCGCGCACGGCGGGCTGGACGACCTGCTGGACGTGGTTGTTCTTGGCCTCGTCGGTGTACTCCTTGCCGTTGCGGATCTGGAGGTACCAGAGGCGTCCGCCGAGGGTGAAGAGCAGGGAGAAGACGAGGACCTGGATGACGACGAGCCGGATCTGGACCCGGGGGGTCCGCCCGGTCTCGGGGATGTTGCTCATGCTGCCGCTGCCCCCTGGGTCACAGTCGCTTGACTCCCTTGATGCGTCCGGCGCGCGTGGCGCGGTTGCGGGCGGACTTGACGCGCAGTCCGCCGCGCTGGGTGCCGATCCGCAGGCCGGTGCCGGAGGACAGCCAGCCGGAGGCGACGTCGGCCCCGTTGGCTCCGGTGGCGTCGGCGAGCGGGTCGTTCTCCGCGCGCCGGGCGATCGCCATGATCAGCGGCACGGTGAAGGGCGCGAGGAGCAGGTCGTAGAGGGCCGCGGTGAACAGCAGGAAGCCGAGGCCGACATGGCGGGCGGCGGTGTCGCCGACGAGGGCGCCGACGCCCGCGTACAGCAGGGTGGAGCCGATGGCGGCGGCGACGACCACGGCCATGGGGCCGGTGGCGGACTTGAGCCGGCCGCTCTCCGGGCGGGCCAGGCCGCACAGGTAGCCGACCAGGCAGAGGACCAGGGCGTAGCGTCCGGCGGCGTGGTCGGCGGGCGGGGCGAGGTCGGCGAGGAGTCCGGCGCTGAATCCGGCGAGGGCGCCGGTGACATGGCCGTACACCAGGGCGAGCGCGACGACGGTGAGGAGCACCAGGTCGGGGACGGCGCCGGGGAGTTGCAGCCGGGCGAGGACGGAGACCTGGACGACGAGGGCGACGACGATCAGGGCGGCGGAGAGGAGGATGCGGTTGATCTTCACGGTGTGTCGTCCCCCTGGTCCTGCGGCTGCTGCGGTGCCCGCGGGTCGGCCGCGGCGTCGTCGGGCTTGCGGGCGGCGTCCCCGGCGTTGTTGTTCTGCGCGTTGCCCTGCCCGTTGTTCTGGGCGTTGCCCTGGGCGTCGGCGGGCGGCGTCGGGGTGACCGTGACGGTCACCGTCGGGGCGGGCTTGGGCTTCTGCGGCAGCACCATGTCGCGCGGGTCGCTGCGCGGGGCCTGGACGACCACGCCGACGATGTCGAGCTTGGTGAAGCCGACGTACGGCCGGACGTAGATGTTGCGGGTGAGGCCGCCGCCCGCCGGGTCGACCTTGACCACGTCGCCGACCGGCACACCGGGCACGAACGGCTTGTCGGCCTGCGAGCCGAAGGTGACGAGCCGGTCGCCGGGCTTGACCTTGGCCTTGCCGTTGAGCAGCTGGACCAGGAGCGGGCGGTCGCCCTGGCCGGTGGCGAAGCCGAGCTCGTCGGTCTTCTCCATCCGGGTGCCGACGGTGAAGTCGGGGTCGTTGGCGAGCAGCACCGTGGAGGTGCTGGGGCCGACGGTGGTGATCCGGCCGACCAGGCCGGAGCCGTTGAGCACGGTCATGTCGCGGCGGACGCCGTCACGGGCGCCGATGTCGATGGTGACCGTCCAGGAGAAGCCCTGGGCCGCTCCTATCGCGATGACCTCGGCGCCCTTGATGCCGTACTGTCCGGTGCCCGCCGTCTTCAGCATGGCGTCCAGCTCGCGCAGTCTGCTGCGGTTGCGGTCGTCGCTGCCGAGCTTCGCCTTGAGGGCGGCGTTCTCCTGCTCAAGGGCGGCGATCCGGTTGTGCCGCTCCCCGGAGTCGCGGACCGCTCCTATCGCGTTGCCGATCGGGTCGACCGCGGAGGCGACGCCGTTCTCGACGGGACCGAAGACCGCTGCCGCGGCCTGCCGGGCACCGTCGACCGGCGACTCCTGGCCTCCTCTGATGTCCACCGTGATCAGTGCGAACGCGACGGCGATCAGCAGTACCAGGAGCAGCCGGCTCTCTCGTGTGTCCCTCACGTGCGGCGGCCGTGCCCTTCCTCGAAATGTGACGGGAGTGTCGGGTGGGGTGGTTGATGGAGTTGTACGAGCGCGGTGGCGGCGCCCGCGAAGGGCGCCGCCCGGTGGGTCCGGGCCCGGGGCCGGGCGGCCCGGGGCCGGGTCAGCGGCGCGGCTGGGCGTCCAGCACCTGCTGGAGCGCCTCGAACTCCTCGACGCACTTGCCGGAGCCGAGCGCCACCGAGTCCAGCGGGTCCTCGGCGATGTGGATCGGCATGCCGGTCTCGCGCCGGAGCCGCTCGTCGAGGCCGCGGAGCAGGGCGCCGCCACCGGTGAGAACGATGCCGCGGTCCATGACGTCACCGGAGAGCTCGGGCGGGCACTTGTCGAGGGTGGTCTTCACCGCGTCGACGATCGCGTTGACCGGCTCCTCGATGGCCTTGCGGACCTCGGCGGCGGAGATGACGACGGTCTTGGGCAGTCCGGAGACCAGGTCGCGGCCGCGGATCTCGGTGTGCTCGTCCTGTTCGAGGTCGTAGGCCGAGCCGATGGTGATCTTGATCTGCTCGGCGGTGCGCTCACCGAGGAGGAGCGAGTACTCCTTCTTGATGTGCTGGATGATCGCGTTGTCGAGCTCGTCGCCGGCCACCCGGATGGACTGTGCCGTGACGATTCCGCCGAGGGAGATGACGGCCACCTCGGTGGTGCCGCCGCCGATGTCGACGACCATGTTGCCGGTGGCCTCGTGGACCGGCAGACCGGAGCCGATGGCCGCGGCCATGGGCTCCTCGATGATGTGCACCTGACGGGCGCCCGCCTGGGTGGACGCCTCGATGACCGCGCGGCGCTCGACGCCGGTGATGCCGGAGGGCACGCAGACGACGACCCGCGGGCGGGCCAGGTAGCGGCGCTTGTGGATCTTGAGGATGAAGTAGCGGAGCATGCGCTCGGTGATCTCGAAGTCCGCGATCACGCCGTCCTTGAGCGGGCGGACCGCGACGATGTTGCCGGGCGTCCGGCCGATCATCTTCTTCGCCTCGGCACCGACCGCGAGGATGCCGCCGGTGTTGGTGTTGATCGCGACGACGGACGGCTCGTTCAGAACGATGCCTCGACCCCTGACGTACACCAGCGTGTTGGCGGTCCCGAGGTCGACAGCCATGTCACGGCCGATGAACGACATTGAGTTCCCCTTGTTTCCCATGAGGATGCGTCGGGCCTTCCCTAGCGGAGCGTTGACGGCTTCTCAGGTCGGCGAGGTGGTGGCTGAAGGTGGTACGGCGTGGAGTTTTCCATCGTAGTGCCGCCCGCACGGATACCGCGCGGCGGACCGCCTCAGGCCACCTCTGTATAGGTGACGGTATGACGCGGCGATCCGTTCCCGGGATCGGCGTTCATATGCCTGGGGGCGACCGAATTCCTTCGGTCGCCCCCAGGTGATGGCGCTGATCGGCTGACGTCAGGTCAGCTCCGTGCGTCCGGTCAGACGAGACCGGGGAAGAAGATCTTCAGCTCACGGGCGGCGGACTCCTCGGAGTCCGAGGCGTGGATGAGGTTCTCGCGGACGATGGTGCCGAAGTCGCCGCGGATCGAGCCGGGGGTGGCCGCGATCGGGTCGGTCGGTCCTGCCAGGGTGCGGACGCCCTCGATGACGCGCTCGCCCTCGACGACAAGCGCGACGACCGGGCCGGAGGACATGAAGCCCATCAGCGGCTCGTAGAACGGCTTGCCCTTGTGCTCGCCGTAGTGCTGCTCCAGGGTCTCCTGGTCCAGCTCGCGCAGCTCCAGGGCCGCGAGGGTCCAGCCGGCCTTGCGCTCGATACGGCCGATGATCTCGCCGACCAGGCCACGGCGGACGGCGTCGGGCTTGAGCAGGACGAGCGTGCGCTGGCTCACGGGGGAACTCCTTCAGACAACGGTGTGCGGGGCCGCAGCCCGTCCGGCGCAGATTCGCCGGGCGGGCACTGTGAATCTACAGGGCGCGACCCCGCCCCGGTCACGCAGCGTCAGGCCCTGCGGAGCCCTGGGCGCCGACCGTGGCCGCATCCTGGCGGGCGGCCCAGTCGGCCTTGATGGTGTCGATCCGCCGCCCGTAGTGCACCGAGGCCCACCACAGGCCCGCGAAGACCGCGCCGAGGAAGAACATGATCGGCACCACGAAGCCGCTGGCGATCAGCGCGATCTGCAGCGCCCAGCCGAGCTGGACGCCGCCCGGACGGGTGATCATCCCGCACAGCAGCACCGACACCAGCATGGCGATCCCGCAGACCCACCAGACCGTGGACATCGCCATGGTGTCGTCCTTCATGGCGACCAGTCCGGCGAAGCCGATCACGAAGAACTCGCCGATCAGCGTGGAGGAACACAGCACCCGCATCGGGCTCAGCCCTTCTTGAGCAGCAGCCGGGCGTCGCCGACCGTGAAGATCGAACCGGTGACGAGAACGCCCGCCCCCGCGTACTCGCCCTCTTCCTCGGCGAGCGTGATGGCCTCCTCGATGGCGTCGTCGAGGCGCGGCTCGACCACCACCCGGTCCTCGCCGAACACCTCGACGGCGAGCGCGGCGAGGGTGTCGACGTCGCTGGCCCGCGGGTTGGAGTTGGTGGTGATCACGACCTCGGCGAAGATCGGCTCGAACGCCTCGAGGAGGCCGCGGGCGTCCTTGTCGGCGCTGGTGGAGACCACGCCGATGAGCCGGGAGAAGCCGAACGCCTCGCTGATGCCCTCGGCGGTGGCGCGGGCGCCGTGCGGGTTGTGCGCGGCGTCGAGGATGACGGTCGGTGACTTGCGGACGACTTCGAGGCGGCCGGGCGAGGCCACCTGGGCGAAGGCGCGGCGGACCGTCTCGACGTCGAGGGTGCGGGCGTGGTCCGAGCCGATGCCGAAGAACGCCTCGACGGCGGCGAGCGCCACGGCCGCGTTGTGCGCCTGGTGGGCGCCGTGCAGCGGCAGGAACACGTTGTCGTACTCGCCGCCGAGGCCGCGCAGGGTGAGCAGCTGGCCGCCGACGGCGACCTCGCGGGCGACGATGCCGAACTCCATGCCCTCGCGGGCCACGGTGGCGTCGACCTCGACGGCCTTCTTCAGGAGGACCTGGGCGGCGTCGACGGGCTGCTGGGCGAGGACCACGGTCGCGCCCTGCTTGATGATCCCGGACTTCTCGACGGCGATCTCGGCGGGCGTGGAGCCGAGCCGGTCGGTGTGGTCGAGGTCGATCGGGGTGACGACGGCGACGGCGGCGTCGATGACGTTGGTGGCGTCCCAGGTGCCGCCCATGCCGACCTCGACCACGGCGGCGTCGACCGGGGCGTCGGCGAAGGCCGCGTAGGCCATGCCGGTGAGGACCTCGAAGAAGGAGAGCCGGAACTCCTCGCGGGCGTCGACCAGCTCCACGTACGGCTTGACGTCCTGGTAGGTCTCGATGAACCGCTCGGCGTCGATCGGGGCGCCGTCCAGGCTGATCCGCTCGGTGATGGTCTGCACGTGCGGCGAGGTGTAGCGGCCGGTGCGCAGCTCGAAGGCGCCGAGCAGGGTCTCGATCATGCGGGCGGTGGACGTCTTGCCGTTGGTGCCCGTGATGTGGATCGACGGGTACGCGCGCTGCGGCTCGCCCAGCACGTCCATCAGGGCGGCGATCCGGGTGACCGAGGGGTCGAGCTTGGTCTCGCCCCAGCGGGTGGACAGCTCGGTCTCGACGGCGCGCAGCGCCTTGTCGAGCTCGGGGTCGGCGGGTCGGGACGGCACCGGGTCGCCCTGCGGCGGTCCTGAGACGGCGCGCAGGGTGCGGCTGCCCGCCTCGATCACCGCGAGGTCGGGGTCGCGGTCGGTCTCGCCGTCGACGATGTCGTCGAACAGGTCGTCGCTGGGGTCGCGGGGGGCGATCGGATCGGTCGGGTCGCTCGGCTCACTCACGGGGCCAGTCTACGGAGCGGTACCGACAGGACCTTGGACCCACCCCATTCGGGACTTTGGACCCGCCGTCCGGGCGGGTCGCCGGGCAGACTTGGCGATCATGGACATAGGCATCGATCTCGGCACCGCCAACACCCTCCTCTACGCACGCGGCCGGGGCATCGTCCTGAACGAACCGTCCGTGGTGGCGGTCCAGGAGGGTTCGCGGGCCGCGCTGGCGGTCGGTGCGGAGGCGAAGGAGACGATCGGCCGTACGCCGGGTTCGATCACCGCGATCCGGCCGCTGCGCGACGGCGTGATCAGCGACTACGAGGCCGCCGAGGAGATGATCCGGCACTTCGTCCGCAAGGCGGTGCCGGGCCGCCGCACCCCGCGCACCCGGATGGTGGTGTGCGTGCCGAGCGGGGTGACCCCGGTGGAGCGGCGCGCCATCGTGCACGCCTCGCGGTCGGCGGGGGCGCGGGCGGTGCATCTGATCGAGGAGCCGATGGCGGCGGCGATCGGCGCGGGGCTGCCGGTGTCGGACCCGCGCGGTTCGATGGTCGTCGACATCGGCGGCGGCACCACCGAGGTGGCGGTGATCTCGCTGGGCGGGATCGTCACCTCGCAGTCGCTGCGGGTCGGCGGCGACCGGCTGGACACGGCGATCACCGACTGGGTGCGCAAGGAGCACTCGCTGCTGATCGGTGAGCGCACGGCGGAGGACGTGAAGGTCGCGATCGGTTCGGCGTGGCCGGTGCCGGGCGCGGCGGAGGGCTTCGAGGAGCGTACGTTCACGGTCCGCGGCCGGGAGAAGGTCTCCGGACTGCCGCGCACGGTCGATCTGACGGTGCCGGAGGTGCGGGCGGCGCTCGACGAGCCGGTGGAGGCGATCATCGCGGCGGTGCGGGCCACCCTGGAGGAGTGCCCGCCGGAGCTGTCCGGCGATGTGATGGAGCACGGCATCGTGCTGACCGGCGGCGGTGCGCTGCTGCCGGGCCTCGATCTGCGGATGGCGTCGTCGACGGGCATCCCGGTGTTCGTGGCGGACGACCCGCTGGACTGTGTGGCGCTGGGTTCGGGGCGGTGCGTGGAGGAATTCGAGTCCCTTGAGCGGGTGCTGGGGAAGGCGGAGGTGGTCCGCTAGGACCGCCGGGGGCGAGGAGCGGGCCCGGCCGGGCAGGCCGGTCGGCTAGGTGTTCTGTCCCGGGAGGTTGTGGACGGGTGATGCAGGTCTCGGCTGAGGCGTCTTGAACGGGTGAGGGCCTTCCGGGTTCGGTGTGGATTGCGAC
>NZ_JBIVFL010000006.1:393837-397599 GCF_044748125.1 Streptomyces sp. NPDC090025 | reverse complement strand
AAGATGGACGGGGTATCAACTAATCTGGCGTTGATTTTTGGCACGCTGTTGAGTTCTCAAGGTGCGGACGCTTCCTTTGTACTCACCCTCGCGGGCTTTCCTCCGGGCGCTTCCTTCGTTCTTACGTTTCCGACTCTATCAGATCTTTCCGACCCGATTTCCTCGGTGCTTTCCGGTCCCTTTAAGCTCCGACTTTCGTCTTTGCTTTCCGGTCCCTTCCGGCGTGTTCCCGACTTTATCAGATTCATTTCCGTCGGCCTAATCGGCGACTTCGTGATTCGGATAAGGAATCGGGATGGCTCCGTGGTCTTCGAACCAGGTCGAATTCTCAACCGGAGCGAGAGAGAGTCTAACGCTTGGTCCCCGAGCTTGTCCAGCTCCAGGCAACCGTTTGAATCTACCTCCCCACGCCACCCGTGTCAATGGGTTTTGTGGGCGAAGAGGAGACTAGCAGGTCAGCGGCGTGCTCTGCACATCCGCCGGTCAGGTGCCGTTCAGGCTGCGGTCGGGAGCTCGGCGGTTCGGTCGGCTTCGGCGACGTCGCCGGTGGCGCCCGCGCGGGCCGCTCGGCCGCCCAGCACATAGACGTACGCGAGAAATGCCAGTTCAGCGCCGATGCCGATGGTGATGCGGGCCCACGTCGGCAGGCCGGACGGCGTGACAAAGCCTTCGATGAGGCCCGAGAGGAAAAGGACCAGGGCCAGGCCGATCGCCATGCCGATGGCCGCCCTCCCCTGCTGGGCCAGCGCGGCACGGCGGGTGGTGGGGCCGGGGTCGATGACCGTCCAGCCGAGGCGGAGGCCCGTACCGGCGGCGACGAAGACCGCGGTCAGTTCGAGCAGACCGTGCGGAAGGATCAGACCGAGGAAGACGTCGAGGCGGCCGGCGGACGCCATCAGACCGATGCCGACGCCGACGTTGAGCATGTTGGTGAAGAGGATCAGCAGGACCGGGAGCCCGAGGAAGGCCCCGAGGACCAGGCAGAGAGCGGCGGCCTGGGCATTGTTCGTCCAGACCTGTGCGGAGAACGACGCGGCCGGGTGGCTGGAGTAGTACGTCTCGTACTGGCCGCCGGGGCGGGTCATCTCGCGCAGGTCCGCCTGGGCGCCGAGGGCGGACTGGACCTCGGGGTGGCCGCCGATCCACCAGCCGATGAGCGCCGCCAGCAGCGTGGACAGGATCGCCGTCGGGATCCACCAGTGCCGGGCCCGGTAGACCGCTGCCGGGAAACCCGCGGTCAGGAAGTCGGCCGCGTCACGCCAGGAGGCGCGGCGGGTGCCGGTCACCGTGGCGCGGGCGCGGGCGATCAGCTGGGTCAGCCGGGCCGTGAGCATCGGGTCCGGGACGCTCGACTGGAGCAGGGAGAGGTGGGTGGCCGTGCGCTGGTAGAGCGCGACGAGCTCGTCGGCCTCCGCGCCGGTGAGGCGACGGCCGCGACGGAGCAGGTGGTCGAGTCGGTCCCACTCCGCTCGGTGGGCGGTGACGAAGACGTCGAGGTCCATGGTCGGCTGCTGCTCCCGGCAGGTGGGGACGTACGGGGCGTACGGGCGCGGCGCGGTCGGCGGGCGGCGGTTCCGATGGGGTCCGCACGGCGGCGCGCTGCGGGCCAGCTTGGCAGACTGGCGTTCGGACGGGGTGCGGAAGGTCGACGCGGGCCCGGGGAAGACCGTCGAGGAAGTCCGTCGGGGATGTGCGAGGAGAGGGTGGGATCCGTGAACGGGGTGGTGACGGGGGACGCCGTCTATCTCGGGTTGCAGCCGGCCCGGCTGCCGACCAGGGCGTTGGCGCTGCTGCTCGACACGGTCGTGGTGTGGACGGTCTATCTGCTGCTCACCCTGGTGCTCGTGATCGCGACCGCCGGGCTCGACGAGGCCGCGACGGCGGCGATCAACATCGCCTCCTTCGTGCTTGTGCTGGTCGGGGCACCCATCGCCGTGGAGACGCTGACGCACGGACGGTCGCTCGGGAAGCTGGCCTGTGGGCTCCGGGTGGTTCGGGAGGACGGCGGACCGATCCGGTTCCGGCACGCGCTGATGCGCGGGGCGATGGGGGTCGTGGAGATCCTGATGACCTTCGGTGTCGTCGCCTGTATCGCCTCGCTCGTGTCGGAGCGGGGGCGGCGGATCGGGGACGTGTTCGCCGGGACCCTCGTCGTACGGGAGCGGGTTGCCGCGAGCTCGGCCATGGTCCTGCCGCCTCCGCCGCCGTGGCTGGTGGGACGGTTCGCGGGGCTGGACCTGTCGGCCGTGCCGGACGGGTTGTGGCTGGAGATACGGCAGTACCTGACGCGGATGCGGCAGCTGGACCCGGCGATCGGGCAGCGGCTCGCGGAGCGGCTGGCCGACGAGCTGGTGGCGCGGACCGGGGCTCCCCCGCCGCCCGGGGTGCCGGCCGCCGCGTATCTGGCGGGTGTGGTGGCCGAGCGGCAGGCACGGGAAGCCCGGCGGGTGTTCACGGGATCCGCGCCGGGCGCGGGGGCGGGTTCCGGTACGGCTCCGGGGCCGGGGCGGGTGACAGGGGGCGCCGGTGGGGGCTGCGGCGCCCCTGGCTCTTCCCGCCCGGCGGGGTCGGTGGGTCCGACGGGCCCGACGGGTCCGTCCGCTCCGGCCGGGCCGCCTGCGACCGGGTTCGCGCCGCCGGTCTGACGGGCGGCTGCGCGCCCGCTCGTCGAGCGGCGCGTGGGCGCGTTCACTCCTCCGTCACCCCCCGATGCCCAGCAGAGGTCAGGAGGGGTCAGGAGAGGGGGGGTCAGAGCACGTTCGGTGGGGTTTCGAGGTCCTCGAGTTCGATGCCGGGGGCCGCGAGCACCACGTCCCCGGCCAGGTGGACGGTGTGCCTTTCCCCCGTGTCCAGGGCGCTGACCTGGTACTCGTCCACGACGAGGGGGCCGTTGTCAGTGGCGTGCGCTTCACTTTTCAGCAAGGCCCAGGACTGGTCGACCGTCAGGGGGGCGAGCACAGGATCCGTGAAGGCGACGAGCCGGACGCGGGTCTCGGGGGAAGCGGGGGTGAGGCGCAGGAGTCGGGAGATCGCGACGAGGAACGCCGGGGAAGTGCCGGTGAAGGCATGGGCGCGCACATTGCCTTCGGTGGCGTGGGCTCCGGTGGGGTCGGTGCGGACCCAGGTGACGCCGTCGACGGCTGCGGCGCGCACCTGCCAGTCCGATGCGTGGAGTTCGAGCCGGATGGGGCGGCCCAGTTCGTCGATGGCCAGGTCGACGGAGCCCACGGGGTCGCCGGAAGGGGTGGTGGTGCGTGAGAGGTAGCGCCAGCCGGAGGGGCCGGGCGCGCAGTTGAAGTGCTCTTCACCGAGGGGGGTGTGATCGTGCGGATCGTAGAGCGAATAACGGCCTCGGGGCATGGGTCCTCGGGGTGCGTCCTGGAGCGGTAGTCCGGCAGAGAGTACGAGACAGGCCCCCGGCACGGGGGTGCGGGGGCCTGTCCGTATCCGCTGCGCGGGTCTTTCAGCGGGGTGTTCAGTGGGGTGGGGCGGCCGGATCCGTCAGTCGGGATCCGGCACGCGGGCCCACGTTCACCGGGGCTCCGCCGGAGAGCCGACGGAGCTCCATGGGAAATCGGAGCTCCGCGGGAATTCCGTGGGGAACCCGTGGGGCCGGTCCCCGTGGTGCGGCGGGGGGGGGGGGGGGGGGGGGGGGGGGGGGGCCCCCCCCCCCCCCCCCCCCCCCCCGCGGGCGCGCGGGGGGGGGCGCGGGGGGGGGGGCGGGCGGGGGGGCGGCCGGGCGCCCCCCCCCCCCCCCCCCCG
>NZ_JBIVFL010000006.1:7365-393827 GCF_044748125.1 Streptomyces sp. NPDC090025 | reverse complement strand
CGCCTTGCGAATGCGGCGGCCGGGGGGGGGGGGGGGGGCCCCGGGGGGGGGGGGCCCGGGGGGGGGGGGGGGGCGGCCCGGGCCCGCCGCCCCCCCACCACACCGCACCGGGGCGGTGCCCCGGGCCGGATCAGTAGCGGTAGTGGTCCGGCTTGAACGGGCCCTCGACCGGGACGCCGATGTAGGCGGCCTGCTCCGGGCGCAGGGTCGTCAGCTTCACACCGAGCGCGGCCAGGTGGAGACGGGCGACCTTCTCGTCCAGGTGCTTCGGCAGCGTGTAGACGCCGACCGGGTACTCCGCCGTCTTGGCGAACAGCTCGATCTGGGCCAGCGTCTGGTCCGCGAACGAGTTCGACATCACGAAGGAGGGGTGGCCGGTCGCGTTGCCGAGGTTCAGCAGGCGGCCCTCGGACAGCACGATGACGACCTTGCCGTCGGAGAACGTCCAGGTGTGGACCTGGGGCTTGACCTCGTCCTTCACGATGCCCGGGATCTGCGCCAGGCCGGCCATGTCGATCTCGTTGTCGAAGTGGCCGATGTTGCCCACGATCGCCTGGTGCTTCATCCGGGCGATGTCGGACGCCATGATGATGTCCTTGTTGCCCGTCGTCGTGATGAAGATGTCGGCGGTCTCGACGACGTCGTCGAGGGTGGCGACCTGGTAGCCGTCCATGGCGGCCTGGAGGGCGCAGATCGGGTCGATCTCGGTGACGATCACGCGCGCGCCCTGGCCCCGCAGGGACTCCGCGCAGCCCTTGCCGACGTCGCCGTAACCGAACACGACCGCCGTCTTGCCGCCGATCAGGACATCGGTGGCACGGTTGATGCCGTCGATCAGCGAGTGACGGCAACCGTACTTGTTGTCGAACTTCGACTTCGTCACGGCGTCGTTCACGTTGATCGCCGGGAACAGCAGCGTGCCCGCCTGCTGCATCTCGTAGAGGCGGTGGACACCGGTCGTGGTCTCCTCGGTGACACCGCGGATCTCGGACGCCAGCTGGGTCCACTTCTGCGGGTCCTCGGTGAGGGTCCGGTTCAGCAGGGTGAGGATGTAGCCGTACTCCTCGGAGTCCGCGGTGGACGGGTCCGGGGCGGAGCCGGCCTTCTCGAACTCGACGCCCTTGTGGACGAGGAGGGTGGCGTCGCCACCGTCGTCGAGGATCATGTTCGGGCCGCCGGTGGGGGTGTTCGGCCAGGTCAGGGCCTGCTCCGTGCACCACCAGTACTCCTCGAGGGTCTCGCCCTTCCAGGCGAAGACCGGAACACCCTGGGGGTTCTCGGGGGTGCCGTTCGGGCCGACGGCGATGGCGGCGGCCGCGTGGTCCTGGGTGGAGAAGATGTTGCAGGAGGCCCAGCGGACCTCGGCGCCGAGCGCGACCAGGGTCTCGATGAGGACGGCGGTCTGCACGGTCATGTGCAGGGAGCCGGTGATACGGGCGCCGGCGAGCGGCTGCGTCTCGGCGTACTCGCGGCGGATCGACATCAGGCCGGGCATCTCGTGCTCGGCGAGGGTGATCTCCTTGCGGCCGAAGGTGGCCAGGGAGAGGTCGGCGACCTTGAAGTCCTGCTTGGCGACAGTCGTCATGACTGGAGCTGCTCCTCGTGGATCGGGTTCGAGGGGTCGAGTGGGCACCTGGCAGCGCGGCTGGGCAGGACGCGGGCATACGAATGCCCGAGTGCTCCCGCGTGGCGCGCGGTGCAGTCGTCGGAGGCCCTCTCTCCCTCGGACGGCCCCCTCGGGGTGCCGCCCGACCGCCATCAGCAGCGACGTCTGGCTGGTCACGAATCTACACCGATCGGCGCAGCGGCCCACAGTGAAACTGATGTTGCTTCGTGCTCAATCGGGGGCGGGGCAGGGGGACGGTGGGGGCTGGGGCGGGGCGAGAGGGGGCGGCGGCCGGTGATGCCGGTGGCGGTGGTGGGTGACGGTGGTGGGTGACGGTGGTGGGTGACGGTGGTCGGTGACGCGTGGGCCGTGCATGTCTCACCGCCGGGGGGAGGGAGGGGTAAGGGTGGGTGGGGGTAAGGGTGGGTGGGGGTAAGGGTGGGTGGGGGCGGCTGGGACGGGGGTGGCAAAAGGGTCGTGTGGCCCCTGGATTGAGGGCCTTACGGACTTTTGGCGCCGGAGGGGCGTGGGAGAGGATGCCGGGGGAAACCGGAGCGTTGGCGTCCGGGGCAAGCAGGAGGAGAAGCCGATGAGGAGTAGTTCGTGACCAGCCAGGCGGGTGAGCAGCGCAGGCCGAGGCTGCTCGCGATCACCGCGTGTCCGACCGGGATCGCCCACACCTACATGGCCGCCGAGAAGCTGGCGCAGGCCGCCGAGGCGCTCGGGGTGGACATGAAGGTGGAGACACAGGGCTCGATCGGGGCCGAGAACGTCCTCACTGACAACGATGTCAACCACGCCGACGGGATCATCATCGCGGCCGACAAGGACGTGGATCTCGACCGGTTCGTCGGCAAGCGGGTCCTGGTCGTCGGGGTGGCCGAGGGCATCCGGCGTCCCGAGCAGCTGATCGAGCAGGTTTCCGGCGCCCCGGTGCACGGGGGCGGCGGCGGTGCCGGTGCGGGTGCCACCGGAGCCGGCGGCAGCGGGGGCAGTGGCGGCGGCAAGGAGCGGAGCGTCGCGTACAAGGCACTGATGAACGGTGTCTCGTACATGATTCCGTTCGTCGTCGTCGGCGGTCTGCTGATCGCGATCTCCCTCGCCATCGGCGGCCACGCGACGCCCGAGGGTCTGGTCATCCCGAAGGACTCCTTCTGGATGGACGTCAACAACATCGGTGTCATCGGCTTCAAGCTGATGGTGCCGATCCTGTCCGGATACATCGCGTACGCCATCGGTGACCGGCCCGCGCTCGTGCCGGGCATGATCGGCGGCTGGATCGCCAACGACGGCTCGCTGTACAACTCCGAGGCGGGCGCGGGCTTCATCGGCGCCATCGTGACCGGTTTCCTCGCGGGCTACCTGGTCCTTGCGATCAAGAAGGTCAAGGTCCCGAAGTTCGTCCAGCCGATCATGCCGATCATCGTGATCCCCATCGTGGCGACGACGGCACTCGGCCTGTTCTTCATCTACGTCATCGGACAACCCATCTCCTGGGTGTTCGAGCACCTGACCAGCTGGCTCGGCAGCATGGACGGCACCAGCGCGATCCTGCTGGGCGCGATCCTCGGGCTGATGATCGCGTTCGACATGGGCGGCCCGGTCAACAAGACGGCGTTCCTGTTCGGCGCGGGTCTCATCGCGACGGGCAACCAGAACGTCATGGGCATGTGCGCCGCGGCCATCCCCGTGATGCCGCTCGGCCAGGGCCTGGCCACGCTGCTGCGCCGCAAGCTGTACTCGGAGCAGGAGCGCGAGACCGGCATGGCCTCGCTCTTCATGGGCATGTTCGGCATCTCGGAGGGCGCGATCCCGTTCGCGGCCGCCCGGCCCGCGCAGGTGATCCCGGCGAACATGCTGGGCGGCGCGGTCGCCGGTGCGATCGCCGGTATGGCCGGGGTCACGGACGCGGTGCCGCACGGCGGTCCGATCGTGGCCGTGCTGAACGCGGTCGACGGTGTGCCGATGTTCTTCCTCGCGGTCGCCATCGGCACCGTGGTCACCGCGCTCACCACCAACGCGCTCATCGACATCCGTGAGCGGCGGCAGCGCGGCGACGCGATCGCCGCCGGGGTTCCCGAGCCCGCCCTCGCGGGCGTCGGTGCGGGCGGCGGCGCCGGCGTCGGTGCGGGTGGCGTGGGTACCCGTACCGCTTCGGTCGCGGCGACCGGCCCCGTACCGACCGGCCCGACCGGCCCGGCCGACCCGTCCCCGGCGGACGGAGCGGACCCCGGGGAGGTGCTGTCGGGCTATCTGACCGCGCGGACCGTGAAGACGCGGCTCGTCGCCGACCACAAGGACGGGGCGATCCGGGAGATGGCGGCGCTGCTCGCCACCACCGGGAAGGTCACCGACACCGAGGAGCTGGTCCGGGTCGCCTTCGCGCGTGAGGCCCAGGGCACCACCGGGCTCGGCGAGGAGATCGCCATCCCGCACGCCAAGACGGACGCCGTCTCGGCGCCCGTGGTCGGCTTCGCCCGGTCGCCCGAGGGCGTGGAGTGGGGTTCGCTCGACGGCACCAAGGCCCGTCTGATCTTCATGATCGCGGTACCGGAGGCGGCCGCCGGGGACGAGCACCTGCGGATCCTCGCGTTGCTGTCGCGGAAGTTGATGGACGCCCAGTTCCGGGAGCGCCTGCAGGGCGCCGCCGACGAGGCGGAGATCCTGCGGCTGCTCGGCGAGATCGGCTAGCCGAGGGGGCGGGTGGGGCGCGTCCGCTGTCGCTCCGCCCGCGCTCCGGCCCCGCTCCGGCACACAGGTCAGGCCCGCACCGGTGAAAGGTGCGGGCCTGACCTGTGTGCCCCGCTGCCCCGAGCAAGGGACCCGGCCGTGGCGGTGTGCCCGTACGCCGGTACGCCGGTACGCGCGCGAGGGCCCCGGACCTGGGTGGCAGGTGCGGGGCCCCTCGGGCGGATCGAGCTGTGGGGGTCAGACGGTGGGGTCAGGCGACGGGCGTCAGGCGGTGGGCTTGGGGCCGACGTAGATGTCGGGCTCCAGGTAGATCACCCGGGCGATCGGGACGGCGGCGCGGATGCGTTCCTCGGCCGCGTTGATGGCGTTGGCGACCTCGGTGGCCGTCTCGTCGTGCTGGACCTCGATCTTGGCCGCCACGAGCAGCTCCTCCGGGCCGAGGTGGAGCGTACGCATGTGGATGAGGCGGGTGACCGACTCGCCGTCGACGATCGCGGCCTCGATCTTCTGCACGTCCTCGATGCCGGCCGCCTCGCCCAGGAGCAGCGACTTGGTCTCGGCGGCGAGGATGATCGCGATGATGATCAGCAGGATGCCGATGCAGAGCGTGCCGATGCCGTCCCAGACGCCGTTGCCGGTCAGCAGCGCCAGGCCGACGCCGCCGAGCGCGAGCACCAGACCGACGAGCGCGCCGAGGTCCTCCAGGAGCACCACCGGCAGCTCGGGCGCCTTGGCGCGGCGCACGAACTCCTTCCAGGAGAGGCCGCCGCGCAGCTCGTTCGACTCCTTGATCGCGGTGCGGAAGGAGAACGACTCCGCGACGATCGCGAAGAGCAGGACGCCGACCGGCCAGTACCAGGCTTCGATCTCGTGCGGGTGCTTGATCTTCTCGTAGCCCTCGTAGATGGCGAACATGCCACCGACGGAGAAGAGCACGATGGAGACGAGGAAGGCGTAGATGTAGCGCTCGCGGCCGTAGCCGAACGGGTGCTGCGGGGTGGCCTCGCGCTGGGCGCGCTTGCCGCCGAGCAGCAGCAGCCCCTGGTTGCCGGAGTCGGCGAGCGAGTGGACGCTCTCCGCGAGCATCGAGGACGAACCACTGAAGAGGAACGCCACGAACTTGGCTACGGCGATCGCGAGATTGGCGGCGAGGGCCGCCACGATCGCCTTGGTTCCGCCTGACGCGCTCATGGTCTGACTCGTTCCCTTCGTCGGTGCGTGCCCCGCGCGTCACCGTCCGCCTCTTGCTTCACCGGTGACGCGGGGCTACTGCCTGCTGTCGGCCGGTCATTGTTGCATCAGGCCACCACGGTGGCACGGAAGACCGTTCCCGTACCGGACAGTTCGGTCGTTTCGCCCGCCGGGACGAACACGGACTCGCCCGGAGCGAGGGTTTCCGCACCGACGACCGGGTGGCCCGCCACCGCGAGCAGGATCTGCGGGGTGCCGGCGGTGACGTCGGTCGGCACGGCGCCCTCGGGCCGTACGAAACGGGACAGCCGGAACTCGTCGATCGGGGTGTCGTAGACCTCCTCGCCCGACGCGGACGCCTCCGGGCGCAGCACGCCCGGGTCGATCGGCTCGAACAGGACGATGCGGAGGAGCTCCGGGACGTCGACGTGCTTGGGCGTGAGACCGCAGCGCAGCACGTTGTCGGAGTTGGCCATGATCTCGACGCCGAGGCCGTCGAGGTACGCGTGCGGCACGCCCGCGCCCAGGTAGAGGGCCTCGCCGGGTTGCAGGGTGACCTGGTTGAGCAGCATCGCGGCGAGTACCCCGGGGTCGTCGGGGTAGTGGTGGGCGATCTGCGCGTACGTGGCGAACTCGCCGCCCAGGCGGGCGGCGGCCTGCGCCGCCTCGGCGACGGTGTGCGCCATCTCGCGGCGGTCGGCGGTGAGCAGCGCGGTCAGCACCTCGCGCAGCGCGGCCTCGGCCGGGTGGGCGTGGAGGAGGTCCACGTACGGCTTCAGCGAGTCGACGCCGAGCGCGGCCATCGTGTCGGCGGCGGCGATCGGGTCCCGGAACCCGCACAGGCCGTGGAACGGCGTGAGCGCGCAGATCAGTTCGGGCTTGTGGTTGGCGTCCTTGTAGTTGCGGTGCGGCGCGTCGATCGGGACGCCCGCCGCCTCCTCGGCGGCGAACCCCTCACGGGCCTGCGCGAGGTCGGGGTGGACCTGGAGGGAGAGCGGGGCACCGGCGGCGAGGACCTTGAGCAGGAACGGCAGCCGCGGGCCGAACTTGTCGACCGCCGCGGCACCGAGCTCACGTACGGGATCGGCGTCGACGACCTCGTTCAGCGGACCGCGCGCGGTCCGCGACGGCGCGCCGGGGTGGGCGCCCATCCACATCTCGGCCTGCGGTTCGCCGGTCGGGGCGACCCCGAGGAGTTCGGGGATGGCCGTCGTGGACCCCCAGGCGTACGGGCGGACGGTGTTGACGAGGCGGTCCATGGTGCTTCCAGCTCTTTCGGTGCGGGGCGGTGATGGACGTGGGGGCGGGAGTACGGATACGGGGGTGCAGATACGGGGTGTGGGGGCGGGGTGTGGGGGCGGGGTGTGGGGGCGGGGTGAGTTTTCTTGGGCCCTGCGGGGCTTGCGGCTCGGGCAGGGCGGCGCGGGGCGCTCGGGTACGTGGCCGCGCCCCGCCCCGTACGTCAGCTCGGTGGCGTCGCCGCCGCTGCCAGGGACAGGTACACCGCGGCGAAGTCGGTCATGGCGAGGAGTTCCGCGAGGCGTTCCAGCGCGGTGCCCTCCTCCGGTTCGAGTTCGCTGATCGCCGTGTCGTGGCCGAGCGCGAGTTCGCGGGCGGCGGGGGCCGCGCTCAGGGCGTTGCCCTCGGCCGGGCGGTCGCGCAGGAGCACCACGCGGGCGCGCAGCGCCTGCGGCTCCTCGACGCGGTCGCGGAAGAAGTCGTCGGGGTCGGCGCCCGCCGCGTAGTCGCCCGCGAGCAGCATCCCGTGCGCGGGCAGCGCCTCCGGGAGTTCGGCGGCGAGCGCGGGCAGCCCGGAGAGCTCGGCGAGGACGGCGGCGAAGCGGCGGCCCGCCGGGCCCGCGGCCTCGCCCTCGGTCCACACCAGCGGGAGCGAGTCGGCGAGCTCGGCGGCGAGCGTCTTGGCCGGGTTGCCGTACGTGGCGATCGCCGGGCCGCAGCGCTCCGCCGTACGGTCGAGCCGGTCCGCGACCTGCTCCAGCGCCTCCGGCGGCGCCTCCACCAGACCCACCCGGTCGAGCAGCGCGAGGAGCGGCGTGAACAGCGCCCACAGGGCGCCGGGGCTGGCGGCGAGGGAGTCCGTGGAGTCCTCGGCGGTCTCGTGCGGGGTCGTCGCCATCGGCACGAACAGGCCGCGCGAGCCGCTGACCGCCTCGGCGAGCGGGGAGTCCTTGGGGGCGACGGCGACGACCGTGACACCGCGCCGGTACGCCTGCTCGGCGAGGAGTTCCAGGCCGGGCTCGGAACCGTCCGTCGTCGGTACGAGCAGCAGGTCCACCGAGCCCGCCCAGCCGGGCAGCGTCCAGCGCAGCGCGCCCGCGGCGGCGGCGACGCCGGTCGGCTGCAGCCTGATCACCGGGGCGGCCGCGCCCGCCAGGGCGCCCACCAGGTCGGCGACGCCCGCGGCGGCGGTGCCGGGGCCCGCGACGAGGACGGCGCGGGGGCGGCCCTCGGGGCGCAGCTCCGTGATGCCCGCCTCGGTGGCGTGCCGGGCGGCGGTACGTACCCGCGCGCCCGCTTCCGCCGCGCCGCGGAGGAGACCTCGGCGGTCGGCGAGGGCGAGGGCGTCCGGTGCGTCGAGGAGGGTCTCGTCGAGCATGTGGCGGGCCTCCGGTCGTCGGAGCGGGCCGGCGGGGGTGGCCGGCGGGGGCATCCCCGGGGTGGGTGCGGGGCGCTGGCGTGGACTCTGTGTGTGGGGGGTGGGGCGGGCCTACGGCCGGGGATGCCCCTGGGCTTCGGCCTTGGCTTGGGCCTCGGCCTTGGGCCTTGGGCCTTGGCCTTGGGCCTTGGGCCGGTGGCTGCCTCGGGGGCCGGTCCCGCGCCGCCGTGCCCGCTTCCCTGGGTACGGCTCCGGCCTCGGGCCCGTTACGCGGGGCGGCGGGCCTCGTCGACCAGCAGGACCGGGATGCCGTCGCGCACCGGGTACGCGAGGCCGCAGTCCGCGGAGGTGCAGACGAGCTCCGGGTTCTCCTCCGCCGTGCGGTCGTTCAGCGGGGCGTGGCAGGCCGGGCAGGCCAGGATCTCCAGGAGGCCGGCTTCGAGCGGCATGTGGCGGGTCCCTTCGGACGTTCGGTCGTACGCGTACGGCTGTCTCGGGCCTCGTCAGCCTACCGCTGGGGCGGTGCCCGGCGCGTCCGAGGAAGCGGTGCGACGTGCGGGGCGCCGGGGGACACGGTGCGGGGTGGGGGTTGCGGGGAGGGGGTGGGTGGGGGGAGGTGGGGTGACGGGGAGGGGGCGGGGTGGGGTTGCCCTGGCGTGCGTGGGAGCGGGTGCGGGAGCTTGGGGGCTTGGCCGTGGCCGTGGCCGTGGCCGTGGCCGTGGCCGTGGCCGGGCCGGGCCGGGCGTTCGCGCTCTGGCGGCGCGGGCGGCTTGGGCCGGGCCCTGTGGCGTACCGCCCTGTTCCGTGACGGGTCCGTCAGGGTGCCGCAGGAACAGGGAGCGGAGGCGCCCGCAAAGGGCGCCGTCCCGTGTGCCCACCCGTCCCGCCCCAGCGGGACGAATGCCCACCACGGGACGACGAGGCGCGGGCCCAGCCCACCACGGGACGGCGACGAGGCCCGGCCCCAGCCGCCAGGCGCGGGCGCAGCCCGCAAAGGGACGACGAGGCGCGGCCCCAGCCACGCGGGCGCGGGCACGCGGAACGGGCACGCGGCACGGGCGCAGCCCACCACGGGAAGACGACGAGGCCCAGCCCCGGCCACCCGGCGCGGGCGCAGCCCGCAAAGGGACGACGGGGCGCGGGCCCGGCCACGCGGGCGCGGGCACGCGGCGCGGGCGCAGATCACCACGGGACGACGAGGCGCGGCCCCAGCCGCCAGGCGCGGGCGCGGGCCGCAAAGGGACGACGAGGCGCGGGCCCCACCGGGCCGGGCGCAGCCCGCGAAGGGCGCGCAACCCGCAACAGCCCGCAACAGGTTGACGAGGCCCGCCCCCGCCCGAGCAGCACACAGGGCCCCGCCCCCATCGGAGGCGGAGCCCTGGAAAGTCTCGGGGCTCGCGCCCCGCAGTAAGCCGCTAGCCGCGGATCAGGCTCAGGGCCTCGTCGCGGATCTTCGACATCGTGGCCTCGTCGCGGGCCTCGACGTTCAGGCGGAGGAGGGGCTCCGTGTTGGAGGCGCGGACGTTGAACCACCAGTCGGCGGCGGTGGCGGTGAGGCCGTCGAGGGTGTCGAGGGTGACGCCCTCGCGGTCGGTGAAGGCCGCGCGGACGGCCGCCAGGCGGGCGGTCTGGTCGGCGACCGTCGAGTTGATCTCGCCGGAGGAGGCGTAGCGGTCGTACGAGGAGACCAGGGCCGACAGCGGGCCGTCCTGGCCGCCGAGGGCGGCGAGGACGTGGAGCGCGGCCAGCATGCCGGTGTCCGCGTTCCAGAAGTCCTTGAAGTAGTAGTGCGCCGAGTGCTCGCCGCCGAAGATCGCGCCCGTCCGCGCCATCTCCTCCTTGATGAAGGAGTGGCCCACCCGGGTCCGTACCGGCGTACCGCCGTGCTCGCGCACGACCTCCGGGACCGACCACGAGGTGATCAGGTTGTGGATGATCGTGCCCGCGCCGCCGTTCTTCGCCAGCTCGCGCGCCGCGACCAGCGCCGTGATCGCCGACGGGGCGACCGGGTCGCCGTTCTCGTCGACGACGAAGCAGCGGTCGGCGTCGCCGTCGAACGCGATGCCGAGGTCGGCGCCCTCGGCGCGGACCCGCGCCTGGAGGTCGACGATGTTCTTCGGGTCGAGCGGGTTGGCCTCGTGGTTCGGGAAGGTGCCGTCGAGCTCGAAGTACATCGGGACGACGTCGAGCGGCAGCCCGTCGAACACGGTCGGGACGGTGTGCCCGCCCATGCCGTTGCCCGCGTCCACCACGACCTTCAGCGGCCGGATCGACGTCAGGTCGACGAGACCACGCAGGTGGGCGGCGTAGTCGCCGAGGGTCTCGCGCTCGCTCACGCTGCCCGGGACGGTGCCCGCGGCCGGCTCCGGCGCGCCCTCGTCCAGCCAGCGCTCGGCCAGCTCGCGGATCTGCGAGAGGCCGGTGTCCTGGCCGACCGGGGCGGCGCCCGCGCGGCACATCTTGATGCCGTTGTACTGGGCCGGGTTGTGCGAGGCGGTGAACATCGCGCCCGGCAGGTTCAGCGCGCCGGACGCGTAGTACAGCTGGTCCGTCGAGCAGAGCCCGATCAGGGTGACGTCCGCGCCGAGGCGGGCGGCGCCGCGCGCGAAGGCGGCGGCCAGGCCCGGCGACGAGGGGCGCATGTCGTGCCCGATGACGATGGCGTCGGCCGCCACGACCTCGACGAACGCCGCGCCGAACAACTCGGCCAGCGACTCGTCCCACTGATCCGGCACCACGCCACGCACGTCGTACGCCTTAACGATCTGCGACAGATCAGCAGCCACGGATCAACCTCCTGAAGTCTCGGCAACCGCACACCGGACGCGCGATGCGGCGCGCGTACGGAACGCCCAAACTACCCGGGAGGGGACCTTGATCAGTTTTCGGGGGAACGGAGCACCCTGAGGTGTCCGCGTCGGCCGACCTCCATGGGGTCGCCGCCGCGGCCGCCCGCACCGGGTTTGCCGCCGCCCGCCTCGGCCGCGCGCTCCTGCGGGCGGGCCGCCTCGCGGACCGCGTTGGCGAGGGCTTCGAGGTCGTCGCCGCTGGGCCGGGAGGGGGCGGATCCGTCGGTGAGCCGCACGACCTCCCACCCGCGCGGGGCGGTGAGGCGCTCGCTGTGCTCGGCGCACAGGTCGTAGCAGTGGGGCTCGGCGTAGGTGGCGAGCGGGCCGAGGACCGCGGTCGAGTCGGCATAGACGTACGTCAGTGTCGCGACGGCAGGGCGGCCGCACGCGGTGCGCGAACAGCGACGTACAGGGCTCACGACGTTGGACGGTACCGCACTCTTGAGCGGGCCGCGACGACTCTCCCCCAGGTCACTCCACCGTGTCGCGGTGTGACGTCCGCCACGGACCGTTTCCGATCGCCCGTTCCGACCTGCGGGAGCGGTGCGGCGGGCGGGAGCGGGCGGGGCGCGATCCGGACAGGGATGCGACGCGATCCGGTCGGTCACGGCCAGATGGCCGATCCGGAGTGGGCTCGGAACCGGCCCGCCCAGCGGCCGGAACGGTCGGGTTCCGACAGTGGTGGCGGCCCCACGCCACGGTCGGGGGTCCGCAGGACCGGTACGGGAACACCGGGGAGAGTTACGCTGCGTCAGTGACGGAGAGCACGCACAGCACGGACGGCGGTACGGACGGCGGCGCGGACCGCGGTACGGACAGCGGTCGGCCCGGCGGTACGGACGGCAGCACGGTCGGCGGCCGGGTCGGTGGCACGGACCGCATGGCGGGCCCGGCGCCACGGGTGCGCCGCCGTGACCGGCACGGCCGCGGCATGCGGGGGCCGGTGGCCCCGCCGCAGGTCCCGCTGTCCGCCAGCCGCGCGGACACCTTCCGCGATCTGGTCCTGGACTCGGTGGAGCGCCTGGAGCGGCGCTGGCCGCAGCTGGCCGACGTCGAGTTCATGGTGATGGAGGTGCCGCCCGCCGTGTCCGGCGAGACGGTGCCGCTCGGCGGCTCGACCCCCGCGGAGAAGAACGAGCCCGCCCGGGTCGTCGTCTACCGCCGCCCGGTCGAGATCCGCACCAAGAGCCGTGACGAGCGCGCGCTGCTCATCCACGAGGTGGTCGTCGAGCAGGTGGCGGAGCTCCTCGGGCTCTCGCCCGATTCGGTCGACCCCCGGTACGGCCAGGAGTGAGCCGGGCCCGAACCCGGACCTGAACCCGGACCCGGACCTGGACCCGGACCTGAACCGCAGCTCAGCCGGGCCTCGGCCGGGCCTGAACCGGAGCTGAGCCCAGTCCAGGCCCGGCCGCTGGCCGGTCCAAGCCCGCCCTAGTCCAGCACCCGCAGGTCCTGCTTCGCCTTCGGCACCTGCACCGTGCCCCGGTCGTCCGCGAACGTCTGGATCGTGAACATCGGGATGCCGTCGTCCGGCACCTCCAGCATCCGGGCCGCGTGCACCGGGCCGCCCGAGACGTGCTCGACGGTCAGCGCGTAGCTGCCCTTGAGGCCCTCGGGGGCGGGTGCCGGGATCGAGGTCGTGGTGCCCGGCTTCAGGGTGACCGTCTTGGTGACGGGGGTGCCGCCCTGGGTGCCCGCCGAGGCGGTGACCCGGACCTCGGCGCCGCCCGCCGGGGCGGTCAGGGCGAGGACGGTGCCCTTGGCGCGGTTGTCGGCGACCGTCGCGCGGCCCTCGATCGCGGGGGCCGCCGGGATGAACGCGACCTCCTGCTTCTCGCCCTTGCCCCGGACCACCCGCAGCGCGGCGACGACCGGCGTCGGCTTCTTCGGGTCGGACGGGGTCAGCCGCAGCGAGCCCGGCTCGCCGCGGGTCAGGTCGGGCAGGTCGACCGCGGTCGTCATGCCGGACTTGACGTGCACCGAGCCCGCCCCGGCCGGCACGATCGCGCCGGTCGGGGTGACGAGCTGGACCTTGAGGTCGGCGTCGGCGTCGCCCGGGGCGTACGCGACGAGCCGGACCGAGGTGGCGTCGGCGGGGATGCCGGGGAGCACGACGTTCGCCGACGGGTCGGCGGAGGCCGGGAGCCAGTCGCTGCCGGCCTGTTCGTCGGCGGTGCCGACGACCGCGCCGACCCGGCCGCTGCGGGTGGACACATGGACCGCCAGGTCCTGCTGGGCGGCCTCGCTGGTCAGGGTGGAGAGCAGCACCGGGACGCTGGAGTGCGCGGGGACCGGGATGCCCTCGGTGAGCTGCGACTTGAGTGCCCCGGCGGGGCCGTACAGCTCGATGTCGGCGACGGCGGCGGTGTCGTCGGGGTTGGTGAGGTGGACGTAGTCCTGCCGGTGCTTGGCGGTGGACGCGCCGGGGAACCAGAAGTCGGTGTCCGGCGGGGTGCAGCTGACGCCGAGCAGGCCGCGGGCGCCGCCCGCCGAGACGACGGTGGTCTGCTGGACGGTCCAGCCGGGGGCCAGCACGCCGTTCGCCGAGCCGACCAGGGCGGGCACGGACGGCCCGTCGGCCTCGGCGCCGACCGGGGTGCCGGGCTTGGTGACGGTGGCGGGGGCCTTGGCCTGCTTGGGCTTCTTCGCCGGGGTGTCGCCGGGGGTGGCGGCCGTGCCCGCGGGCCGCAGCTCGGCCTTGGCGGTGCTCTGCTCGTCGGTACGGGCACCGGTCCCGGTCCCGGCCTTGGTCCCGGTCCTCGAACCGTCGGGGGTGTACGAGGTGTACGCGGTCTCCGCGACCTCCGAGGTGCTCGGCGCGGGGCAGAGCAGGCTGGAGCGCTCGACGGGCAGCCGGGCCGGGGCGGCTGCGGCCGGACCGGCGGTGCCGTCGGGGGCGGTGACCGCGGCGACGCCGGTGACCGCGGCCAGGACGGTGGCGACGGCGATCAGGGAGAGGGTGGTCCGCTTGAGCTTCACTGGTTGCTGCTCCCGTCCGGACGCTGCCGCTGCCCGTATCCGTAGGGGTCGTGCGGGTGGTTCGGGTTGCCCGGGTTGTTCGGGTCGCCTGAACCGGTCGGGTCGTCCGGGTTGTTCGGGTTGTTCGGGTCGTACGGAGCGGTGGCGTCGTACTGGCCCCCGTACGGGTCCGCGTACTGCTGCCCGTACGGCTGCTCCCCGTACTGGTTCTGGTCGTACTGGCTCTGGCCGTACGGGTTCGGGTCGTACTGCTCCTGGCCGTACCCGGTCCGGCCGCCCGCCTGGTCGTAGCCGCTCTGGTCGTAGCCCTGCGGGGCGGCCTGCTGCGGCTGCGCGTACGGGTCGTAGGTCTGCGGCTGCCCGGCCTGCGGCTGCTGCCCGTAGGGGTCGTAGTCGTACGGCTGCTGCTGCCCGTACGGGTCCTGGTAGGTCTCCGGGTACCCCTGCGGGTCCTGGTAGTAGCCCTGCTGGGCCGCCTCGTGGGCCTGCTGCGGCTGCTGCGACTGCTGTGCCTGCTGCGGGGCGGCGGCGTACTGGGCGTCGTCCCACTCTGGCTGCTGCTGCTCGGGCACGGGCAGCGGCGCGGGCGCCGCTGCCTCGGCCGCCTCCGTCTCCGCTTCCGCCTCGGCGGCGGCGCGCAGGCGGCGGGCGCGGCGGCCGTCGCCCTCGGCGGTGGCCTGGGCGGGGATGGCCAGCTCCTCGTCGGGCAGGTCGTCGTCGATGTCGCGGCGGCGGCCGGGCAGGGCGAGGACGAGCAGCACGACGGCGAGGAAGACCTGGGCCCAGATCCACACCTTGTGGGTGAACGGCTCCTGGTAGGTGAGGTCGAGGCGGCCGCCTTCGGCGGGCAGGGCGAAGCCCTGGGCCCAGCCGTCGACGGTGGTGGGCGTGAGCTCCTTGCCGCCGAGGGTGGCGGTCCAGCCGCCGTCGGCGCGGTCGGCGATCCGCAGCACGCGGCCCGCGGGTCCGGCCGGGATGTCGGTGTGGGCCTCGACGGGTCCGGCGGCGACGGTGACCGGCTGGGTGCCGTCGGCCGCGCCGGGCGCCGCGCCCGCCCCCGTACCGGAGGCGGTGCCCGACCCCGTACCGGAGGCGGCGCTGCCCGGGTTCTTCGGGACGATCATGACGCGGGCGACCTCGCGGTCGACCCGCCACAGGGCGCTGCCGTCGAGCTGGCTGAGCCGGGAGAGGCCGGGGGTGGCGTCGAGGACGCGGCCCATGGCGCGCGGGGCGCCGTCGCGGACCAGCACGTACCGGATGGCGAAGCCGCTGAGCTCCTGGGTCTGGTCGGCGCCGGAGCCCGCGACCAGGTGGGCGACGACCTCGTCGAGCCGGGGGTCGCTGCCGCCGGACGCGGTGAGTTCGGCGTCGCCGAGGCGGGCGCCGGAGCCGCGGACCAGGGTGTAGGCGACCTCGCCGGCCGAGCTGCCGCCGAGCACGAGGGTGCGGGCCTGGTCGCGGGTGCCGCTCTCCTCGGCGACGAACGCGGGCACCTGGACCGGGTCGCGGCGGGTCAGCGGGCCGTCGGCGCCGCCGAGCATCCAGCCGGCCGCGGCGGCCAGCGGGCCGATCGCGCAGGCGAGGGCGATGAGCGCGGCGACGGGCTGGCGCCAGCCGAAGCCGTGCGCGGCGACCCGGGTGCGGCCGCCCTCGGCGCCGATCATGCCCGCGGCGAGCAGCGCGGCGCCGTGGACGAGGGTGGCGGGGCCGGCCCAGCCGGTGCCGCCCGCGCCGTTGCCGAGGACGGCGAGCAGGAGTCCGGCGAGGGCGGCGGCCCAGGCGGCGCGGACCGCGAGGGCGCGCTCCTCGCGCAGCAGCGCGCCGAGCGCGGCGAGCACCAGGCCGATGAGGAACAGGCCGCCGACGGTGCCGGGGCCGCCGGGGCTGGCGCCGAGCAGGTCGAGGGCGGACGCGGTGCCCGTGCGCAGGTCGAGTCCGGCCTCGTGGAGGAAGGCGGACGGGCTGGTCAGGAGGGTGAGCGACCAGGGCGCGAGGACGAGCAGCGGGGTGCCGACGGCGGCGAGGAAGCGCAGTCCGTAGGCGGTGATGTCGGCGCGCCGGAAGGCGAGCACGCCGAGGCCGAGCAGGACCGCGAGCGGCCAGACGACCGGGGTGAACGCCATCGTGGTGGTGAGCAGGAAGGTGTACGCCCAGGTGGCGCGCCAGCTGCCGCGCTCGGCGCGGCCGAGGCCGTGGGCGGCGACGGCGGCGCGGGCGATCAGCGGCAGCAGCACGGCGAGGACGGCGGTGCCGACCCGGCCGGTGGCGAGGGCGCCGGTGACGGCGGGCAGGAAGGCGTACGCGATGGCGGCCCAGGCGCGCAGCAGCCGGGATTCGACGATGCCGCGGGAGGCGAAGTAGGCGGTGAACCCGGCGAGCGGGACCGAGCAGACCAGCAGCAGGGTCAGCGCGAACGAGGTCGAGCCGAGGAACAGCGCGGAGAGCGCGGCGAGCACGGCCAGGTAGGGCGGGGCGGTCTGGGTGCCGCCGGTGCCGAGGGCGTGCCAGCTGTCGGCGTACCGCGACCAGAGCCCCGAGACGGTGTCGGGCGCGGGCAGCAGGGCGCCGCCGGCGAGCGAGCCGCCGGCGAGCAGGTTGCGGCAGGCGACCAGGGAGACGACGAGGAGCAGCGCGAAGAGGACCGGCCCGGGTTTGCGGGCGATCTTCTTGAGCCGGGCGAACTGCTCGATCTCCAGGTAGTCGGCGTCGTCGCCGCCGGGGCCCGACTCGGCGACGCCGTGCCGGGAGCCGCCGTTGTCGGCGTCGGCGCCGCCGAGCTGGGAGGTGAGCTGTTCGGCGGCGGCGCGGACGGTGGCGCCGGGCGGCGGGAAGAGCGGGCGCAGTTCGCTCGCGGGGACGGTGCCGCGTCCGCGCCGCTTGCGGGCGGCGAGGATCTTCTCGGGCCGCAGCAGGGTGGCGAGCAGGCCCATGATCTCGTCGACGGCCTGTCCCGGCGCCTTGCCGACGAGGTAGCCGAGGGCGCGCAGCAGGGTGCCGAGGACGAGCCGGACGAGGATGTACGGCAGGGCGCGGCCGCGGCTGTTGGCGAGCAGCGTGTAGACGGCGCCGGCCTTGTCGACGCGGTGCGGGTTGGCGGCGGAGCGGCCCGCGCAGTCGACCGTACGGCGTTCGCGGGCGGCGGCCTCGGCGTGCCGCAGGACGGCGTCGGGGGCGACGAGCACCCGGTGTCCCGCGGCGTGGGCGCGCCAGCACAGGTCGACGTCGTCGCGCATCAGGGGCAGTCGGCGGTCGAAGCCGCCGAGCTCCTCGAAGACGTCGCGGCGGACGAGCATGCCGGCGCTGGACACGGAGAGCACGGAGCGGACCTGGTCGTGCTGGCCCTGGTCCTGCTCACGGCGGTCGAGGCCGGTCCAGCGGCGGCCGCTGCGGGCGATGGAGACGCCCGCTTCGAGCAGCTGCTTGCGGTCGTACCAGCCGCGCAGCTTGGGGCCGACGACGGCGGCGTCCTCGTCGGAGTCGGCGACGCGCAGCAGTTCGGTGAGCGCGCCGGGGTCGGGCGCGCAGTCGTCGTGGAGCAGCCAGAGCCACTGCACGGGCTCCCCGTGCGGGAGTTCGGGCAGGTCGTAGGCGTCGTCCTGCCAGGTGCGGGTGACCGGGTCCCAGCCGCTGGGCCGCTTCAGGTACGGGAGTTCCTCCGGGCCGAGGACCGGCGCGGTGCGCGCGGCCTCCTCGACGGCGGTGCCGAAGCCGGTGCGGCGGGCGAGGTGGAGGACCCGGTCGGGGCCGAGGGAGTCGGCGAGCAGCCGGGCGGAGTCGTCGGCGCTGCCGGTGTCGGCGGCGATGACGTTCTGGACGGGACGCTCCTGGGCGAGCAGCCCGGCGAGGGCGTCGGGCAGCCAGCGGGCGCCGTCGTGGGCGACGAGCACGGCGGTGACGACGTGCCTGGGAAACTCAGGAGTTGAGGACATCGAGCTGCGGCCCCTCCGGCCGGGGGTCGCCCGCGAGGGGCGTGGAGGCGTCTCGGACGGAGGCCCACACTAACGGCTGGCACGGCGACGGTCCGCCGCCTGTGGACAAGCACAGGGTGCGGACCGTTCGTGGGCCGGGCACGGGTGCGGCGGCGCGTACCCGTTCGTGTGGGGTTGTTCGTGTGGGGTTGTGGAGAACGGCCCGGGGCCTGACCAGGAGGTCGGGCCTGGGGGCCCGGCCCAGGAGCCCGGCCCGGGGGGCCGCCCGGCCCGGGTGGGCCGAGCGTCAGACGGCGGCCTTCTTGAGGCGGCGGCGTTCGCGCTCCGACAGACCGCCCCAGATGCCGAAGCGTTCATCGTTCTGCAGCGCGTACTCGAGGCATTCGGAGCGCACTTCGCAGGCGAGGCAGACCTTCTTGGCCTCGCGCGTCGAGCCGCCCTTCTCCGGGAAGAACGACTCGGGGTCGGTCTGGGCGCACAGTGCGCGCTCCTGCCAGCCGAGTTCCTCTTCCGCGTCCTCGACCAGCAGTTCCTGGAACAACTCGGTCATGTGCGCCCCTCGTCCGTCTTTTTTGCGTCCCCGCGATGCTGCCGCCGCCGATTCCCGGCCGAACGACACGAGTGAAATTACAAGTTCGTGCTTTGTGCGAGTCAAGCCGAGATCTGCTATTGGGCCCCGTATTCACTCTGCGGAACCAAGCCTATGCGGAAAGTGTTCAAATCACCAAAAACCCTGACACATGCCACCGGCCTGGCTCGCCTCACAGAGGAGGACGTTCCGGAGATGGATCTTGTTGCGGTCCGGCCGAGGAAGCGATCCGGATCACAGTCCGGTCACGGAGCCCGATCGCGAAGCCCGGCCACGGAGCCGCCCGGAACCCTCCGGGGTCGTCCGGGGCCGTCCGAAGCCGCACCGCACGCGCGGCCCCGGATGTTGCGCCATGTCTCCTGGTCACGCGCTGCACAAACCTTTCTCCGCGCACTGTAACCGGATGAGGTGAAACATTGCCCCCAAATCGGGCATTGGGTTGACAGTCGGGTGTCTCTCCCGCCACTTTGGTGACATGCCAGCGATCTCAGCGCTCACCGCGACCCACGCCCGTGGGTTCCGCCGCGCTGTCCAGGACCGCTGTTGCTGTTGCTGTCCCAGCTGTTGAGACGCGCCTTCTTCTTCGCGCTCCGGCTCCCCACCGCCCGGCCCCGCCCACGGCCGAGGCTCCGCCGCCCCTCCCAGCGGCACCCCTCCCCGTTCAGCGACACCCCGCACTCAGCCGAGGAACCACCGCATCCCATGAACATGGACAGCGACCTTCAGATCGCCGGCGACATCCTTGAGGTCCCGCACCTCCTCCAGCCCGCCCGCGAGCACCCCGCCACCGTCGCCGAGTTCGCCGGTCTCGCCCGCGAGATCGCCGCCGACCGCGACGGCTGGACCCGACACATCGCGTACGACGCCACCACCCGCTGGTACCACCGGCTGCGCACCGGCCCCGGCTACGAGGTGTGGCTGCTCTCCTGGCTCCCCGGCCAGGGCAGCGGACGCCACGACCACGGCCCGTCGTCCGGTGTCCTCACCGTGCTCGCGGGCGAGCTGACGGAGCGTACGGACCGGGGTGTGCGCACCCTCGCCCCGGGCTCGCAGCGGGTGTTCGCCCCCGGGCACGTGCACGAGGTCGTCAACGACTCCCTGGAGCCCGCGGTCAGCCTGCACATCTACTACCCGGGCCTGACGGAGATGCCGATGCACGAGTCGGTGCGCGGCGCCTGGCTGTCGGCGGCGACCGCCGCCCCGGGCGTCCGTGGAGTCGTACCCTCCTGACACACTGCACCGCATGCGCATTGTGGTTCTGGCCGGTGGCATCGGTGGTGCCCGTTTCCTTCGCGGCCTCAAGCGGGCGGCTCCGGACGCGGAGATCACGGTCATCGGCAACACCGGTGACGACATCCATCTGTTCGGGCTCAAGGTCTGCCCCGACCTCGACACCGTGATGTACACCCTCGGCGGTGGCATCAACGAGGAGCAGGGCTGGGGCCGTGAGGACGAGTCCTTCACCGTCAAGGAGGAACTCGCGGCGTACGGGGTCGGGCCCGAGTGGTTCGGGCTCGGCGACCGCGACTTCGCGACGCACATCGTCCGCACCCAGATGCTGGGCGCCGGTTATCCGCTGAGCGCCGTCACCGAGGCGCTGTGCGCCCGGTGGCGGCCGGGCGTACGGCTGCTGCCGATGTCCGACGACCGGATCGAGACGCATGTGGCGATCGAGACCGACGACGGCGAGCAGCGCGCGGTGCACTTCCAGGAGTACTGGGTGAAGCTGCGCGCCGCCGTGGACGCCAAGGCCGTCGTGCCGGTCGGCGCCGAGCAGGCGAAGCCCGCGCCCGGCGTCCTGGAGGCCATCGCCGAGGCCGACCTCATCCTCTTCCCGCCGTCCAACCCGGTCGTGTCGGTCGGCACCATCCTGGCCGTGCCCGGCATCCGCGAGGCCGTCGCCTCGGCGGCCGCGCCGGTCGTCGGCCTCTCCCCCATCGTCGGCGACGCGCCGGTCCGCGGCATGGCCGACAAGGTCCTGGCGGCGGTCGGCGTCGAGGCGACGGCGGCCGCGGTCGCCGCGCACTACGGCGCCGGGCTGCTCGACGGCTGGCTGGTCGACACCGTCGACGCGGGCACGGTCGCCGACGTCGAGACGGCGGGCATCCGCTGCCGCGCGGTGCCGCTGATGATGACGGACCTGGACACCACGGCGGCGATGGCCCGGGAGGCGCTGACGCTGGCCGAGGAGGTCCGGGCGGCGGACACCGACGCCGACACCTCCGAGGGCGGGGCGGGCGCGTGACGGGGCGGGCGGAGTCCGGGGGCGGGGCGGGCGACGGGGCTGGGGCCGGTTCCGAGCCCGGGGGCGGGTTCCGGGGCGGGGACGACTGGTCCACCGCCGCGGCGGTCGCGGAGGCGCGGTACGAGGTGTGGGCCGTGCCCGGGCTGCCCGAGGTCGCGGCCGGGGACGATCTGGCGAAGCTCATCGCCGCCGCCCACCCGGGACTCCGGGACGGCGACGTCCTCCTCGTCACCTCCAAGATCGTGAGCAAGGCCGAGGGCCGGATCGTCGCCGCCGACGACCGTGAGGCGGCCATCGACGCCGAGACGGTACGGGTGGTGGCGCGCCGCGGCACCCTCCGCATCGTCGAGAACCGGCAGGGCCTCGTGATGGCCGCCGCCGGGGTCGACGCCTCCAACACTCCCGCCGGGACCGTGCTGTTGCTGCCCGTCGACCCCGACGAGTCGGCCCGCAGGATCCGCGTCGGGCTGCGCGAGGCGCTCGGCGTGGACGTCGGCGTCGTCATCACCGACACCTTCGGGCGGCCGTGGCGTTCCGGCCTCACCGACGTGGCCATCGGCGCGGCGGGCGTGCGCGTCCTCGACGACCTGCGGGGCGGCACCGACTCCCACGGCAACGACCTCAACGTGACGATCGTCGCCACCGCCGACGAACTCGCCGCCGCCGGTGACCTGGTGAAGGGCAAGGCCACCGGCATGCCGGTGGCGGTCGTGCGCGGCCTCGCGCACCTGGTGGGCCACGCGTGGGAGCCCGGCGCGGCGGCCCTTGTGCGGAACCCGGCCGACGACATGTTCCGGCTCGGCACCTCGGAGGCGGTGCGCGAAGCGGTGAAGCTGCGGCGCACCGTACGGGAGTTCACCGACGACCCGGTCGATCCCGGGGCGGTACGGCGTGCCGTCGCCGCCGCCGTCACGGCGCCCGCCCCGCACCACACGACGCCGTGGCGGTTCGTGCTCCTGGAGTCCCCGGACGCGCGCGTGCGGCTGCTCGACGCGATGCGGGACGCGTGGATCGCGGACCTGCGGGCCGACGGCCGGTCGGAGGAGTCGATCGCCAAGCGGGTGCGGCGCGGCGACGTGCTGCGCAACGCGCCGTACCTGATCGTCCCGTGCCTGGTCATGGACGGCGCCCACCACTACGGCGACCCGCGCAGGGACGCCGCCGAGCGCGAGATGTTCGTGGTCGCGGCGGGCGCCGGTGTGCAGAACCTGCTGGTGGCGCTCGCGGGTGAGCGGCTGGGCTCGGCGTGGGTGTCCTCGACGATGTTCTGCCGTGACGTGGTGCGCGAGGTGCTCGACCTGCCGGCCGACTGGGACCCGATGGGCGCGGTCGCGGTGGGGCGGGCGGCGGGGGCGCCGAAGGAGCGGGCGGAGCGGGGGGTCGACGGGTTCGTGGCGGTGCGGTGAGGAGCCGCCTTCGGGGCTGAGGTCCTCGGTGTGGCTCGGGGCTACAGGCCCGTGATGTCGCCCGGGGTCATCCGGGGTGCGCGGCGGGGTGGCACCCGGCCGCTGAGGAGGATCAGCCGGGCCGCCCGGTGGCGCTGCCCCTCGTAGGGCGCGAGCAGTTCCAGCATCGCCGCGTCGTCGGCCGTACGGTCGCCCGCGAGCGCCCAGCCGACGATGCCCGGCAGGTGGAGGTCCCCGGTGGTGACCTCGTCCGGCGCGCCGTTGCTGCGCTGGACCGTCTCCGCCGAGGTCCACGGGCCGATGCCCGGGATCAGTTCCAGCCGTTCGCGGGCCGCCGCCGGGGTCATGTCCGCGGCCTCCTCCATGCGCGGGGCGACCCGCGCGGCGCGCACGATCGCCGCGGAGCGCTTGCCGTCGACGTTCGCCCGGTGCCACTCCCAGGACGGGATGGTGGCCCAGGTACGGGCCTCCGGCATCACGTACAGGCCCTCAGGGACCGGCCCGGGCGCGGGTTCGCCGTACGTCCGGACGAGCCTGCGCCACGACGCGTACGCCTCGGTCGTGGTGACCTTCTGCTCCAGGACGGTCGGGATCAGCGACTCCAGGACCAGGCCGGTGCGGGTGAGGCGGAGGCCGGGGCGGGCGCGGTGGGTGAGCGCGAGGAGTTTGTGGCGGGGGACGAAGGCGGTGGGGTCGTCGTCCGCGCCGAGCAGTGCCGGGAGCCGGTCGAGCAGCCAGTCGGCCCCCGGCCCCCACGCCTCGGCGTCGACCCCGCCCTCCCCGCGGCGGGCCCGCACCCGGAGCGTCCCCGGCCCCGCGGGCGTCCGGCTGGCCCGCCAGACCGAGCCGTCGGGCGTGGCCCGGAAGGTGGGGTCGGCGGGGCCTCGGCGGAGGGGGCCGAGGGTGAGGCCGAGGTCGATGTCCGTGCCTGTGCCTGTGCCTGTGCCTGTGCCCGTGCCTGCGGCGGGGGTGGGGGCGAGGGTGCGGGCCTGGGGTACGTGGACGTCGCCGCCGCGCACGGTGGTGCGGGTGGTGGGGTTGGGGGTGCGGGTGCGGGGGGTGAAGCGGCCGGCCATGGTTCGAGCGTAGCGGGGTGGGCGCGTTGCCCTGGCGGGCGCGGGAGCGGGGGCGGGAGCGGGAGCGGGAGCTTGGGGCTTGGGCCAGGGCCCTGTGGCGTACCGCCCTGTTCCGTGACGGGTCCGTCAGGGTGCCGCAGGAACAGGGAGCGCAGGCGCCCGCAAAGGGCGCCGTCCCGTGTGCCCACCCGTCCCGCCCCAGCGGGACGAATGCCCACCACGGGACGACGAGGCGCGGGCCCAGCCCACCACGGGACGGCGACGAGGCCCAGCCCCGGCCACCCGGCGCGGGCGCAGCCCGCGAGAGGACGACGGGGCGCGGCGGGGTGACGCCGCGGGGCCCTACTGGTCGCTGGAGAAGCGGATCGCCGAGGCGGGGAGGTGGGTGTCGCACCAGACGCGGACGCCCGCGCGGAGTTCGTTGTCCGCTCCGATGTGGGCTCCGTCGCCGATGACCGCGTCCGTCAGGACCGTGCGCGCGCCGATGTGGGCGCCCGCGCCGATCAGGGAGTCGGTGATGACGGCGCCCGCCTCCACCACCGCGTCGGCGTGGATCGTGGAGCCGTTCACGCGGGCGCCGGGGCCCACCACCGCGCCCGCGCCGACCACCGTGCCGCCGGTGAGCTTCGCGTCGGGGGCTACCTGGGCGCCGTCGAGGACCAGGCGGTCGCCGCAGCGGCCCGGGACGGCCGGGGACGGGGCGCGGCCGAGGACCAGGTCGGCGGAGCCGCGGACGAACGCCTGCGGGGTGCCGAGGTCGAGCCAGTAGGTGGAGTCGACCATGCCCTGCAGGTGCGCGCCCGAGGCCAGCAGGCCGGGGAAGGTCTCGCGCTCCACGGACACCGGCCGCCCGGCCGGGATCGTGTCGATCACCGAGCGCCGGAAGACGTACGCGCCCGCGTTGATCTGGTCGGTGACGATCTCCTCCGGCGTCTGCGGCTTCTCCAGGAAGGCCGTGACCCGCCCGGTCGCGTCGGTCGGCACCAGGCCGAACGCCCGCGGGTCCTCGACCCGGGTCAGGTGCAGCGAGACGTCCGCGCCGGAGGACTCGTGGGTGGCGAGCAGCGCCCGGATGTCCAGGCCGGTGAGGATGTCGCCGTTGAAGATCAGGACCGGGGCGTCCGGGTCCGCGCTCAGGTGGGAGGCGGCGTTGCGGATGGCGCCGCCGGTGCCCAGCGGCTCCTCCTCCGTCACGTACTCGATGCTCAGACCGAGCGCCGAGCCGTCGCCGAAGTACGGCTCGAAGACCTCCGCCAGGTACGAGGTGGCCAGCACGATGTGGTCCACCCCGGCCGCCCTGGCCCGGGCCAGCTGGTGCGTCAGGAAGGGGACCCCCGCCGCCGGGACCATCGGCTTGGGCGTGTTGACCGTCAGGGGACGCAGCCGGGTGCCTTTGCCCCCGACCAGAAGAATCGCTTCGGTCACCTGTCGTCTCTGCTTCCTGTTCGGGTCCGGTCTCATCGTCCGGGGCGCCGCTTTCGGCCGTCCGTACGATATGACCGGTCAGTTTATGCAGAGGTTGAGTCCGCTCCACCCGGCCGCCCACCGGGCCGCGCGACCGGCCACCCGGCCCGGCACCCCGTCAGCGCCTGCCCTGGTACTTCGCCGACGCCGACCGCGCGGTGCCGAGCTTCCCGTACAGGCGCCCGCCCGGGCACTCCGTCGCGAAACCGTCGCGGTGGCCCGCGATGACATGGAACCTGACCGATCTGCCTTTTTTGTATCGGTTTCCGCCACCGGATGTGAGATACGTCTTCGCCTTCGGATTCACCCCGTGCAGCCCCAGCTTCCACGCACTCAGCCGTGCGATCGCCGTCACCGCCGCCGCGGGCGGGGCGGAACCGCCGTACGTCCCGAGGACCGCGACCCCCATGCTGTTCTGGTTGAAGCCCAGGGTGTGCGCGCCGAGCACCGGCTTGGCCACCCCGCCCGCCCGGCCCTCGTAGATGTTTCCGCACTTGTCGACGGCGAAGTTGTAGCCGAAGTCCCGCCACCCGCTGCTCTTCACGTGGTAGCGGTAGATGCCGCGCAGCACCGCGGGCGCCTGCCGGCAGGTGTAGCGGTTGCCGGTCGCGCTGTGGTGCACGAACACCGCCTTGATCGTCTTCGTGTAGACGAAGCCCTTCTCCCGCATCCGCTCGTCCGCGCCCCAGCCCTTGCGGGTGATGATCTTCGGACGGGCCCCGATGTACGGCTTCGCCGCGGCGGCCACCCGCGTCACCGGACCCGCCGCCGTCGCACCACCGTCCGATTCGACACCCGCCTCGACGCCCGTCTCGACGCCCGCCTCCGCGATCGTCTGCGCCTGGGTCAGCGCCGGGATGGCCGTCGCGCCGGGCGGCGCGAGCTGCGCGTTCACGCTCGCCGCGGCCGCCTCCGCCGCTTCCTCCGCCGCTCCCTCCTCTTCTCCCTCACCGTCCGGGGACTCACCGGGCGCGGTGCCCGGGTCAACCAGCTCCAGGCGCAGCCCCTTCGGAAGCTCCTCCGGAAGGTCCTGCGAGAGGTCCTCCGGGAGGTCCTGCGGGAGCCCGGCCGGAGTGCGGCGCCCCGGCACCGCGCTGCCGTGCCCGCGCGGGGCGGACGCGTCCGGCGCGGTCTCCTCGGGCGGGGCCTCGGGCCGTACCCGTACCTCCACACCGTCCGAGTCCCCCACCCACAGCGGCGCCGTCGCGCCCCGCAGTGCGCCGCCGTGGCCCTCCGCGGTGGCCGGATCGGCGCCGTGCTCGTCGTTGTGGGTCTCCACGTCCTGCCACGGCGACCAGACGCCGTCCGTCCGCGCCCGGGTACGGACCTGGACCGTGCCGTGCAGCGCGGTGCGCACGTCGTCCCAGACCACGCCGACCAGCGAGAAGGGTCTGACGGTCCGTCGGCCGAGCCCCTGCTCGCCCGACGGATCCCCGGACGGCTCCGCCGCGCGGCGGTCGGGCGCGCGGCCCCGTGGCGGGGCCGCGGCGGTCAGGGGTTCGAGCGGCAGCGACTGGGTCGAGCCGGCCACCTCGGCGGCGCGGACGCCCTGGGCGCCACGCGCCGGGTCCGCCGCGGCTCCGACCGGGGGCGCGAAGGTGAGCGGCAGGGCGAGTGCCGCCGCGCACGTGACGGCGATCGAGGAAGCGAGTGAGGCACGCATACGGTGATCGTCCGCACCCCGCCGGTGTTCCGCGCGGCGGGAACGGGCCCGGAAACTGACGGACCGTCGGGCCGACCGGTGGACGGCATCACCGGTACGGCGGACCGCGCGCGGCGCCCCGCGTACCCTTGCCCGCGTGAACGCCAGCGACCGCACCCCCGCCGACCTGCTGCGATCCGCGCTCGCCGCGGACCCGGCCCGCCCCTTGGTCACTTTCTACGACGACGCCACCGGTGAACGCGTGGAATTGTCGGTGGCCACCTTCGCCAATTGGGTGGCCAAGACCGCCAATCTGCTCCAGGGCGAACTGTCCGCCGCCCCGGGCGACCGGCTCGCGCTGCTGCTTCCCGCGCACTGGCAGACCGCGGTGTGGCTGCTCGCCTGCTCCTCCGTCGGGGTGACCGTCGAGCTGGGCGGCGACCCGGCCGACGCCGACTACGTGGTGGCCGGGCCCGAGGGCCTGGCGGCGGGCCTCGCCTGCCCGGGAGACCGGATCGCGCTCTCCCTCGCCCCGCTGGGCCGCCGCTTCCCCGCGCCGCCCGCCGGGTACGCGGACTACGCGGTGGAGGTGCCGAGCCAGGGCGACCGCTTCGCCCCGTTCGTACCGGTCGATCCCGACGCGCCCGCCCTCGTCGTCGACGGTACGGAACTGACGGGCACCCAGCTCGTCGAGCGCGCCCGTGCGGACGCGGACGCGCTGGGCCTCGCGCCCGGCGGGCGGCTGCTCTCGGGACGTCCGTACGACAGCTGGTCCGGGCTCGCCGCCGGGCTCTACGCGCCGCTGGCCACCGGCGGGTCCGTGGTGCTGTGCCGGAATCTGGACCAGCTGGGTGAGGACGGGCTGGCGAAGCGGGTCGAGAGCGAGCGGGTGACGGTCTCCCTGACCGACTGACCCCGCTGACCCCACTGACCCCGCTGGCCCGCTGACCCCGCTGACCCCGTTGGCCCGCTGACCCCGCTGGCCTTCGGGCCAACCGGCCCACCGGCCCCTTCCCCTCCGACCTCACCGGGCCCGGGCACGCACCCGGGCCCGGGCGGGTCCGCACGCCCCCGCACCCCGTCTCCGCCCTCCCCCGCCCTCCCCCGCGCGCCCCGGCCACCCGTACGGCCCATCGACGCGCCGCGTACCCGCGTCCCCGCCGCCCGGTCGGGTCATGATCGGCCGGGGGGTATCCGATGCCTTCCGCACAACCAAGCGCCGGGATCGGCCGTCTACTTCGGCGACGGCCCCCGGCGCCCGCAGACGCCAGCGAAGCCATCGACGCCAGCGAGGACGGATCCCACGTGACGGACAGCGCCCAGACGCCGCCCCCCGAGTCCGATCCCGCGTCCGGCGCCGACTCCGGGACCGAGGGAACCGGGTCCGGCACTGGGGCCGACACCGGGACCGACTCCGGCGCCGAGGGAACCGGGTCCGGCACCGGCACCGGGACGGGGACCGGCCGGAAGCGGCGGCACTGGCTGCGGTGGGCGGCGCTGGCCGCGGCCGTCGTCGTGCTGATCGCGGCCGGGGCCGGGTGGTGGGTCTACCGGAAGCTGGACGGCAACATCACCACCGACACCACCGCCGAGGCCGAGCTGCGCAAGTACGAGAGCGAGCGCCCCTCCCCCGCCGTGAACGCGGCCCGCAACATCCTGCTGATCGGCTCGGACACCCGGGCCGGCGCCGGGAACGGCAAGTACGGACAGGACGAGGGCACCCAGCGGTCCGACACCACGATCCTGCTGCACATCGCGGCCAACGGGCGCAGCGCGACCGCGGTCTCCATCCCGCGCGACCTGATGGTGACCATCCCGAGCTGCGCCAAGGCCGACAAGTCCCGCACCGCCGAGCAGTTCGCGCAGTTCAACTGGGCGTTCGAGTTCGGCGGCACCGCCTGCACCATCCGGACCGTGGAGAAACTGACCAAGATCCGGGTCGACCACCACATGGTCATCGACTTCCGCGGCTTCAAGAAGATGGTCGACGCCGTGGACGGGGTGGAGATCTGCCTCAAGGAGCCGATCGACGACAAGGCCGCCCATCTCAAGCTCCCGGCGGGCCGCCAGATCCTCCACGGCGAGCAGGCGCTCGGTTTCGTACGGGCCCGCAAGTCGATCGGGAACGGCAGCGACACCGAGCGGATGGACCGGCAGCAGCAGTTCCTCGGCGCGCTCGTCAACAAGGTGCAGAGCGACGGGGTGCTGCTCAACCCGACGAAGCTCTATCCGGTCCTGGACGCGGCCACGAAGTCGATCACCACCGACCCCGGTCTCGACTCGCTCCGCGACCTGTACGACCTGGCCCGGTCGATGCGGGCGGTCCCGACCGACAAGGTGCAGTTCCTGACGGTGCCGCGGCGACCGTACTCGTACAACGCGAACCGGGACGAACTGGTGCAACCCGCCGCCGACCAGCTGTTCGCGCGGCTCCGCGCCGACCAGCCGGTCACCATCCACCCGGGCGGCAGCGGCGAACCCGACCGCAACGGGCCGGAACCGAGCGGGTCCGCCACGCCGTCCTTCGCTGGACGCAACGCCGCCGAGGGGGCCTGTCGGTGAGCGGGGCAGGTGAAGGGTGGGCGAAGGGCGGGTGACCGATGTGACCCGGTTCGTAAAGCCGGAGCCAAGGGACAGGCGCCACTGGATGAGGTTTGGGCAAATTGCCCGGTTGTAAGGGGCGTGGAATTTGTCACGGACGTCGCCCCACGCTGAACTGGGCGGATAGTGTGACGCGATCCGGTGCACCAGACCGCGTGGTCGCGCACTCGATGGACCGAACGACCGAGCGCCCGTGGGGGAGGCGCCTCGCGTGGCACCGACGGAGGACTCAAGTAACCGTGGACGCGCACAGCCGTGGACGGGCGGACGAGATCGACCCCGCCGACCAGTGGGTGCTCAACCCGCAGACGGGCCACTACGAGCTGCGACTGGACCGCTCCGCTGGGCAGTCGCCGCAGGGCGGCGCCGCCGCCCCGTCCCACCCGCGCACGCACCCCGCCGCGCCCGGCGGCCGTCCGGCGCGCCCCGGAGCACCCGCTCCCCGCGACTCCCGTGATGCCCGCGACCCGCGCGATTCCCGCGATCCGCGTGACGCACGGGACGCACGAGACGCACGGGGTATGCGTGATGCCCGGGATGCCGGCGAGGCACCCGGCCCGTACGCCCCGCGCGGCCCCGAGGGCCGGCTCACCGAGACCGCGCCGCCCGTCCCCGGCCAGCGCCGTCGCCGCGCGCCCGAGACCGGCGACCAGCGGCCCGGCACGAGCCGCCGCAAGCGCCGCCCGGAGAAGTCGCGCAAGAAGAAGGTCCTGATGTGGACCGGCGGCACCATGGCGTTCGTGCTCGTCGGCGGCGCCGTGGGCGTCTACGCGCTCTACAAGCACTTCGACAACAACATCAACACCATCGACGTGGCGGGCGGCAGCACCGGCGGCTTCAAGAAGGACGCCGCCTTCAACATCCTGCTGATCGGCACCGACAAGCGGACCGGCGAGGGCAACGGCGGCTACGGCGACAAGAACAGCCCCGGCCACGCCGACACCACGATCCTCTTCCACGTCGCCAAGGACCGGACGAACGCCACGGCGATGTCCATCCCCCGCGACCTGGTCACCGACATCCCCGAGTGCGAGACCAAGCAGCCCGGCGGCGGCGTCAAGAAGATCCCCGGTCAGACGGACGTGCGCTTCAACGTGAGCCTCGGCCAGTCCGACCGCGACCCCGGCTGCACCATGCGGACGGTCAAGGAGCTCACCGGGCTCACCGTCGACCACTTCATGATGGCGGACTTCAACGCCGTGAAGGAGATGACGACGGCCGTCGGCGGCGTGAAGGTCTGCCTGGCCAAGCCGGTGGACGACCCCAAGTCGCACCTCAAGCTGCCGATCGGCGAGTCCACCATCCAGGGCGAGCAGGCACTCGCCTTCGTCCGCACCCGGCACAGCTTCGGCAACGAGAGCGACCTGGACCGGATCAAGGTCCAGCAGCAGTTCCTCAGCTCGATGATCCGGCAGATGAAGTCGGACGACACGCTGACCTCGCCGACCAAGCTGTACGGCCTGGCGGACGTCGCCACCAAGGCGCTCACCGTCGACACCGGGATAGGAAGCATCACCAAGCTCCAGTCCCTGGCGGGCGAGCTGGCGAAGATCGACACCAAGAACATCACCTTCACCACGATGCCGGTCATCGACAACCCGTCGGAACCGCGCCCCATCACGGTCGTCCCCGACCCGGAGAAGGCGCCCCGGCTGTTCTCGATGATGCAGTCCGACACGTCGCTGACCGAGGTGAAGAAGAAGGAGCAGGACGCCAAGAACGCCCAGGCGCAGGCCCAGGCCAAGCTCCTGGTGGGCGCCCGCTCCACCGCCCGCGAGGTGCGGGTCGACGTCTTCAACGGCAGCGGCCTGCAGGGCGCGGCGCAGTCCACCATCAACTGGCTGCAGAACGAGCACGGCGTGACCCGGTCGACGAACAAGAGCAACGCCCCGCAGAAGGCGGCGAAGACCACACTCACGTACGCACCGAACCAGGCCGACCAGGCCCGCAAGCTCGCGGACCTGATGGGCCTGCCCGCCACGGCTCTCAAGCCGGGCACGCAGGACGCCGCCGAACGCGAGCCGATGACGCTCGTGCTCGGCGCCGACTACAAGGGGGCGGGGGTGCCCCTCACCGGTCCGGCGAAGGCCCCGGAAGGTGCGCAGACGGCAGACAAGCAGGTGTGCGCCAAGTGACCCGGCACCGACCGGACTTGACGCGCGGCTGAGCGAACGAGGAGACCTGGGGTGGGACAGAGCAGCGTGCGACGGGAGGGGCCGCGGAAACGCGACCCGCACGCCCGCGACTTCGGCTGGGACGAGACCCTGTACGAGGAGGGGGCGGCCCCGGCGGCCGGACCGGACGCGGGTGCCGCGCAGGACGCGGGGCCGCGCACCGGCGTGCCCCGGAGCAGGCGTGCCGACGGCGGCGCCGAGGCCGGTCCGGCCGCCGGGGCCACCGCACCCGAGGGCCACGACGGCGGCGACGCCGCGCCGCGCACCTCCGGTGCGGGCGCGGGCGGCGGCAGCGGTCACCGGCGCGGCGGACCACGGCGCCGGGCCCGCAAGCCCGCCGGGTCCGGCAAGCGCCGAATACTGCGCTGGGTGTCCATCGCGCTGTCGGTGCTGATACTCGGCACGGCCGGCGCCGGATACCTGTACTACCAGCACCTCAACAACAACCTGCGCGGCGGCAGCCGCGCCGGCGGCGACAGCGGGGTGAAGAAGGCGACGCCCAACGCGCTCGGCGACACCCCGATCAACATCCTGATGATCGGCTCCGACAGCCGGGCCGACGCCAAGAACGTCGCCCTCGGCGGCGGCAAGAACGAGCGCGACCGCAAGCCGCTCGCCGATGTGCAGATGCTGTTCCACGTCTCGGCGGACCGGAAGAACGCCTCGATCATCTCGGTGCCCCGCGACACCGTCGTACCGATCCCGAAGTGCACCGACACGGACGGCAAGACCTACCCGGCCACCACCGACCGGCCGATCAACGAGTCGCTGAGCCGCGGCGGCCCCGGCTGCACCCTCACCACCTGGGAGAAGCTGACCGGCGTCTACATCGACCACTGGATGATGATCGACTTCGCCGGTGTGGTGGCGATGGCCGACGAGATCGGCGGCGTCCCGGTCTGCGTCAAGACCGGTGTGTGGGACCGCTCCACCGCCAGCCAGCACGGCGGCTCCGGTCTGAAGCTGCCGAAGGGCACCACCGAGGTCAAGGGCGAGCAGGCGCTGCAGTGGCTGCGCACCCGGCACGCGTTCGGCAGCGACCAGAACCGTGCCAAGGCCCAGCACATGTACATGAACGGCATGATGAAGAAGCTCCAGGAGCAGGACGCCTGGAGCGACACCGGCCGTCTGACGGGCTTGGCGGAGACCGCCACCTCGGCGCTGTTCGTCTCGGACGAGATCAAGTCGGTGAAGAAGCTCTTCGACCTGTCGATGCAGATGAAGAACGTGAAGCTGGACCGGCTGACCACGGCGACCGTGCCGACCACCGAGTACCCGGGCAACCCGAAGGCGTGGCTGCAGCTGGTCCCGTCGGCCGCCGACAAGATGTGGTCGATGCTCCGCGACGACGTGGCGCTCGACAAGAACGGCGGCGAGGCCAAGCCGAAGCCCAAGCCGACCGCGTCCGCGAAGCCCGCCGCCACCGCCGAGTCGCCCGGGTCCCTCGCGGTCACCGTGGTCAACGGCACCGGCAGCGACCAGCAGGCGGCCGTCCCCGGCCGGGCCGGGACGCTGTCCAAGGAGCTGCGCGGCAAGGGCTTCACCCGCGCCGACCACTCCCAGCAGGCGCAGCCGCGCAAGGACACCGCGGTGCTCTACCCGAAGGACGCGGGCGACCAGGGCAAGGCCAACGCCCTGTCCGTGGCGCACGCGCTCGGGCTGCCGGACTCGGCCGTGCACGCGGACGCCAAGGCGGAGGCACTCACCCTGGTCGTGGGCGCCGACTGGCGCGAGGGCGAGACCTACAAGAAGCCGCAGGTGGCGGCCGGTGACCTGCCGGAGGGCGCCGACGACAAGACGTCCTGCATGGACGTGTACTCGGTGTACGCCTGGAACGGCAAGAGCTGAACTGAGCCGAGCTGAGCCGACCTGAACCGACCTGCGCGGTCGGCGACGGATGAATGGATGAGGGCCGGACCCCGGAAAGGGGTCCGGCCCTCATCCATGGGTCCCGTGGGCCTCGTGCCTGGATTCCCTGGGCCCCGGGCCTGCGTTCCGTGAGCCCCGGGTCAGACCGGTTCGTCGGCGCCGCGCACCGCCGGGCGCCTGCTCGCGATCACCTGGCGGGCGAGCGCGCGCGGGCTGGTGAGGAAGCCGAAGCCCCAGCAGAGGTGCATGGTCGCGAGGGCGACCGGGATCCTGACCCGTGCCTTCAGGGGCAGCCCCTTGCCCGCCGGGACCGAGCCCGCGACGATCGCCGCGAGATAGCCGGCCGGGACCACGAGGCCCAGCGGGGTGAGCGTCACGCCCACCACCAGGCCCGCGGCGAGCGCGCAGACGGCGGCCGGCGGGGCGAGGTAGCGGAGGTTGATCGAGCCCCGGTGGTAGCGGGCCACCACGTGCCGCCAGCGGCCGTAGTCCTTGTACTGCTTCGCCAGCGCGCGCACCGAGGGCCGCGGCCGGTACCGGACCCGCAGCTCCGGCGAGAACCAGATCAGGCCGCCCGCCGCACGGATCCGGAAGTTCAGCTCCCAGTCCTGGGCGCGGACGAACTCGACGTTGTAGCCGCCCTGCCGCTCCAGCGCCTCGCGCCGGAACACCCCGAGGTAGACGGTGTCGGCCGGGCCCGCGGTGCCGCCGGTGTGGAAGGCCGCGCCGCCGACGCCGATCCGGGAGGTCATCGCGGCGGCGACGGCCTCCTCCCAGGCGTTCTCGCCCTCGGCGTGCATGACGCCGCCGACGTTCTGCGCGCCGGTCTCGGCAAGGAGCCGGACGGCGGTGGCGATGTAGTCCGGCGACAGCATCCCGTGGCCGTCGACGCGCACCACGATCGGGTGATGGGAGGCCGCGATCGCCGCGTTCAGGGCGGCCGGGGTGCGGCCCGTCGGGTTGGGCACGGTGCGGACCCGGGCGCGCGGGTCGGCCGCCGTCTCGCGGACCAGCTCGGCGGCGATCTCGTCGGTGCGGTCGGTGGAGGGGCCGAGCGCGATGACGACCTCCATCTCGCCGTCGTACTCCTGCTCCAGGATGTGGCGGACGGACGTGCGCAGATACCTTTCCTCATTGAGGACCGGCATGATCACGGAGACGGCGGGACGGGGGTTCATGATCCGCCCACGTTACCCCGGACGGGGGAACCGGGCGCGTGCCGCCGGGTCGCCTCGGGGTGGCGCTGATCGTATGGGCCTACCGTGCTCACGGTCCCCCTGTCGTACCAGCGGAGGTGTCCCCCGGTGCCCACGCCGCCCCGCACGCCCCGTCCTCCCCGGCCCGCCGCCCGCCCCGTACCGGCCCGCAGGCGACGCCGCCCCAGACGGCCGCGGTGGGGGATGCGGATGGCGACCTCGCTGTCCGTGGTGGTGCTCGCCGCGGGGGGTGTCGGGCACGCGGTCGTGACCAGCCTGGACACCGGGATCGACCGGATCGACCCGTTCAAGGACATGAAGAACCGCCCGCAGGCCGGGCACGGCATGAACCTCCTGGTCGTCGGCACCGACGGCCGGGACCGGATCAGCCAGGAGGAGCGCCGCAAGTACCGGCTCGGCGGCGCGCCCTGCCACTGCACCGACACGGTGATGCTGGTGCACGTGTCGGAGGACCGGGAGCGGGCCAGTGTGGTGTCGCTGCCGCGCGACTCGTACGCCGAGATGCCCGAGCACACCGACCTCACCACCGGGCGGCACCACCACGCCCACCCGGTGAAGCTGAACGCCGCCTACGCGGAGGGCGGGCCGTCGCTGACCGTGCGGACCGTCGAGTCGATGACCGGGGTGAAGATCGACCACTATCTGGAGGTCGACTTCACCAGCTTCATGAAGACGGTGGACGCGGTCGGCGGGGTGCGGATCTGCACCGCGAAGCCCCTGAAGGACTCGTACACCGGGCTCGACCTGCCCGCCGGGCCGCACGATCTGGACGGCGGGCAGGCGCTCCAGTACGTGCGCTCCCGCCATGTCGACGGGGCCGCCGACATCGGCCGGATGCAGCGCCAGCAGAAGTTCCTGGCGGCGCTGATCGACCGGCTCTCGGAGGGCGGGGTGCTGCTCAACCCGGTGCGGTTCCGGGAGGTGGCCTCGACGATGCTGAGCTCGGTCCGGGCCGACCAGGGCTTCGGCACCGACCAGATGCTGGCGCTGGCGAAGGCGATGCACGGCTTCACGCCCGCGTCGTCGGAGTTCGTGTCGGTGCCGATCGGCGACATGAGCTTCCCGGTGAAGGGGATCGGCTCGACGGTGAAGTGGGACGCGCCGAAGGCGCAGAAGCTGTTCCAGTCGCTGCGCGACGACCGCCCGCTGTCGCCGGAGCGGACCGCGCGGGCGAAGGGGCCGCAGCCGGTGGACGTGGACGTGGCGCCGAAGACGGTCCGGGTGCAGGTCTACAACGGGACCCGCACGGACGGGCTCGGCGGCCGGGTCGACGCGGCGCTGCGCGCGACCGGCTTCGCCACCACCCAGCAGCCGCGCACGGCGGCCGGCGGCAAGGAGCACGCCCGCACCCTGATCACGTACGACCCGCGCTGGGACCGCTCGGCGAAGTCCCTGGCGGCGGCCCTGCCGGGCGCGGAGCTGCGGCAGGCACCGGGGCAGGGCGGCACCTTGCGGGTGACGGTGGGCGGGGACTACCGGGCGGTGACGCCGGTACGGGAGCGGGAACGGCAGACCGGGCAGTTCGAGGCGCTGCGGGGGGACCAGGTGGTGTGTCCGTGAGCCGGTGAGGCGGCCCAGGCCGGGCGGGGCCCGGGTCAGTCCTCGTAACCGTCGGCGGCGCGCTGCTCGCGCAGTTCCTTGATGGCGCGGCGGCGGGCGAGCCGGTGGGTGCGGCGGATCTGGGCCTCCTGGTTGCGCCGCTTGTCCTGCTCGGTCTCGGGTATGACCGGCGGGACGGGGCGGGGCCTGCCGTCGCCGTCGACGGCGGCGAAGACGAGGTAGGCGGAGCCGACCTGGGTGGCGGGCGTGGACTCGTTCCAGCGCTCGGCCAGGACCCGTACGCCGACCTCCATGGAGGACCGGCCGGTCCAGTTGACCTGGGCCTTCACATGGACGAGGTCGCCGACCCTGACGGGTTCGAGGAACGCCATCTCGTCCATGGACGCGGTGACAGCGGGCCCGCCCGAGTGCCGTCCGGCGACCGCACCGGCCGCGTCGTCCACCAGCTTCATGATCACGCCGCCGTGCACGGTGCCCAGGAGGTTGGTGTCGTGGCTGGTCATGATGTGGCTGAGCGTGGTGCGGGAGGCCGCGATCGGCTTGCCCGGGATGTCGCCCTGATCTGTCATGCCCTCTACCTTATGCCCGGCCTCGCGGGCGGTCGCGACGCGGTCCGGTTTGCATCAGCTTCGCAACAGCGCCGCCCCGATTCCCCACCCGGCCTGTCGGCGCGGTCGCGCCGGACGGCAGACTGGTCCGTATGAATGACTGGCCCGACGCCCAGCCCGAGGGACCTCGCCGGATGCGCCACGTGCAGCGCCCGCAGGTCCCCCCGCAGCAGCCGCAGCAGCCCTACCAGCAGGGCGGCGGGCGGCAGCCGCGGTACGGCCAGGGGCAGAGCCAGGGCCAGTACGGCGGCCAGGGCTACGACCAGGGGCAGGGCCGGTACGGGCAGGGCCAGGGCCAGGGGTACGACCAGGGGTACGACCAGGGCCAGGGCTACAACCCGAACTTCACGCAGGCCCAGGGCAGCGGCTACGACTCCGGTTACAGCGACGGCCAGGTCTACGGCGGCCCGCAGGGCGGGCACGGGGGCGGCGGCCGGAGCGGGGGCACCGTACCGCCGCAGTACGCGCCGCGGCCGGCCGGAGGGCGTCCGGCGCCCGACTGGAGACGCCGGATCAAGATCGGTTCGATCGTGCTCGCGGTCGTCCTGGTCGGCTGGAGCGTCGGCACCTACGCCTGGGCCAGCTCCCAGATGCGCAACGAGGTCGATCTCTCCAAGGTGATCGAGCGGCCCGCCGAGGGCGACTGCACGACCTACCTGATCGTCGGCTCCGACAGCCGTGAGGGCATGTCCGCCGAGGAGAAGAAGAAGCTGCACACGGGTTCCGCCGAGGGCAAGCGGACCGACTCGATGATGATCCTCGCGGCCTGCTCCAGCGGGAACACGATGGTCTCGCTGCCGCGTGACTCCTGGGTGTCGATCCCGTCCTTCGTGGGTTCGGAGTCCGGCAAGAAGTACGGCCCGCGCGGCGGCTCCAAGCTGAACGCGGCCTACGCCCTGGACGGCCCCGAACTCCTCGTCCGTACCGTGGAGTTCAACACCGGTCTGCGCATCGACCACTACGCGGAGATCGGCTTCGCCGGATTCGCGAACATCGTCGACGCGCTCGGCGGGGTCGAGCTGAACATCGAGAAGGGCTTCAAGGACAAGAAGTCCGGCGCCGACTTCCAGGCCGGCACCCAGACCCTGAACGGCGAGCAGGCGCTCGCGTTCGTGCGCACCCGCTACGCGTTCGCCGAGTCCGACCTGCAGCGCACCAAGAACCAGCAGAAGTTCCTGTCGGCGCTGGCCAGCCAGGCGGCGACGCCGGGCACGATCCTCAACCCGTTCGCGCTCTACCCGACGCTCGGCGCGGGCCTGGACACGCTGATCGTGGACAAGGACATGTCGCTCTACGACCTGGGCAAGATGTTCTTCGCGATGAAGGGCATCAGCGGCGGCGACGGCAAGTCGATGAACATGCCGATCAGCGGCACCGCCCCGCAGAACTCGCTCCGGTGGGACATGCCGAAGGTGAAGCAGCTGGTCAAGGAGATCCAGAACGACGAGCCGGTCACGGTCACCGCGAACCGCTGACCCGTACCCCCCTCGCCGTACCCTCGCCGCATCCTCGGCGTACCCGCTCATCTCCGTCCGTCCGGCGCCCGATTGGGGGCGCCGGACGTTTGCATTCGCGTCGCCGCGCCGGACATCATGACGGCTCACGGGGAGAACGGGGAGAACGGGGAGGTTTCACGGATGCCGTGGGACGAATGGGAGCAGCTGAAGAGCGAGGCGGCGGCGCGCCAGGAGTCGTCGATGCGCCTGAACCAGGTGGCGGCGCCGGACTCGGGCGGTGGCTATTCGGAGGACCTGAAGACGGACAAGCGGGCCTGGGTGAAGGCCGGCGACGACGTCAGCGGTCTGAAGGAGGGCATCACCACGGCGCTCGGGAAGCTCGATTCGGCGCAGGCCGGGCTCGACGCCGCGGGGCTGCAGAGCGGGGCGGCGGCCAAGGAGCTGTACGACTCCTGGAAGAAGTACGTGGGTGACGTGAGCGCGCGCTGCACGGGGCTGGGCGGGATGCTCAAGCAGTCCGGCAACGATCTGGCGAAGTCGGACGAGGCGCTGCGCGCGGAGATCGACGCGCACACGAAGAAGTACGCGGACACCGACGCCGTCGGCGGGAAGTGACGGCGGCCATGGATCTCGCGACTCTGAAGAACTTCAAGCAGGCCGAGTACGAGGAGGCCGCGGACGGCTACCGGGCCGTCGGCGACATGGCCGACACGTCCATGGCCGCGGTGGAGCAGCGGATCTCCGCGGGGATCCGCGCCGAGCTGGAGGGCGTGGCGGCGAAGGCGGCGCTCGACGAGCTCAAGGAGCTGGCCAAGAACTTCCACTACGCGCAGACCGAGTGCGATCTGGTGAGCACGGCGCTGAATGGTTTCGCCTTCGACATGGGGGCGGCCCGGCAGCACCTGGTCGCGGCGATCGCGGACGCCGAGGGCGACGGCTGCAAGGTGAACCAGGACGGCTCGGTGTCGTTCCCTGCGGGTGCGAAGCCGGGGGCCGAGAAGCCCGCCGACGGCGGCACGGTGACCGGCAGCGCCGGGGGCACCGAGCTGTCGGACAACATCGAGCGGCAGGCCATCAACATCCATCCGAACCCGAACTACGGCAAGGCCGTCGGGTACGCGAACCGGATCGCGGACGCCCTGAAGGAGGGTGCGGACGCCGACGCCAAGTGGGCGCCGAAGCTGCGGGCGTTGAAGGCGGACGACGACCTGAAGGTGTCGGACCGGGACTGGGCGGACGCGCAGTCGGACACCGGTGGGGTGCGGGAGGCGGGCGAGACGTACCTGAACTCGACCCCGCAGCCGCCGAAGAACGGCAGCCCGCAGGACAACGCCAACTGGTGGAAGAACCTCACGCCCGAGCAGCAGGAGGCGTGGCTGGCGATGCGCCCGGAGGCCGTCGGCGCGCTCGACGGCCTGCCGTCGCCGGTGCGGGACGAGGCGAACCGGGTGGTGCTGGCGGAGAAGACCGGCTCGTACCGGACCGAGCTGAACGGCATGCCGAAGCCGCCCGCCAACGAGTGGACGTGGATCACGGCCGGCATGTACCCGGCGAAGGTGCACACCGACGAGTGGATGGCGTGGAACCGGCAGTACGGCGACCGCTACCGGGAGCTGGAGAAGGGCCTGAAGGGCATGGACGCCATCCAGGCGCGCTTCGACAGGACCGGCGAGCGCGGGCTGCCGGAGGCGTATCTGCTCGGCTTCAGGGCGGAGGGCAACGGCCGGGCGATCGTCGCGAACGGCAACCCGGACACGGCGGACCACCAGGCGGTGTACGTGCCGGGGACGACGTCGAACCTGAGCGGGATCAGCGGGGACATCTCCCGCATGGAGAACGTCTGGCGGGTGGCGGACGGCCAGAAGAACGGCTCGGTCTCCACGATCACCTGGCTCGGCTACGACGCCCCGCAGGACATCGTGAAGGACTCGCCCTTCAGCCACTACGCCAACGACGGCGCCCCGGCCTACAACCAGTTCCTGAACGGCCTGGACGCCTCGCGTACGGTGGACACCGATCCGCACCGGACGGCGATCGGCCACTCGTACGGCACCACCCTGATCGGCTCGGCGGCCCGCCAGGGCACCCTGAACGCGGACGACGTGATCCTCGCGGGCAGCCCGGGTGTGCAGGTGCCGAAGGCGGAGCAGATGGACGTCCCCAAGGGGCACGTGTGGAATCAGGAGGCCGACGGGGACTTCGTCCCGGACATCGGCCGCTTCGGCCACGGCGGCACCGACTGGGACGGCCCGTTCACGATCCCGAGCGACGAGCGCTTCGGCGCCAACCAGCTGACGACGGACACCGAAGGCCACAGCGACTACTGGAAGGAAGGCACCGAGAGCCTTCGCAACCAGGGCCTGGTCGTCGCGGGCAAGGGTGACGACGCCCCCCTGAAGCCGCCGCCGAACCCCACGCCAGGAGTGCGCTAGATGAAGATCAAGGTGGGCGCGTCCGCGCTCCTCCTGTCCCTCGCCCTTTCGACCCTCACGGGATGCAGCATGAGCAAGGACTCCGACGACACCCCCAAGTCCGCGGGGACCGCCAGCACGAACGAAGCCGCCGACGCGGCGGAGAAGGTCTCCAGCGAGCTCTACGACCTGGTCGGCCTGAAGGGCACCTCCAGCACGACCCGGGCCGGTGCGGTCGCCGGGTGCGGGGGCAAGGACCCGGAGAAGTTCTTCACGGTCATCCACCCCTGGACCTTCGAGCCCGCGAAGCCCGAGCAGCTCGAAGGGGTGCTCGAGCGGCTCAAGGAGGAGATGCCGAAGCACGGCTGGAAGGTCGTCGAGTTCGGACCCGACGCCAGCAAGAACCAGAACCTCACGCTGGTCGCGGACAACGACGAGAAGAAGGTCGGCGTCAAGATCGCCTACTTCGCCAAGGACAAGAAGCCGAACCTGAACTTCTTCCTCACCTCGGGCTGCTACCAGGTCCCGGAGGGCCAGAAGGTCCAGGGCTGACGCACCGGGACCGGGGGCCGTGCCCGGGCCGGCCCCCGGTCAGCCGACGACGCGGTAGAGGAACTGCGCGTTGGGGCCCTTCTTCACGAAGCGCAGGGCCGGGTCCTTGCCGGACAGGCCGCCTTCGTCGCGCCATTGCAGCACCCACGTGACGTGGTACTTGCGCAGGATCGCCAGGCGTTCCTCACGTGGGGTGGTGCGGGCGAAGTAGCGCTCGGTGTCGGCCCGGCGCTGCCGCTCGTCGGGCAGGAAGAAGTCCGGGTAGCCCGGGATGACGGTGTAGCCGCCGTAGGCGGGGACCTTCTGCGCCGTCCACTCGCCGGTCATGAACACATCGCCGTACGAGGTGTACGGGGTGACCCACTCGTACGACGTCCTGGCGTTCACGGCCCCCTCGGTGACCGTGTCGGGCAGGGCGTCCTCGCGCAGTACGAAGCCGAGCGCGTCCTTCTGTGCCCAGCAGCCGACGACGAGGGCGACCGCGAGCACGGTGCTGAACACGGCCCGGAACAGCCGTTTGCCGCCTTCCACCGCGCAGATGGCGGCGGCGAGCTGGGCGGGGATGACCATGGCGGGTTCGGCCCGGCCGAGGGACCACTTGTCGAGGAGCGCGCCCGCGCCGACCGTCAGCAGCCCGAGCAGGAACCAGATCACCAGCGGGTCGCGCCGGTTGCGCCGCAGCCGCAGCGCCAGGGCGAGGACACCGACCGGGAGCAGCGTGAAGCGCAGCAGCGAACGGCTGTACAGGTCGCGGTGGATGGACTCGAGGCCGCCCACGCCGAAGAGGCCGAAGAACGAGTAGTACGGCCAGACGGCGAGCACCAGCAGACCGGTGGCCAGTCCGGCGCCGAGACGCAGCCAGAGGGCGCCGGACGGCCGGGTCCGCACGGAGGCGAGGACCCCGAGCGCGCCGAAGGTGAAGACGACGCCGGAGAACTGGTGGCTGAGCGTCATGACCGCCCACATCAGGCCCAGCGCGATGTGGCGCGTCCATCCCTGGGTGGGCCGGTGCAGGGCCTTCGCGAGGAGGGCGAGGAAGTGGAAGCCGAGGCCCGTGGCGAAGGTGCTCGGGTACGAGATGTTCAGGGAGAGCGAGGTGAAGCCGAGGAAGCCGCTCCACACCATCAGCTCGCGGCCCCACAGGAAGAGCAGGCAGAGCACGGCCAGCGGGGGTGCGCCGGGGTTCGGGGTGAGGGTGCGGACGAAGTGCCACACGCCGCTGAGCAGCAGGACGAAGCCGATCGCCGCGGCGACCCGCAGGACGTCGAAGGTGCCGAGGCCGGTGACCTTGGCGAGCAGGGCGAGGAAGACGGTCCACGGCGAGTAGTACGGACTCTGCGTCGGGGAGTCGACCATCGGGTTGCCGGGATCGGTGAGGTCGTGCCGGAGCCGCTCGATCGTCGCGGCGTGCACGCCGAGGTCACCGAGCCAGGGCAGCCGGACGATCATGAAGACGAACGCGCCGGTGACCAGCAGCACCGCCCCGTTGAGGGCGGTGGTCAGCGGGGCGGCGACGAGCGGACCGCGGCGCGGAGCGCGGCGGGCGCGGCGGCCCCGGCCGGAGCGGGCGGCGGCGACGGGTATGTCGTCGAGTGCGCGAGACATCTGGGTGCGGCTCCGGCGTGGTCAGCGACGGCCGGAGGAGCGCGCGCGGAGCTTCCACGGCATGGCGATGGACTCGAGCTGGACGGCGAGGTTCATCTTCGACTCGCCGACGGTGCGGTCCTCGAAGTGGATCGGGACCTCCATGACGGGGAAGCCGCGGCGCAGGGCGGCGTACTTCATCTCGACCTGGAAGCTGTAGCCCGCGCTGCCGACGGAGGCCAGGTCGATGGCGCGCAGGGCGTCCGCGCTCCAGAGGTTGAATCCGCCGGTGATGTCACGGACCCGGGTGCCGAGGATGGTGCTCGCGTAGGCGTTGGCCCAGCGCGAGAGCAGCTTGCGGTGGGCGCCCCACGCGTCGGAGAGGGTGCCGCCGGGCACATAGCGGCTGCCGACGACGAGACCTGCGCCGGTGGACAGGGCGACGCCGAGCATCTCGGCGATCTTGTCGGCGGGGTGCGAGCCGTCCGCGTCCATCTGCAGCACGTAGTGGGCGCCGTCCTCGACGGCGCGGCTCATGCCCGCCGCGTAGGCGCGGCCGAGGCCGTCCTTGGAGGTGCGGTGCAGCACCGTCATCCGGGGGGTGCCGTCGGCGGCGAGGCGGGTCTTCGCGAGTTCCTCGGCGATCCGGCCGGTGCCGTCCGGGGAGGAGTCGTCGACCACGAGCAGGCGCAGCCCGGGTATCTCGAGGCCGAGGAGCGACTCGGCCATGCCCGCGATGTTGCCCGCCTCGTTGTAGGTCGGCATGACGACGGTCAGCGGGGTGGCGGCCCAGGATCCGGGCAGCGCGACGGTGTCGGTGGTGCGGTGTACGTGGGTCACGTGCTGATGCCTCTGCTAACTCGCTCGGCCGCGCTCACCGTCGGCCGAGGCAGGCGGTCCGAGACGGTGTGCGGGCGGGCACCGGCGCTGCGGCCGGGCGGTCACCCGCACGTCCCCCGCGCGATGTGTGGTCTGTCGTCCCCGCCGGTCTGCTCTCTTCACAGAAAGCACATGAGTCTCACCGGCCGCACCACGTTACATCTGAATCGTTTCGTTGCCAGCAGCCCTGTGGACATCATCTGTATACCGGCGATGGTTCCCACGGCCCGTATCGGGCGCGGACCAGGCCCTTGACGGGGCCCGACTATGCTCGGGCAGGCACTCGCCCGACCTCGACTCCTCACTGGAGACCGCATGGCCCTGAAGATCACCGTGATCGGCACCGGCTACCTCGGAGCCACCCACGCCGCGGCCATGGCGGAGCTCGGGTTCGAGGTGCTCGGGCTCGACGTCGTGCCCGAGAAGATCGCGCTGCTGTCCGCCGGGCGGGTCCCGATGTACGAGCCGGGTCTTGAGGAGCTGCTGGCCCGGCATGTGGTGGGGATCGAGGGGTCCAGTGGGCGGCTGCGGTTCACCTCCTCCTGGGAGGAGGTCGGCGCCTTCGGTGATGTGCACTTCGTGTGTGTGAACACTCCGCAGAAGCACGGCGAGTACGCCTGCGACATGAGCTACGTCGACGCCGCCTTCGGTTCGCTCGCCGCCGTCGTACGGGACGGGGCCCTGGTCGTCGGCAAGTCGACCGTGCCGGTCGGCTCGGCCGAGCGGCTCGCCGGGGTGCTGCCGGAGGGCGTCGACCTGGCCTGGAACCCGGAGTTCCTGCGCGAGGGCTTCGCCGTGAAGGACACCCTGCACCCGGACCGGATCGTCGTCGGTGTCGCCGGGGACGGGCGCGGTGAGCGGGCCGAGAAGCTGCTGCGCGAGGTGTACGCGGTGCCGACGGCGGAGGGGTCGCCGTTCGTGGTGACCGACTTCCCGACCGCCGAGCTGGTGAAGACCTCCGCGAACTCCTTCCTGGCCACCAAGATCTCCTTCATCAACGCGATGGCGGAGGTCTGCGAGGCGGCCGGCGGTGACGTGGCCAAGCTCGCCGAGGCGATCGGGCACGACGACCGGATCGGCGCCAAGTTCCTGCGGGCCGGGATCGGCTTCGGCGGCGGCTGTCTGCCGAAGGACATCCGGGCCTTCATGGCGCGCGCCGGTGAGCTGGGCGCCGACCAGGCGCTGACCTTCCTGCGCGAGATCGACTCGATCAACATGCGGCGCCGCGCCTCCATGGTCGAGATGGCCCGCGAGGCGCTGGGCGGCGGATTCCTCGGCAAGCGGGTCGCCGTGCTCGGCGCGACCTTCAAGCCCGACTCGGACGACGTCCGGGACTCCCCCGCGCTGAACGTGGCGGGCCAGATCCACCTCCAGGGCGGCCAGGTCACCGTCTACGACCCCAAGGGCATGGACAACGCCCGCCGTCTCTTCCCGACCCTCGGCTACGCGCCGACCGCGCTCGACGCGGTGCGCGGTGCCGACGTGGTGCTGCACCTGACCGAGTGGCGCGAGTTCCGGGACGCGCTCGACCCGGCCGAGCTGGCCGGGGTCGTCTCCGCCCCGGTCATCCTGGACGGCCGCAACGCGCTCGACCCGGCCCGCTGGCGGCAGGCCGGCTGGACGTACCGGGCGATGGGCCGCCCGCGCGCCTGACGGACCGGACCGGAATCGGGCCAGAACCGGAACCGGGCCAGGGCCCGTGCTCGTACGAAAGTACGGGCACGGGCCCTGGCCCGTTTCGTGAGCCGGCTACCCGGCTACCCGGCTCTCAGGCGCGTCGCTCTCGCCCGGAACTCCGTCTCCCGCAGCACCCGGGTGACGTTGCCGTGCGCCAGGCCGACCAGGTCCTGCGCCTGCCAGCCGCGGCGCAGCAGCTCCGCCACGAGCGGGACATAGCCGGTGGCCGGGTCCGCGGGGTGCGAGAGGCCGATCGAGCGCGGGCCCGCGAGGGCGTGCGCCCGGTCCAGCGCGTCGGCCGTGGCGGCCGGGTCGGTGCCGACCCGCACCAGGCACACCCCGGCCTTCTCGCCGAGCAGCCGCAGCACGTCGTCCGGCACGGAGTCCGGCTCCGCGCGGCCGAGCAGGACCGGGGCCCGGCTCACCGCGAGGGTCTGCCGGACGGTGTCCGGGTCGGCGCCCGCGAGGTCGACGGTGAGGCCCAGCCGGTTCATCTCGCGGACCGCCTCGCGGGCGAACCGGTCGTACCGGGTGAGCTCGACCGTCCTGACCCCGAGCGCGTGGTACGCCCGGAGGGTGGCCGCCGAACCGCCGACCGCCGCCCAGCTCACCGGGCCGAGGACCACGGCCACCCGCCCGCGGTTGCGGGCGTCGGCCATCTCGGCGGTGGTGTGCGCGAGCCGCAGGTCCTCGGGACAGGCCGCGACCACGGCACGGACCGCGTCGATGCGGCGCAGGGTGCCGAGGACTCCTTCGTCGGCTTCCACGCGCAGCGACCAGAGCTGCGCGCCCGCCTCGGCGGCCCGCGGCGGCGGCAGGTCCTCCGGGTCGGGATCGAGGGTGCGGGGCGGGTCCGTGTGCCCCTCGACGACCGGCTGCGCCGCCAGCAGGGCGCGGGCTCGGGTCGACTCGTCGAGGGGCCGGGGATGTTCGGGGGGATCGGTGTCGCCCGCCGCCGCGGCGTGGGCGACGGTGAACGTCGTGGTGGTGGGATCGTCCAGCAGATCTGCCATGGGTGACTCAACTCCGTACTACTGAGGCAGTACCGCCACCGTGCCACCGGCCCCCGGCGGCGGCGCGCCGGGCTAGGCCGTCCGGGCGACGGGCCAGCGGGCACCCGGACCGGGCGCGGAGCGGGCACCCGGACCGGGCGGCGGACGCCGACAGGGGCCCCGCCGACGGCGGAGCCCCTGCTGACGTGTCGTCACATCCCGTGCACCCGGCGGCGGTCACAGCTCCCGGGGGGCGATCGTCGCGATCGACGCACCGCGCAGCGCCTGCTGCTCGCGCGCCACCGCCTCCACGTCCCGCAGCACTCGCACCGCGTTGGACCAGGTCAGCTTGGCCAGGTCGGCCTTCGACCAGCCGCGGACGAGGAGCTCCGCGATCAGGTTCGGGTACCCGGAGACGTCGTCGAGGCCGTCGGGGGTGAACGCGGTGCCGTCGAAGTCGCCGCCGATGCCGATGTGGTCGACGCCCGCGATCTCCCGCATCCGGTCGAGGTGGTCGGCGACGGTGGCCACGGTCGCGACCGGGCGCGGGTTCGCCGCCTCGAAGGCGCGGTGCACCTCCATCGCCTCCGGCGTCGTGGTCAGCGGGTGCAGCCCGTGCGCCCGCATGTTCTCGTCGGCGCGGGCGGTCCACTCGACGGCCGCGGGCAGGATGAACTTCGGCACGAAGGTCACCATCGCCACACCGCCGTTGCCGGGCAGCCGCTCCAGGACGTCGTCCGGGATGTTGCGCGGGTGGTCGCAGACCGCGCGCGACGAGGAGTGCGAGAAGATCACCGGCGCGCCACTGGTGTCGAACGCGTCCCGCATGGTCGTGGGGGCCACGTGCGAGAGGTCCACCATCATGCCGACGCGGTTCATCTCGCGGACGACCTCACGGCCGAAGCCGGTGAGTCCGCCGTGCCGGGGCGCGTCGGTCGCCGAGTCCGCCCAGTCGTTGTTCTCGTTGTGCGTGAGCGTCATGTAGCGCACCCCGAGGGTGTGCAGGGCGCGCAGGGTGGCCAGCGAGTTGTTGATGGAGTGGCCGCCCTCGGCGCCCTTGAGGGACGCGATCCGGCCCTCCTTGCGGGCCGCCTCCATGTCGTCGGCGGTCCTGGCGGGCGCCAGCGCGTCCGGGTACCGCTCGATCAGCCGGTCGACGACGTCGATCTGCTCCAGGGTGGCGCTGACCGCGTCCTCCCCCGCCATCCGGCCGGGCACGAACACCGACCAGAACTGGGCGCCGACGCCACCGGCGCGCAGCCGGCCGAGGTCGGTGTGCAGGGTGGCGGAGCAGTCGTGGGCGATGTCGAGCGCGTCGAGGTCGTAGCCGCTCTGGGCCCGCAGCGCCCACGGGAGGTCGTTGTGGCCGTCGACGACGGGGTGCTCGGCGAGCAGTTCGCGCGCCTCCGCGAGCCGCTCGGCCGCCGCGCCGCCGCCGATTGCCGAGCCGGCGGTCCCGGCGGTCCCGGCGGTCACCGCGTCCCCGGCGCTCACTGGGCGAACCCGAAGCCGCTCGCGCCTTCGACCTTCTGGCGCAGCCGCTTGCCCTTGTCCGTCGCCTGCTCGCTCAGCTCGCGCTGGAACTCCCGCATCCGGGTCAGCAGTTCGGGATCGTGCGCGGCCAGGATCCGGGCCGCGAGCAGGCCCGCGTTGCGCGCGCCGCCGACCGAGACGGTGGCCACCGGCACGCCCGCCGGCATCTGCACGATGGACAGCAACGAGTCCATGCCGTCGAGGTACTTGAGCGGCACCGGCACGCCGATGACCGGCAGCGGGGTGACCGAGGCGAGCATGCCCGGCAGATGGGCGGCGCCGCCCGCGCCCGCGATGACGGCCTTCAGACCGCGGTCCGCGGCCTGCTCGCCGTACGCGATCATCTCGCGCGGCATCCGGTGCGCGGACACGACGTCGACCTCGTACGGGATCTCGAACTCGTCCAGGGCCTGCGCCGCGAGCTCCATGACCGGCCAGTCCGAGTCGGAGCCCATGACGATGCCGACGAGCGGCGTCGGAGCGCTCGAAGCGGTGGGGTTACTCAACGATCGTTCCTCGCAGGTAGTCGGCGGCGTGACGGGCGCGCTCCAGCACGTCGTCCAGGTCGTCGCCGTAGGTGTTGACGTGCCCCACCTTGCGGCCGGGCTTCACGTCCTTGCCGTACATGTGGATCTTGAGCTGGGGGTCGCGGGCCATGCAGTGCAGGTACGCCTGATACATGTCCGGGTAGTCACCGCCCAGAACATTGCACATGACGGTCCACTTCGCGCGGGGGCGCGGATCGCCCAGCGGAAGGTCGAGGACGGCCCGGACGTGGTTGGCGAACTGCGAGGTCACCGCGCCGTCCTGGGTCCAGTGACCGGAGTTGTGCGGGCGCATGGCGAGCTCGTTGACGAGGATCCGGCGGCCGCCGTCCGCGTCCGCCACCTCGAACAGCTCGACGGCCAGATGGCCGACGACGTCCAGCTCCTTGGCGATCCGCAGGGCCAGCTCCTGCGCCTGCCCGGCGAGTTCGTCGTCGAGGCCGGGCGCGGGCGCGATCACCGTGTCGCACACCCCGTCGACCTGCCGGGACTCCACCACCGGATAGGCGACGGCCTGGCCGTGCGGGGAGCGCACGATGTTCGCCGCGAGCTCGCGGACGAAGTCGACCTTCTCCTCGGCGAGGACCGGGACCCCGGCCCGGAACGGCTCCTCGGCGTCGGCGGCGGAGCGCACGAACCACACGCCCTTGCCGTCGTAGCCGCCGCGGACGGTCTTCAGGATCACCGGGAAACCGCCGGCCTCCGCGGCGAACGCCACCGCGTCGGCCGGATCGGCCACGATCCGGTGCCGCGGGCTCGGCGCGCCGATCTCGTCGAGCTTCGCCCGCATCACCCCCTTGTCCTGGGCGTGCGCGAGGGCCGCGCGGCCCGGCCGGACGGCGACGCCGTCCGCCTCCAGGGCAGCGAGGTGCTCCGCGGGCACATGCTCGTGATCGAAAGTGATCACGTCGCAGCCGCGCGCGAAGTCACGCAGCGTGTCCAGGTCGCGATGGTCGCCGATGACGACCTCGCTCACCACCTGGGCCGCCGAGTCCTGCGGGGTGTCACTGAGCAGCTTGAACTTGATGCCGAGGGGGATGCCCGCCTCGTGGGTCATACGGGCGAGCTGACCGCCACCGACCATGCCGACTACCGGGAACGTCACCCTCTTAGGGTATCCGCACAAGTTCCGGAGCCTCGTCCGGCTGTGTTTTGTCACAGTCGGGGTGTGCTCGCACACGGTTCGCACACGGATCGGGAACATCCCGGGCAGGTGCCAGGAGGGGTGGTTAGCATGGCTGGGTTGACGCCCGCCCGGGCGCCGACGGAACACATCCGGAACTGACGGGACAGAGCCATCACGATGAGTGAACCCGGCGCGCTGCGCATGCGAGTGGACCGGCTCGTCCGCGAGGTCGCCAAATTCGGCGTGGTCGGCGGTCTGGGCGTCCTGGTCAACCTGGCCGTCTTCAACCTGGTCCGGCACCTCACCGACCTTCCGGTGGTGCGGGCCAGCATCATCGCCACGGCCGCGGCGATCCTCTTCAACTACGTGGGGTTCCGCTACTTCACGTACCGCGACCGCGACAAGTCCGGCCGCACCAAGGAACTGGTGCTGTTCCTGCTGTTCAGCGCGGTCGGCATGGTGATCGAGAACGGTGTGCTGTACGCGGCGACGTACGGCTTCGGCTGGGACACCCCGCTGCAGAGCAACTTCTTCAAGTTCTTCGGCATCGGCGTCGCGACCCTGTTCCGCTTCTGGTCCTACCGCACCTGGGTGTTCCGGACGCTGCCCGCGAAGGAGGCGGTGCAGGCCGCCGAATCGTTCCTGGAGCAGACGCCCCGGCAGGCGGGCCGCAAGCAGCCCGACCGGGTCTGAGCCGCCCGCTTCCGACCCGCCCGGCCCGCCCCCATATCAGCGCCGTCGACGCCCTGCCTGTACGTCATCGACGCCCGGTCCCTCAGCGGACCGGGCGTTCCTGTTCCGGCCGCTCCGAGCGGCTCCTGACCTCGCGGCTCAGGAAGAGCGCGAACACCGGCGGCTGCTGCTGGAGCAGCTCAAGACGGCCGCCGTCGGCCTCCGCGAGGTCCCGGGCGACCGCCAGGCCGATCCCGGTGGAGCTGCGGCCGCTGACGGCCCGCTCGAAGATCCGGGCGCCCAGGTCGGCGGGGACGCCCGGGCCCTCGTCGGTGACCTCGATCACCGACTGGTTGCCGGTGACCCGGGTGCGCAGCGCGACCGTGCCGCCGCCGTGCATGAGCGAGTTCTCGATCAGCGCGGCGAGCACCTGGGCGACCGCGCCCGGGGTGCCGACCGCGCGCATGCCCCGCTTGCCGGAGTGGACGACGGCGCGGCCCGCGCTGCGGTAGGCGGGGCGCCATTCGGCCAGCTGCTGCTGGATGACCTCGTCCAGGTCGAAGGCGACGGCCGAGCCGGTGCGCGGGTCGCGGGCGTTGGTGAGCAGCCGTTCGACGACGTCGGTGAGCCGTTCCACCTGGGTGAGGGCGATCGTCGCCTCGTCCCGTACGGTCTCCAGGTCGTCGGCGACGGCGACCTCCTCCAGGCGCATGGAGAGCGCGGTCAGCGGCGTACGGAGCTGGTGGGAGGCGTCGGCGGCGAGCCGGCGCTCGGCGGTGAGCATCCGGGCGATCCGCTCGGCGGAGGCGTCCAGGACGTCCGCGACCCGGTCGAGCTCGGGCACCCCGTACCGCTTGTGCCGGGGCCGCGGGTCGCCGGAGCCGAGCCGTTCGGCGGTCTCGGCGAGGTCGGTGAGCGGCGACGCGAGCTTGTTGGCCTGGCGTACGGCGAGCAGCACGGCGGCGACGACGCAGAGCAGCGCCACCGCGGCGATGATCAGCAGGGTCCTGCCGACCTCGCTGGTGACCACCGAGCGGGCCTCCTCGACGACCACGGTCTCGCCGCGCTCGCCCTCGGCGAAGCCGCGGATGACGCTGCCGGTGGGGCGGGTGCCGATCTGGATCGGGTCGTGGCCCGGCATCCGTACCGTCGCGTACCGCTTGGCGCCGCTCAGCTCGGCGAGCACCGCCGGGTCGACGGGCTCGCCGCCCGCCAGCCTGCTGTCGATGATCGAGGCGATCCGCAGGGCCTCGGAGTCGACGCTCTCCTGGGCGCTGCTGGAGATCGTGCGGGTCTCGACGATGACCAGGGAGACGCCGAAGACGGCGATGACGACGAGCACCACGGCGAGCGTGGAGTTGATCAGACGGCGGCGCACGGGGCGGGATCAGCTCTTTCTGTTCACAGCCGGGCGGCCGGGTCCGGCTCGGCCCGGCTCAGCTCTTCTCGAAGCGGAAGCCGACGCCCCGGACGGTGGCGATGTAGCGCGGGTTGGCCGCGTCGTCGCCGAGCTTCTTGCGCAGCCAGGAGATGTGCATGTCGAGGGTCTTGGTGGAGGACCACCAGGTGGTGTCCCAGACCTCGCGCATCAGCTGGTCGCGGGTGACCACCCGGCCCGCGTCCCGGACCAGGACCCGGAGCAGGTCGAACTCCTTGGCGGTGAGCTGGAGCTCCTCGTCGCCCATCCAGGCGCGGTGCGACTCGACGTCGATCCGTACGCCGTGGGTGGCGGGCGCGGCGGCCGGCTCGGTGGCGCCGCGCCGGAGCAGGGCCCGGACCCGGGCGAGCAGTTCGGCGAGCCGGAACGGCTTGGTGACGTAGTCGTCGGCCCCGGCGTCGAGACCCACCACGGTGTCGACCTCGTCGGCGCGCGCGGTCAGCACCAGGATCGGCACGGTGTGCCCGTCGGCGCGCAGCCGCCTGGCGACCTCCAGGCCGTCCATGCCGGGCAGACCCAGGTCGAGCACGACCAGGTCGACGCCGCCCTGGAGGCCGGCGTCGAGGGCGGTGGGGCCGTCCTCGCGGACCTCGACCTCGTATCCCTCCCGCCGCAGGGCGCGGGCCAGCGGTTCCGAGATGGATGCGTCGTCCTCGGCGAGCAGTACACGGGTCATGGGGTGATGGTAGTCCGCACCGGGACCGGGCCGGGGCGCGATCGCCACGCCCGGCGCGGGGGCGGTGCGGGGGCGGCCCTGAGACGGTCCGGGGTACCGGCGAGGGCCTGTGGATCTTGCCCGCAAGCCCCTTCTCGCCTTCGAATGAAGGAGATTGGTTCCGGACCCGCCTGTGATCCATCTCTCAAGTCCTTCCATATCCGCCACTGTCGTGTCGTATGGTGTCGAGAGTTCTGTAGCGGTAATCGGGGACCTTTGGCCGTCTTGACACGCCAAGGGTCTCTTTTCTGCACAAGGCGGCCGTCGGCAGCCTTGAGGACAGTGCCGCTTGAGGACAGTGAATGACCTGTGGGCCGGGTTCCGGCGCGATGAAGCGTCGGGGCGTGGATCCCGGAGGAGTGCGACCGCTCCCCTCCGGTGCCGGCCTCCCCCACCGGGCGCCCCACGCTCACGAAGCGCGCGTCCCGACAGAGCAAGGATCGACATGGCGTCGAGCATGACGACGGCTTCTCCTGGGCAGGCCCAGTACCAGAAGACGTTCCTCGGACACCCCCGGGGTCTGACCACCCTCTTCTTCACCGAGATGTGGGAGCGCTTCTCCTACTACGGCATGAGGGCCCTGCTGGTCTACTACTTGGTCTCCGGCGGCGTCGACGCCGCGAAGGGGAGCCAGGGCGGCGGCCTCGCCATGACGGCGGCCACGGCCACGGCGATCTACTCCGTGTACGTGTCGATGGTCTACCTGATGGCCATGCCCGGCGGCTGGTTCGGTGACCGCGTCTGGGGCGCCCGCAAGACGGTCACCATCGCCGGTTTCGTGATCATCGGTGGTCACATCGCGCTCGCGATCCCCGGTCAGGCGGCGTTCTTCGCCGGTCTCGCGCTGGTCGCGGTCGGCTCCGGTCTGCTCAAGGCCAACATCTCCACGATGGTCGGCCACCTCTACAACGGTCCCGAGGACCCGCGTCGTGACGGCGGCTTCACGCTGTTCTACATCGGCATCAACCTCGGTGCCTTCATCGCGCCGTTCGTGATCGGCACCATCGGCAAGGAAGTCAACTGGCACGTGGGCTTCGCGCTCGCCGCCGTCGGCATGGGCCTCGGCCTCGCCGTCTTCCTCGGTTTCGGCAAGAGCCTGAACCCGAAGAGCAGCGAGGTCCCGAACCCGCTGTCCGCCGAGGAGCGCAAGAGCATCCTCGTCAAGGTCTGCCTGGTCCTGGTCGCCGCCGCCGTCTTCTACGGCGCCGTCGTCGCCCTCGGCATGTACACCCTGAACTGGGCGCTCGTGCCGCTGACCCTGGCCGGTCTGATCATCCCGGTCGCCGTGCTGACCCGCATCAAGCGCGACAAGGACCTCAGCAAGTCCGAGCAGTCCAAGATGAACGGCTACATCTGGTTCTTCGTGGCCGCCGCCATCTTCTGGATGATCTACGACCAGGGCGGCTCGACGCTGTCCCTGTTCGCCGACAGCAAGACCGCCGACACCGTCCTCGGCCTCGGCTTCTCGGCCACCTGGTACCAGTCCCTGAACCCGCTGTTCGTCATGGCGCTCGCCCCGGTGTTCGCCTGGCTGTGGCTGTGGCTGGCCCGCAAGAACCAGGAACCGAACACCATCGTGAAGTTCTCGATGGGTCTGGTCCTGGTCGGCGCCTCGTTCTTCGTCTTCATCGTCCCGATGAACATGGCGGGCGACGGCACCAAGGTCTCCCCGATGTGGCTCGTCTCGATCTACATGATCCAGACCATCGGTGAGCTGTGCCTCTCCCCGGTCGGCCTCTCGGTCACCACGAAGATGGCACCGCAGAAGTACGCCTCCCAGATGATGGGTGTCTGGTTCCTCGCCGTCACCGCCGGTGACTGCACCACGGGTCTGCTCTCCATCGCGGGTGTCGACCTCAACGGGACAGGGATCATCGCGATGCAGGCATCGCTGGCCGCGCTCGCCGGATTCGCGGTCTTCATGTACCGCAAGAAGGTCCAGACGATGATGGGCACCGTGCACTGACGCACCGCCCGGTCCGACCGATACGAAGGAGGGCCCGCCGCACCGGATTCGGTGCGGCGGGCCCTCCTTCGTCGTACGGCCTGACGGCCTTACGGCCTGACGGCCTGACGGTCATGCGGGTACGGTCACCGGCTCGCGGTCACCGGCGGAGCTTCGCCCACGGGGTGAACGTGAACACCGCGCCGCCCAGCAGGATCACGGTGCCCGCGACCAGGGCGAGGGCGCGCAGCGCGCCGCCGTCCTCGGCGCCGGTCTGCGGCAGCTCGCCGCCGCTGCCGCTGGTGGCGGAGCCGTTGCTCGCGCTGCCGTTGCTGGCGGCGCCCGAGTCACCGGTGCCGCCGGCCGCGCCGCCCGACTGCTTCTCGGTGTCGAGGGTGAGCGATGCCTGCGGCGCGCCCTTGACCGTGCACGGGATGTTGATCTTCGCGCCGCCGAGCGACACGTCGATCGTCAGGGTGCCGGGCGTGAGGGTGGCCTTGCCGGTGGCGCCCGGCTTGTAGGTGCCGGTCATGTCGGTGAGGCTGACCGGCTGGCCCATCTCCAGGGGCGTCGGGTTGGCGGCGCCCGTGACGGTGACGGAGCCGCTGTCCGCGCCGCCGATCCTGATCGCCATGGACGGCTTGAGGGCACCCGCCGGGAGCGGCGCCGGGCTGTTCATGACGCCCTTGGCGGTCTTCACGGTGAGGGTGTACGAGCCGCCGTTCTTCTTGGCGTTGATCGTCACCTTGGAGGTGATGGCAGCCGGGCCCGGCGACTTGCAGGCGAACTGGACGGCCACCTCCTTGCCCGGGAAGTCGGTCTGCCCGCCGGAACCGCCCGAGGAACCACCGGCCGCGGTGCCGCCGGAGGCCGTGGTGGTGCCGCCGGACGAGGTCGTCGTACCGCCCGAGGAGGTCGTCGTACCGCCGGAGGAGGTCGTCGTACCGCCCGAGGAGGTGGTGGTGCCGCCCGAGGAGGTGGTGGTGCCGCCGGAGGAGGTGGTGGTGCCACCGCTGCCGGCCGTCGTACCGCCGGACGCGCTGGTCGTACCGCCGGACGAGGTCGTCGTACCGCCGGACGTGCCGCCCGCCGCCGTCACCTTGATGGTGGCCGCGGCGCCGACCGTCTCCTTCGGGGAGCACTTGGTGTCGGTGGACAGCGGCTTGGAGACGTTGATCGTGTACTTGTCGGGCGTCAGCGTGACGTCGCCCGCCGTGTCCAGCTTCAGCTTCCCCTTCATCTCCGGCAGGATCATCGGGCTGTTCTTCTTGATCGGCGGGTTCTGCCGGGGGCCCTCCACGGCCAGCGTGCCGCTGCCCGCGCCGCCCAGCTTGATGGTGCCGCTCGGCTTCACGGTGTTGGCGTCGAGGTCGAGCACGTCCGGGTTCTTGGACGCGGCCTCGACCGTCTTCCAGACCACCTCGACCTCGTCGCCGACCTTCGCCGTGGCGGGCGCGGTGATCAGCACCTTGGTGGTGCCCTGGACCGGCGGCAGGCCGGAGATGGACGGCGGGATGCACTCGGTCTTGTAGGAGACCTCCGCCGCCATGGCGGGGCCCGCTGTCAGCAGGAGTCCCGCGCCGCCGAGCATCAGCGCGACACCCGCCGCGCCGATCCTCCGTGCCGTGCGTGTCGTCGTCACGCCTGTCCCTTCGTCGTCGGGCTGTTCTCTGACGGTGCGGAGTCAGGGGTGAACCACGGGAGGACCACGGTCGGTTCGTCCCCGGCGGCCGGACGGGCCGCCGGTACGGGCAGGGGTACGCGGCCGGGGCCGCCGGGCGCGGTGCGCGGCCCGGCCGCGGTACGGGACCGGCCGCGCGGCCTCGCCCGGCTGCCGCCGGTGCGGTGCGCGGGCCCGGCCGGGCGCAGCTTGTCGACCACGGCCATGCCGATCCGGAACAGTCCGGCCGGGACGACAACGGCGAGCAGCAGCCAGAAGAGCGTGACGCCCCAGGGGCGGCCGACGCCCCAGGGCTGTTCCAGGACGACCTTCCCGGCGTACCGCACGGAGACCTGGTAGTCGCCGTGGGCGCCCGCGGTCAGTTCGACCGGCAGCTTCACCAGGGCCTTGCGGCCGGGTGCGATGGTGCCGCGCCACTGGCGTTCCTCGTACTGCGGCGCGAACACCCCGTGGCTGGTGCCGACTTCGAAGACGGGGTCCTTGACCGGGCCCTGGCCGAGGTTGCCGAGGGTGACCACGATCTCGCGGCGGGCCGGGGCGCCGAACCAGACCAGGACCCCGCTGTCGCCGTCGAGCCGGGCCGAGGTGAGGACGACGAGGCGGCCCGCCCCCGAGTCCTGCGGGAGCGGCGCGGTGGGATGTCCGGCGACGGTGAACTCGACGTCCACGGTGTCCTGTTGACCGGTGACCCCGGCGACGTGGACGACGCAGGGGCAGGGTTCGGGCGGTTCGGCGACCGGCAGCTTCTGACTGAAGGAGCCCTTGGCATCGACGGTGGCGGCGCGCCCGTCGGTGTTGGCGCAGGAGTTGGTGCCGCCGATGACGCCCTTGCCGGGTGCGGCCTTGCCGCAGATCAGCAGCATCAGGAGCGCGCCCGGCCGCCAGCCGGAGCCGCTGACGGTGATCTCGCCGCCCTTGCCGCCCTCGGTCTGCGACAGCGCCACCTTGGGCTGTTCGGCCGCGCTCGCGACGGCGGCCGGGAGCACCGGGAGCACGGCGCACAGCGGGGCGAGCAGCAGGGCGGCGAGCAGCGGGCGGATGGCCAGGGCGGCGGCACGGGTACGTGCGGACCTCATCGCTTCCTCCGTCGTAGCGCGTACGTGGTCGCCCCGGCCGCCGCGAGCAGCGCGGCCGTGAGTGCGCCGAGGCCCGCCGGGGAGGCGAAGGAGGCGTCCGCGCGGGCGGTCGCGGTGGCCGCGCCGGGGGCGTCGGCCGTGAGTCGGACGGTGACCGAGTCGAGCGCGGGCGGGTCCGGCCAGGGCTCGGTGCGGGTGACGCGCTCGCCGGGGCGCAGGGCGAGGGGGAGGGCGTGCGAGGGGCGGTCGAGGACGGTGCCGAGCAGGCCGTCGGCCCGTACCGCGAGGGTGGGCGCGAGGACCGTGTTGCCCCGGTTGACCAGGGTGTAGCGGAGCGTGCCCGAGCGTTCCACCCGGACGTCCTCGACGGTGAGCGCGGCGAGCCGGGGCCCGCCGACGCGCAGATGGAGCGGGATGACGCTCTCCCGGCCGCCCGCGCTCGCCCGTACCGAACCCTGGTGGTCACCGGGCGGGGTGCCCGCGGTGACGGTCACCGCGAACGGCACGTCGGCGCGGGTCCTGGCGGGCACGGTCACCGTGCGGGCGGCGAAGGCGACGGGCGCGCCCCGGCCGGTGAGCCGCACGGTGAGCGGCTTCGGGCCGGGGTTGGTGACGGAGAGGGTGTCCTCGAGGACGCTGCCCGCGGCGCCCTCCAGATAGACGTACGGGCGGCCGGCGGCGGGCGCGGCGGACCAGGCGGTGGTGGCGGTCGCGGCGGTGGCGGGCGATGGGGGTGCGGCCGTCGCCCTGGCCGGTGGCTTCGCCGTGACGGCCGTCGTGGCGGTCGGCGTCGCCGCCCTGGGCGTCGCCGCGTGGGCCACCGGGCCCGGCGCGGCGGCCAGGGCGAGCGCGGCGAGCCCGGTGAACGCGCCGCACAGACCGAGGGCGGGTGCGGGGCCCTTGGCCGTACGGTGTGCCGCCCGTGCCCTCCGGACCGCCCTGGTCGCCGGTGCCGCCGGTGCCGCCCGCATCAGCGCGCCGTGTGCCGGGCCGTGCGCCGGGTGAGCCAGAGCACCCCGGCCGTGCCGGTGAGCAGCACCGTGCCGCCGAGGGTGCCGAGCGCGGCGGCGGAGTCGAGCGGTCCCGTCTTGGGCAGCTGGTCGCCCGAACCGCCGGAGCCGGAGCCACCGTTGTCGCCACTGCCGCCGGAGCCGCCCGCGCCGGTCACGTCGAGTTCGAGGGCGGGCTTGGGATGGTTGGTCGGGGTGCAGACGGCGGCGTCCATGCCGAGCGCGTGCACGGTGAGCTTCCCGGCGGTGAAGGTGACCTTGCCGCTCTTCTTCGGGGTGTACGTGCCCGTCAGCTGCCCGATCTTGATGGGCGTGCTGGGTGGGATGACGGCGGCGTTCGGTACGCCCTTGACCTGGACCGTGGCGCTCTCGGCGCCGCCGACGACGAGCTCGGCGCGCGGCACCATCACGCCCTTGGGCAGTTCGACCGGGCTGTCGGAGACGCCCTTCTCGAAGGACATCGTGACGGTGTACCCGCTGCCGCTCTTCACGGCGGTGATGCCGACGGGCGAGACGGCGCCCTTGGGGCCGATCTTCGTCTCGCAGGCGTAGTTGACGTCGACGACGGCGGCCTGGGCGGCGGGCGCGGCGAGCAGGACGGACCCGCCCGCCACGGCGATGGCGGCCGCCAGGCCACAGGCTTTTCTCCTCCGGTACGGCATCTCGCGCATCTCGTTGCACCCCTCGACGCTGCGTCACGTTACTGACGGTTCATCAGATTGGCCGTCAAGGTACGCCCGGGGCCCTGCGGAGGGAAGAGAGAGGAAAGGCAGAAGGTTGTGAAAGTCCGTGCGGGTGCCGGGGTGGACCGGCGACGGGGCCCGGGCGGGGCCCGGGGGCCAACCGCTAGGCGGGTGCGGCGAGTTCGGCCCAGACGGTCTTGCCGGGGGCGCCCGGCACCCGGTCGATGCCCCAGGCGCGGCAGAGCCGCTGCACGATGAACATGCCGTGCCCGCCGGGGCGTCCGGCCCGGTGCGGGGTGCGGGGCGCGGGCTGCCCGGCGCCGCGGTCGGCGACCTCCAGGCGGAGGACCTCCGCCAGCCGGAGGACCCGCAGGCTCTCCGGGCCCTCGGCGTACAGACAGGCGTTGGTGACGAGTTCGGATACGACGAGCAGGACGTCCTCGGCGGCGGCCCGCCGGTCGGCGGTGGCGGCCGGGAGCCAGCCCCAGTCGTACAGCGCCTTGCGGGTGAAGTCGCGGGCGAGCGGAACGGTGCCGCTGGTGGCCCCGAGCGCGAGGACGCGGACGTCGGGGTCGCCGGAGGCGGTCTCCTTCAACGCTTCACCTCACCGATACCGGTTTCGACAGGATTCGACAGGACGGGGAACGGGCTGGGACGAGCCGGGACGAGCCGGAGCCGGGAGGGCGCTAGTCCGGCGGCGGAAGCGCGGAGTCGAGCGAGTCGTGGAGGGTGAAGACCGCTTCGGCCCCGGTGATCTCGAAGACCCGGGCCACCACGGGCCGCATGGCGACCAGATGGACCCCGCCGCCGCCCGCTTCGGCTCTGAGCCGGGCGGCGAGCAGGACGTTGAGGCCGGTGGAGTCGCAGAAGTCGAGCCGCGAGCAGTCGAGCACCAGCCGGGTGCGGCCCTCGTCGAGGGCCCGGTCGAGTGGCGCGCGCAACAACTCGGCGGTGTGGTGATCGAGCTCACCCACCGGGGTGAGCACCTCGCTCGCTCCCACGGTGGTGACGTCGACCCGGAACCGCTCGGGTGCGCTGCCGATGTGCTGGCGGTACATGCGTCGAACCATACAAGCGGTCCCCTGTACGGCGCACACAAGCTCCATGACAAACCGTACCTAAACAGACAATTGCCACTTGCAACCATCGGGGTCGAGCAGGTAGGGCTAGAAGGAAGCATTCCACCTGCCGGCTTTGGAGGCGCCGCAAACCGCAGCGAGAGACGACCCCGACCTCAACCTTGAGGAGACGATCGATGTCCCCCCGGCTCGACGCCCCGGAGCGCGCGGAACTGCCGCCGATCCCGCCCGCCGACGAGATCGCGCCGCACGACGCGCGCGCTCTGTCGAAGACCCTCTTCGCCCGCCTCGGCGACCTGGAGGAGGGCACCCACGAGTACGCCTACGTCCGCAACACCCTGATCGAACTGAACCTGGCCCTGGTCAAGTTCGCGGCGGCGCGGTTCCGCACCCGCAGCGAGCCGATGGAGGACATCGTCCAGGTCGGCACGATCGGCCTGATCAAGGCGATCGACCGGTTCGAGCTGGCGCGCGGGGTGGAGTTCCCGACCTTCGCGATGCCGACGATCATCGGTGAGATCAAGCGCTTCTTCCGGGACACCTCGTGGTCGGTGCACGTGCCGCGCAGGCTCCAGGAACTGCGGATCGACCTGGCGAAGGCGGGCGACGCGCTGGCGCAGCGGCTCGACCGGGCGCCGACGGTGGAGGAGCTGGCCCGGGAACTGGGCATCGGCACGGACGAGGTCGTCGAGGGCATGGCCGCGGCGAACGCGTACACCGCGAGCTCGCTGGACGCGCCCCCGGAGGAGACCGCGGGCGAGGGCACGTCCCTCGCGGACCGCCTCGGCTACGAGGACCACGGCCTGGAGGGCATCGAGTACATCGAGTCCCTGAAGCCGATGATCGCCTCCCTGCCGACCCGCGAACGCCGCATCCTCTCCCTGCGCTTCACGGCGGGCCTCACCCAGTCGGAGATCGGCGAGGAACTGGGCATCTCCCAGATGCACGTCTCCCGCCTGCTGTCCCGGACCCTGGCGCGCCTGCGCCGCGGCCTGACGGCGGAGGACTGACCCGCTCCGCCCGGCCGCGCCTGGTCCGGCCGGACCAGGCGGACCAGGCGGATCAGCCCGCCACGTACTCCCGCACGCCCCTCCGCCACACCCCCGCCACCAGCGGCACCCCCGGCCGGTAGGCCAGGTGCACATGGGACGGGGCGTCCAGGAGGGTCAGGTCGGCGCGGGCGCCCGGGGTGAGGCGGCCCACGTCGGTGCGGCGGAGGGCCGACGCGCCGCCCGCCGTCGCGGACCAGAGGGCCTCGTCCGGGGTCATCCGCATGTCGCGGACCGCGAGCGCGAGGCAGAACGGCATCGACGAGGTGAAGGACGAGCCGGGGTTGCAGTCGGTGGACAGGGCCACCGTGACGCCCGCGTCGAGCAGGCGGCGGGCGTCCGGCCACTGGGCGCGGGTGGAGAACTCGGCGCCCGGCAGCAGGGTGGCGACCGTGTTCCCGGAGGCCAGCGCGTCGACGTCCGCGTCCGTCAGATGGGTGCAGTGGTCGGCGCTCGCCGCGTCCAGTTCGACCGCGAGCTGGACGCCGGGGCCGTACGACAGCTGGTTGGCGTGCACCCGGGCCATCAGGCCCTTCGCCTGGCCCGCGGTGAGGATCGCCCGCGCCTGGTCGCCGTCGAAGGCGCCCTTCTCGCAGAAGACGTCCACCCAGCGGGCGTACGGCGCGCACGCCTCCAGCATCTCGCCGGTGACCAGGTCGACGTACCCGGCCGGGTCGTCGGCGTAGTCGGGCGACACGATGTGCGCGCCGAGGTAGGTGACCTCGTCGGTGTGCTCGGCCGCGATCCGCAGCGCGCGGGCCTCGTCCTCGACGGTGAGGCCGTAGCCGGACTTGGTCTCGAAGGTGGTGGTGCCCTGGCGCAGCGCCTCGCGCATGAAGCGGGCCACGTTCGCGGAGAGTTCGGCGTCGGTCGCCGCCCGGGTCGCGGCGACCGTGGTGCGGATGCCGCCCGCCCGGTACGCCTGGCCGGACATCCGGGCGTTGAACTCGGCGGTGCGGTCGCCCGCGAACACCAGGTGCGAGTGGGAGTCGACGAAGCCGGGGATCACGGCCCGGCCGCCCGCGTCGACCCGGTTGTCAGTGGCGGGTGCTTTGCTTGATCCACCGACCCAGACGACCCGGTCGCCGTCGATGACGACGGCCGCGTCCTGGATCAGACCGAGTGGCGAACCATCACCGAGGGAGGGGTCGTTGGTGACGAGAAGTGCGATGTTGACGATGGCCGTGGTCTGCGTGGCCTCCGTCGCCACGGCGCTGTTCGCGCTGGTGGGACCGGTGGTCGCCGCCGGGTTGTTCGTCGCCGCGTGGCCCGTGTTCATGGTGAGAGGTGTCTCCTTCAGCCGTTTCAGCCGTTTCAGCCGCGCAGGGCGGCGATCGAGTCCGCGAGGGCGCCGGCCGCGTCCGGCAGCGCCGTATGGACGCCGTCCCGGACCACGTGACGGCCGCCGACGACGGTGTGCCGCACATCCGCTGCCGACGCTGCGAATACCGCCGTCTCGGCTGCCAGACGCGGTACCGGCCCCGCTGTCCTGACCGAGTCGAGCGCGATCGTGGTGAAGTCCGCGAGCGCGCCCGCCTCCAGGGTGCCCGCGTCGGCCCAGCCGAGCGCCGCGTGGCCGTCGGCGGTCGCGGCGCGCAGCAGCGCCGCCGCCGTCCAGTGGCCGCGGATCCGGGTGCGCAGCCGCTCGTCCAGCTCCATCGCCCTGGCCTCCTCCAGGAGGTCGATGACGGCGTGGCTGTCGCTGCCGAGGGACAGCGGGGAGCCCGCGCGCTGGAGGGCGACGGCCGGGCCGATGCCGTCGGCCAGGTCGCGTTCGGTGGTCGGGCACATGCAGGTGCCGGTGCCCGAGCCGCCGATCAGGGCGATGTCGCCGTCCGTGAGGTGGGTGTTGTGGACGCCGGTGGTGCGCGCGCCGAGCACACCGTGGTCGGCGAGCAGCTGGGTGGGGGTGCGGCCGTGGGCGGCGAGGCAGGCGTCGTTCTCGGCGGTCTGCTCGGAGAGGTGGACGTGCAGCGGGGCCCGCCGTTCCTCGGCCCAGCGGGCGACGGTGGCCAGCTGCCCGGCCGGGACGGCCCGTACGGAGTGGACGGCCGCGCCGATCCGGACGCCCTCGCGGTCCTTGAGGGCGGCGACCCGCTCGGCCCAGGCGTCGGCGGTGCCGTCGCTGAAGCGGAGCTGGTGCGGTTCGGGGGCGGCGCCGAAGCCTGAGGACAGATAGGCGGTGTCGAGCAGGGTGATCCGGATGCCCGCCTCACCCGCGGCGGCGATCAGCGCCTCGCCCATGGCGTTGGGGTCGGCGTACGGGCTGCCGCCGGGCGCGTGGTGCAGATAGTGGAACTCGCCGACGGAGGTGATGCCGGCCAGGGCCATCTCCGCGTAGACGGCGCGGGCGAGGGCGAAGTAGGAGTCGGGGGTGAGGCGTTGGGCGACGGTGTACATCACCTCGCGCCAGGTCCAGAAGGTGCCGGAGCCGACCTGGACGGTGCCGCGCAGGGCGCGGTGGAAGGCGTGCGAGTGGGCGTTGGCGAGGCCGGGAATCGTCAGGCCGCGCAGGATCTCGGCGCCGGGCGGCGGGGCGTCGACCCCGGTCCGTACGGCCGTGATCCGCCCGTCGGCCACCTCCAGGAGCACTCCCGGCTCGACATTGGGGTCGAGCCAGGCATGCTCGAGCCAGTACGTCGTGGTCAGTGGCACGCCAGGCCCTCCAGTACGTCGGCGAGTGCGCGGACGCCCGCCACGCAGTCGTCCTCGGCCGCGGACTCGGCCGGGGAGTGCGAGACGCCCGTGGGGTTGCGGACGAACAGCATGGCGGTGGGGACGGCGGCGGACAGGATGCCCGCGTCGTGACCGGCGCCGGTGCCGAGCACCGGGACCTTGCCGAGGCTGTCGGCCAGGATCCGGGCCATCTCGTCGCGCAGCGCGTCCTGGAAGTCGATGACCGGGGTGAACGACTCACGGGTGAGGGCGAGTTCGACGCCATGGCGTTCGGCGTAGGCCGTGGCCGCGTCGGTGATGCCGCCGAGGGTGGCGTCGAGCGCGGCCTGGTCGGGCGCGCGCAGGTCGAGCCAGCCGCGGATCAGGGAGGGGATGGCGTTGACGCCGTTCGGTTCGACCGCGATCTTGCCGAAGGTGGCGACGGCGCCCGCGAGTTCGGCCTCGCGCCGGGCGGCGAGGACGGTCTCGGCGTACGGCAGCATCGGGTCGCGCCGGTCGACCAGGCGGGTGGTGCCCGCGTGGTTGGCCTCGCCCCGGAAGTCCAGCCGCCAGCGGCCGTGCGGCCAGATCGCGGAGGCGATGCCGACCGGGTCGCCGGTCAGGTCGAGGGCGCGGCCCTGTTCGACGTGGAGCTCGACGAAGGCGCCGATCCGGGCGAGCCGCTCCGGGTCCGCGCCGATGGTCTCGGGGTCGTACCCGGCGGCCTCCATGGCGTGGGGCAGGCTGATGCCGTCGCCGTCGCGCAGCTCGTACGCCTTCTCCTTGGTCAGCTGCCCGGAGGCGAGCCGGGAGCCGACGCAGGCGAGCCCGAAGCGGGCGCCTTCCTCGTCGCCGAAGTTGACGATGGCGAGGGGCCGCCGGAACGAGACGCCGCGGGCGCGGAGTTCGTCGAGGGCGGCGAAGGCGGAGACGACGCCGAGCGGCCCGTCGAAGGCGCCGCCGTCCGGCACCGAGTCCAGGTGCGAGCCGGTGACGACGGCGTTGCCCGCGGTGGGGTCGCCGAGCCAGGCCCACTGGTTGCCGTTGCGGTCGGTCTCGACGTCCAGGCGGCGGGCCTCGGCCTGCATCCGGAACCAGAGGCGGCAGTCGGCGTCGGCGCCGGTCCAGGCGTAGCGGCGGTATCCGCCGGAGGCGTCGCTGCGGCCGATCGGCCGCAGCGAACGCCACATGGCGTGGAAGCTCTCGCTCACGCGGAGGCCCCGGTCCCGTCACCGGTGGCACCGGCGGCGTCGGCGTCGGCGTCGCCGCCCTCGCGCATCGGGACGCGGACGCCCTTCTCGTCGGCGACCCGCTCGGCGATGTCGTAGCCCGCGTCGACGTGCCGGATGACGCCCATGCCGGGGTCGTTGGTGAGCACCCGGCGGATCTTCTCGCCCGCGAGCTTGGTGCCGTCGGCGACGCTGACCTGACCGGCGTGGATGGAGCGGCCCATGCCGACGCCGCCGCCGTGGTGGAGGGAGACCCAGGAGGCGCCGGAGGCCACGTTGACCATGGCGTTGAGCAGCGGCCAGTCGGCGATGGCGTCGGAGCCGTCGAGCATGGCCTCGGTCTCCCGGTACGGGGAGGCGACGGAGCCGCAGTCGAGGTGGTCGCGGCCGATGGCCAGCGGGGCGGCGAGGGTGCCGTCGGCGACCATGTCGTTGAACATGTCGCCCGCCTTGTCGCGCTCGCCCTGGCCGAGCCAGCAGATCCGGGCGGGCAGGCCCTGGAAGTGGACGCGCTCGCCGGCCATCTTGATCCAGCGGTGCAGCGACTCGTTCTCCGGGAAGAGGTCGAGGATCGCCTTGTCGGTCTTGTGGATGTCGGACGCCTCGCCGGACAGCGCGGCCCACCGGAACGGGCCCTTGCCCTCGCAGAACAGCGGGCGGATGTACGCCGGGACGAAGCCGGGGAAGGCGAACGCGCGGTCGTAGCCCGCGAGCTGGGCCTCGCCGCGGATCGAGTTGCCGTAGTCGAAGACCTCGGCGCCCGCGTCCATGAAGCCGACCATGGCCTCGACGTGCCGGGCCATCGACTCACGGGCCCGGGTGGTGAAACCGGCCGGGTCCTTGGCGGCGGCGTCGGCCATGTCCTCGAAGGCGACGCCGACCGGCAGGTAGGCCAGCGGGTCGTGGGCCGAGGTCTGGTCGGTGACGATGTCGATCGGCGCGCCCTCGGCGAGCAGCTGCGGCACCAGTTCGGCGGCGTTGCCGAGCAGGCCGATGGAGAGCGGACGGCGGGCGTCGCGGGCCTCGACGGCGAGCCGCAGCGCGTGCGCGAGGTCGTCGGCCTTGACGTCGAGGTAGCGGTGCTCGATGCGGCGCTCGATGGCGCGCGGGTCGACGTCGATGCAGATGGCGACGCCGTCGTTCATGGTGACGGCGAGCGGCTGGGCGCCGCCCATGCCGCCGAGTCCGGCGGTCAGCGTGATGGTGCCGGCGAGGGTGCCGCCGAACTTCTTCGCGGCGACGGCGGCGAAGGTCTCGTAGGTGCCCTGGAGGATGCCCTGGGTGCCGATGTAGATCCAGGAACCGGCGGTCATCTGGCCGTACATGGTGAGGCCGAGGGCCTCGAGGCGCCGGAACTCCTCCCAGTTGGCCCAGTCGCCGACCAGGTTGGAGTTGGCGATGAGGACGCGCGGCGCCCACTCGTGGGTCTGCATGACGCCGACCGGGCGGCCGGACTGGACCAGCATGGTCTCGTCCTGCTTGAGGGTCCGCAGGGTGCGCACCATGGCGTCGAAGGAGCGCCAGTCGCGGGCGGCCTTGCCGGTGCCGCCGTAGACGACGAGCTTGTCGGGGTGCTCGGCGACCTCGGGGTCGAGGTTGTTCTGCAGCATCCGGAGGGCGGCTTCCTGCTGCCATCCCAGGGCGCTCAGTTCCGTACCGCGCGGGGCCCGTACGGGGCGGGGTCCTGACATGGGGATGCCTCCTCGGATGTGAACCAGATATTCACATCCTGACCCGCTGAATAGTCTTAGTCAACAGCTGCGTCGGTCTCCCACCCGGTGGCGTGCGGCGGCCATGGTGGGACCCATGGCTTCTCCGACGCCCTCCCCGGCCCCTCCCCCGTCCGCTTCTCCTCCCTCCGCCGCCGCCCGCCGTGACCGCGCGGTCCGCGCCGCCGTCGACCAGGGCCTCCTCTCCCCCGCCGCACCCGTCGTCGCGCTCCTCGACACCACCGGCGTCCGCGCCTCCGCCGCCGCCCTGACCAGCGCCTTCGCCGCCGTCACCGACGCGCCCGTGCTGCACGCCTTCGCCGTGAAGGCGTGCCCGCTGGTGCCCGTCCTGCGCCTCCTGTACGAGTCCGGGCTCGGCCTCGAAGTCGCCAGCCCCGGCGAGCTGGCGCTGGCCCGCGCGGCCGGGGCGCCCCCGTCCCGTACCGTCCTCGACTCCCCCGCCAAGACCCCCGCCGAACTGCGCGAGGCGCTCGCCCTCGGCATCGCGGTCAACGCCGACAACCTCCAGGAGCTGGCGCGGCTCGACGCGCTCGTCGCCTCCGCGCCCACCGCCTCGCCGCTCGGGATCCGGGTGAACCCGCAGGTCGGCGCCGGTTCCATCGGCGCGCTCTCGACCGCGACCGCCACCTCCAAGTTCGGCGTGCCGCTGCGCGACGAGGGCGCCAGGCAGGCGCTCGTGCAGGCGTACCTGGACCGGCCCTGGCTCACCCGGCTGCACACCCACACCGGCTCCCAGGGCGTGCCGCTCGCGCTGATGGCCGAAGGCGTCGGCGCGGTGTACGGGCTCGCCGAGGAGATCAACACCAAGGCCGGGCGGCAGCAGATCGACACCGTCGACATCGGCGGCGGGCTCCCGGTCAACTTCCTCACCGACGAGGAGACCCCGAGCCACGCCGAGTACGCCCGGCTGCTCGCCGCCACCGTGCCGGGACTTCTCGACGGGCGCTACGCCCTGATCACCGAGTTCGGCCGGTCGCTGCTCGCCAAGCACGGCACGGTCCTCACCCGGGTCGAGTACACCAAGACCTCCGGCGGCCGCCCGATCGCCGTCACCCACGCCGGGGTCCAGCTCGCCACCCGCACGGTGTACGCCCCCGAGTCCTGGCCGCTGCGGATCCTCGCGTACGACGCCGAGGGCAGGCCCCGTACGGGCGAACCCGAGGTGCCGCAGGACGTGGCGGGCCCGGCCTGCTTCGCCGGGGACCTGCTCGCCACCGGCCGGGCGCTGCCCCGGCTGCGGCCCGGCGACGTGGTGGCGGTGCCGGACACCGGCGCGTACGCCTTCGCGCACCACTACGCGTACAACAGCCTGCCCCGGCCCGCCGTGCACGGATTCACCCCGACGGCCGACGGCGCGGTCGCCTTCGCGACCGTCCGCCGGGCCCAGACCCTCGACGAGATCGTCGCCGAGGCGGGCGGCGACCGGCCCGACGCGCTGCTGCGCGGCCGGGCCGCCGGTGGTCCCATGGAGCCATGACAGCTGGCACCTCCGTCGTCGTCGAACGCCGGGTGGCGGCCTCCCCGGGCCGGGTCTGGGAGGCCATCACCGATCTGCCGGACCTGCCCCGGGTGCTCGCGGGCGTCGAGAAGGTCGAGGTGCTCACCGAGGGCGGCTTCGCGGTGGGCACCCGATGGCGCGAGACCCGGCGGATGCTGGGCCGCGAGGCCACCGAGGAGATGACCGTCACGGTCTGCGAACCGGCCGAGCGGTACGTCACGGTCGCCGACTCGCACGGCATGCACTACGTCTCCGAGATCTCGCTGCGCCCCGAGGGCCCGGCCCTCTCGGCCGCCGCGACCGTGCTGCGGATGACCTTCACGGCCCGCCCGGCCCACGACCGCAAGCCCGGGGTGGTCGCGCGGCTGCTGGCCCGCTTCGGTTCGCGGGCGGTGGCGCGGGCGCTCGGCAAGGACCTGGACGACATCGCGCGGGCGGTCGAGAGCCGGATGTGAGGGGCGCGGGACGGCACGCAGGGGGCGGGTTCGGGGGCGGTTCCGAGGGCGTGACGACCGCTGGGAGGTCGGTCTTCGGACAACCGCATATCGGGCGCTGACAAATTCCGCTGGAAAATGCCAGAACTCCTGTCCCGTGGCACGACGTTGAGTAGCGTCGCCGTTACTGCCGTTCGTCCGCACGCCGCATCGGGAGGGGATCTCGCGTGCCCGGAATCGACGAGTGTCTGCGGGAGGCGATGAGCCTCCCGGGGGCGCGCGGGGCCTGGCTGGTCGACTGGACCAGTGGGCTGGCCCTCGGGACCGCGGGCGAGTCACCGGTCGGCGACCACGAGACCACGGCGGCGGAGAGTGCCGAACTGGCCCGCGCCGCCGCCGAGTTCGAGTCGCCCGCGAGCGAAGGGCCCGGCGGCCCCGGGGGCGGACCGGCCGGTGAGGGCATCGGCGAACCCCCCGTCGAGGACCTGATCGTCACCACCCGCGCCGGGTATCACGTGATCCGTTTCGTGGCGACCGCCTTCGACAGCAGCGTCTGTCTCCACCTCTGGCTCGACCGGACCACCGGGAACCTGGCGCTCGCCCGGATCCGGCTCGGCGACCTCGCCGAAAGGCTGGTCCTCGGATGACCCCCGTACCCGCAACCGTTTCCGTACCCGCGTCCGTCACACCCGCCCCGAACTCGGTCTCGCCGATGCTCACCCGGCTCGCCGCCGAGCGGGCCACCGGCGCGCTGCTGCGCGACCACGGCACCCTCTACCTCGTCGACGGCCGGGTGGTGCACGCCGAGAGCCCCAGCTCGCCCGGCGTCGAGGTGCTGCTCATGGCGGGCGGACGGCTGCCCCGCGCGGGCTGGCAGGAGGCCGTCGACCGGGCGGGCGCGCGCGGCGCGGTCGGCCGGTTCCTGGTCGACAGCGGCGCGCTGCACGACGGCGAGCTGGAGATCTGCCACCTCGGCGCGGTCTTCGACGCCGCCTTCTTCGCGCTCGGCCCGGCCAGCGGACCGACCAGGTTCCGGTACGGGGTCGGGCACTGGTTCGGCGCGGTGCGGCCGGTCGCCACCGAGACCGTCGAGCGCGAGACCCGGCGCCGCCGGGAACTCCTCGACAACGTCTGGCCGTACCCGGCGGTCGACCACGCCCCCGTCGTGCCCCGGCCGGCCGCCCCCGGCCAGCCGGTCGGCACCCGGCAGCGCGCGCTGCTCGCCGCCGCCGACGGGGTGCGCACCCCCGCCGGGATCGCCCGGCGGCTCGGCCGCCCGGCCTTCCACACGCTGCTCGACGTACGGCGGCTCGCCGCGGCCGGACTCGTCGAGACCCCCCACGACAGCACCCCGCCACCCGCACCGGCCGTACCCGCCTGGATCGGGCGGGCGGCGGCCACCGACGACCCCGACGTCGCCCTGCTCCGCCGGCTCCGTGACGCCCTGGAGGCAGCTCTGTGATGAGGCGTGCCCTGCGCATGCGCGCCGAGAGGAGACAACTGATGACCGCAGAAGCCGAGGTCCTGGGCGAGCTGAGACGGTTGCGGGCGCGGCTGCCGCAGCTCACCGGGGCCCTCGCGGCCAGCGCCGACGGCCTGGTCCTGGCCCAGGACGCGGTGGACGGCGAGGCGGAGAGCGTCGCCGCGCTGACCGCCGCCGCGCTCGGCGTCGGGCAGCGGCTAGCCGACACCACCGGGCAGGGCGGCTTCCGGGAGCTCCTGGTCCGGGGCGAGAACGGCTATGTGGCGACGTACGCGGCGGGCGGCTCGGCCGTCCTGACGCTGCTCGCCGAGCCGCGGATCAACGTGGGGCGGCTGCACCTGGAGGCGCGGCGCTCCAGCGCCCGGATAGGCGAGCTGGTGGACGGCGCCCTGGAGCGCAGAGACCTGAACTGACCGGACACCGCCCGAGCCCCGCACGACCGGAAGCACCGATCACTCACTCACGAGAACGCACTCACGAGAACGCACTCACCGGAACGAAGGAAGGCACCACCATGGCGAACACCGAGACCTCGCTCAAGGAAGCCGCCCAGATCGAGGGCGCGATCGGCGCCGCCCTCGTCGACTACGCGAGCGGCATGGCCCTCGGCACCATCGGCGGCAGCAAGGAGCTCGATCTCAACGTGGCGGCGGCGGCCAACACGGACGTGGTCCGCGCCAAGCTCCGCGCGATGGAGGCCCTCGGTCTGAACGACGAGATCGAGGACATCCTGATCACCCTGGGCGGGCAGTACCACCTGATCCGGCTCCTGAAGACGCGGGGCGGTGGCGGGCTCTTCCTCTACCTGGCCCTGGACAAGTCCCGCGCGAACCTGGCGATGGCCCGCCACCAGCTGAAGAAGATCGAGTCGGAGCTGGAGATCTGACCCGTACGCCCCCGGCTCTCCCGCGCGTGGACGCTCAGTCGACGAACAGGCCCCGCGCCGCCGCCTTGGTGTCGAACTCCTCCAGGCGGGCCTGGGCGTCGGGCAGTTCGTCGGCCATCGCCTCCAGGAGCACCCGGCCGAGCAGCATCGGCGCGCACGCGGTGTCGAAGGCGAGGCCGGTGCCGACGGCGGCCGGGATGAGCAGGTCGCTGTGGGCGGCGACGGGCGCGAACGCCGACTCGGCGACGGTCACCACGGTGAGGCCCGCCGCGCGGGCGTAGGCCAGCGCGTCGACGACCTCGCGCGGGTGCCGGGGCAGCGCGAAGCAGAGCAGGGCGGTGGCCCCGGCCCGTACCGCCGCGTCGATCCGGTCGTCGAGCATCGAGCCGCCCTCGTCGAGCAGCCGGACGTCCGGGTGCACCTTGCCCGCGAAGTAGGCGAAGCCGCGGGCCTGCGAGGACGCGGCCCGCAGGCCGAGCACGGGCAGCGGCCGGGAGGCGGCGAGCAGCCGGCCGGCGCGCTCGACGGGCGCCGGGTCGGCGAGGAGTTCGGCGAGGTGCCGCAGGTTCTCGATCTCGCCGAGCACGGCCTGCTGGTACTCGTTGTGCTCGACGCGCTCCGCCTCGGCCGCGGGCACGCTCTCCCGCAGGTGCTTGCGGAGCGCCGGGTAGCCGTCGAAGCCGAGGGCGACCGCGAACCGGGTGACCGAGGGCTGGCTGACCCCGGCGAGCTCGGCGAGCTCGACGCTGGACAGGAAGGCGACGTCAGCGGCGCGCCGCACCATGCAGTGCGCGATCCGCCGCTGGGTCGGCGTCAGCCGGTGCCCCTCGAAGAGCGCCTGCAGCCGTCCGGCCGGGCTGTCGCTCATGCCGTCCCCCTTCTGCCCACCCGTTCTATTCATTCTCCCGGCACTCTGCATGAACATATGCAGCCAGGCAAGACGGGGACCCGGAGGACCGGGGCAGGAGGATTGCGCGGGGACCGCCGCACCCCCGTTGCCGGGGGGCGGGACGACGGCGGTCCCCGCGAGGGACACGGGCCCGGGTCAGGGCCGGTCCGCGTCCGCGGCGCGTGTGGAGGTCCGGGAGCCGCTCCGGAGGTCCAGTCGCCGACGAGGACCACTGTGCCGCCCCGTTGTTAAGCGGGTGCTGCGGGTACGTGTCGCGCTCGTACCGTTTGCGCGAACGTACCCGCGCACCCCCCGCGATTACTTCGCGGAGCCGCTCGCGGCGAGGAAGGCGAGCAGGTCCTGGCGGCTGACCACGCCGGTCGGCTTGCCCTCGACGATGACGATCGCCGCGTCCGCGTCACCGAGCACCGACATCAGGTCGGCGACCGGCTCGCCCGAGCCGACCTGCGGCAGCGGGGCGGACATGTGGTCCTCCAGCGGGTCCTCCAGGGCGGCCTTCTGCGTGAACAGCGAGCTCAGCAGCTCGCGCTCGACGACCGAGCCGACGACCTCGGCGGCCATCACGTCCGGGTGCCCGGCGCCCGGCTTCACGATCGGCATCTGGGAGACGCCGTACTCGCGCAGCACCTCGATGGCCTGGCCGACCGTCTCGTCGGGGTGCATGTGGACCAGCGACGGCAGGCCGTGCGACTTGTGGCGCAGCACGTCGGCGACGGTGGCCGTGGAGGTGTCCTCCAGGAAGCCGTAGTCGGCCATCCACTCGTCGTTGAAGATCTTGGAGAGGTAGCCGCGGCCGGAGTCCGGGAGCAGCACCACGACGACGTCGTCCGGGCCGAGCTCGCGCGCGACCTCCAGGGCGGCGACCACGGCCATGCCGCAGGAGCCGCCCACGAGCAGGCCCTCCTCCTTGGCGAGGCGGCGGGTCATCTGGAAGGAGTCCTTGTCGGAGACCGCGACGATCCGGTCGGTCACGTTCCGGTCGTAGGCGGTCGGCCAGAAGTCCTCGCCGACGCCCTCGACCAGGTACGGGCGGCCCGAGCCGCCGGAGTAGACGGAGCCCTCCGGGTCGGCGCCGACCACGGTCACCTTGCCGTCGCTGATCTGCTTCAGGTAGCCGCCGGTGCCCGAGATGGTGCCGCCGGTGCCGACGCCCGCCACGAAGTGGGTGATCTTCCCGTCCGTCTGCTCCCACAGCTCGGGACCGGTGGTCTCGAAGTGCGAGCGCGGGTTGTTCGGGTTGGAGTACTGGTCCGGCTTCCAGGCGCCCGGCGTCTCACGGACCAGCCGGTCCGAGACGTTGTAGTACGAGTCCGGGTGCTCGGGGGCCACTGCGGTCGGGCAGACGACGACCTCGGCGCCGTACGCCCGCAGCACGTTGATCTTGTCCGTCGACACCTTGTCCGGGCAGACGAAGATGCACTTGTAGCCCTTCTGCTGGGCCACGATCGCCAGGCCGACCCCGGTGTTGCCGGAGGTGGGCTCGACGATCGTGCCGCCGGGCTTGAGCGCGCCGCTCTCCTCGGCCGCCTCGATCATGCGCACGGCGATCCGGTCCTTGACCGAGCCGCCGGGGTTGAAGTACTCCACCTTCGCCAGGACGGTCGCCTGGATGCCGTCGGTGACGTTGTTGAGCTTCACCAGCGGGGTGTTGCCGATGAGGCTGATCATCGAGTCGTGGAATTGCACCGTAGTCTCCGGGGTCTCCGTAATGGTGCGGCCAGCGTATTCCGTGGGATGCGTAGCCGGTGCCCGTTACGGGGCAGTGAGTATCCGGGACGGCGTGGACCGAGCGGCGTCACCGGGACGGCGTGGAGGAGGTGGCGGCCCGATGTCGAGGGCGAGGGTGGCGCGGCGGATCGCGGCGGGCGCGGCGTACGGCGGCGGGGGCATCGGCCTGCTGGGCGTGGCGGGGGTCGGGGTGCTGCTCGCCGAGGTGGCGCTGGCGAAGAAGTCGGTGGGCGGCGGGGTGGCGCCGCTGCCGCCCGGCGTGGACGGCCGGTACGGCCGCGGCTACGGCCCCGGGGAACCGCTGCGACTGGCCCTTCTGGGTGATTCCACGGCCGCCGGGCAGGGCGTGCGGCGGGCCGGCCAGACCCCGGGCGCGCTGCTCGCCTCGGGCCTCGCCGCGGTCGCCGAGCGGCCGGTGGACCTGCGGAACGTGGCGCTCTCCGGGGCCCGCTCGGACGATCTGGAGCGGCAGGTGTCGCTGCTGCTCTCGGCGGCCGCCGGACCGCCCGACGTCTGCGTGATCATGATCGGCGCGAACGACGTGACCCACCGGATGCCCGCCACCCAGTCGGTGCGCTGCATGGCGGCGGCGGTCCGGCGGCTGCGCACGGCGGGCGCCGAGGTGGTGGTCGGCACCTGCCCGGACCTCGGCACCATCGAGCCGGTCTACCAGCCGCTGCGCTGGCTGGCCCGGCGGGCCTCGCGGCAGCTGGCGGCGGCGCAGACGATCGTGGTGGTCGAGCAGGGCGGGCGCACGGTGTCGCTCGGCGACCTGCTGGGGCCCGAGTTCGCGGCGAACCCGCGGGAGATGTTCGGGGTGGACAACTTCCACCCCTCGGCGGAGGGGTACGCGACGGCGGCGATGGCCCTGCTGCCCACCGTCTGCGCGGCGCTCGGCGTGTGGCCCGAGCCCGACCGGATCGACGTGGCGCGCCACGAGAACCTGCTGCCGGTCGCGAAGGCGGCGGCCGAGGCGGCCCGCGAGGCGGGCACCGAGGTCACCGGCGCCCGCGCCCCCTGGGCCCTCCTCAAGCACCGCCGCCGCCGGCGGCTGCCGGAGCCCGCGCCCCTGGACGCGGGAGCGGGGGCGGCCGGTGACGGTGGCCGTACGGGGCCGGGCCACGGGACCCGCCCGGCGAGCGAGGGGGCGGCGCTGCCGCAGGACGGCTGAGGGGAGGGGGCGGCACCGGAGGTACGGGCAAGGGGGGCGGGCAGCGGTACGGGCAGGGGCGCAGGCAGCGGTACGAGCAGGGGTACGGGCCTGGCCCCGGTCACCGTCACGGCGTTACCGTGGGGCTGAGCGAGCGCTTAGAAAAGAGGCCCGCGTCACACAGCGCAGCCGGTGACCCCGTGCCCTACGTGCGGGTAACTTCCCTTTCTGTCCGCCGTCCCAGCATCCTCCTGGAGCCGTGATGCCCGAAGCAGTCATCGTCTCGACCGCCCGCTCCCCGATCGGCCGGGCCTTCAAGGGCTCCCTGAAGGACCTGCGGCCGGACGACCTGACCGCCACGATCATCCAGGCCGCCCTCGCCAAGGTCCCCGAGCTGGACCCGCGCGACATCGACGACCTGATGCTCGGCTGCGGTCTGCCCGGCGGCGAGCAGGGCAACAACCTGGGCCGGATCGTGGCCGTGCAGATGGGGATGGACCACCTCCCCGGCTGCACGATCACCCGCTACTGCTCCTCCTCGCTGCAGACCTCCCGGATGGCGCTGCACGCCATCAAGGCGGGCGAGGGCGACGTCTTCATCTCGGCCGGTGTCGAGATGGTCTCCCGCTTCGCCAAGGGCAACTCGGACTCCTGGCCCGACACCCACAACCCGCTCTTCGCCGAGGCCGAGGCCCGTACGGCCGCCGTCGCCGCCTCCGAGGGCTCGGACTGGCACGACCCGCGCGAGGACGGCCTGGTGCCCGACGCGTACATCGCGATGGGCCAGACCGCCGAGAACCTGGCGCGCTGGAAGGGCGTCACCCGCCAGGAGATGGACGAGTTCGGCGTACGGTCGCAGAACCTCGCCGAGGCGGCCATCGCCAAGGGCTTCTGGGAGCGCGAGATCACCCCGGTCACGCTGCCGGACGGCACGGTCGTCTCGCAGGACGACGGCCCGCGCGCGGGCGTCACCCTGGAGGGCGTCTCCGGTCTGAAGCCGGTGTTCCGCCCCGACGGCCTGGTCACGGCGGGCAACTGCTGCCCGCTGAACGACGGCGCCGCCGCGCTCGTGATCATGTCCGACACCAAGGCGCGCGAGCTGGGTCTGACCCCGCTGGCCCGGATCGTCTCCACCGGCGTCTCCGGCCTCTCCCCCGAGATCATGGGCCTCGGCCCGGTCGAGGCGTCGAAGCAGGCGCTCCAGCGCGCCGGGCTGACCACGAGCGACATCGACCTGGTCGAGATCAACGAGGCGTTCGCCGCGCAGGTGATCCCCTCCTACCGCGACCTCGGCTTCGACCTGGACAAGGTCAACGTCAACGGTGGCGCGATCGCCGTCGGCCACCCCTTCGGCATGACCGGCGCCCGGATCACCGGCACGCTGATCAACAGCCTCCAGTTCCACGACAAGCAGTTCGGTCTGGAGACGATGTGTGTGGGCGGTGGCCAGGGCATGGCCATGGTGATCGAGCGGCTGAGCTGAGCCGTAGCGGAGGGTAGGGGTCGCCCGAGGCACGAGGGCGGCACCTGCCCGCAGCGGTGGCGAAGCTCAGCGCGAGCGACAGATCGAGCGGCTGAGCTGAGCCGTAGCGGAGGGTAGGGGTCGCCCGAGGCACGAGGGCGGCACCTGCCCGCAGCGGTGGCGAGGCTCAGCGCGAGCGACGGATCGAGCGGCTGAGCTGAGCCGTAGCGGAGGGTAGGGGTCGTCCGAGGCACGAGGGCGGCACCTGCCGCAGCGGTGGCGAAGCTCAGCGCGAGCGACGGATCGAGCGGCTGAGCTGAGCCGTGGCTGAGCCCAGCACAGTGCCTCTCGGGCGGCGGGACTAACCACCCCGCGTCCAAGCCGTGACCGAATCTCCCCCAGGATGTGACATACGTCCCGGGGGAGACTCGTTTCCGCAGGTCACAGCCGTAATGGGACTAAACACCAGGCACAAATACCTGTCCATTTCGTGACGTAATGCACTGACAGCTGGCACGGCCTCACGACAAGCTGATGTAGGAAGTCGGGGGATCGACTCGGAATCGGGAGTACGTCAGTGAGCGCACTGTCTCTTGCCCTGCTGGTGACCACGGCCGCTGCCACGGCCGTCGGTGCCGCCGCCCTGCACGCCGCCCACGGTCTCCGTAAGCAGGTCACCGCGCTGCGTGGCGAGCTCGCCACCACCTACGGGCCGTCGGTCCCGCACGCCCGGACGCCGGCCGAGGAGATACGGGCCGCTGTCGCCGAGGCGCTGGCCGAGGAGCGCGAGCGGGAGCTGGCGGAGGCGCGGGCCTTCTGGGCCGCGCAGGAGGCCAGGGACGCCGCCGACGCGCCGTCGCTGCTCGGCGGGCTCGGTGGCCCGGCCGAGGAGGGCCCGTACTTCGTGCCGCGGCAGGCCGACTTCGCCGGTCTCGAGGCGATGGCCCTGGAGGCCATGGAGGCCGAGGCCGCCGCGCTCGACGGCCGGGAGACCCCGCAGGACGCCCTGGACCCGTTCGACACCTTCGACGCCCTGGAGGAGTTCCCCGAGCTCACCGGCGCCGGCGAGTACGCCGAGGACTCCCCCGAGCTGGCCGCGGCCCGCCGCCGCCACCCCTCGCACCCCGACTTCGTGCCGGTCCGCACCCCCGTCGTCACCGACCACGAGCGCACCGTGGCGCGCCTGGAGGAGCTGGCCGACACCGCGACCGCGCTGACCGACGTCCGGCCGGGCCCGCTGGGCACCCTGGACGTGTACGTCTTCGCCGACGGCACCACGCTCTGCATGACCCCGGGGCACCGGGAGACGGCGGAGCGGCTCGCCGAGGCGCTGCGCCGCGGTCACGCGCCGGTGCTGCTCGGCGGCTCGGGCGTCTCGGGCGCCTACGCCCTGACCTTCTCGTGCGGCGAGGCCGCCGAGGACAACGTGTACATCCTCGCGGACCGGGTGATCGCCTCCACCTGAGGCGCCCGGGCAGCACGGCGGCCGGACGGGCGGCCGCACCCCACGGCAGGCGTCAGAGGCCCGAGCGGGCCTCCGCCTCCCGCACCAGACGTACGGCCTCGGCCAGGTCCCCCGCAGGGGAGTCCGCCGGGGCCGATCGCATGTTTTCGGCCAGATCCGTCGCGGCGACGACGAGCTGGTCGGCGACCGCGAAGACGCCCGCGTCGGGCATCACCAGCGGTTCCGTTTCCGGGCGCTCCAGGCGCTGCGCGCGCAGCGCCAACTCCCTGGCCAGGGCGAGACCCTCGGCGGCCGCACCGCGCTGGAGACGGCTCTGCGGGGCGGCCCGCAGCCGGTCGGCGAACCGCTCGGCGGCGGCGTTCAGTTCGGTCGTATCGCGCACGCCGCGACCCTACGCGCCGTCCGGGGACCATTGCCAACAGGCGAACGCTCGGGCACGGTGACGTGAAGGAGTACGAGGAGTACCCGGTACGACGCGTCCGGAGGCGCCGATGTCCCACACTTTCTCCGAAGAGACCCATCGCAATCTGCTCGCCAGAATCCCCGGCTGTACCGGTCGTGAGGTGTCCGACTGGCTGAGGGCCGTGGACGAGGGCCCGTCACTCATCCGCTTCGACGAGAAGGTCAGCTGGCTGCGCGGCGCGCACGGCCTGGCCTACGGCCACGCCAAGGCGATCATCCACGAGCACGACCTGCGCCGGGCGGCCCGCCGGATGCTGTGACCCCGCACCGCGTCCGCACCCAGGTCCACGGACACGCGGAAGGGCCCGTCCGGCGTTCGCCGGACGGGCCCTTCCGCACGTCTGCCGGGGTCAGTCGTCACCCTGCAGGATCGACAGCAGGCGCAGCGCCTCCAGGTAGATCCACACCAGGGTGAGGGTCAGACCGAAGGCCGCGAGCCACGCCTCCTTGCGGGGGGCGCCGTACGTGATGCCGTCCTCGACCTGCTTGAAGTCCAGGGCCAGGAAGCAGGCGCCCAGGATGATGCCGATGACGCCGAACAGGATGCCGAGGCCGCCGCTGCGGAAGCCGAGGCCGTCACCGCCGCCGATCACGGCGAACAGCAGGTTGACCAGCATGAGGAGCACGAAGCCCATCGCGGCGGCCATCACGAAGCCGTAGAAACGGCGGGTGACGCGGATCCAGCGCATCTTGTAGGCGATCAGCACACCGGCGAAGACCGCCATCGTGCCGAGCACCGCCTGGGTGACCACGCCGTCCGCGATGTACGTCGAGACGACCGAGGACAGCACGCCCAGGAAGACGCCCTCGAAGGCCGCGTAGGCCAGGATGAGCGCCGGCACCGGGGTGCGCTTGAAGGACTGGACGAGCGACAGGACCATCGCGATCAGCGCGGCGCCGATGGCGATGCCGTAGGACTTGCCGAGGTTCGCGGAGTCGACCGGGAGCAGCAGCCAGGACAGCACGGCCGTCACGACGACGGTACCGAGCGTGATCGCCGTACGGCTGACCACGTCGTCGATCGTCATCACATCGGCACGGGCCTGCTGCGGCGCACCCGGCTGGGTGTCCTGCGGCGCGTAGGGGTTGGTCGCGTACGGGTTGGCGGCATCCTGCGCGTACGGGTTGCCGGTCGCGTACGGGTTGGCTCCGACGGCGGGGCCCCCGGCCTGCAGCTGCTGCGCGTTGAACCCCGCGTAGCCGGTGTCGCGGCTGAACCCCCGTCGCGAGAAGACCGGGTTGCTGCTCCTCATCTCACTCCTCCATGGCAGCCGCACTGCGCGGCCTTGCGTCAAGAGTAATGCGACGGCAAAAGAAACTCCCTCGTGCTGGGGGAGGATCTTTACACGATCGTGTTCGAGGAGTGCCCGGAACCGGATTCGAACCGGTACGGCCCGAAGGCCAGCGAGGTTTAAGCTCGCCGTGTCTGCATTCCACCATCCGGGCATGCGCGAAGCTCCGCGTTGGCACAGGAGCCTATCGGGGCGGGTCGCCCGTTCAGCGGAACGCCTGCGCGATGTTGTCTTATTTTATTGACACCTGAGGGTGCGTCAGTGCAGGTCGGGAGCGCTGTGACATGGCGTGACCGCCGTCGCGCCCGCAAAGGCGTCAGGGGTGGATTGACGGAAAGTCGCCGCCTGATCCGTCCCGACTTCGTCACCTCCGCGCCGGTGTGCACCCGGGCCCCGCGCACGCCCCCCGGCGGCGCCCCCACCGTGCCCCTGCCGCGGTCTCCCCCGGTCTCCCCCCTGCCCGGTCTCGGGGTCGACCGTCATACCTCAGGAGGAGACCGGAGCGGAGCGTCCGACTCCAGGCTGCTGCCGGAACGGGCATGTGGACGGACGCCGGGCCCCCTCAACGCCCGACACGATGGAGTGGTTCCCGAGCAACCGCAGTGACGAGGAGTCGCCGTCGTGACCACCACCCCCACCGTGCCCCGCGCCACCGCGGTCGCCGCACGCGCCACCGACCTGTCGAAGGTCTACGGACAGGGTGAGACCCAGGTGGTCGCGCTCGACCGGGTCACCGTGAACTTCGCGCAGGGCGAGTTCACCGCGATCATGGGCCCGTCCGGCTCCGGCAAGTCGACCCTCATGCACTGCGTGGCGGGCCTCGACTCGTTCAGCTCCGGCTCGGTCCGGATCGGCGAGACCGAGCTCGGCACCCTGAAGGACAAGCAGCTCACCCAGCTGCGCCGGGACAAGATCGGCTTCATCTTCCAGGCGTTCAACCTGCTGCCGACGCTGACCGCCCTGGAGAACATCACGCTGCCGATGGACATCGCGGGCCGCAAGCCCGACAAGCAGTGGGTGCAGAAGGTCATCGACATGATCGGCCTGTCCGGCCGGCTCAGTCACCGCCCCGCGCAGCTCTCCGGCGGTCAGCAGCAGCGGGTCGCCGTGGCCCGCGCGCTCGCCTCCAAGCCGGAGATCATCTTCGGTGACGAGCCGACCGGAAACCTCGACTCGCGCTCCGGCGCCGAGGTCCTCGGCTTCCTGCGCAACTCGGTGCGCGAGCTCGGCCAGACCGTGGTGATGGTGACCCACGACCCGGTCGCCGCCTCCTACGCGGACCGCGTCATCTTCCTCGCGGACGGCCGGATCGTCGACGAGATGCTCCACCCGACCGCGGACGGCGTCCTCGACCGCATGAAGGCGTTCGACGCGAAGGGCCGTACGAGCTGAGCCGGGGCCGCGCCGCCCCGGCACGGCCCGCCGCCTCCCGGCCCCCCTTCCTCCCGTCCGCCGCCCCACCTCCGTTCAGGACACCCCATGTTCCGTACCGCCCTGCGCAATGTGCTCGCGCACAAGGCCAGGCTGCTGATGACCGTGCTCGCCGTGATGCTCGGCGTGGCCTTCGTGTCCGGCACCCTGGTCTTCACCGACACCCTCACCAACGCCTTCCGCAACCAGTCCGCCAAGAGCTACGACCACGTCGCGGTCGCCGTCACCGCCACCAGCGGCGCCAAGCAGGACCCGAACCAGGACCCGTCGCTCTCCGAGGCCGTCCGGCAGAAGCTCGGCGCCCTCGACGGCGTCGCCGAGGCCACCGGCCGGGTCAGCGGCTTCGCCGGGGTGCCGGACAAGGCGGGCAAGCTGATCGGCGCCGGCTGGTCCAACAAGGGCGGCAACTTCGCCCCCGGCAAGGACGGCAAGGACGCCTCGTACACCTTCACCACCGGAAACGGCCCGGTGAAGGCCGACGAGATCGCCCTCGACCAGGAGACCGCCGACAAGGGCGGCTACAAGGTCGGCGACCAGGTCCGGGTGGCCACCAACGGCCCCGTCGAGACCTACACCCTGGCCGGTGTGTTCACCACCGCCGACGGCGCCGTGAACGCGGGCGGCAGCCTCGTCCTGTTCGACACCCCGGTCGCCCAGAAGCTGTTCCTGCGCCCCGGCTCCTTCTCGGACATCAACCTGAGCGCCAAGCCCGGCGCCGACGCGGACAAGATCCTCGCCGCCGCCAAGCCGGTCCTCGGCGACCAGGGCGAGGCCCAGACCGGCCAGGCCCTCGCCGACCAGCAGGCCAAGGACATCGAGTCCGGCCTCGGCGTGCTCAAGCAGATGCTGCTCGGCTTCGCCGGCATCGCGCTCTTCGTCGGTGTCTTCCTGATCTCCAACACCTTCACCATGCTGGTCGCCCAGCGCACCAAGGAACTGGCGCTGATGCGCGCCGTCGGTGCCTCGCGCAAGCAGATCACCCGCTCCGTGCTCGGCGAGGCCGCGATCGTCGGTCTGATCGCCTCCGCGGTCGGCTTCGTGCTCGGTGTCGGCCTCGCCGCCGGACTGCGCGCCGGCATGAACGCCTTCGGGCTCAAGGTCCCGGCCGGTGACCTGGTCATCGGCGCCACCGCGCCGGTCTCCGCGCTCGCCGTCGGTGTCCTGGTCACCATGCTGGCCGCCTGGCTGCCCGGCCGCCGCGCCGCGAAGATCCCGCCGGTCGCCGCCATGAGCAGCGTCCACGCGGTCGCCACCACCAAGTCGCTGGTCGTCCGCAACACCATCGGCGCCGTCATCACCGCGATGGGCTTCGGCGGCATCGCCATGGGTGCCTCGCAGGGTGGTGAGACCGGCCGGATGCTGATCGCCGCCGGTGCGTTCTTCGCCCTCATCGGTGTCATCGTGCTGATCCCGCTGCTGTCCCGGCCGGTGATCGCGCTGGCCCGTCCGGTCCTGAGGTCGTTCGGCGTGGCGGGCACCCTGGCCGGCCAGAACGCGGTCCGCAACCCGCGCCGCACCGGCGCCACCGCCTCCGCGCTCGCCATCGGCCTCACCCTGGTCACCGGTCTCTCGGTGCTCGGCGCCACGGTCGGCTCCGCGGTCGACCGGATGACCACCGACCAGGTCAAGGCCGACTACATGATCAGCATGGCGAGCGGGCGCGGCCTCAACCAGGCCGCCCTGGACGCCGTCCTGAAGACCCCGGGCGCCGCCGCGATCTCCCCGCAGCAGGCCGGGTACGTGAAGGTGAAGGGCGACTTCACGTCGGCCTCCGGTGTCACCCCGGGCGCCGTCGAGAAGGTGCTCAACCTGAAGGTCGTCGAGGGCTCGCTCGGCTCGCTGGCCAAGGGCCAGGTCGCGGTCGACGACAAGACGGCCGAGAAGCGGGGCTGGAAGGTCGGCAGCGTGCTGCCGGTCGAGTTCACCGACGAGAAGAAGGGCACGCTGAAGGTCGGCGCGGTCTACGAGGGCAGCGAGTTCGTCTCGCCGATCGTCCTGGACACGAAGATCCTCAACGCCCACGACGCCCACCCGTACATCCCGCAGATCCTGGTGAAGATGGACGGCGGCCCGTCGGCGGCGGCCGAGCAGGCCATCATGAAGTCGCTCGGCGACAACCCGGCGATCACGGTGATGGACCAGCAGGACATCCGCGACTCGTTCGGCGGCGTCATCAACACTATGCTGAACATCATGTACGGCCTGCTGGCGATGGCCCTGCTCATCGCGATCCTGGGCGTCGTGAACACCCTGGCCATGTCGGTCTTCGAGCGCCAGCAGGAGATCGGGATGCTGCGGGCGATCGGTCTCGACCGGCGCCGGGTGAAGCGGATGGTCCGCCTGGAGGCCGTGGTCATCTCGCTGTTCGGCGCGGTCGTCGGCATCGGCCTCGGCTCGTTCCTCGGCTGGGCGATCGGCGAGACCCTCAAGAACAGCCTGCCGGACTACGCCCTGGTCCTCCCCTGGGGCCGGATCGCGATCTTCCTGCTCCTCGCGGGTCTGGTCGGTGTCCTCGCCTCGCTGTGGCCCGCCCGCAGCGCCGCGCGGCTGAACATGCTGAACGCCATCAAGGCCGAGTAGCGGTCCGCCCGGCACGGGCACGCGCGTGACCGAAGGGCCGGTCCCCCGAGGAGGGGGACCGGCCCTTCGCCGTGCGCTTCGCCGCGCCCGGGGCGCGTTCGGTCAGCTGCCCGCGCAGTACGCCATCAGATGGTCGTGGTCGGCGCGGAACCGCGCGTACAGCGCCGGGTCGTCGATCTTCAGCAGGGTCTCGTCGCCGGACCGCAGCGCCGGGTAGGTGTAGTTGTGGCTGCCGGTCCACACCAGCTTGCGGCCCGCGACCCCGTCGTAACCGCCCTCGATCAGCAGGTACTTGGAGTGCAGACCGACCTTGGCGACGCCGGTGCCACGGCTCTCGGCGCACTCGACGCGCTTGCTGAGCTTCCCGGAGACGATCGACTCGACGTCACCGCTCATGGACCCGGCGGCGCCGTCGTGGGCGAGGATCACGGTGCAGCCGGCGTTCTTCAGGGCGACCAGCTTGGCCGCGACCTCGCGCCGGGTGAACAGGTTGGCCGCCATCCTGACCTGGGTGCCGCCCGCGCAGCTCACGTTGTCGAGGATCAGCTTGATCGTGTCGGTGCTCGGATCGGCGTCGTACGTGGTGCCCGCGGCCTCCTTGCGGGGGAAGAAGTACGCCTTGTACGGGCCCGAGGCCGGGGTCCGGTAGTAGTGCGTGAGCCCGGTCGGGGACGTGGTGCCGTAGGCCAGCAGGTCGGCGAAGTAGTCCTGGTAGATGCCGTAGAGGCCGCTGTCGACGAGGGTGACGGCGTTGTTGAACAGGTCGGTGCGCTGGATGCCGCTGAGGTTGGCGGAGGACTGCACGACCACGTCCTTCGCGCCGCCGGTGGCGGAGAACAGGAAGAACTTGTTGTGGTTCATCGCGCCGTCCTTGTCACCCGGCAGGACCCGGCCGCCGATGCAGCCGCGCCGCTCGGGGCAGACGTACACCCAGGAGCCCTGGCTCCGGTCGGTGCCGAGCGCGCCCGCCAGGGCGGGGTACTCGCTGCCGTCCTTGGCGAGGGTGGAGTGGTCCAGGATCACCCGGACGTCGACCCCGCGGTCCTTCGCGGCGGTCAGCGCGCGGGTGACGGCGTCGTCCGTGAAGGTGTACATGCTGATGCTGATCGTGGACGCGGGCTCGGCCCGGGTGATCAGGTCGACCACGTGGTCGCGGATCCGGTTCTGGGCGGCGCTGTCGCCCGCCGGGTCGTTGAAGGTGGCGGTGGTGGTGACGGGCGCGGCGGCCTCGGCACCGGCCGGGGCCGGGGCGGCGGTGAGCAGGCCGACGGCGGCGGCCAGCGCGAGCAGCGCATGGGTGGGACGGCGCAACGTTCCCCCTCGAAACGGAGCAGATGCGATGATCTGGATGCAGACATGACAATCCGGACCCCGGAAACGGGCGGGGTGCCGAGCGTCACGGCACCCCGCCTGCCCGGAATCCGAAGCTCCGAACGTATCAACGCCCGCCCGGATCAGCCCTTCTGGGCCTCCTGGGTCTCCTGGGGCTGCTGAGACTCCTGGGACTCACCGGCCGCCCCTGCCCCACCGGCGGCCCCGGCGTCCCCGGCCGGTCCGGTGTCCCCGCCCTCGGTCCACGCGCGCGACCGCAGCGGGAGCCCGGAACCGCCCGGCGCCGTCGTCCGCACCGCCAGGAACTGGTTCACCCCGATCCTGTTGCGCTCGAACGACACCGCCGACGCCGCCATGTAGAGCCGCCAGATCCGGGCCCTGGCCGCCGAGGTGAGACCGACCGCGCGGTCCCAGTCCGCCTCCAGGTTCGCCACCCAGCGGCGCAGCGTCAGGGCGTAGTGCTCGCGGAGCGCCTCCACGTCCCGCACCTCGAACCCGGCGTCCTCCAGGATCGTCAAGGTCCGCCCCATCGGGGCCAGTTCACCGTCCGGGAAGACGTACGCGTCGATGAAGACGTCCACCTCGTACGCCTCCTCGTCGGGCTCGGGGCGGCGCGCGATCTGGTGGTTGAGCAGCCGCCCGCCGGGCTTGAGCAGCCGGTGGAGTATGTCCGCGTAGTCCCGGTAGCGGGCCGCGCCGACGTGCTCGGCCATGCCGATCGACGAGATGGCGTCGTACGGGCCGTCGGTGACGTCCCGGTAGTCCTGCACCCGGATCTCGATCCGGTCGGTCAGGCCCGCCTCGGCGATGCGCTTGCGCGCGTACGCCGCCTGCTCCCGGGACAGCGTGATGCCGACGACCCGCGCCCCGTACTCCCGGGCCGCGTGGATGGCCATCGAGCCCCAGCCGCAGCCCACGTCGAGCAGCCGGTCGCCCTCCTTCAGGCGCAGCTTGCGGGCGATCAGGTCGAGCTTGTCGTACTGGGCCTGCTCCAGGGTGCCACCGTCGGTCCAATAGGCGCACGAATAGACCATCGACGGGCCGAGCACCAGCTCGTAGAAGTCGTTGCCCACGTCGTAGTGGTGACTGATCGCCTGCTTGTCGCGGCGCCTGGTGTGCCGGACGCCGCTGCGGCCGCGCATCTCCTCGGCCGGCGGCTTCGGCGGCGGGAACGGGCCCGCGAGCTTGAGGAGCGCCTTCGCGGCGGCCCTCACCCTGGGATCGCGGACCGTCTCCAGGGCGCCCCGGGACTCCGCGGGCCGCTCCCACAGCAGTCCGGCGAGCCGGTCGAGGACCTCGTACAGATCGCCCTCGACATCGATCTCACCGGCCACCCAGGCCCGGGCGAGGCCCAGCTCCCCCGGCTTCCACAGCAGTCGGCGCAGGGCGCGCCGCTCGCGCAGGATCAGTACGGGGCCGTCGGCGGGGCCGGCTTCGCTGCCGTCCCAGGCGCGCAGACGGACCGGGAGCGGCGCTCCCAGGACGTCCTCGGCGAGGGCGGTCAGCCGCGACGCGGCGTCGGCCATGGCCATGGTGAAACACCTCCGTGATCTCATGCCCCAGAAATGCTTGTCACCATGGGAACACCGTGGGTAGGCGTTCCACTCCCGCGACGGGGCAATGAGTACGGAAAAACACGCGAAGGGCCGTCCGCACCACGGATGGCGGACGGCCCTTGCGGGGGTACTGCTGGGCGGCGAGGCCCTCCGTACTACGAAGCCTTGGCCTTCTCCTGCGCCGGGGCGGCCGGCGCAGGGGCGGGCTTGGCCGCCTCGTAGAACTCCTCGCGCGGCGTCTCGATGGCACCGAGGGAGACGACCTCACGCTTGAGGAACATCGCCAGGGTCCAGTCGGCGAAGACGCGGATCTTGCGGTTCCAGGTCGGCATGGCCATGCCGTGGTAGCCACGGTGCATGTACCAGGCGAGCCGGCCCTTGAGCTTGATCTTCATCTTGCCCATGACGATCATCGCGACGCCCTTGTGGAGGCCGAGACCCGCGACCGCGCCCTTGTTGGAGTGCGCGTACTCCTTCTGCGGGAAGCCCCGCATGCCGGAGACCACGTTGTCGCCGAGGACCTTGGCCTGGCGCAGCGCGTGCTGGGCGTTCGGCGGGCACCAGGCGCGCTCGGCCGGGACGCCGGCCTTGATCGCGGCCAGGTCCGGGACCTGGGCGTTGTCGCCCGCGGCCCACACGTGGTCGAGGCCGTTGACCTGGAGCTTCTCGTTGCAGTCCACGTGGCCGCGGGGGCCGAGCGGCAGACCGAAGCGGGCGAGCGCCGGGTTGGGCTTCACACCGGCGGTCCACACGATCGTGTTGGAGTCGACCTCGAGGCCGTTCTTCAGCACGACGTGGCCGTCGACGCAGGAGTCCATGGAGGTCTGCAGGTAGATCTCGATGCCGCGGCTCTCGAGGTGCTCCTTGCCGTACAGACCGAGCTTCGGGCCGACCTCGGGGAGGATCTTGTCGGCGGCGTCGACCAGGACGAAGCGCATGTCCTCGCGCTTCACGTTCTGGTAGTACTTCGACGCGTCGCGGACCATGTCCTCGACCTCACCGATGGTCTCCGCGCCCGCGAAGCCGCCGCCCACGAAGACGAAGGTCAGCGCCTTGCGGCGGACGTCCTCGTCGGTGGTCGAGTCGGCCTTGTCGAGCTGCTCGAGAACGTGGTTGCGCAGGCCGATGGCCTCCTCGATGCCCTTCATGCCGATGCCCTGCTCGGCGAGGCCGGGGATCGGGAAGGTGCGCGAGACCGCGCCCATCGCGATGACCAGGTAGTCGAAGGGCAGCTCGTACGCCTCGCCGACGAGCGGCGCGACGGTGGCGACCTTGCGGTCCTGGTCGATGGTGGTGACCCGGCCGGTGAGCACCTCGGCTCCGCGCACGACGCGTCGCAGCGGGACGACGACATGGCGCGGCGAGATGCTGCCGGCGGCGGCTTCGGGGAGGAAGGGCTGGTAGGTCATGTACGACCGCGGGTCGACGACCGTGACGGTCGCCTCGCCGTAGCGCATCTTCTTCAGGATGCGCCGAGCTGCGTACAGACCTACGTACCCACCGCCTACTACGAGGATCCTGGGACGCTCCGTGGTGCTCATGCATCCGAGTATCCACCCCCCTGGGAGGGGTGGCTCGTGCGCCCCTTCACAAGCTTCTGGACCACCTCTGCTACACTCCGCCGCCCACGTGACCGAGGTCATGGTCCAGCAAAGGAACCACCGGTCCCCGGGGAACGTTGTTCACCCCTTGTGAACTGGCCTGGAGAGGCTTCCTTGACGCCGAACCGCAGGGCGCGTTCACACGATGGAAACTTCGAGCGAAGAGGGCTTCCCGCCTACGAAAGGGCCCTGCGAAGCCCCTCGGAGGGACCAAAGCCCGTCCGTGGCCTCCAACAGGGCCCTTTCTCTTGTGAAGAACTTCACGAACCTTTTCGACGACCCGTCGCCAAACCGCATCGGGGAGGGTCCGAAGGGGCCCTCGCAGGCCCCTCACAGGGAGGTATAGGCCCCCGCTATGCGACGGATAGCGCGATCCCATCGAGGATGTCGTGCTCGCTGACGACGACCTCGGCGGCGCCGCTGCGCTCCATGATCTCGGCCAGGATCAGCGCCCCGGCGATGATCACGTCGACCCGGCCGGGGTGCATCACGGGGATCGCGGCGCGCTCGTCGTGGGTGGAGCCGAGCAGCCGCTCGACGACCGCGTCGACCTGGGCCCGGGAGAGCCGGGCGTGGTGGATGCGGGTGGAGTCGTACGCGGGGAGGCCGAGCACCACTCCGGCGACGGTGGTGACCGAGCCGGCCAGGCCGACCAGGGTGTCCGCCTCGGTGAGCGGCACCGTCTCGGCGGCCAGGTCGAGCGCGGCCCGGACGTCGGCGCGGATCGCGGCGACCTCGTCGGCGGTCGGCGGGTCGTTCTGGACGTGCCGCTCGGTGAGCCGGACGCAGCCGATGTCGACCGAGCGGGCCGCCTCGACGTGCCGGTTGCCGACCACGAACTCGGTGGAGCCGCCGCCGATGTCGACGACCAGGCGGCGGTCGTCCCCGGTGAGCTCGCCGGTGGCGCCGGTGAAGGAGAACTCGGCCTCCTGGGCGCCGGTGATCACCTCGGGCTCGACGCCCAGGATGTCGACGACCCCGCGCACGAACTCGTCGCGGTTCTCGGCGTCGCGGGACGCGGAGGTGGCGACGAAGCGGATCTTGCGGGCGCCGAGCTCCTCGATGACGGCCGCGTAGTCGCGGCAGGCGGCGAAGGTGCGCTCCAGGGCCTCGGGCGCGAGCCGACCGGTGCGGTCCACGCCCTGACCGAGCCGGACCACGGTCATCCGGCGGTCGAGCTCGGTCAGCTCGCCGGTCTCCGGGTCGACGTCGGCGACGAGGAGGCGGATGGAGTTCGTACCGCAGTCGATTCCGGCGACCCGGGTCACGCGCCGCCCTCCTTGTTCTCCTCCGCGGCGGCCCCGGCCTGCGGCTTGTCGCCGCACGGGTTCACGCAGGGGCCCTTGGCCCACCACTCGGGCAGCATCGCGAGCGCCTCGTCGCCGAACGGGTTGACCCCGGGGCCCGCGACCAGCGAGTGGCCGACGAGCACGTGCAGGCACTTGACCCGGTCCGGCATGCCACCGGCGCTCGGGAAGCCCTCAAGGACCTCGATCGCGTCGCGGCGGGCGATGTAGTCCTCGTGCGCGGCGCGGTAGGCGGCGGCGAGCTCCGGGTCGGTGGCGAGCCGGCCCTGCATCTCCTTCATGACCCCGTTGGCCTCCAGGGTGCCGATCGCGGAGGCGGCACGCGGGCAGGTCAGGTAGTACGTGGTCGGGAACGGGGTGCCGTCCGGCAGCCGGGGCGCGGTCTCGACGACGTCGGGGTTGCCGCACGGGCAGCGGTGGGCGATGGCGCGCAGGCCGCGCGGCGGCCGGCCGAGCTGGGCCTCGAACGCGGCGACGTCCGCGTCGGTCGGCTCGGTGCGTTCGGTCTGCGGAGGGGGCGTTTCCATCATGATCCTGGGTTGGTCAGTGGCGGTCGGCGTTGTCCACGCCGTCCCACAGGTTGTCGTACCAGGGGCGGTCCGTCGCGCCCTGGTCGGTGCGGGGCCGGTGCTCCGCTTCCGGGTCGTTCACGGTGAAGCCGGTCTCGCCGGGCATCACGTAGTGCAGGTGCTCGCGGGCCAGGCGGCGTACGTACGCCGGGTCCTGGAGCCGGGCCTTCTCGTCCCGCAGCTCCTCGACCCGCTGCGCGGCCTCGGCGGCCTTGCGCTCCTGGTCGGCGATCTCACCCTGCTGGGAGACGTACTGCCGCATGGGGTAGGCGAGCGCCACCACCAGGGAGCAGACGACGAGCGCCAGGAACGCCGCACGGCCGGTGAGCCGGGAGCGGCGGGCCTGGCGGCGGGTCTGGGAGCGGTAGACGCGGGCGGCGGTCTGCTCCCCGAGCAGCTTGATCCGGGTCGCGGTCGAGAAGCGGTCCCGGTCCTTCACGGCCATGTCGTCCGCACTCCCCTTCGCGCTGCTCGCCTCGGCTTCCCGTCGCCCGCCCTGCTCAGACGTACGTCCCCGCACACGGTACGGGACCGAGTGCGGGGACGTACGGATCAGTGCGGGTGTCAGCCCTTGAAGCGCGGGAAGGCGCTGCGGCCGGCGTAGACCGCGGCGTCGTCGAGGATCTCCTCGATGCGCAGCAGCTGGTTGTACTTGGCGACGCGCTCGGAGCGGGCCGGGGCGCCGGTCTTGATCTGGCCGCAGTTGGTGGCGACGGCCAGGTCGGCGATGGTGACGTCCTCGGTCTCGCCGGAGCGGTGCGACATCATGCACTTGAAGCCGCTGCGCTGGGCCATCTCGACGGCGTCCAGGGTCTCGGTCAGCGAACCGATCTGGTTGACCTTGACCAGGAGGGCGTTGGCGCTGCCCTCCTCGATGCCGCGGGCGAGGCGCTCCGGGTTGGTGACGAACAGGTCGTCGCCGACGAGCTGCACCTTGGCGCCGAGCTTGTCGGTGATGACCTTCCAGCCGGCCCAGTCGTCCTCGAACAGCGGGTCCTCGATGGAGACCAGCGGGTACGCGGCGACGAGCTCCTCGTAGTACTCGGTCATCTCGGCGGCCGAGCGGGACTTGCCCTCGAACTCGTACTTGCCGTCCTTGTAGAACTCGGAGGCGGCGCAGTCGAGGGCGAGCGCGATGTCCTTGCCGGGGACGTAGCCGGCCTGCTTGATGGCCTCGACGATGAGGTCGAGGGCGGCGCGGTTGGAGTCCAGGTTCGGGGCGAAGCCGCCCTCGTCGCCGAGACCGGTCGACAGCCCCTTGGTCTTCAGGACGGACTTGAGGGTGTGGTAGACCTCGGTGCCCCAGCGCAGGGCCTCGGAGAACGACTCGGCGCCGATCGGCGCGATCATGAACTCCTGGATGTCCACGTTGGAGTCGGCGTGCGAGCCGCCGTTCAGGATGTTCATCATCGGAACGGGCAGCAGGTGCGCGTTCGGGCCGCCGAGGTAGCGGAAGAGCGGCAGGTCGGACGCCTCGGAGGCGGCGTGCGCGACGGCGAGGGAGACGCCGAGGATGGCGTTGGCGCCGAGCGAGGACTTGTCCGGGGTGGCGTCCAGGTCGAACATCGCCTGGTCGATCAGACGCTGCTCGGTGGCGTCGTAGCCGACCAGCTCGGGGCCGATCTGCTCGATGACGGCGAGAACGGCCTTCTCCACGCCCTTGCCCTGGTAACGGTTGGGGTCACCGTCGCGGAGCTCGAGGGCCTCGAACGCACCGGTGGAAGCACCGGACGGAACAGCAGCACGACCGGTGCTGCCGTCGTCGAGGCCGACCTCGACCTCGACCGTGGGGTTGCCTCGGGAGTCCAGGATTTCCCGGGCTACGACGACGTCGATGGACGGCACGAGCATCTCCTTCTGGGATGTGACGCTGGTTGTGACGCATGCGGCAAGGTCTCGTTCGCCTTGCGACAAGAGCCTAACCGGCTCAGCGGGTCCGGCCAGCCGGGCGACCGCCCGCTGGGACGAAAAAGGACCCAAGGGCATGCATTTAGAGGCGAAAGGCCCAAGACCTACTGATCGGTAACGGACCGGCGGCCCGGAACCCGGCCGGGGACCCGGCCGGGAACCCCGTACCGGCGGGGCCCTGGCATGGGAAACCCCGGTCCGGAGCGCACGGGGGAAGGGCGCTCCGGACCGGGGTGGTCACCGCGGGGTCGTCAGGGGCGCGATGCGCCCCTCAGCTCACTTCAGGTGGAGCTGCTGACCCGGGTAGATGAGGTCGGCGTCCTGGACGACGTCCTTGTTCAGCTGGAACAGCTTCTGCCAGCCGCCCTTGACGCCGTGCGCCTGGGCGATCTTGCTCAGCGTGTCGCCGGCCACGACCTTGTACTCGCCGTCACCCTTCTTGACCGTCTTGCCGGTGGGCGTGGTGACGGTCTTCTGCGAGGTGCTCGGCTTGGCGCTCGGGGTGCTCTTCGGCGCCTGGCGCTGCTCGCTGCGGGTGGTCGGCTGCTGCGTGCTGCGCTTGGTGGAGTTCTTGGCGGAGCTCGACGGCTTCGAGGCGCTGCCGGAGTCGTTCGAGGAGGAGGACGAGGAGCCGCCGCCGTTGTACGAGGCGCCGGAGAGGCCCACGCCACAGCTCGGCCAGGCGCCCTTGCCCTGGCCCGCGAGGACCTTCTCGGCGATGGCGATCTGCTGCGACTTCGAAGCCTGGTTGGCGGTCGAGGCGTAGGCGGTGCCGCCGTACGCGGCCCAGGTGGAGGCCGAGAACTGCAGGCCGCCGTAGTAGCCGTTGCCCGTGTTGATGGACCAGTTGCCGCCGGACTCGCACTGCGCGACCCGGTCCCACTCGGAGGCGGTGGCGGCGTTGGCGGAGCCCGCGGTCATCAGCGGGGCGGCGACGGCGACGCCCGCCACACCGGCGAGCGTGACGACGCGGGTGGCCTTGGAGGGACGACGGTGTTTGCCCTTGCCGGAAAGCAGCATGGAAATTCTCCTCACCGACGCCTACGAGGTGAGCTGTCGGGTTCGGGCGTAGTGAGTTGCCCGGCCGCGTGACCTAGCACGCGGCTTCACCCCAAGCCGATCGTCGGCCGTCTGTCTCAACGGCCGGGGCCGGCACTTACCTTGGGTCCCCCGCTCCTGCCTACGGCGCTTGCGCGACGACTGTTCCCGTCGGGCCGGCGGCAGGATTCGGCGTTCCGGTGACGGGGCCCGCGGTGGCGAGCGGTGACGACCGTAGACACAAGCCCGGGAGAAGTTCAAAGACCATCAACCCGGAAAAATCGCCCCTACTTGCGCCCCGTCAGCTGCTGTTTGCGCAGGTGAGGGGCGAAGCGGGCAAAGTTTGCGGACGTGACACGCCAGTTCGGCAAGAGAGACCCATGTCTCACTTACGCAGAACGGACATTCAGGGACTGACTACCCCTCGGACGGAACCGCCCCGGATCCCAACTCAAGGCTCTGACCAGGGAGGATGAGGTCGGGGTCGGATCCGACCGTGTTCTTGTTGGCGTCATAGAGCGCCGTCCAGCCGCCGGTGAGGCCGTTGTCGTGTGCGATCGCCGAGAGGCTGTCGCCCGGCCTGACGGTGTATTCGTCCGCCTTGTCCGTCTTGTCGGAGCCGAGCACCCCGCCGAGCCCACTCCCCGGCGCCTTACCGTCGGTTGCGTCACCCTTCACCCCGTCAGTCGGAGCGGCATGCCGTCCGGAATCAGAGCTGTTGCCCGGGATGCCCGATTCATCTGTCGCGGCGTCACCCCGGTGCTTGCCGTTACCGGGGGTCGCGGACGCATCCGGCGTTCCGGACGTTCCCGGCGTACCGGGCGTCACCGATGAGCCCGGCGTGCCCGGCGTGCCCGGCGTGCCCGGCGATACGGGTGTGGTGGGCGTGCCGGGAGTGGCGGGCGTGGTCGGAGTCACCGTGGAGCCCGGGGTGCCCGGCGTGGTGGGCGTACCCGGAGTGGTGGGTGTGCCCGGGGTGGTGGGCGTCGCCGGTCCGGTGGCCGGTGCGGACGGGGTCGCCGTACGACCGTCGGCACCGCTGCCGGGGGCGGCCGGGGTGGCGGGTCCGGCGGGCAGGCCGGAGGTGCGGTTCGACTCGCCGACCGGGCCGGTGGCGCGCGGGGCGGTGCCGGGGCCGGGGTGCACGGCGGGCTTCTTGCCGTCGTGCGTCAGTCCGGCGATCGGGGCGCAGGTGGCCCACTGGGTGTCACCGGCCGCGAAGGCGCGGTCCGCGACGGCGATCTGCTGGGCGCGGCTGGCCAGGTCGGCGCTGGGCGCGTAGGCGAGGCCGCCGTGCCGCTCCCAGCTCTCCTGGGTGAACTGCAGGCCGCCGTAGAGGCCGTTGCCGAGGTTGGCGCTCCAGGCGCCGCCCGACTCGCATTCGGCGACCCGGTCCCAGGTCGGGGCATCGGCGGCGGAGGCGGAGCCGGTGGCGAGCAACGGCAGTGCCATGGCCGATCCGGTGACTCCCGCCGCGACGACGAGGGCGGGGGCCTGGCGGGGTCTGCGGTGACGTCCGTTCCCGGAGCGCATGCGGAGGGCCTTTCGCGTGACTGCTGGGCTGCGGGTGAACGTAGCGGCATTCGAACGTGAGTCACAAGTCGATGCAGCGGAGATCACGCGAAGATCACAGTTCTGATGACCCGTCAGGACTGTTGCGCCCGTTCCGTTCAGACGGGCCGTGGCCCCGTGCCCGGCCGGACTTCCGGGGTGAACTCCACCGGAAGGGTACGAAGCCCCCGCATGATGAGCCCGCCGCGCCAGCGCAGTTCGTCGGGATCGGCCCCAAGTCGCAGGTCCGGCAGCCGAGTCAGCAGCGTGGCGAGCGCGATCTGCCCCTCCATGCGGGCGAGCGGCGCGCCCAGGCAGTAGTGGATGCCGTGCCCGTACCCGAGGTGCTGGTTGTCCCGCCGGGCCAGGTCCAGGGTGTCCGGCCGGTCGAAGCGCTCGGGGTCGCGGTCGGCGGCGGCAAGCACCACGAGCACCGGGTCACCGGCCGGGATCCGCTGCCCGCCGAGCGTCAGCGGCTCGGTCGCGAACCGCCAGGTCGCCAGCTCCACCGGGCCGTCGTAGCGCAGCAGCTCCTCGACCCCGGTCTCCAGGAGCCCGGTGTCCCCGGCGGCGAGCGCGTCCTGCAGCCGGGTGCGCTGGCCGGGGTTGCGCAGCAGCGCGTGGACGCCGTTGCCGATCAGGTTGACCGTGGTCTCGAACCCGGCGAAGAGCAGGATGAAGGCCATCGCGGCGGCCTCGTTCTCGGTGAGGTGCTCACCGTGGTCCGAGGCGCGGATCAGGCCGGAGATGAGGTCGTCGGCGCCGTCGTCGCCGAGACCGGCGCGCTTGCGGTGGATGAGCTCGCCGAGATAGGCGCGCATCTTCTTCACCGAGCGGGCGACGCCGCCGCGCGGCCCGCCGCCGTGCCGGATCATCATCCCGGCCCAGTCCCGGAAGTCGTCCTGGTCCTCCGGCGGCACGCCGAGCAGGTCGCAGATCGCGTAGATGGGCAGCGGGAACGCGAACTCGTGGATGAGGTCGGCGCTCCCCCGCTCCGCGAACCCGTCGATCAGCCGGTCGGTCAGCTCCCGCACCCGCGGCTCGAAGGCGGCGACCCGGCGGGGCGTGAACGCCTTGGAGACGAGCCGCCGCAGCCGGGTGTGGTCCGGCGGGTCGATGTTGAGCAGATGCGTCATCAGCTCGGCCTTGCGCTCCCCGGGGATCCCCGTCTTGCCCTTGGCGTGCGCGGGCTCGTCGTGGTGCGCCGGGTTCTTCGACAACCGCTGGTCCGCCAGCGCCTGCCGGGCGTCGGCGTACCGGGTGACCAGCCATGCCTCCACCCCGCTCGGCAGCTTCGCCCGGTGCACCGGCGCGTGCTCGCGCAGCCAGGCGTACGCCGGGTAGGGGTCGGCGGCGAACTCCCAGGTGAAGAGCTCGGGCGCGGGACCGTGCGGGACGGCCGGTACGGCCGGTGCGTGCGGTGCGTGCGGTACGTGCGGTACGTGCGGTACGGGGGGCTGGTCGGGGGCGGTGCCGGTGGTGCTCACGCCCCCGACCGTACAAGGCGCTCGCGGAGCGGGGAGAACAAGGGGAAGGCCGCGGAAGTACGAAGACGGCACGCGCGGTGACACTCCGTGAACTAGATTCACCCGGGTGGATGCCCAGCTGCTCAGAAGCACGTTCGCGGTCGTCGAAAGACGCGCCGAGCACGCCGTCACGTTCTTCTACTCGCACCTCTTCTGGCACAACCCGGGCGTACGCGAGCTGTTCCCGAAGGACCTGACCCCGCAGCGCGACCGGCTGTTCGCCGCCCTCACTCATCTGGTGACGCACCTGGAGGACCCCGGGCTCGCGCACTACCTCGGGCAGCTGGGCCGCGACCACCGGAAGTTCCTCGCCACCCCGGCGCTCTACAGCGCGGTCGGCGGCAGCCTGGTCGCCGCGTTCGCGCACGCCGCCGGGGCCGCCTGGTCGATCGAGGCCGAGAAGGAGTGGACGGAGGCGTACGGACGGGTCGCCGAGCTGATGCTGGCCGGCGCCGAGGAGTCGGCGGCCGAGGGCGAGCCCGCCTGGTGGGACGCGGACGTGGTGGGCCACGAGCGGTACGGCGACGACCTGACCCGGCTCACCCTGCGGCCGCGCCGCCCCTACCCGTACACCGCGGGCCAGTACGTCAGCGTCAGCAGCCTCCACGTGCCCCGGGTCTGGCGGACCTACTCGCTCGCGGGCGCCCCGCGCCCGGACGGCATCCTGGAGCTGCACATCAGCCGGATCGAGGGCGGGCTGATGAGCACCGCGCTCACCGACCGGCTGCGGGTGGGCGAGACGCTGCGGCTCAGCACCCCCGGCGGCGCGCTGACCGCCCGCACCCCGCCCGGCAAACCCCGCACCTATATAGCGGGCGGCACCGGCTGGGCGCCGATACGGGCGCTCCTGGAGGAGGCCGCCGAGGACGAGCCGGAGCTGGCGGGGCGACTGTTCCTGGTGGCCCGCGCCAGGGAGTACCTGTACGGCCTCGCCGAGGCCGAGCGGCTGTCCGTACTGCTCCCCGGACTCCACGTCACCTGCATCACCGCCGCCCCCGGCCGACCGCGCGACCAGGCCACCGAGCGGCTGCTCCAGGCGCTGCGGGCCTCGGTGCAGTGGCCCGCCCACGACGTCTATCTCGCCGGGCCGCCCGCGCTGCTCACCGAGGCCACCGAGGAGCTGACCGCGCTCGGCGCCGATCCGGCCCGGGTGTTCCACGACCGGCTGCCCGCCGTCGGCCGGATCCCGGCCCGCCCCGGCAGCCGGGCCGAGTGGCTGCTCGAACCGCCCCCGCTGCACTGGCACAACCCCGAGGCCCGCGCCCCGCGCGAGCCGTAGGCCGTCAGGCCGTCAGGCCGTACCGGCAGGTCCCGGTGCGCCGTCAGGCGCCTTCCACGGACGCCTCCTCAGACGCCGTCCACGCCGTCCACGCCGTCCACCCCGTCCACGCCCTCCGCCGCCCGGATCGCGTCCCGGTAGACCCGTCCGGCCGCCCGCAGCGCCGCCTCCGGGTCGACCCCGGCGGCCTCCGCCCGTACGGCCAGCGCGAGCAGTTCGTACCCGAAACCGTCCCCGCCGGGCGGCGTCACGTCGAGCCCCGCGGTGCGGACCCGGCCCGCGAGCTTCGCCGCGAGGGCGAGCCCGGGCTGGCCGAGCGGCACCCCGTCGGTGACCGAGGCGCGCTGCTTCTCCTCGGCCTTGGTGCGCAGCCAGTGCGCCTTGACGTCCTCGGGGGTCTCGGCGACGGCGTCGCCGAAGACGTGCGGGTGGCGGTGGATCAGCTTCTCCACGATGGTCCCGGCGACGTCGTCGACCGAGAACGGCTCCTCGGCGTCCTCCTCGGCGATCCGGGCGTGGAACACCACCTGGAGCAGCACGTCGCCGAGTTCCTCGCGCAGCGCCTCGCGGTCGTCGTCCTCGATCGCCTCGACGAGTTCGTACGCCTCCTCGATGCCGTACTTGGTGAGGCCCTGGTGGGTCTGCCGGGAGGACCAGGGGCATTCGCGCCGGATCCGGTCCATCACCTGCACCAGGTCGAGCAGCCGCGCGCCCGGCAGGTCGTACGAGCCGGGCAGCAGTTCCAGGTCGGGCATGGCGAAGCGTCCTGACCCGGCCATCCTGGCCAGCCCGTCGGTGAGCGCCTGGTCGCCCTCGCCGGACGGCAGGACGACGACGGTACGGTCACCGGCGCACGCCTCGACCAGTTCGGCGGCGGTCGGCCGCAGCACCTCGACGGCCACCCCGGCCTCGCGCAGATACGGCAGCTGGGGGTGGTCCGGGTCCGGGCACAGCACCCGGTCCGCCGCCCGCAGCGTCTGCCAGGCGGGCCAGGACAGCAGTCCCGGCGCCACCCGGTGGCTGGCGGTGAGCAGGACGACGCGGCCGGTGGCGCCGGGCTGCGCGGGGGTGTCGGGGCTCTGGGTGTTCACCCCTCGAACCTACCGCCCCACCGCGCGGCGTCGAACGCCCCGCCCGGCCACCCGCCCGGCCTCTCGGCCGGGCGGTCAGCCGGGCGGTCAGCCGGGCGGTCAGCCGCAGGTCAGAGGGTCTGGGGCTCGGGCGCCTTGCTGATCTGCCGCACCCACGGCGCCGTGTACGTGCCCAGCTGGATCTTCGCGTCGTCCCAGGCGCCGAAGCGCGGGTTCACGTCGATCTTCAGGGCCTTGGACGCCTGGCTGAAGGCGTCGGTGAGCTTCTTCTGGCCCTCGGGGGTGTTGGTGACCCCCAGCTTCTCGGCGAGCTTGTTCATCAGGACCGCCCGCCGGGCCACGTCGTCGATCTGGTCCGGCGCGACCCCGCGCTGCTGGAGCAGCGCGCTGCGCAGCTGCTCCTCGCCGCCGCTCTGCTTCACGAAGTCGGCCCTGGCCTGCTGGATCTCGCCGCGGCTGACGGTCACGCCGTTGTCCTCGGCGACCTTGTCCGCCACCCGGTCGAAGATCATGTCGTGCAGCTTCTGCCGACTGAGTCCGCCGCTCTCCTGGATCAGCCGGGTGGCGTCGGGCGAGCGCTCCTGCGCCTTGCGCACGTCCGCGACCTGGGCCTGGAGACTGGACACCTCGATCCGCTGCCCGCCGACGACGGCCGCCGCGCCCGGGTGGGCGTCGCCGCCGCAGGCGGTGAGCAACGGGGCCGCGGCGATCAGGGCGGCGGCGGAGAAGGAGAGCGCGGTGCGGCGGTGCAAAGGAGCCTCCCGGCGTGGGTCGTGCGTCAGTGGGACGACCGTGCGGTGATCGATGTTAGGCAGTCGCCGTGGCCCGGGCCACTACTTCGATTACTTCGATGCGACTGTTTCGGTCAACGACTCACGTGTTCGGGTGGTGTCGGGCCCCAGCATGATCGTCCGGGAGAGCACGAACGTGATGGGGATGGCCGACGCGGCGGCGACCAGCGGGGCGTACCGGCTGTCCATGCCGAGCAGGTCGACGAGGACGTACACGCCGACCGTGGTGATCACGAAGTTCGCCGCGTTGGTCAACGGGAAGAGCAGGAACTTCTTCCAGGTGGGCCGGGTGCGGTAGGTGAAGTACGTGGTGAGGAAGAAGGACCCCACCATGGACAGCGCGAACGCGGTGACATGGGCGACGAGATACGGCAGCCGCAGGCCGAGCAGCAGGTAGAGCCCGTAGTACGTGCCGGTGTTGACGACGCCGACCAGGCCGAAGCGGATCACCTGCCAGGTCGTGGTCATGCTCATCGGCGGAGCAGCTCCTCGTCGTCCACGCGGTCGTCCACGCGGTCGTCCACCTGGTTGTCCGTACCGTCGTCCGCCCGGTGCGCGGGCCGCTGGTCGCGGGCGCGCGGGGTCGGCACGGCCGCGTTGGTGGCCTTCACCAGATAGTGCGGGCGGCGCTTCACCTCGTAGTAGATACGGCCGACGTACTCGCCGACCAGTCCCAGCATCACCATCTGGACGCCGGCGAGCGCCGTGACCGTCACGAGCAGGGTGACATAACCGGGGGTGTCCACGCCGTTCACCATGGCGACACCGACGATCCACGCGGCGTACGCGAATGCCACGGCGACCAGGGTCAAACCGAGATAGACGGCCGCCCGGAGTGGCTTGTTGTTGAACGAGAGGAGTCCGTCGAGTCCGTAATTGAGGAGCTTTCCGAACGTCCACTTGGAACGCCCGTCCTCGCGGATCGCATTCTCGTACTCGAAGGTCGTCGACTTGAATCCGACCCAGGCGAACAGGCCCTTGGAGAACCGGTTGTACTCGCTGAGTTCCAGGATCGAGTCGACGGTACGGCGCGAGAGCAGCCGGAAGTCGCCGACGCCGTCCACGAGCTCGACGTCCACCAGGCGGTTTATCGCCCAGTAGTAGGCGCGGGCGGTCACCGTCCGGGTGACCCGGTCGCCCTTGCGCGTGCGCCGGGCGATGACCTGGTCGTATCCCTCGGCATGCAGCGCCAGCATGCGGTGCACCAGCTCCGGCGGGTGCTGGAGGTCGGCATCCATGATCACGACGGCGTCACCGCTCGCGTGCTGGAGACCGGCCAGCATGGCGGCCTCCTTGCCGAAGTTGCGACTGAACGAGACATAGCGCGCCCGGGGATCGTCGGCGGCGATCCCTTCCAGGAGGGGGAGCGTTCGGTCATGGCTTCCGTCGTCCACGTAGACGATCTCGAAATCTCCGTCGATGCGGGAGAGTTCCTTCGTCACATGGTCGTGGAAGCGACCGATGATCTCTTCTTCGTTGAAGCACGGGACCACGATCGAGAGCAGCACCACGACACCACAACCGGTCAGGATGTCCGGCCCGGATTCCGGCGGTGACAACGAGGCGACCAATGAATGAACTGCCCGGCGCGGGTGACCATTTCGTGCATTCGAGTGCGATATTCGAACCACGATGAAGATCCCGATTCCGCGAACCACCGGACGGGCCCCCCTGCTCGCGGCACTGCTCACCGCCGTCGCCGTGTGCGCGGGGGACGCCGTCGCCACCACCTTCCCCTTCGGCCACCACCGGCGCAGCGTCAACGACCTCGGCAACGAGTTCGTCCCGTTCCACGCGCACCTGTGGGACCTGCTGCACGGCCGCGCCGACGGCGGCCTGTTCCTGAACTGGCAGTCCGGCTGGGGCACCGGCTTCCTGCCCGACCTGGGCACCTATCTGACCAGCCCGTTCGCCCCGCTGGTCGCCCTCGCGCCGCGCGCGGACCTCGAATACGCGCTGTACGCCGTCACCCTTCTGAAGATGGCCGCGGCCGCCGCCGCGATGGCCTTCCTGCTGGGGCGGCTGCGCCCGGCGGGCGACCCGCGCGCCTGGTGGGCGGCGGGCCTGCTCGGCGCCGCCTACGGACTGTGCGGCTGGTCGGTCCTCGAAGCCGTCTACAACCCCATGTGGATGGACGGCCTGATCGCCTTTCCGCTGCTCTGCCTGGTGGGCGTGTGGGCGCGCGAGCGCCGCCGCCCGCTGCTCGGACCGCTGGTCGTCGCCGTCTGCTGGACCGCGAACTTCTACACCGCCTACATGGCCACCCTCGGCGCGGCCCTCGTGCTGATCGTGACCGCCCCGCACTGGCGGGTCATCCTGCGCGGCGCGCTCACCGTGCTGACCGGCGTGGCCCTGTCGGCCCCGGTCCTGGTCCCGCTCTACCTCGGCACCAAGCAGGCGTACCCCGGCGTCGTCCGCGACTTCGCCCCGGCCGGCGGCGGCGACCTCGCCGCCCGGCTGCTGCCCGCCACCTACGGCTTCTCCACCCCGGCGCTGTTCGTCTTCACCGCCGTCCCGGTGCTCGCCGCGTCGCTGCTGTTCCGCCGCCAGTGGCTGTGGCCCGCGCTCGCCACCGGCATCGCGCTGTCCCTGCAGTTCGGCCCGACCCACCTGGCCTGGCACATCTTCGCGACGCCGAACGGCAGCCCGTACCGGCAGACCTTCGTCCTCACCGGCGTCCTGGTGATCGGCGCCTGGGCCGCCGTCGCCGACGGCCTGCCCGAGCGGCGCCAGGTGCTCGGCGGCACCGCCGTCGTCGGCGTGCTCGCGCTCGCCGCGATCGGCAACGAGGAGACGACGGCGGTCAGCTGGATCCTGTTCGCGGCCGGTCTCGCCGCCGCCGTCGGCCTCGTCCTGCTGCGCCACCGGCGGCTGGCCGCCGCCCTGGTGGTCGGTGTGCTGCTCGCGCAGGCCGCCGCGACCACCGCCTGGGGCGACAAGGAACGGCTCGCCCGGCTCGACGACTATCCGGCGTGGAAGGCGTCCGACACCCGGCGCGCCGACGCGCTGCGCCGGGCCGACGGCTGGCCCGTCTACCGCACCGACTCCGGCCGCCCGCAGCGGGTCGGCAACGAACCGCTGGCGCTCGGCACCCAGGGCGGCTCCTACTACAGCAGCCTCACCCCGGACGTGCTGACCCGCACCATGGCCGCGCTCGGCGGCGGCTGGACCTCACGCGGCCGCAACCTGCAGAGCCTGGACAACCCGGTCACCGACGCCCTGTTCGCGGTCGGCGCCCGCTGGCGCGACGGCAAGGTGATCCGTACGGACACCCGGCTGCCGCTGGTGACGGTCCGGCCGCCGGGACCCGGACCGGTGTACGGGGCCTCCGCCTTCCGCAACCAGGAAGCGCTGCTCGGCGCGCGGGTGTACGAGCCCCCGACCGCTTCCGGCGCCTGCCGGGTCGGCACCGAGGTCTTCTTCTGGTCCCCCGACTACACCGGCACCGCGCGGCTCGGGAAGCGCACGGTGAAGCTGCGCGGCCAGCTCCTGAAGTGGCGGGCCGCCATGGTCTCCCTCGGCGTCCAGAAGGTCGCGGGCCAGCGCCCGCAGCTCCCGCCCAAGGGCGAACTGGCCTGCCTGGACCACACGCGCCTGCGCGCCGCCGTCGACCGGCTGCGCGCCACCGCCCCGACCGCCGTCCACGTCACGGACAACGGCTTCCGCGCCGAACTCCGCCCGGGCGCGGGCCCCGGCACGGTCGTCCTCTCCGCCCCGAGCATCGACGGCTGGACCTGCCAGGGCCACCCGGCCGGCACGTACGGCGGCCTGCTCGCCGCCCCGGTCACGGCGGGCCAGCGCGAAGTCTCCTGCACCTTCCGCCCACCGGGCCTGACCGCGGGCCTCGCGGCGGGCGGCGCGGGTCTGCTGGGCCTCGCCCTGTGGGTGACCCTGGCGACGGTACGGACCCGCCGCCGGGCCACGGCCGACGCGCGGGGCCCGTCCGCCCCGGCGGCGAGCGAACCGCTGGAGACGGCGTCACCGGTGTAGCGGGGCGTGCTGCTCCGCCGCCGCCTTCAAGTGGCGGCGGAGCAACACGTTCGCGTCGGCCTCCGCACTCCCGTCGTACCCCAGCCGCGCCTCCCGCCGCCGCGCGGCAAGACCGTCACACTCCGCACACCCGGGTACGGGCCGGGGCAGCGGGGGCAGCTCCACGTCGAGCGGCACGACGGCAGCGGCCCGCGCCCGCGCGTTGACCGCGCGCACTCCGGCGGTCAGCCGCTCATCAGGGGTGGCGGGGCGTACGCGGGCGGGCTCGGCCTGCCATTCACGGCCGCCGCCGAGGGGGCGGAGCATGGCGTAGGGGCCGAGGTGGCCCATGAACTCCGCTACCACGCAAGCCACTTCGTCGTACACGAAATCGCCGAGCTTCATGACAACCGTCCTAGGTGTTGGGCTACCCTCCGTAATGAGGCATGTCGAGAATGGAGCCGGGGCAGGGTGGAGAGGCCGGATTCGCGGCTGTTGATCCCGTGGCCGTTCCGGTACTTCCACACCTTCCACGAGAGGCGCGTGGTGCGATGCCACCGAGACGGGTGATCACGGGACGCAGCCAGGAGCCGAGGAAGCGCTTCGCGGAGGAGCTGCGCAAGCTCCGACTGGAACACAAGCTGAGCTACCGGATGCTGGGGGCCGCGCCGGGCTGGGACGCGACGCTCTTCTCGAAGATGGAGAAGGGGGAGACGATCGGCGGGCCGGAGGTCGTCCAGGCGCTGGACACGTATTACCGGTTGCCGGGGCTGCTACTGACGCTGTGGGAGCTGGCGGCAGGGGACAAGTCGCAGTTCAAGGCGCGATACCAGCAGTACATGGCCCTGGAGGCGGAGGCCCTGAGCCTGTGGCACTACGCGGTGAGCGCACTGCCCGGCTTGCTCCAGACCCGGGCGTACGCCCACACGCTGCTCAGCGAGGGCGGATTCGAGGGCGAAGAGCTGACCAAACAGGTGGAGGCGCGCATAGGGCGCCGGGACCTCCTGACGGAGGATCCCGCCCCTACGTTCCGCTCGATCCTCTCGGAGGCGGTGCTGCGTACGCCCCTGCCCGAGCGGGAGCACTGGCAGGAGCAGCTGAACGACTTGCTGATGATGAGCGAGCGCCGCAATGTGACCGTCCAGGTACTGCCGTTCTCGGCCGGGCCGCACGCGATGGGGAACACACACACCATGTTCCTCCAACCCGGAGAGGGTGGTGCCGTGGCCTGGGTAGAGACGGGCTACTCGGGCGAGCTGGTCGCGGAATCAGCCGCCGTCGCGCGGTTGCAGCTCCGATACGATCAAGCCCGCGATCGCGCCCTCTCCCCCGCCGATTCGCGGAAGTTCATCCTGCAGATACTGGAGGAAGCGTCGTGCGAGCCGTCGATCTGAGCAGCGTCACCTGGCGCAAGAGCTCTCGCAGCAACCAGGACGGCGGCGAATGCCTGGAGGTCGCCGACGGCCTCCCCCTCGTCCCCGTGCGCGACTCCAAGAACCCCACTGGCCCCGCCCTCCTCTTCGCCGCCACCGCCTGGTCCGCGTTCATCGACAAGGTCAAGAAGAACGCGTGACCCAGATCACTCCCCGCCGTGTCACACCTCGCCCGGCCGCTCCGTCATAGGGGTGTAGCGACGAGAACGACACGACAAGAGGAGCCCGTCATGGAACCCCGCCTCAACCCCTTCGCCGGTGCGGTCAGCGGCAAGCTCATCAAGCACCTCGGCGCGGCCGGCCAGGCCCTCACCACCAGCGGCCTGCCCGCGGCGACGCAGGAGCTGGTGAAGATCCGGGCCAGCCAGATCAACGGCTGCGCCTTCTGCCTCGACATGCACACCAAGGAGGCGGAGGCGGCGGGCGAGACGACCCAGCGGCTGCTGATGGTCGCCGCCTGGCGCGAGGCCAAGGTCTTCACGGACGCGGAGCGCGCGGCCCTCGAACTGACCGAGGAGGGCACCCGGATCGCGGACGGCACCGGGGTGTCGGACGAGGTCTGGGCGAACGCGGCGAAGCACTACGACGAGGAGCAGCTGCTTGCGCTCGTCGCGTTGATCGCGCTGATCAACGCGTACAACCGGATGAACGTGATGCTCCAGGTGCCGGGCGGTGACTACAAGGTCGGCCAGTTCGGCTGAGCCGCCCCGGTGCGTTGCGATGAGTTCCGGCCCGTCGCGGGGTCTCATCGACGGAACGGTCAGGCAACCACGGGAGGCCCCCATGCCGCAGCTGCTGCGGGTGCAGAACTTCAACATCTCCAGCGACGGCATCGCGGCGGGCGAGGACCAGACGCTGGAGAACCCGTTCGGGCTCGCCATCGACCCGGGCGTGCTGTTCTCCTGGGCCGGGGCCACGGCGAGCTGGCCCAACCGGACGGACCCGGGCGGCAGCCGGGGGCTCGACGACTACCTCACGCGCGACTTCAGGAACAACATCGGCGCGGAGATCATGGGCCGGAACAAGTTCGGGCCGCAGCGCGGGCCGTGGGAGAGCGAGGAGTGGAAGGGGTGGTGGGGCGAGGAACCGCCGTTCCGTACGCCGGTGTTCGTGTGGACGCACCACCCGCGGCCGTCGTTCACGCTCTCCGACACCACCTTCCACTTCGTCGGCGGTGAACCGGCCGAGGTGCTGGCGCGGGCGAAGGAGGCGGCGGACGGGAAGGACGTGCGGCTCGGCGGTGGCGTGCGCACGATCCGGGAGTTCCTGGACGCCGACCTGGTCGACACCCTGCACGTGGCGGTGTCGCCGGTGAAGCTGGGCACCGGTCTGAAGCTGTGGGAGTCGCCGGAGGAGCTGAGCGACCGGTTCCACGTGGACGTGGTGCCGAGTCCGAGCGGGGTCACGCACCACCTGTTCTGGCGGAAGTGACGGCGCGCCGCACTTCAGGCGTACGGGACGGGAAAGGGCCCGGTCGGCGACGACCGGGCCCTTCGCGCATGTCTCGCGCGGACTACTTCTTCTTGACCTCGTCGAGGCAGAGGACGAACTTGTCCGAGTTGAGCTGCTGGGCGAGCGCGGAAAGCTGGTCGCCGCACTTGGTCAGGTCGAAGGTGTTGTCGTGCACCTGGACGACCTTGAAGAGGTCGGCCTTGCCGGAGTCGCACGGCTGGGTGTCGACCTTCGGGTCGTTCTCCGCGCCGCTGACGGTCACGCACTCGCCGACCTTGGCGTGGATCGGGGCGTCACCGGTGACGTACGGCAGACCGAACTTCACCGCGGCGGCGATGATCGCCAGAACGACGAATCCGCCGATCTTCTTCAGCAGGCCGCCCTTCTTCTCGGGGGCGGGGGCGGCGACCGGCTCGGCGCCCTGCGGGGCGGCGAACGGGTCGGACGGCTGGGGCGGCGTGGTCATGGAAGATCCTTGAACGACGTGAACATGATCGAACGCGCACGTTACACAGCGCAAAATGGCCATTTCGGACCGTTTCGCTTCGTTCATGAAGGCGATACGGACTCGTGATTCTGGCGCGGGATCAGAAACCGCGGCCCATCTGCCGCTGCCGCTCCAACGCGCGGCGCAGTTCGTCCGCCAACGGGTGGTACGGCCCGAGCGCCCGCTCCACGTCGAACAGCAGCGCCCCCAGCTGCTCCTGGCCGCCCGCGTGGTCCCCCATCGCGAGCCGCAGCAGCCCGATCCGGTGCCGGATGTCGAAGGCGCGGGGCTGGTCGGCGGCCGTCCGCTCGTAGTGCGGAAGCAGCGCACGGTACTCGGTGAGCGCGGCGCTCGGGTCGCCGAGCTGCTCCAGGCACAGGGCGGCGTCGTAGCGGTACTGGAGGGTCTGCGGGTCGGCCGGGCCCGCCTCGGCGGCCCGGTCGTCGGCGAGGCGGCGCAGCTCGGGCAGGGCGCGCCGGTACTGGCCGTCGTCGAGCAGGGTGGTGGCGTACTGCTTGCGCAGGATGCGGACGACCGGGGAGTGCTCGCCGTGCTCGGCGGCGGCGGTCGGCAGGATGCCGCCGAGGATGTCCACGGCCTGGGTGATGGAGCCCTCGCCGAGCAGCCGCTTCACCTCGTCGACGGCCGCCGCGACGTCCTCCTTCGCGGGCGCGGACGCGGGCGGGGTGGCCGTGACCGGGGGCATCGGCGGGGGCGGCGGAGCCTGCGCGGGCGCCGGGGCGGCGGCCCGCTCGGGCCAGGGGGCGTGCGGGCGGCGGAACGGCCGGGTCGGGTCGAGCGGGCCCGCCGGGCCGCCCGCGCCGGGCGGCGGGAGCAGCGGCAGCAGCCGCTCGTACACCTCCTGCGCACCGGACGGCCGCTCCTGCGGGTCCTTGGCGAGCAGCCGGAGCACCAGGGCCTCCAGCGGCTCCGGCACCTCGGGGCGGACTCGGCGGACCGGGACCGGCGCCTCGTACAGATGCCGGTGCAGCACCCCGAGCGCGGTCGATCCGGCGAACGGCACGGTGCCGCTGAGGAGTTCGTGGAGCAGCACGCCGAGCGCGTACAGGTCGGTGTACGGGCCGACGGCGCCGCCCATGGCCTGCTCGGGCGCCATGTAGGCGGGGGTGCCGATGGGCGAGCCGGTGTGGGTGAGGCGGGTGGTGTCGCTGTCGAGGACGGAGGCGACGCCGAGGTCGAGCACGGTGACGGCGCCGTCGGGGCGGACCATCACGTTCCGCGGCTTGAGGTCGCGGTGCACGATGGGGACCGCGTGCACGGCGGCGAGCACCGCGCACAGCTGGGCGGCGACGGACACCGCCCACGGCCAGGGGTAGGGGTCGTGCTCGGCGAGGTGGTCGGAGAGGTCGGCGCCCGCCACGTACTGCATGACGAGGTACAGGTCGTCGCCGTCGCTGCCCGCGTCGTGCACGGTGACGAGCCCGGGGTGGTCGACCTGGGCGGTGACCCGGCACTCGCGGACGAAGCGGCGGCGCAGCTCGTCGGCGGCGGTGGCCGGGCCGCTGAGGGCGGCCGGGCTGAGCAGCTTCACGGCCACCCGGCGGTCGAGCCTGCCGTCGTACGCCGTCCAGACCTGGCCCATGCCACCCTGGCCGATCAGGGTGGCCAGCTCGTAGCGCCCGCCGACGACCCGTCCGTTCACTCGGTCACTTCCGGTCGTCCTGGGTGCGCAGCAGGTCGCTCAGCTCGTCGAGCTCGGCGCGGACCTGGTCGATCCGGGGGCTGGCGGGCGCGGGGATCGGCGCGGACGGCGCGATCGGCGCGGGCACGGGGACGGGCGAGGGCGCCGGTATGGGCGAGGGGACGTGCTGTTGGACGGGCGCGGGCCTCGCGACCGGAGCCTCGGGCGGTGGGGCGGCCGGTGCGGCGGGGGCGGCCGGTTGGGCCTGCGGGTAGCCGTATCCGAACGGCTGTCCCTGCGGCTGGTGCTGGACCTGCGGCAGCGGGTGGTGCTGGGGCACGGTCGCCGCGTACGGGTGGTACGGCGCGGGCACGGGCACGGACCGGCCAGGGGCGCGGCCGCGGCGGATGTCGACGACCAGGAAGTAGACGGTGAACGCCACGGCGTTGAGCAGGATCATGCCGACCACCCAGTCGGCCGAGGTGTCCTCCGGATCCTCCGGGATCAGCACCACACCGGCGATGACCACGGCGACCGAGACCGCGAGCAGGATCCAGTCGATCACCCGCCGGGTCAGCAGCGCGATCCGCAGCGCCGTCACCCAGACCAGGAGGCCGACGCTGAGCAGCGGGAGCACGGCGAACAGCACCCGCAGCGCGATGACGGTGGCCGACGCGCCGCGCTGCGGCGGCGCGGACGGCGGCGGATAGCCCTGGCCGTACATTCCTGCTCCCGTACTCCCGTACTCCCGGATCCCCGGTTCGAACCGACTGTCGAGGACGAGCGTATACACCACCGCCGACACCGTGCCCCGTTCGAGCGGATCGGGGGCGACGGGGCCCGGGAACCGGGGGCGTCAGGGGGCGACGGTGCCGTCCGCGAGGCCGTCGTACATGCCCTGCACGAGCTGTTCGCCGAGCCGCCCGGCCAGCCGCAGCACCTCCTCGAACTCCGCGAGCGCCCGGAACCTGGCGCCGTAGCGGCGCTGTTCGGCGAGCGGGAGGCGGGGCAGCTGGAGGCGGCGGACGTCGAGCCGGGTGGCGGTGGAGGCGTACGAGCTGGCCTGCCGGTTGTTGGCGGTGGCGCGCAGGAATCCGGCCAGGAACCAGGGGTCGAGGGCGGCCGGGTCGGGGCGCAGCAGATGGACGTTGCGGCCGAGCGCGGCGCCCTCGGCCGCGGCGTCGACCACCCGGGCGACCGAGCCGCCGCCGAGCACGGGGACCACGACGTCCCCTGCGGCGAGCAGCACCGGGTCCTCGGCGGGGCCTTCGGGCGGTGCCTCGGGGAGGCTGCCGGTGGGCGGGCCGCCGGCGAGCACGTCGGTGTCGGTGAGGACCCGGTGCTGCTCGCCGCCGGGGACGGCCGTTCCGGCGCCGCCCGCGCGCAGGGTGAGCGCGCCCGCGCGGGCGAGTTCACCGACGGTGGTCGCGGTCAGCCGGACGGTGGCGCCCGCGGTGCCCGGCGCGCCGGACGGCTCGGCGGCGGGGCTCGGGGTGAGGGCGACGGTACGGCGCAGGCTCTCGGTCAGCCGTTCGCGCACCCCGGCGAGCTGGGCGGCGCCCTCGGCCGCGGCGGGCGGCGGGAGGTGGCGGGCGGGGGCCAGGTCGACGTCGTCGTCGAGGAGTTCGACGACGGGCACGGACCGGCTCGCGCCGGGCGTCTCGGTGAGGGTGCCGTCGTCGTCGAAGGGGCGCCAGGCGGCGAGCACGACCTGTTCGACGGCGGGCCAGTCCAGGCGGTCGCGCCCGCTGCCGCCGCTCCCGGGGCCGGTGGCGGGCTCGGGGGCGGTGTCGACGAGCAGCAGTTCGGCAGCCGGGCGGGCGCCGGGGACCGGCTTGCGCAGCACCCAGAGGTGGAGCGGGATGCCGTACGGGGGTGCCGCGCCGGCCGGCAGGGCGACGACGGCCCGCAGCGCGCCGCGGCGCAGCAGGTCGGCGCGGACCCGGCGGCCTGAGCGGCGGGAGGCGGCGGCGGGCGGCATCAGCAGGACGGCGGTGCCGCCGGGGCGCAGCCGGGCCAGGGCGTGCTGGACCCAGGCCAGCTCGGACTCGGTGCGGGCCGGGAAGCCGTACTCCCAGCGGGGGTCGTAGGCGAGTTCGTCGTGGCCCCAGTTGCGCTCGTTGAACGGCGGGTGGCAGAGCACGGCGTCGGCTGCGAGGGCGGGGAAGGCGTCCTCGCGCAGGGTGTCGCCCGCGCGGACCTGGACGTCGGCGCGACCGGGCCCGGTGGCAGTGGCATTGGTGGCGGTCGTGGTCGCTGTGGTGGCGAGGGCGAGGCGCAGTGCGGTGAGCGCGGCGAGCTCGGGGTCGGCGTCCTGCCCGTACCGGGCGGTGTCGGGGGTCCCGGTCCCGGGGGTGGGGGGTGCGGGCGGCTGGGCGGCCAGGAGCAGGGCGCCGGTGCCGCAGGCGGGGTCGAGGACGGTGGCGGCGGGCCCGGCGAGGGCGGCCATCAGGGCGGCGGGTCCGGGCGGGGTGAGGGTGTACTGGCGCGGGTTGGCGTCCAGTTGGCGGCCGAGCAGGAACTCGAAGGCGGCGCGCGGTCCCGTCTCGCGCGGGCCGGACTCCTCGGCGAGCTCCAGTACGGCGCGGAGCAGCGGCGCGGAGGCGGCGAGGGTGCGGGCGTCGGGGGTACGGACGGCCCGCTCGGCCCCGAACCGCTCGGTCAGGACCTCTTCGAGCGGCACCGGGAGCAGTTCCGCGAGCCGGTCCTCGGGCGCGGCGGCGAGGGTGGTGAGGGCGGCGGCCCGGTCATGGACCAGGAGCAGCACGCAGCCCGCGTGGACGAGCGCGGTGACGGCGCCCGCCGGGTGTCCGGCGATCTGCTGCCAGACGCGCTCGCCGAGCGGGACCTCGGCGAGCTTGCCCTGGGCCCGCAGCCATTCCTCGACCTCGGCGAGGGCGAACGACGGGCTGGTCTCGGTGCCGCCGACCGGCTTGGGGAAGTCGGCGTGGCGGCGTCGCCAGTTGCTGACGGCCGCGCGGCCGACCCCCGCGAGCCGGGCGATGCCCGCCGCCGTCACCTCTGCTGCGCTCTCCGGCACTGCCACTCCCCTCGTCCCGCCCGATCGTCCCGCCTGACGTGTGTCGCCGATCTTACTGACGAACACAGGATTCCTCGCTTCACAGCGTGAGCGGACTTGTTTCATGCGAACCGTGTTGACTCGGTTCACAAGCTCTGCTGTGATTGACCCATCACACCAGACGAAGTCACTGTCCGGGAGGACACACCCATGTCGTACGACACGCAGCTCCCGCACTCCCCCGCTCCGGTGGCCCTGCGCAACGGCCTCGGCACCGCGGCCCTGATCCTCGGCATCATCGGCACGCTCTCCGGTCTGATCCCGCTGTTCTTCTGGCTGGCGGGCATCCTCGGCCTGATCGCGCTGATCCTCGGTCTGGTCGGCAGGGGCCGGGTCAAGCGCGGCGAGGCGAACAACAAGGGTGTCGCCCTGACCGGCGCGATCCTGGGCCTCGCGGCCCTGATCCTCTCGGTGGTCGGAGCGGTCATCACGTTCACCGCCGTGAGCGACGCGGTCGACGAGATCGACAAGACCCTGAAGGACGCCGCCCCGAAGACGCCCGGCGGCCAGGCCGCCAAGGGCAAGGCGCTCGCCGCCGACGACACCTCGGTCTACGACGACGACCTGAAGGTCACCGTGTCCGCCCCGAAGCCGTTCACGCCGGGCGAGTTCGCCATCGGCCACACCAAGGGCAGCAAGGCGTACCAGGTGACCGTCACCATCGAGAACGGCGGCAAGAGGGCGTTCGACTCCACCCTGGCCACGGCCTCCGCCCGCGCCGGCAAGAGTGGCACCAAGGCCGAGACGATCACCGACGACAAGGTCGGCGGCGGCTTCACCGGCTCGGTCCTGCCCGGCAAGAAGGCCACCGCGGTCTACGCCTTCGACGCCCCCGCCGACGCCAAGGACCTGACCGTCGAGGTCTCCCCCGGCTTCGACTACGACGCCGTCCAGTGGGACCTGAAGATCGGCTGACCCGCCGCCCCGGGGGCAGCCCCCGCCCCCGCGCCCGTACCCCCCTCCCCCGCACGCCCTCCCGCGCCTCCCCCGTTCCCCGCACCCCCGTGCTTCCCGTACGCCTCGCTTCCGGAGCTCCCCCATGCCTGCCCCCGCCGCCCACGCCCCCGCTCACGTCCCCGCCGACACCCGCAACCGGCCCCGGAACCGGCCCCGGAACCGGAGCCGCGCCCGGGGCCGCCGGGCCGCCGTCGCCGCCGCCCTGTGTGCCGCCGTCGCGCTCGGCGCGACGGCCTGCGGCCCCTTCTCCGGCGCGGCCCCGAAGGCCAAGCCCAGCGGCCCGTTCGGGGAGCTGACGGGGGCCCAGATCGTCGACAAGGCGATCGCCACCACGAAGGCCGCCACCTCGCTCCGTACCGAGTTCGACTTCAAGTCCACCGACGGGCCCATGAAGGGCCACCTCGCCAGCGACGTGCGGGGCCGCTGCTCGGGCACCCTGACGGCGGGCACGACCGGCACGGCCGACGTGCTCAGGCCCGCCGCGACGCCCGCCGACAAGTCCGTCTACCTCCGCTTCGACGAGGCGCTCCTGAAGGAGCAGGCCAAGGGCGAGTCGGCGGAGGTGCGCGAGGCGGTGCTGCGGCAGCTGAAGGGCCGCTGGGTGAAGACCGACAGCTCGGACGCGGACGCCAAGGACCTGCTCCGGATGTGCGACCTGGAGACGCTGCTCGCCGACTTCGAGCAGGACACCCGGGGCACGGTGAAGGGCGCCGAGACCACGGTCGAGGGGAAGAAGGCCCTGATGCTGACCCTCGACTACCAGGGCGGCGAGAAGGACACCTTCTACGTGGCCACCGAGGGCAAGCCCTATCTGCTGCGGGTGGTGAGCACCGGCGGCAAGGAGCCGGGGGCGATCTCCTTCTCCCACTACGACCAGCCGGTCGCGGCGAAGACGCCGCCGAAGAAGGACGTGGTGGACGAGAAGAGCTTCGGCTGAGGAAGCCGCGTCGCGCGCGCCACGCGCGCGTGGACGTGTGAACGCGAGAAGGGCGTGAAGGCCATCGCAGGGGAGTGGCCTTCACGCCCTTCGGCGCGCTCGGGGGGGGGACCCGGGCTCAGGTGCGGTGGCGGATCCAGACGTTCGGCTCCACGTAGACCGCGTAGCCGCGGGCGGTGTCGCAGTGCACCGGCACCAAGGCCCCTTCGACCTCGACGGGGCCGTCGGTGTCGAACGGCTGCCCGGTCCACTCGCGCCACTGCGCCACCGAACCGGCGACCGTCATGGACGCGGGCGCGATCTTCTCGATCGTGCCGCCCGCCCGGACATGGACCCGCAGCCAGGGGTCGTGCGGCAGGCCGTCCGACTCCCGGGTGCGGAAGGCGTACTCGTGGATGGCCGCCTCCGGCTCCAGGTGCTTGGCGTTGGGCCGCACCGGGGCCACCAGGTCGGCGAACCCGAGCCGGCCCGCGTTGGCCCGCATCGCCTCCAGCATCCGGCCCGAGATGCCCCGCCCGAGCGCGTCGACGGCCACGGTGATCTCGATGGCGCTGACGGTGTCGGGCGTCCGCCCGTGCCGCAGGTCCGAGACCGCCCACAGCAGGACCTGGTCCCAGCCGGTGTCCGGCAGCTCCTCGCGGCCCGACTCCTGGAGCCGGAACGGCACGCTGAACGCCCGGGCGACGATCTGCCCGGAGTCGTCGGTGGCCACGAGCACGTACTCGGGGAAATCGGCCACGATCCGCCCGACGTTGGCCCAGCCGACCGGGTCGTACAGCATGAATTCCGGCCAGAGATCCTTCATCTGCCAGATGTCTCCGGCAAGCTCAGGTCGCTCGGCGAGAGTCGTGATGCGCAGGTCCATGGATCGGAGACTAACTGCACGTCAGCGGCATGGTGAAACGATTTTTCGCCAGCAGGGGTGACGCCCGCGGCGGCCGACGGTCAGGGCAGCCGCTGGCCGGGACAGCCGCCCAGCACCCGCTTCATCGCGTCCCGCTCCCCCGCCGTCACCCACACCCCGTACTTCTTCTTCACCGCGACCTGCCGGGCCACATACGTGCAGCGGTAGGACCGGTTCGGCGGCAGCCAGGTCGCCGCGTCGCCGTCGGACTTGCGCCGGTTGGCCGCGGAATCCACGGCGAGGAGGTTGAGCGGGTCGTTGGCGAAGCGCAGCCGGGTGTCGGCGGACCACTTCTGAGCGCCCTTCTGCCAGGCGTCCGACAGGGCCACGACATGGTCGATGTCCACATTGCTGCGGCCACGGACGTAGTCGATGGACCCACCGGTGTACGGATCGGACCTGAGCGTCCCGGAGGCGACCTTGCACCGCCCGTCGGCGTACCGGACGCCGGTCAGATCGCGGGCCAGTATGTCGTCCCGGGTCCCGCACCCGTTGCGGTCGACGTCCACCCAGGCGCGGCCGAACTTCTCCCGCTCGTACCCGGTCCTGGGCGCCCGCCCCTTCACGGTCAACGTGTCGACCACACCGAGCGCGGCCCCACCGGCTCCGGCTCCGGCTCCGGCCTTCGGGGGCGTGCCGCCGTCGCCGGCCGGAGCACCGGAATCGGGCGAGCAGGCGGTGACGGCGAGCAGGAGCGCGGCGGCGAAGACAGGGACGGCGAGGGGTTTCTGAGTGATCGGCACCTAAAGATCCTAGATGGAGCCGTTTTGGATCCAATGTCCGGGATCCAATATCCGGGGCCCAGAGGTCGGATCCAATGTCCGGGTCCAGAGGTCGGATCCAATGTCCGGGATCCAACGTCCGGGTCCGATGCCCGGGGGGATCCCAGGGTCGGGATCCAAAAGTCGGGCCCCAACGGTCGGATCCAATATTTGGATCCTGGATCCCGGACATTGGATCCACCGGGCCGCTCGGACCTGGGGAGATCGGATCCGATATCCGGGATCCAACCTCTCGGATCCAACCTCTTGGATCCCGGATCCAACCTCCAGGATCCGACGCCCCGGACTCTGGATCCTGGATCCGATGTCCCGGATTTGGGATATCGGATCCAACCTCCCCCTCCGGACCCAACCTTCGGGATCCGGGATATCGGATCCAACCTCCTACCTCCAACCTCCCGGATCCCGCATCCCGGATCCGCCTCACACCTTCCCGATCCCCAGCGTGTTCTCCGACGGCAGCACCCCGGATCCGATCACCGCGAGCCACGGCCCACCAAGCAGGTCCGCGAGCCGGGCCGTCCCCTCGGTGCCGAGCGCCGCCCACGGCGCGGCGGCCAGTTCGTCGGTCCGGCGCTCCACCTCGGCGCGCAGAGCGCGCCCCGCTTCGGTGGCGGCGCCGTCGGGGGTGACAAGGCCGCGGGCAGCGAGCCGGGCGCGGGCGGCCGACCAGTCCTTCTCGCTCCAGCCGCGGCCGGCGAAGGTCGCCTCGGACGCGGCGCCGATCGCCGCGAAGGAGACCAGGGACTCGGCCGGGTCGAGTCCGGCGGTGAGCAGGGCGGCGAGGTGGCCGTCGCCGCGGTGTTCGCGGAGGGTCATGGCGGCCTGCCAGAGGACCAGGTGCGGGGCGTCGGGCCAGGGGAGTTCGGCATTGGCGGCGGCAAGCGGGCGGCCGGCAAGGTCCGTGGCCTCGGCGGCGCGGCGGGCGAGGGCGGCGGCCTCGGCGATGTCGGGTCCTTCGACGACCTCGTCGCCGAGGATCGCGCGGTAGGCGGCGTCGACCGCGCGGAGCCGGGCGGCGAGGACGGCCTCGGGCGTGGCGACGTCCCAGACGGCGGGGACGTACCGGGCGACCATCGCGGGGTCGAAGGAGTACCAGGCGGAGGCGGTGCGGGCGGCACCGACGGGGCCGAGCGGGGCGGCGCGCCAGGCGAAGTAGCTGGGCCAGCGCTCACTGGTGTCGTAGCCGAGGGAGGCGGCCTCGGTGAACGCCTCCGGCGCGTAATAGATCACGGCGTGCAGCGGTTCGAGCAGGTGCCACATCTGGCGCACCCGCCCGGGCTCGACCGCGGCCACCGGACCGGCCACCGGACCGGCCGCCGCCCCGGCGCCCGCGCCCTTCGCCGTACCCGAACCCGAACCCGTCCCTGTCCCCACACCCGTCTCCGCGGACACAGCGTCCATGACGTCCTCCTCCGTCGCGCCCACTCATCTTGTCACTGCCTAGATTCCTCCCGCCCCGCGAACTTGTCAATGCCTAGATCCCGCGTAGTCTGCTGTCATGACCGATCGGCGCACCTACCACCACGGCGACCTCCGGCAGGCCGTCCTCTCCGCCGCGCTCGACGTGGTGTCCACCGAAGGCCCCGGCGCGCTCAGCCTGCGCGACCTGGCGCGGCGCGCGGGCGTCTCGCACGCCGCCCCCGCGCACCACTTCAAGGACCGCACCGGACTGCTCACCGCGATCGCCGCGCAGGGCTACGAGCTGCTCGCCGAGGCCCTCGCCGAGGCGCCCGACCTGCGTGAGCGGGGGGTGCGCTACGTACGGTTCGCGGCCGGGCATCCCGCGCACTTCCAGGTGATGTTCCAGCCCGAGCTGCACCGCGCGGACGACCCCGCGCTGCTCGCCGCGAAGGAGCACGCCTCGGCCGAACTGCGCGCCGGGGTCGGTGATCTGCCGCCCCAGGACGGACTCGATCCGCGCACCACGGGCATCGCCGCCTGGTCCCTCGCGCACGGTTTCGCGACGCTGCTCCTGACCCGCAACCTGGACGCGCCGCTGGCGGGCCGGGACCCGGGCGAGGTGTTCCGCGCGCTGGCCGGACTGCTCGGTTCCGGTCAACTCCCCGACAACACCCGGGAATAGACCGCGACGATCACGCCTTGTCCACTGTCGCGTGCACGCAAGCAGTACAGGAAGAGCACTCGCACACGACGCAACGGGGACCAGACATGACCACCGGCAACACCCTCCGGCGCGCGGGCATACCCCTGCTCGCCGCCCTCACCCTGACCGCGCTCCCCGCCACGGCCGCCACCGCCACCCCGGCCGCCGCCCACCACCCGGCCGCGTCCGCCGCCTCGTACGGCCACGGCACGTCCTGGCACGGCACATCCTGGCAGGGCGCCTGGGCGGCCTCCCCGCAGAACGCGACCGCGCCCTTCACCCCCAACTGGTCGCAGCAGGGCTTCGACAACCAGACCGTGCGCCAGACCGTACGGATCACGGCAGGCGGCACCAAGGCCCGGATCGAGCTGTCGAACCGTTACGGGAGCACGCCGCTGCGCATCACCGGCGCCACCGTGGCCCGGACCGTGCCCGGCGCCTCGTCCGCCAACAGCCCTGCCGTGGAGCCGGGTTCAGTGCGCACGCTCACCTTCGGCGGCGGCCGCGCCTCGACCACGATCCCGGTCGGCGGCACCCTGCTCAGCGACGGCGTGGGGCTGCGCACCCGCGCGTTCGAGACGGTCACCGTCACCCTCTACCTCGCGGGCCCGACCGGCTCCGCCACCTTCCACCACGTCGGCGACGCCACCAGCTACCGCGCGGCGGGCGACCACCGGGCGGACGCGTCGGGCGCGGCGTTCACCGAGACCAGCACCTCCTGGTACTACCTGACGGGCGTCGAGACCTCCGGCGGCCCGGCCCGGCGCGACGGCATCGTCACCTTCGGCGACTCCATCACCGACGGCGTCGGCGCGAGCGTCGACACCGACAGCCGCTACCCCGACGAGCTGGCCGAGCGCCTCGCCGCCGCGGGCCGCCCGCGCGCCGTCCTCAACCACGGCATCAGCGGCAACCAGGTCACCAACGACACCACCTGGGCGGGCGAGAAGGCCCTCGTCCGGTTCCGCAAGGACGTGCTGAGCGAGCGCGGGGTCGGCACGGTGATCCTCCTGGAGGGCATCAACGACATCGGCGGCAGCGGCCAGTCGTTCCCGAGCGACCCCACCCCCGAGGTGTCCGTGAACCGCCTCATCGAGGGCCACCGCGCCCTCATCCGGCAGGCCCACGCCCACGGCCTGAAGGTGGTCGGCGCGACCCTCACCCCGATCGAGGGCAGCTTCTACTTCTCCGCGGAGAACGAGGCGAAGCGCGACGCCTTCAACACCTGGGTGCGGACCTCGGGGGCGTACGACGCGGTCGTCGACTTCGACCGCGCGGTGGCCGACCCTGCCCACCCGGACCGGATCCTCCCGGCGTACGACTCCGGCGACCACCTCCACCCGGGCGACGCGGGCTACCGGGCGATGGCCGCCGCGCTGGACCTCGACGAGCTGTAGCCCCCGGGGTCCGGTCCCGGCACCCCCGGCACCCCGCCCCGTGGCCACCAGGTCACGGCGCGGGGTGCCGCACCAGCCACTCCTGGAACTCCCGGTGCCGGAACTGGTAGGTGGCACCGGAGGTCCGCATGAGCCCGGCGGCGACGGACCAGTCGAGGAAGCGGGCGAGCCGGAGAGGGACGCGGCGCGCGTGCGTGGCCAGGAACAGGCCGTACGCGAGCAGGCCGACCAGGTACGTCATGACCCAGGCGGTGGCCAGCCCGAGCGTGGACAGCAGGGCGGCCAGCACGTCGTCGCCGATCACCGAACTCGTCACCCTGGTGAAGGCCACGCCGACCAGCACCAGGAGCAGCACCTTGCCGCGGAGCACCCCGGTGGGGCCCGCGGTGGTGGCATCGACCTCCATGACCGTCATCACCAGCACCGAGGCGATCAGCGAGAGCAGGCCGACGAGCGCGCCCTCGGCGAGGCCCGTCTCGCCGAGCCCGACCAGGAGCCCCACGACACCCCCGCAGGTGAGCACAGCGATCACCCCGTAGCCGCTCGTCGTCAGTGAGCGCAGCGCCCGCGCCCCCGCGACCCGCCACAGCGGGCTGCCGAGCCGGGGCACGGCCATGCCGGACTCCAGCACGGCCCGCCCCCGCCAGGTCCGTACGGTGAACCGCACCGCCAGGAAGACCGCCCAGCCGCCCCACGCCCACGTCCCGCTCGGGTCCATGAACAGCAGCACGCCCTCCCCGGCCACCACGGCCGCCATCAGGACCGTCACCACCGAGCCGAGCAGCCATCGCGGCACCCGGCGGCCCACCGCGAGCAGCACCAGGTCGGTCTCCGCCGCGCTGCCCCGGCCGAGTCCCCGGGCGATCACCGCGAGGGCGCGGTGGGCCCGCGCGGGCGGGTATCGCCGTTCACCCTCCGGCAGGTTCGCCGCCGACGCCCGGATGAAGTGACCGAGCAGACGGTCCGCGACCGCCGCCTCCGTCCCGCACGCCAGCAGTTCGCCCGGGTCGCCGTCCCCGTCGTACGCCACCGCCACCAGCGTCAGCCGCCACGGCGTCGACAGAGCGCGGGCCGGGCGGCGAGTTCGTCGAGGAGCGGCTGCCAGCGGGCCGGGCGGCGGGCCGCGCCGCGGGAGGCGAGGAAGGCGTGCGCCCGCGCGGGGGTGACCGGGTCGATCTCCAGGCGGGCCGCGTCGAGCATGTGGGCGCCCGCCGCCTCCAGCGCGTCGTACTCCCGCGACCGGCAGGTGAGCACCAGCGGGGCCGGTTCCGTGCCGTCCTGGTAGCGGGCGAGGGCCGCGAGCGCCCGCGCCGCGCGCTCGCCCGCGACAGGCGTCCCCCCGACCACTCCGGCCACCCCGGGCCCCCCGGCCGCCCCAGCAGGCCCGGCAGGTCCCGACGACGGGTCCATCTCGTCGAGCCCGTCCAGGACCGGCAGCACCAGCCCCGCCGCGAGGAGCTTGCGGGCGGACGCGGCGGGCATGCCGTAGTCGCGTTCCAGGTGGCGGGCCAGCCAGTCGCGCAACGACTCGCCGGTGTCCCAGTCGGCGAGCGCGACGAGCACCGGGACCGGCTCGTCGGCGGCCCGCACCCGGTTCAGCTCCATCACGAACTTCCGCGCCAGGACGGTCTTCCCGGCACCCGGCTCACCGGTGACGACCAGGCGCCGCGGCCTGATCCCGCGATAGTCCTCGACCACCTTCTCCAGGCGCCCCTCGGGGCTGGCCGGCAGCACGGCGGCCCGGGCGGTGGCGTACGGGCGGAAGGTGAAGGTCACGTCGATGGCGGTGAGGTCACCGCCCAGAGCGTCGGCCCACTGGGGCTCGCCGGTCGCCCTCACGACCCGCGCGAGCCGCGCCGCCGCCCCCGCCTCGTCCTCCTCCGTCCGCCGCCAGAACGTCGCCACGAGCCCGACCACACCGATCGCCCCGCACGCGAACGCCATCAGATCCGTCCGCTGCGACAGGTCGAGCGCGCCCGACCGCCCGGCCAGCGCCCACAGCACGCCGCCGATCACGAGGACGCAGCCCCCGAACCCGATGACCCCTCTGCGCATCACCCGCACCCCTCCCCCGCCCCATCAGGCCCCGCCGCGGCAGGCCCCGCCCCGGCAGGCACATCCTGCCGGAACGGAGGGAGAAACGGCTCACGATCCGAGGGTCACGACCCCGGACTCACGACCCCGGACTCACGACCCCGGACTCACGATCCGAGGATCTCCGCCAGGAACTCGCCCGTCCACGCGAGGAGTTCGCGGCCGACGACCGGCTTGCCGCCGATCCGGCCCGCCGTCGGGCGCGGCACCAGGATCTGGTGGACGGCCGGCTTGATCACCGACTTGGGGTGCAGCCGCTTCAGGCGCAGCTCCTGCGACTCGCGCAACTCCACCGGCGCGAAGCGGATGTTGGGGCCCTGGAGCACGATCTCACCGACGCCGCACGCCCGGGCCAGCATCCGCAGGCCCGCCACGAGCAGCAGGTTCTCCACCGGCTCCGGCAACTTGCCGTAGCGGTCGGTGAGTTCCTCCCGTACGGCCTTGATGTCGTCCTCCGAGTTGGCGGAGGCGATCGCCCGGTACGCCTGCAGCCGCAGCCGCTCGCCCGGCGCGTAGTCGTGCGGGACGTGCGCGTCGACCGGCAGCTCGATCTTGACCTCCAGCGGCGCCTCCTCCTCGACCCCGTCCTCCAGGGACTTGCGGTAGTCGGCGACGGCCTCGCCGACCATCCGCACGTACAGGTCGAAGCCGACGCCCGCGATGTGACCCGACTGCTCGCCGCCGAGCAGATTGCCCGCGCCGCGGATCTCCAGGTCCTTCATCGCCACGTACATGCCCGCGCCCATCTCGGTGTGCTGGGCGATGGTCGCGAGCCGCTCGTGGGCGGTCTCGGTCAGCGGCTTCTCCGGCGGGTACAGGAAGTAGGCGTAGCCGCGCTCGCGGCCACGGCCGACCCGGCCGCGCAGCTGGTGCAGCTGCGACAGGCCGAAGTTGTCGCCGCGCTCCACGATCAGCGTGTTGGCGTTGGAGATGTCGATGCCGGACTCGACGATCGTCGTCGACACCAGCACGTCGAACTTCTTCTCCCAGAAGTCGACGACCACCTGCTCAAGAGCCTGCTCCGACATCTGGCCGTGCGCGGTCGCGATCCGCGCCTCCGGCACGATCTCGCGCAGCCGCGCCGCCGCCCGGTCGATCGACTCGACCCGGTTGTGGATGTAGAACACCTGGCCCTCGCGCAGGAGTTCACGGCGCACCGCCGCGCCGATCTGCTTCTCCTCGTACGGCCCCACGAAGGTGAGGACCGGGTGCCGCTCCTCCGGCGGGGTGGTGATCGTCGACATCTCGCGGATGCCGGTGACCGCCATCTCCAGGGTGCGCGGGATCGGGGTGGCGGACATGGTCAGCACGTCGACGTTGGCGCGGAGCTTCTTCAGCTGCTCCTTGTGCTCGACGCCGAAGCGCTGCTCCTCGTCGACGATGACCAGGCCGAGGTCCTTGAACTTGGTCTCGGACGAGAACAGCCGGTGGGTGCCGATGACGACGTCGACGGAGCCCTCGCGCAGCCCCTCCAGCGTCGCCTTCGCCTCGGCGTCCGACTGGAACCGGGACAACGCCCGTACCTTGACCGGGAATTGGCCGTAGCGCTCGGAGAAGGTGCCGAAGTGCTGCTGCACGAGCAGCGTCGTCGGCACCAGGACGGCGACCTGCTTGCCGTCCTGGACCGCCTTGAACGCGGCCCGTACCGCGATCTCCGTCTTGCCGTAGCCGACGTCGCCGCAGATCAGCCGGTCCATCGGGACCGTCTTCTCCATGTCCTCCTTCACCTCGGCGATCGTCGACAACTGGTCGGGCGTCTCCGCGTACGGGAAGGCGTCCTCCAGCTCGCGCTGCCAGGGGGTGTCGGGGCCGAAGGCGTGGCCGGGCGCGGCCATCCGCGCGCTGTACAGCTTGATCAGGTCGGCGGCGATCTCCTTGACCGCCTTCTTCGCCCGCGCCTTCGTCTTCGTCCAGTCCGCGCCGCCGAGCCGGTGCAGCGTCGGTGCCTCGCCACCCACGTACTTGGTGACCTGTTCCAGCTGGTCGGTGGGGATGTAGAGGCGGTCGCCTGGCTGGCCGCGCTTGGCGGGGGCGTACTCGACGAGCAGGTACTCGCGGGTCGCGCCCTGCACGGTGCGCTGCACCATCTCGACGTAGCGGCCGACACCGTGCTGCTCGTGCACGATGTAGTCGCCCGCCTCCAGGGTCAGCGGGTCGATCGTCTTGCGCCGCTTGGCGGGCATCCGCTGCCCGTCCTTGCCCGCCGCCTTCTGCCCGGACAGATCGGTCTCGGTCAGCACCGCGAGCTTCAGCGCCGGGTCGACGAAGCCGAAGTCGATGGCGCCGCACGCCACATGGACCACGGCGGGCGAGATGTCGGCGAGATCGGCGTCGAGCCGGGCCGCGATGCCCTCGCCGCCCAGCACCTCCACCGTCCGCGAGGCCGGGCCGTGCGCCTCCGTCACGTACACCGTGCGCCAGCCGTCGGCCAGCCAGCCCTTGGTGTCGGCGAGCGCCCGGGCGGTGTCGCCGCGGTACGACTCCGGGGCGTGCATGCCCAGTTTGAGGGTGTCGGCGTCGCTCGCGGTGTCGTCGGCGGCGAACGGCGACACCGACCACCACAACACGCCCAGCTCGCGCGCCCGGTCCCGGACGTCCGCGATCCCCCACAGCGACGCCGCGCCGACGTCGATCGGCGCCTCGCCGCCGCCGGCCGTCGCCGCCCACGACGCCTGCAGGAACTCCTGGCTGGTGGCGACCAGATCGGCGGCCCGGGTACGGACCCGTTCCGGGTCGCACACCACGGCCATCGACCCGGCGGGCAGCACGTCGAGCAGCAGCTCCATGTCGTCGACGAGGACCGGGGCGAGCGACTCCATGCCCTCGACGGCGATCCCCTCGGCGATCTTGCCGAGCAGTTCGCCGAGTTCGGGGTGCGCCTCGGCGAGCGCGGCGGCCCGCTCCTTCACCGAGTCGGTGAGCAGCAGCTCGCGGCACGGCGGCGCCCACAGGCCGTGCTCGGCGACTTCCAGGGACCGCTGGTCGGCGACCTTGAAGTAGCGGATCTCCTCGACGTCGTCGCCCCAGAACTCGACCCGGAGCGGGTGCTCCTCGGTCGGCGGGAAGACGTCCAGGATGCCGCCGCGGACGGCGAACTCGCCGCGCTTCTCGACCAGTTCGACCCGGGAGTACGCGGCGGCCGCCAGGCCCGCGACGATCTCGCCCAGGTCCGCGCTCTGCCCCGACCGCAGCGCCACCGGCTCCAGGTCGCCGAGGCCCTTGACCTGCGGCTGGAGCACGGAGCGGATCGGTGCGACGACGACCGAGACGGGGCCCGCGGCCGGGTCGTCCTGCGCCGGGTGGGCGAGCCGGCGCAGCACCGCGAGGCGGCGGCCGACGGTGTCGGAGCGGGGCGAGAGCCGCTCGTGCGGCAGCGTCTCCCACGAGGGGTACTCGACGACCGTGTCCGGGTCGAGCAGCGAGCGCAGGGCGGCGGCCAGGTCCTCGGCCTCCCGGCCGGTGGCGGTGACCGCGAGCACCGGGCGGCCGGACTCGCGGGCCAGCGCGGCGACGGCGAGCGGGCGGGCGGCGGGCGGGCCGACCAGATCGACGTACGGGCGGTTGCCGTCCCGGGCGGCCTTCACCGCCTCGGCGAGGGCCGCGTCGCGGACGACGACATCAAGCAGACCGTGCAGGCTCATGGGGTCTTCCATCCCGGCAGTGGGCAACGCGAACCGCCCGACACGTCGCACGGGCCGGGGTCTCCACCCTACGACGCGCGGCCCGCCCCCGCCGCCGAACCGCGTCCGGACCGGGGGCGGGCCTGTACCAGCAATGCGGCCTCCCGGGCGCGCGCCACCCCCGTGGGTGCGCGCCCGGGAGGCCGGGCCGAGAGGCGGTCGTACCGCCGGGGCGGCTGCTCGGTCACTCGGTGGCGGTCATTCCGTCACCCGGTCACTCGGTGGCGGTCACTCGGTCACTCGGTCATTCGGTGGCGATCGCGTTCAGGACGTTCATCCGGCCCGCCCGGAACGCCGGGACCAGCGCCGCGAACAGTCCGACGAACGCCGAGCCGACGAACACCGCCACGATCGTCGGCCACGGGATCTGAAGGACCCCGAGGCCCTCCAGGGCGAGCAGCTTCTGCGCGGCCGTGCCCCAGCCGAGGCCGAGACCGAGGCCGAGCAGCGCGCCGAAGAGCGCGATGACGACCGACTCCAGGCGGATCATGCGGCGCAGCTGGCGCCGGGAGAGGCCGATGGCGCGCATCAGGCCGATCTCGCGGGTGCGCTCGACGACCGACAGGGCGAGGGTGTTCACCACGCCGAGGACGGCGACCACGATGGCGAGGGCGAGCAGCCCGTAGACCATGTTGAGCAGCTGTCCGACCTGGTCCTGGAGGTCCTTCTTGTAGTCGGCCTGGTCGGCGACCTTGTACTGCGGGTACGGCGCGAGCGCGTCCTTCAGGGCCTGGTAGGCGGCCTCCTCCTGGCCGTCCTTCGCGGTGGCGAAGACCAGGGTGCTCGGCGGCCGCTTGGCGGCGGGCAGCTGGGCGTCGGCGGTGGGGATGCCGATGTACTTGGCGCCCTTGTCGAGGTTGCCGCTGTCGGAGGTGATCGCGGCGACCCGCAGGGTGGTCGACGAGCCGCCGGTGAAGGCGACGGTCAGCTTGTCGCCGACCTTGACGCCGTGCTCGGTGGCGTAGTCGCTGCCGACGGACATGGCCCCGGGCCCGTAGGCGTCGGTGAGCTTCCCCGCGGTGGTCTCGCGCCGCACGTCCTGGGCGTAGGTGGGGTCGGCGGCGACGAGCCAGGTCTTCTCGGCCTTGCCGCGCGGGTCGGTGACGGTCGCGCCGAGCATCCGGTACGAGGTGACGTGGTCGAGGCCCGGGGTGGCGGCGACAGCGGCCTGGGCCTGCGGGACGACCGGCTGGCCGGTGGCGGACTGGACGATGAAGTCGGCGCCGACGGACCGGTCGAGCTCCTCGGTGGCGGAGGCCACCATGGAGGAGCCGACCACCGACAGGCAGGCGACCAGGGCGAGGCCGATCATCAGGGCGGCGCCGGTGGCGCCGGTGCGGCGCGGGTTGCGCAGCGCGTTGCGCTCGGCCATCCGGCCGACCGGGCCGAAGATCCGCAGCACGAGGACGCCGAGGACCCGGACGACACCGCTCGCGAGGACCGGGCCGACCACGATGAAGCCGAGCAGCGACAGGACCACGCCGAGCGCGAGCCACAGCGAGCCGGTGGACGCCTTCGCGGCCTCGGTCGCGGCCCACAGGGCGGCGGCCCCGGCGGCGGTGAGGGCGAGCCCGAGGGCGGCGCGCAGGGCGCCCGCCCTGGCGTCGGCGGGGGTCCCGGCCTCGCGCAGGGCGGCCATCGGGGACACCTTCGAGGCCCGGCGGGCGGGCACGAGGGCGGCGAGGACGGTGACGACGACGCCGAGGACGACGCCGACGACCGGGGTGGTCCAGGCGACGGTGAGGTCGCGGGTGGACAGCTCCATGCCCATGGAGGACATCAGCTTCATCAGGCCGACGGCGAGGCCGACGCCGGAGGCGACACCGGCGGCCGAGCCGACGAAGCCGAGCAGCAGCGCCTCGACGAGGACGGACCGGTTGATCTGGCGGCGGCTGGAGCCGATGGCCCGCATCAGGCCGATCTCGCGGGTGCGCTGGGCGACCAGCATCGAGAAGGTGTTGACGATGAGGAAGATGCCGACGAGGAAGGCGATCCCGGCGAAGCCGAGCATCGCGTACTTCATGACGTCGAGGAATCCGGCGACGTCGGCGCGGCCGGCGTCGGCGGCCTCGGCGGCGGTCTGCAGCTTGTAGCCGCCGGTGGCGGCGGGGGCACTGTCAGGGGTGCCGGTGGCGGCGGGAGCGGTGGCTCCGGTGGCGAGGGCGGTGGCGACGTTCCGCTTCAGCGTCTCGTCGCTGACGCCGTCCGCCGCGTCGGCGGTGACCTGGCTGAACACCCCGACGGATCCGAGGAGTTGGCGCTGCGCGGTGGCGGTGTCGAAGAACAGCAGGGTGGCGCCGGGGTTGGTGACCTTGAACTCGACGATGCCGCTGATCTTCGCGGTGAAGTCGCCGGTGACGGCGATGGTGCGCAGGGTGTCGCCGAGCTTCAGGCCGTGCTTGTCGGCGGTGTCCCGGTCGACCATCACGTCGGTGGGGCCGCGCGGTTCGTGACCGGCGGCGATGTCGACCGAACGCAGGTCGTTGGACGTCCAGTTGCCCGCGATGGTGGGGGCGCCGGAGGTGGGGCCGACGTTCTCGTTGTGCGCGTCGACGACGGTGACGGACATCGAGGCGACCACGCCGGTGGCGGCCTTGACGCCGTCGACCCGGCCGACCCGCTCGACCAGCGCGGCGGGCAGCGTGGCGGGACGCCCGGACTGCGGGTTCTCGTCGTCCTCACCCTCGGCCCCGGCGGCGGGCGCGGGGCTGACGGTGAGGTCGGAGGCGGTGGTGGCGAAGAGCTTGTCGAAGGTGGTGTTCATGGTGTCGCTGAACACCAGGGTGCCGCAGACGAAGGCGACGGAGAGGAGCACGGCGACGGCGGAGAGCGCCATCCGGCCCTTGTGCGCGAGGAAGTTGCGCAGCGAGGTTCTGAGCACGGTCATGACGTACGCCCCCGGGCGTCGAAGTCCTTCATTCGGTCGAGGACCTGCTCGGCGGTGGGCGAGCGCATCTCGTCGACGATCCGGCCGTCGGCGAGGTAGAGCACCCGGTCGGCGTAGGAGGCGGCGACGGGGTCGTGGGTGACCATGACGATGGTCTGGCCGAGCTGGTCGACCGACTGCCGCAGGAAGCCGAGGACTTCGGCTCCGGCGCGCGAGTCGAGGTTTCCGGTCGGCTCGTCGCCGAAGATGATCTCGGGCCGGGCGGCGAGCGCACGGGCCACGGCGACGCGCTGCTGCTGGCCGCCGGAGAGCTGGTTGGGCCGGTGGGCGAGGCGCCCGGCGAGGCCGACGGTCTCGACGACCTGGTCGAGCCAGGCCCGGTCGGGCTTGCGGCCGGCGATGTCCATCGGCAGCGTGATGTTCTCCAGGGCGGTCAGCGTCGGCAGCAGGTTGAACGCCTGGAAGACGAACCCGATGCGGTCGCGCCGGAGTTGGGTGAGCTTCTTGTCCTTCAGGCCGGTGATCTCCGTGTCGTCCAGGAAGATCTGGCCGCCGCTGACGCTGTCCAGACCGGCGAGGCAGTGCATCAGGGTGGACTTGCCGGAGCCCGAGGGCCCCATGATGGCGGTGAAGCGGCCGCGTTCGATGTCCACGTCGACGTGGTCGAGCGCCACGACCCGGGTCTCCCCGGAGCCGTACGCCTTGACGAGCTGCCGCGCCCGCGCGGCGACGGCCGTACGCCCTCCAGTACCCCCGAGGCTGGGGATGGTCACAGCCGAAGTCACGGTAGGTCTCCTCAGTCGTTTCTCAGTCGCTCTTCCCGCCGGTCGGCCCGCCGGGTTTCCGTAAGAACAAGCTAAGGACGGCGGGACCTCCGGCTCGTCCTCCGCCGGGACGAACGGCCCCTGGGCTGTATGGGGGAGGTCCCCCTAGGGGTTTCTCCACCCCAGGTCGGGGTGAGAGGCTGCGCGGGGCGCACTTAGATGTACGAAACATCCGACGGGATGCGGTGGAGGGGGCGGTTCCGGGTGTCCGAAGCGGGCGCGGAACGGACGACGGCGGAAACGGGACCGGGCTCCGGGGCGCAGACGGCGCCGGGCACGGGCACGGGAACGGGCGCCGGGACCCGGCGTGGGCCGGTGGTCGCGGCCCTGATGCTGGGCATGGCGCTCGCCGCGCTCGACGGCACGGTGGTCTCCACCGCCGTCCCGCAGATCGTCGGCGACCTCGGCGGACTCTCCGTCTTCTCCTGGCTGTTCTCCGGCTATCTGCTCGCCGTGACGGTGACCCTGCCGGTGTACGGGAAGCTCAGCGACACCTTCGGCCGCAAGCCGGTCCTGATCGCCGGCATCGTGCTGTTCCTGATCGGCTCGGTGCTGTGCGCGGGGGCCTGGAACATGGGCTCCCTGATCGCGTTCCGGATCGTCCAGGGCCTCGGCGGCGGCGCCCTCCAGGGCACCGTGCAGACCATCGCCGCCGACCTCTACCCGCTGAAGGAACGTCCCCGCATCCAGGCCAGGCTCTCCTCCGTGTGGGCCACCTCCGCCGTCGCGGGCCCGGCGGCGGGCGGCCTGCTCGCCGGGTACGCGGACTGGCGCTGGATCTTCCTGGTCAACCTGCCGGTCGGCGCGGCGGCGCTCTGGCTGATCGCCCGCTATCTGGTCGAGCCCGGCGCCCCGCGCGCCGCCACCGCCAAGGGCGGTACGGACGGCAAGGACAAGGGCAAGGACAAGCGGGTGTCGGTCGACTGGCCGGGCGCGCTCGCCGTGTTCGCCACCGGCACCCTGCTGCTCACCGCCCTCGTCCAGGGCGGTGTCGCCTGGCCCTGGCTGTCCGCGCCTTCGCTCGGCCTGTTCGGCGGGGCCGCGCTGCTCGCCGCCGCGACCGTCGTCATCGAACGCCGGGCCGCCGAACCGATCATCCCCGGCTGGGTGTGGCGCCGTCGCACCATCGCCGCCGTCAACCTGGCGCTCGGCGCGCTCGGCCTCCTGATGGTCGCGCCGACCGTCTTCCTGCCCACGTACGCGCAGGCCGTCCTCGGCCTCGGCCCGATCGCGGCCGGGTTCGTGCTGTCCGCGATGACCCTGAGCTGGCCCCTGACGGCCGCCCTCTCCAACCGCGTCTACACCCGCATCGGCTTCCGGCAGACCGCGATCCTCGGCATCAGCATGGCGCTGCTCGTGCTGCTCGCGTTCCCGCTGCTGCCGTTCCCCGGCGAACCCTGGCAGCCGACCCTGCTGATGCTGCTGCTCGGCGGGGCGCTCGGCTTCTTCCAACTGCCGCTGATCGTCGGGGTGCAGTCGACCGTGCCGTACGAGGAACGCGGCACGACCACCGCGTCGGTGCTGTTCGTCCGGCAGATCGGGCAGAGCGTGGGCGCCGCGCTGTTCGGCGCCGTCGCCAACGGGGTGCTCGCCGCCCGCCTCGGCGGCGGCGCGAACGGATCGGGCGGATCGGGCGGATCGGGCGCCTCGGGCGGGGATCTGGACGGACTCCTTCGCGCCCTGTCCACCCCGGGCGAGCTGACCGCGAGCGCCGCCGATCAGCTGCGGCGGGCGGTGGACGCGGCCGTCGACTACGTCTACCTCGGCGCGGCGGCCGCCGCGGCCCTGGCCCTGCTCGCGCTGCTCACCCTGGCACCGCGCCGCTTCCCGGTCCTGAAGGAGCAGGAACTCCCCGAGGACGCCGAGGACCCTGAGGGCTCCGGAATCCCCGAGGGCTCCGGGGAACAGGAGGAGCCGAGGCCCAGGGACGAGGAACGGGCCACGCCCTGACCGGCGCCCCAGACCTAGGCCCCGTCCGGCCCCTCGCCCGAGTCCCCGTCCCCGTCCGCGGGCGGGCCCGCGACCCGGCCGGTCAGGGCGGCCAGCGAGGAGCGGATGTGCTCCATGTGGGAGTGGATCTCGTCGCGGGCCTCGTCGTGCTCGCGCAGCACCCGCTCGGTCTCGCGCTCGATCCGCTCCTGCCGCAGCCGGGCGGCGGCGATGATCTCGGCGGCCTCGGCCTCGGCGTCCTCCTGGCCGTGCCGGGCGGTCTCCTCGGTCCCGGCGAGCGCCTTGCGGGCCGCGCCGAGCCGGGCCTCCGCGTGGGCGTCCAGCTCGTCGTGCCGGGCCTGGAGGCCGGCGGCCCGCGCCTCGGCGGCGCGCTCGGCGTCCTTCCGTACCGCCGTCTGCTCCTCCTGCTGCTCGGCGAGCAGCGCGGCGGCGTCCCGGGCGGTGGCCTCGTACGCGGTACGGGCCTGGTCCCGCTGCTCCTCGGCATCGCGGCGGGCGGTGGTGAGCGTCGTCTCGGCGCGTTCGGCGGCGGCGGCGAGGGCGGCGCGGGCCGCGGCCTCGGCGGCGGTGGTGACGCCCTCCGCGTAGGCCGCCGCCGCTTGCGCGGCCTCGGTGGCGGCCTCGTCGGCGGCCGCGGCGAGCTCCTGCGCGGCGGCCTCGGCGGCCCGTACGAGCCGTTCGTCCTCGGCCTCCGCGAGCCCGAGTATCTGCCCGGCCCGCTCCCCCAGGGACTCGTAGCGCTGCGGGGCGAGCGCGGCGACCGCCTCGCGCAGCCGGTCCGCCTCCGCCGCCATCTCCTTGGCGAGGACGGTCAGGCGGGCCGCCCGCTCCCAGGCGCCGTCGCGCTCGGCGGACAGCGCGGCGAGGTAGCGGTCGACCTGCTCGGGGCGGTAACCGCGCCCGCGTCCGACGGCGAAACTCATTCCCTGACGCCCCTTCGACTCCGGTATGTCCTCAAAATGCCCTCAAACATCAAGGATGCGCCATCCGGGCGCACGAAAGGCGCCCGACGTGAACACACGTCGAGCGCCTTTCGTCACATTCCGTCGATCACCCTGGGCGGAGGGTCAGAGCGACCGGGCCGGGCGACCGGGTAAGAACGGTCGGGTCAGCACGGCCAGGTCAGAGCAGCCCGTCCCACATCTGCTCCAGGAGCACCGACCACCAGTTCTCCGGCGACGCGAGGGCCGCCGGGTCCAGCATCGCCAACTGCGCCTGGAAATCGGTGGTCCAGCGGCCCGCCTGCTCCGGGTTGAGCCCGAACCGCAGCCGCCACATCCGGCCGAGCAGCGCGAGCGAGCGCACGAACTCGGGCAGCCCGGTGTTCACGAACTGCGGCGGCACCGACTGCCCGCCGGGACCCGCCTCCACCGGCACGGCCACGATGTGCGCCGTCCCGTACTGGACACAGACCGCCCGGCCGAAGTCCGAACCGAGCACCAGGTACGAACCGGCGTCCGGCGCCGCCTGCACCTGCCGCTGCGCCGCGAGCTCCGCGAGCGTCGGCACCACCGGCATGGCGGGCTGGGCCCAGAAGAACGGCCCGAAGTCGGCGGGCAGCCCCGCCCACATCAGCGTCACCGCGACCAGCTCCGGCACGCCCTGCCGGGACACCGCGCGCTGGTCGAAGCGCAGGATGCCAGGACCGAACGCCCCGGCCAGCTCCTGCGCCACCCCGTCCGGCGGCAGCGGCGGCGCGGGCTGCACCTGCGGCAGCGGCGCCCGGACCGGCGCGGGCCGCGCCGGACCGTCCGCGACCTGATGCAACTCGCCCTGATGGGTGAGCAGTTGACGCATCCCCTGCTGACGGCCCGCGTGATCACGCCCGTACGGCGCGATGTTGGTGATCCGCGCCTGCGGCCAGGTCTCCCGGATCATCCGCGCGCAGTAGCCGCCCGGCAGCTCGCACGACTCCAACTCGGTGTGCAGCTCCAGGACTTGCTGCGGCGGTACGTTCATGGCGCGCAGCTCGTGCAGGATCTGCCACTCCGGGTGCGGGGTGCCGGGCGCGGAGCGGCGGATCAGCTGCTGCTCCGAGCCGTCGGGCGCGCGGTAGCGCAGCACGGCCTGGTAGCCGGGGCCGACGGTCGGCAGACCGGTCGGCTGCGGCTGCGGATAGCCGTACGAGGGCGCGGGCGCGGGTCCCGGCGGCGGGGGCGGCCCCGCGGGACCACCGGCCGCACCGGGTCCGCCGGGACCGGGGTGGGCCAGCATCGTCGCCGCGTGCGCGATCCCCCCGGCGGGCGTACCGGCACCCGAACCGGCCCCGGGCACCCCCGGCGGGGGCGGCGGAGGCGGCGGCGCGGCGGGTCCGCCCTGCGGCGGGCGCGCGAGCATGGTGGCGGCGTGCGCGACACCGCCCGCGGGCGTGGTCCCGCCCCCGGGAACGCCCGGCGGCGGGGGCGGCGGCGGCACACCGGGACCGGCCTGCTCGGGCCGCGCCAGCATGGTGGCGGCGTGCGCGACCCCACCGGCGGGCGTGGTCCCGCCACCGGGCACCCCCGGCGGCGGAGGCGGCGGCACCGGCGCCCCGGGCTGCGCGGGCGGGCCGGGCGGGGCCGGCGGCCCGTCGGGCAGCTGCGACACCAGCTGGGTGCGGACATACCCACCGGCGGGCGGCGCGGCGGGCGGCGCGGGCACCTCGGGCGTGGCGGGCGTGGCGGGCGTGGCGGGGGAGCTCGGCGGCTGCGCGGCCTCCGGCGCCTTCCGGCCGAACGTCCCGTCCGGGTTGAGGCGCGGCGCGATGGCGGTCGGCGGCAGCGCGCTGCCGCCCTTCATCAGCGCGGTCGGCGCGTCGGCGCCCACGGACGGCGCCGGGGCGTCCTCGTCGTCGGCCCCCGACAGCGGCGGCGCGAACACGGTCGCGGGCAGCGGCACGGCCCCGTCGACCCCACCGGAGCTGGCATTGGCGTCGGCCCACGGGCTCTGCGCGGCGGCGGCCGGGCGGTCGGCGGGGCGGTCGACGGGCGGACCGTCGACGGGCGCGGCCCACGGCGCGGCCGACTCCTCGGCCGACGCACCCGCCACGGCCGACACGTCAGCCACCTCCGCCACCGCGTCCACGGCCTCGTTCCCAGGCGCGTCCTGCGGCGGCATGGCCGCCTTCAGCACGGCCGTCGCGCCGCCGACACTCCCCTGACCGGCGGGCACCGGACCCGGCACCTGCGCCGGTTCCTCCGGCGCCGCCGGAACCTCCCACGGCGCGGCCGGCGCGTCCCCGGCACCGGCACCGGCACCGGCGGCGTCGTCCGACACCGCACCCGGCACCACGTCCTCGGCGCCACCGGCCACGGCAGGAGCGTCAGCCACGGCCACCGGCCCCGGCGCCTCCTCCCGGCCCGGCACCTCCTCCCGTGCCGTCGGCAGCCCCGACGCCGGAGTCGCCGACGCGCTCTCCGCCGACGCGTCCCCGCTCGCCTGCGACGCGTTCGACCCGGTGCCCACCGGCGGCAGACCGATCTTGTCCGCCGCCTCCTGCAACCACTCCGGCGGCGTCAGCAGGAACGACGTCTGGTTCAGATCGATCCGCGGCGCCGCCTGGGCCGCCGCCGGAGCGGCCGCCTCCGCGACCGCGCCGTACTCCTCCTCGTACCGCCGGATCACCTCGCCGACCGGCAGCCCCGGCCACAGCGTCGCCTCACCGCTGTCCCGCGCGATCACCAGCCGCTGACGGCCCGCGTCCGGCGTCGGCGCCGCCTCGCGGTCCTCCGCCCACACCACGAAACCGAGCCCGAACTCCCGCACCTTCACCTCACGGTGCAGATACGCGGGCACGTCCCCGTTGATCCACTCCTCGGCGCGCTCCTGCGCCTGCGCGAACGTCACCACTGCCAGCTCACTCCCCCACCGGGACCACGGGCACGGCGCGCGCGAAGCCACCGTCCACCATCAGGTTCGCCACCGTCTCCAACTCCGGCGGACTGCCCGCCAGGCGCCCGAGGAAATCGTCGAAGTCCGCGCCGCAGGGCAGCAGAAGCCGCTCCACCCGCTCGTTCACCGTCCACCCGGCGGCCGTCTCGCCCGCGTCCCGCGCGTCGTCGTACGCGCAGAACCACACCGAACCCGGCGCCTCGCCCCGCACCTTCACCGCGAGCAGACCGCCCTGCACGAACGCGACCCCCAGGAAGTCCTTCGTCAGATGGTCCCGCAGGCACTTGTTCATGTAGACGAGGTCGTTGACGCCCGCCTCCTCGCGCAGCGTGAAGAACGGCTGGTCCACCAGGAGCCCCAGCTCCGCGTCCAGCGCCGTCCCCACCGGCGCGCAGCCGCCCGCCGCCTTCAGGAACGAGCGGTACGCCCCCGGCAGCCGGTAGCCCAGGTCCTCCTCGACGCCCTGCACCTGCTGCTCCGACACCGCCACCACGCGCTTCGGCAGCCCGAAGTGCGCCGGCCGGGTCTCCTGCAACGGCCGGGTGCCCCGCTTCGCCTGGTCCACGCCCGGCGCCGTCGCGATCCCGCCGTGATGCCGGAGCAGCGCCTTCACCTCGACCGGGACCAGCTCAAGGCGGCGCGAGCGCGCCACGTGGTGCCACGTCCAGCCGTGCGGCGTCGCCACCGACGGGATCGTGTCCCACAGCTCGTGCCCGGTCGCCGCGAGCGCCGCGTTCGCCGACACGTAGTCCGTCAGCCGCAGTTCGTCGACACCGAAACCCTCCGGCGGATCGGCGATCTCCACCGCCGCGCGCGCGTACGGCGAGAAATCCGGATGACCGTGCTCGTCCACCCGCACCCCTCGCGGATGACGGGACGCGCGCACCGGGTCCGGGAAATGCACGACCTGCCCGGCGTACGCCGCGTTCGGCGGCGGCGCGGTGTCCTGGCCGACCCGACCTGTCGTCATGGCGGTTGCCCCCTGAGTGGCTGTGCCTGCGCTTGCGTGGCTGGTGCCTGCGTGGCGGCTGCTGGCGTGGCTGCTTCTACTACTACTGTCGCCGGTGTCGCGGTGTCACCGGTACCGGCGATCGGAACCAGCCCCACGGCGCGCACCGAACCTGCCGGTCCGCACAGCCTAAGCGCTGGCACAACCCCCCGACCCGGCCCGCCCCGGGCCCGCACCCGGGACCCCGCCCACGGTGACCAACTGTCACGACGGCATGACAGGACCGCCATGGTTCCGACACACCGAACGCCCCAATTCACGCCCCCGCTTCCCGATCGGGCAACGGGTTTGGCAGGCTGTTCACGCAACTCGGGGGATTGCGGGAGGGGAAGACCAGCACCATGCACGCGAGCACCACACCAGCACCGGCGTCCACACAGGGTGACCCACGCCTCAATTGGGGCACCGACAGCACCGCCCACCACGCGCCCTCGCCGCGCCACCGCCGCGACGGCATCCTGCCGACCGTCGGCGCCGCCCTCTCCGTACGCGGCGAGACCACGCTCACCTGCACCGCCGCCCGCGGCGACCAACCACCCACGCTCCACCCGCTGGTCCAGGACTTCCTCGACACCCTCACCAGCGGCCAGCGCGAACGCTTCACCGGCCGCTGCCCCGAAGCCATCCTGCTCTCCCGGCACCTCACCGCCGCCGAAAGCACCCGCTCCCGGCGCGCCCAGCGCAAACCGCTGACCAACAGCGAGGCCCGCCGCTCCCTCAAGCACGCCAAGCTCACCGCCCGCCGCATCCGCGAGGCAGGCGACCCCCTGCACGGCAGCTACGTCGCCCCCTGCCGCTCCTGCGCGGAGATGCTCGCCCACTTCGGAGTCCGTACGGTCGACCCGACCGCGCCCGGCCCGCACTCCCAGAACAGCTGACCGCCACCCATGCCCGACCTCAACAGCACCCGCTTCCCGGTGAACGTCGACGCCGCCCTGCGCGAAGCCGGCTGGCAGCCCGGCCGCTGGGACATCAAACGCGCCGAGGAATGGGCCGACACCCTGCGCGCCCACGTCTCCCCCGGCGGCCACCGCCACCACGTGTTCCCGGCCGTCGTCGAAGCCTGGGCCGAATTCGGCGGCCTGCGCGTCACCGCACCGGGACCCGGCCGGCAGATCGCCCCCGCGACCCTCCACTTCGCCCCGCTCGCCGGCCTCCACCTCGCCCGCACCCTCGCCGACCTCGGCCGCGCCCTCGACACCGAACTCGCCCCGCTCGGCGAGGAGGGCGAGGGGACGGAACAGCGCGCGGTCCTCGCCATGGACATCGAGGGACGCGTCTACAGCATCGACCACAGCGGCGACTGGTACCTGGGCCAGGACATCGACGCCGCCCTCGCCACCCTCGTCACCGGCACCCTGCCGACCCGCCTGGTCGCGGGCGGCTGACGGACGGCGGGGCGGCTGCCGGACGTACGGAACGGGCCGGAGCAGGGCTCGTACGGGCTCGGCCAGGCCCGGCTACGCCGACGCGGACCGGGCCGCGCCCCCCTCCGCCTCAGCTTCCGCATCCCCGTCCGCATCCACCACGGGAACCACCACCGTCACCGGCAGCACCGCACTCACCTTGAACCCGCCCGCGTCCGTCGGACCCGACACGAACACACCCCCGAGCCGCGTCACCCGCTCCCGCATCCCCACCAGACCGTTCCCGCCGCTCGGCAGATCCGCCGCCGCGGCCGACGCGTCCGAAGGACCGTTCTCCACCTGCATCGCGACCTCCGCAGCCCGATGCGCCAGCCGTACGACGACCTCCGCACCCGCCGCGTGCTTGTGGACGTTCGTCAACGCCTCCTGCACCACCCGGTACGCCGTCCGCTCGACCTCGGGCCCGTACCCACGCACCTCGCCGACCACCACGAACTCCACCACCGCACCGGCCTGCCGCGACTGCTCCACCAACGCCTCCAGCGCGTCCAGCGAAGGCCCACCGTCCGCGGCCGCCTCGGCGGCCGCCGCCGCGGCCCGGCCCACCGCCGCCAGCGGCACCGCCGGAACCCGCGCCGACACCTCGCCACCAGGCACCGCGGGCTCCCGCAGCACCCCCAACATCTCCCGCAACTCCGTCAACGCCTGGCGACCCATGTCACCGACCAGAGCCGCGTTCCGCACCGCCTTCTGCGGATCCTTCAACGCCACCGCCTGCAACGCCGCCGCATGCACCACCATCAACGACACCCGGTGCGCCACCACGTCGTGCATCTCCCGCGCGATCCGCGTCCGCTCCTCCTGCCGCGCCCACTGCGCCCGCTGCTCCGCCCGGTCCGCGAGCAGCGAAAGCTCCTGCTCCAGACTGTCCGCCCGCTCCCGCAACGACTCCATCAGCCGACGCCGCGCCCCTATGTAGAGGCCGAGCAGCAACGGCGGCGCGTTCAGGCCGAGCGTCAGGAACAACGACATGACCGGCACGTACCAGCCACTCGGATCGAAGTCCGGCTCGCCCACGTCCGCGTGCGCCACATCCGACCGCATCCGGGCCACGGTCACGATGTAGACGGCGACCGTCGACATCCCGGCCAGCACCGCCGTGAACCGCCGCGGCACCTCGGAGGCGGCCAGCGAATACAGGCCGACCATCCCCATCAGGAAGCCCATCTCGGCCGGAGTGACCGCGATCGACACCAGCACCACGGTGATCGGCCACTTCCGCCGCAGCAGCAGCACCGACCCCACGACCAGCCCGAACAGCACCCCCACGGGCACCGGCAGCGACGCCTTCCCGGCGAACCCGATCCCCTCGAACGCACACTCCAGCGCGGACACCACGGCCAGCGACACATCGAGCGCGACACTCCGCCGCCGCCCCCACCACCACCAGCTCCGCGCAGCACTCCCCGTGCCCGCCGCGTCCTGGTGCGCCCCCGAAGTGGTCATGCCTTCCACCCTACGGGCGCGGTCCACCGAATTCCCCGCCCCGGCACCACCCCGCCACGCCACGCCACACCGCACGTCAACCCCCGCGCACACCCGTCCCTCGAACTACTGAATCGCCCAGGTTTTCGACCCGGACGTCCGGATTCCGGACGACGCTTCCCGTATGACCTCCAGCACCAGCAAGTACGCGGACTTCGAGAACCTGCGCGAACAAGCCCTCGCCCTGCGCCGCGCGGGCCTCAGCCGCCGCCAGATCCGCGACCGCATCCACGTCGACAACAACGACCTGCTCAACCGCCTCCTGCAAGGCGAACCCCCACCCGCCTGGACCCGCCGCCCCAACGCCAAGGACGACCTCCGCGACCGCGCACGCGAGCTGCGGCTGGCGGGCATGACGTACGACCAGATCCAGGTCGAGCTGGGCTGCTCGAAGAGCTCGATCTCGCTGTGGGTGCGGGACCTGCCGAAGCCCGAGCGGCGCACCGCCGAGCCGGCGGTCCCGGGAGCCGGGAAGCGCACACCCACACCGCGCCGCAGCCCGGAGGAGATCCGCCAGGTCAAGGAGTCCGCCACGGCGGAAATCGGCGACATCACGGATCGCGAGCTCTTCTTGCTCGGCGTGACCCTTTACTGGGCCGAGGGCGCGAAACCGAGGCCGCATCCGCGCATCACGTTCGTGAACAGCGACCCCGACGTGATCCGCATGTTCCTGCGATGGCTACGGCTCCTCGGCATCACCGACGACCGCCTTCGGTTCTTCGTACAGATCCACGAAACGGCGGATGTCGCCGCCGCGGAGTCCCACTGGGCCTCCGTCACCCGGGCGAAGCCCGAGCAGTTCGGCAAGACCTCGCTCAAGAGGCACACACCCAGGACGAACCGGAAGAACATCGGCCCCGGCTACCACGGCTGTCTCTCCGTGCGGGTTCTTCAAGGCGCCGACTTGTACCGTCGCATCGAAGGGTGGTGGTGCGGCATAGTAGGGGCCGTCGACGTGACCAACAGGACTTGATGTCCGGTTTGTCGGCTTTACCATCCCCTGTGGTGTAATCGGCAGCACTGGGACCTTTGGAGTCCTATGTCCGGGTTCGAGTCCTGGCAGGGGAGCTGCTCGGTTCGGGTCCCGACCTCCCAGGTCGGGACCCTTACTCGTATCCCGCCCGGTACCCCCCGGTATCCTTCGGACGTCCACCACCCGAAAGCCGAAGGGCATTCCGTGAGCGCCAATCGCCCGGCCGCCGTCGTCGTCCTCGCAGCGGGTGAGGGCACCCGCATGAAGTCGAAGACTCCCAAGGTCCTCCACGAGATCGCCGGGCGCTCGCTCGTCGGGCACGTCGTGTCGGCCGCCCGTGAGCTGGAGCCCGAGGACCTGGTCGTGGTCGTCGGGCACGCGCGGGAGCAGGTGAAGGGTCATCTGGAGGCGGCGTACGCCGGGACCAGGACCGCGGTGCAGGAGGAGCAGAACGGGACCGGGCACGCGGTGCGGATGGCGCTGCGGGAGCTGGGGCGGACTCCGGAGGGGACCGTCGTGGTGGTGTGCGGTGACACGCCGCTGCTGTCCGGCGAGACCCTGAAGGCGCTGGCGGCGACGCACGAGGCCGACGGCAACGCGGTGACCGTGCTGACCGCCGAGGTGCCGGACTCGACCGGCTACGGCCGGATCGTGCGGGACGCCGTCTCGGGCGCGGTGACGGAGATCGTGGAGCACAAGGACGCGTCGGCGGAGCAGCGGGCGATCCGGGAGATCAATTCGGGTGTGTTCGCGTTCGACGGCGGGCTGCTCGCGGACGCGCTGGGGAAGGTCCGGACGGACAACAGCCAGGGCGAGGAGTACCTGACGGACGTGCTGTCGATCCTGCGGGAGGCGGGGCACCGGGTGGGTGCGTCGGTGGCCGCGGATCACCGGGAGATCCTGGGGATCAACAACCGGGTGCAGTTGGCGGAGGCGCGTGCGCTGCTGAACCGGCGGCTGCTGGAGCGGGCGATGCTGGCGGGTGTGACGGTGGTGGATCCGGCGTCGACGTTCGTGGATGTGACGGTGACGTTCGAGGCGGACGCGGTGGTGCTGCCGAACACGCTGCTGCTGGGTGCGACGCATGTGGCGGAGGACGCGGTGGTCGGTCCGAACACGCGTCTTCAGGACACCATGGTGGGCCGTGGGGCCCGGGTGGACAACACGGTGGCGGACACGGCGACGGTGGGCGAGGGCGCTTCGGTGGGCCCGTACGCCTATCTGCGGCCGGGGACGGTGCTCGGTGCGAAGGCGAAGGCCGGCACCTATGTGGAGATGAAGAACGCGCAGATCGGTGAGGGGACGAAGGTCCCCCATCTGTCGTACGTCGGTGATGCGACGATCGGCGAGTATTCCAACATCGGTGCCGCGAGCGTCTTCGTGAATTACGACGGTGAGGCGAAGCACCACACGACGGTGGGGTCTCACTGCAAGACGGGTTCGGACAACATGTTTGTGGCGCCTGTCACGGTCGGGGACGGTGCTTACACCGCTGCCGGCTCGGTGATCACGAAGGATGTGCCGCCTGGTGCGCTGGCTGTCGCCCGTGGCCAGCAGCGGAATATCGAGGGTTGGGTGGCGCGGAAGCGTCCGGGGAGTGCGGCCGCGCAGGCGGCTGTGGCTGCCACTGAGAAGTCCGCAGGCGAAAGCTGACCGGAAACGAGTACGTCGGAGTCGGCGTACCGTGATACGTGCACACAAATTCGGCTGGCTCGCACACGCGCACGGGAGCGCGGGGATTCGCGACCAGAGACCCGTCGAGGAGACAGTGCTGTGACCGGGATCAAGACGACCGGCGAGAAGAAGCTGATGCTCTTCTCCGGCCGCGCCCACCCCGAGCTGGCCGAGGAGGTCGCGCATCAGCTGGGCGTCGGCCTTGTTCCGACCAAGGCGTTCGATTTCGCGAACGGTGAGATCTACGTTCGCTTCCAGGAATCGGCGCGTGGCGCGGACTGCTTCCTGATCCAGAGCCACACGGCTCCGATCAATAAGTGGATCATGGAGCAGCTGATCATGGTCGATGCGCTGAAGCGGGCTTCCGCTCGGAGCATCACGGTGATCGTTCCGTCCTACGGTTATGCCCGTCAGGACAAGAAGCACCGCGGTCGTGAGCCGATCTCGGCGCGGCTGCTCGCCGATCTGCTGAAGACGGCCGGTGCGGACCGGATCCTCACGGTGGATCTGCACACGGACCAGATCCAGGGCTTCTTCGACGGTCCGGTGGACCACCTGTCGGCGCTGCCGGTGCTCGCGGACTACGTGGGCACGAAGGTGGACCGGGACAAGCTGACGATCGTGTCGCCGGACGCCGGTCGGGTGCGGGTCGCGGACCGCTGGTGCGACCGTCTGGACGCGCCGCTGGCGATCGTGCACAAGCGTCGTGACAAGGACGTGGCGAACCAGGTCACGGTCCACGAGGTCGTCGGTGACGTGCGTGGCCGGGTGTGTGTCCTGGTGGACGACATGGTCGACACGGGCGGCACGATCTGCGCGGCGGCGGACGCCCTGTTCGCGCACGGTGCGGAGGACGTCATCGTGACGGCGACGCACGGCATCCTGTCGGGTCCGGCCGCGGACCGGCTGAAGAACTCGAAGGTGAGCGAGTTCGTGTTCACGGACACGCTGCCGGACCCGGGTTCGCTGGAGCTGGACAAGATCACGGTGCTGTCGATCGCGCCGACGATCGCGCGCGCGGTGCGCGAGGTGTTCGAGGACGGTTCGGTGACGAGCCTGTTCGAGGAGCACTGAGCCTCGGCCGTACGGCCTGACGCTGTGGTGTGAGGGCCGCTCCCCGATGGGGGGCGGCCCTTTCCCGTACGCCAGAGGGCCCAGGCAGAGCCTCCGGGTGATCCATTTGGGCGCGCGGGGTGGTGCCGTTAGACTGTCGTGGTTGCTCGGCGAGGGAGGCCGGCCCCTTTCGGGGCTTCGGCGGTCCGTTATCGACGCGCTCTTCGTAGCAGGCCATCGGTTAGTCGTGGCCGGGTGACAGACGATTCCGTCACCACTTACGAGGAGTGCACATGTCCGAGGTGAAGATCGCCGCCGGTCTCCGTACCGAGTTCGGCAAGGGCGCCGCCCGCAAGATCCGTCGCGCCGACCAGATCCCCGCCGTCCTGTACGGCCACGGCACCGACCCGGTCCACCTGACCCTGCCGGCCCACGCCACCGCGCTGGCGCTGCGTACCCCGAACGTCCTGCTGTCCCTGGACATCGAGGGCAAGGGCTCCGAGCTCGCCATCCCGAAGGCCGCTCAGCGTGACCCGCTGAAGGGCTTCCTGGAGCACGTCGACCTGCTGCTGGTCAAGCGTGGCGAGAAGGTCACCGTCGAGGTTCCGGTCGTCGCCGAGGGCGAGCTGGCCGCCGGTGGCAACCTGCTGGAGCACGTCCTGAACACCCTCTCGGTCGAGGCCGAGGCCACCCACCTGCCCGAGTCCGTCACGGTCTCGGTCGAGGGCCTGGAGGCCGGTTCGTCCGTCCTCGCGCAGGACATCACCCTGCCCGCCGGTGTGACCCTCGTGACCGAGGGCGACGCCGTCGTCCTGCAGGTCGTGGCCGCGCAGGCCGAGGAGCCGGCCGCCGACGCCGCCGAGGGCGACGCCGAGGGTGCCGAGGCCTGAGCCGTAGGCTCTGCTTGACCCCGACGGGGTGATGGGCCTTCGGGCCCGTCACCCCGTTTCTTTTGCTGACGAGGAGACGAGACGCAGATGACGGACGACGCGAACGCCCCCTGGCTGATCGTCGGCCTCGGCAACCCGGGTCCGGAGTACGCGGGCAACCGGCACAACGTGGGGTTCATGGTGGTCGATCTGCTCGCGGAGCGGATCGGCGGGAAGTTCAAGCGGGCGCAGAAGGCGCAGGCGCAGGTGGTGGAGGGCCGGATGGGTCCGCCGGGGCCCGCGAACCGTCGGGTGGTGCTGGCGAAGCCGCAGTCGTTCATGAACCTGTCGGGCGGTCCGGTGACGGCGTTGCGTGACTTCTACAAGGTGCCGACGGCCCATGTGGTGGCGGTGCACGACGAGTTGGACATCGACTACGCGGTGCTGCGGCTGAAGCTGGGCGGCGGTGACAACGGGCACAACGGGCTGAAGTCGATGACGAAGGCGATGGGCCCTGACTACCACCGGGTGCGGGTGGGGATCGGCCGGCCGCCGGGCCGGATGCAGGTGGCGGACTTCGTCCTGAAGGACTTCTCGTCGACGGAGCGCAAGGAGCTGGACTGGTTCGTGGACCGGGCGGCGGACGCGGTGGAGTGTCTGGTCGCGGAGGGCCTGGAGCGGGCGCAGTCGGCGTACAACTCCTGACCGTCGTGGGGCTCGTGGTCGGCTCCTGACCGGCGCGGGCGGGGTGCGCCCGCGGTGCGACTGTACGATCGCGGGTCATGACGCATGCCCGTAACGCCGCCATGGCCCTGGTCGTCCTGCTGCTCGTCGTCGCCGGGGCGTGGACGTCCTGGGACACCGCTCAGCATGTGCTGCTTTCGAAGGGGCGGGAGCACGGCACGTTGACGGTGACCGGCTGCAACGAGGAGACGTGCAGCGGGCGTTACGTGCCGGAGGACCGGGCGGGGTCGGGGCGGCACACGGCGACGATCGCGCATTCGGTGGCGGCGGAGAAGGGTCAGACGCTGCCGGTGGTGCTGAAGCCGGGGACGGACGAGGCGGTGCGTACGGGCTGGGGCGGTGGGCTGCACGCGTGGCTGCCGCTGGGTGGCGCGTTGCTGCTGGCGGCGCCGTTGATCGGGGGCGGGATGCGGATGGCGCGGACGGCGTGGTCGGTGGCGGGGGCCGGGGCGGCGCTGCTGCTCGGGGCGTTCTTCACGCTGTAGCCACCGGGCCGGTCCGGCGCAGGCGCCGGACAGCTCCCCCCACCCGTTCATGACGGTGCCCCCGCGGGATTCCCGCGGGGGCACCGTCGTACGTCCGAACGCGCCCGGCGTCAGCCGGTGTTGCGCAGTCCTGCCGCCACGCCGTTCACCGTGAGCAGCAGGGCCCGGGCGAGCAGCGGGTCGGGGTCCTCGCCGCGCTCGGCGGCGGCGCGCTGGCGGGCGAGGAGGGCGACCTGGAGGTAGGAGATCGGGTCGAGGTAGGCGTCGCGGATGGCGAAGGTCTGCTGGAGCACCGGGTGGGAGTCGAGCAGCCGCTCGCCGCCGGTGACCTTGAGGACTTCCTGCACGGTCAGGTCGTGCTCGGCCTCGATGATGTCGAAGACGTGCTTGAGGTTGTCCGGGACGAGGGTGTCGACGTAGTGGCGGGCGATCCGCAGGTCGGTCTTGGCCAGCGTCATCTCGACGTTGGCGAGGAAGTTGCGGAAGAAGTGCCAGTGTTCGTGCATCTCGCCGAGGACCGCTTCGAGGCCGGCCTCGCGCAGCGCCTTGAGGCCGGAGCCGACGCCGAACCAGCCGGGGACGATCTGGCGGGACTGGGTCCAGCCGAACACCCAGGGGATGGCGCGGAGTCCGTCGAGGGAGACGCCGGAGCCGGGTCGGCGGGCGGGCCGTGAGCCCAGGTGGAGGTCGGCGAGCTGGTCGACGGGGGTGGAGGCGAGGAAGTACGCCGGCAGGCCGGGGTCCTCGACGAGCTTGCGGTAGGCGGTGTGGGCGGCGTCGGAGACGGTGTCCATGGCCGCGTCCCAGCGGGCGAGGGCCTCGTCGGACTGGCGCGGCGCGGTGTGCAGGGCGGATGCCTGCAGGGTGGCGGCGACGGTCAGTTCGAGGTTCTCGCGGGCCAGCGACGGGATGAGGTACTTGTCGGAGATGACCTCGCCCTGCTCGGTGACCTTGATCTCGCCCTCCAGGGTGCCCCAGGGCTGGGCGAGGATCGCGTCGTGCGAGGGGCCGCCGCCGCGGCCGACGGTGCCGCCGCGGCCGTGGAAGAGGCGCAGCCGGACGCCGTAGCGGTGGGCGACGTCGCGCAGTCGGCGCTGGGCGCGGTGGATCTCCCACTGGGAGGTGGTGATGCCGCCGAACTTGGAGGAGTCGGAGTAGCCGAGCATGACCTCCTGGACGTCGCCGCGCAGGGCGACGAGGCGCCGGTAGGAGGGGTCGGCGAGCATGTCGTTGAGGATGACGTCGGCGGCCTTGAGCTCGTCGGTGGTCTCCAGGAGCGGCACGATGCCGATCCGGGCCCAGCCGGCGTGCAGGTCGATCAGTCCGGCCTCGCGGGCGAGGACGGCGGCGGCGAAGACGTCGTCGGCGCCCTGGCACATCGAGATGATGTACGACTCGATGACCTCGGGGCCGAAGCGTTCGAAGGCTTCCTTGACGGTGTGGAAGACGCCGAGGGTCTTCTGTCCGGCGGCGTCGAGCGGCGCGGGGGTGGGGGCCAGCGGGCGGCGCGAGCGGAGTTCCTTGGCGAGGAGCTTCTGCCGGTAGTCGCGGGGCATGTCGGCGTAGCGCCAGGACTCCTCGCCGAGCCGGTCGAAGAGCTGGCCGAGGGTGTGGTGGTGGGCGTCGGCGTGTTCGCGGACGTCCATGGTGGCGAGCTGGAGGCCGAAGGCGGCGAGGGTGCGGATGGTGCGGTCCATCCGGCCGTCGGCGAAGAGGCCGCCGCGGTGCTCGCGCAGCGAGGTCTGGATGAGGGTGAGGTCGCGGAGCAGTTCGGCGGTGCCGAGGTAGTCGCGGCCGTCCTGGTGGGGGGTGCCGGCGGCGAGGCGTTCGCGGGTGTTGAGGAGCTTCTGCCGGATGCAGGTGACCTTGAGCCGGTACGGCTCCTCGGCGTTGAGGCGCTTGTAGCGGGGGCTGATCTCCGGGAGGCGCTCCAGGTCGGCCTGGAGGGAGTCGAGGAGTTCGTCGGTGGCGCCCGCGTAGCGGATGGAGTTGGAGAGCAGGCCGCGCAGGTAGTCGACGAGTTCGAGGGCGTCGGTGATGCCGTGCTCGTGCTGGAGGATCAGCACGTCCCAGGTGACCTGCGGGGTGACGTTGGGGTTGCCGTCGCGGTCGCCGCCGATCCAGCTGCCGAAGGTGAGCGGGCGGGTGCCGGAGGGCAGCTCGAAGCCGACGCGCTCCAGTTCGGCGGCGAGGTCCTCCAGGACGTCGCCGACGGCGCCCGCGTGCAGCTCGTCGAGGTAGTAGATGGCGTTGCGGGCCTCGTCGGCGGGCTCGGGGCGGACCACCCGGAGCTCGTCGGTCTGCCAGATGAGGTCGATGTTCTCGGCGAGCCGGAGGTCGTGGCGGCGCCGGTCGGCTTCGATGACCGGGGTCTCCAGGAGGGCGGCGATCCGGCGGAGCTTGTTGAGGACCGAGCGGCGGGCGGCCTCGGTGGGGTGGGCGGTGAACACCGGCCGCACGTTGAGGTTCTTGATCGTCTCGCGGACGTGGGCGGGGTCGCCGTCCTTGAGCATGTCGGCGGTGCGGGCGAGGAGGCTGCCCTCGGCGGCGCGCTTCTCGCGCAGTTCGCGGCCGCGGTGGACCTGCTCGGTGACGTTGGCGAGGTGGAAGTAGGTGGAGAAGGCGCGCACCAGGCGGGCGGCGGTCTCCAGCTCGACGCCGCGGAGCAGCTCGGCGGCGGCCTCGCCGTCCTCGCGGGTGAGGCGGCGGACCTTCTCGACGAGCTCCAGGAGCTCCGGGCCCTCCTGCCGGACGAGGGTCTCGCCCAGCAGATCGCCCAGTCGGCGGATGTCGGATCGCAGCTCGGCGCTGGCGGTGGAGGTCTGGTCGGCACTGCTCACAGGTGCGGCTCCTTGCAGTGTTTGAGCACGTCTGGAGGGGTACTGGAGGCTTGCGGACCGCGCTGTCCGACGCACCCAGGATAGGTGTCCATCTTCGCGGCGCGGGCCACGGCCCAATCCTTGGACCTGTTGTCGATCCTTGGGCCTCTTGCCGCGCGCCGGGGCGCTGCCATACTTACGACGCCGTAGGTTACGGAAGCGTAGCTACGGCGCGTTTCCGCCCCGTATCGGATCCGCGCCCACCCCACCCTCATCCCCAGGGGACACCCATGACCACAAGTCCCGAGGTGACGTCACCGTCCTCGGAGTCGTCGTCGCCGTCGTCGTCCGTGCCGCCCGATCTGCCCTCCGCCACGCTCGGCGGGGACAACAAGCGTTCGATCGAGCAGATCACGCTGCTGCTGTTCATCACGGTGCCGTTCCTGGCGGTGCTCGCGGCGGTGCCGCTGGCCTGGGGCTGGGGGGTGAGCTGGCTGGATCTGGGGCTGATGACGGCGATGTACTTCATCGGCTGCCACGGCATCACGATCGGCTTCCACCGCTATTTCACCCATGGTTCGTTCAAGGCGAAGCGCCCGCTGCGGATCGGTCTCGCGATCATGGGTTCGCTGGCGGTGGAGGGGCCGCTGGTCCGCTGGGTGGCGGACCATCGCAAGCACCACAAGTTCTCGGACGCCGAGGGCGACCCGCATTCGCCGTGGCGGTTCGGCGAGACGCTGCCGGCCCTGATGAAGGGGCTGTGGTGGGCGCACATCGGCTGGATGTTCGACGAGGAGCAGACGCCGCAGCACAAGTACGCGCCGGATCTGATCAAGGATCCGGCGATCCGGGCGATCTCCCGGCAGTTCGTGCTGTGGACGCTGCTGTCGCTGGCGATCCCGCCGCTGGTCGGGGGCCTGGTGACGATGTCGTGGTGGGGCGCGTTCACCGGGTTCTTCTGGGGCTCGCTGGTGCGGGTCGCGCTCCTGCACCATGTGACCTGGTCGATCAATTCGATCTGCCACGCCGTGGGTAAACGTCCCTTCAAGTCGCGGGACCGCTCCGGCAACGTGTGGTGGCTCGCGGTGCTCTCCTGCGGCGAGTCCTGGCACAACCTGCACCACGCGGACCCGACGTCGGCGCGGCACGGGGTGCTGCGCGGGCAGATCGACTCCAGCGCGCGGCTGATCCGCTGGTTCGAGGCGCTGGGCTGGGCGCACGACGTGCGCTGGCCGGCCAAGGAGCGGATCGACGCCCGCCGCCAGGGCGATGCCCGGCGCCGGGGTGTGCCCGCCGACGCGGCATGATGGATGACGTGGCGATCGACGGCAGTACCAGCAGCGCGAACGAGCAGAAGCCCCGGCGTGGCCGCCGGGTGAGGATGACGGGCGCGCAGCGCCGGGAGCAGTTGCTGGACATCGGTCGCACGCTGTTCGCGGAGAAGGGCTTCGAGGGCACGTCGGTGGAGGAGATCGCGGCGAAGGCCGGGGTGTCCAAGCCGGTGGTGTACGAGCACTTCGGCGGCAAGGAGGGCCTGTACGCGGTCGTGGTGGACCGGGAGATGCGCCAGCTCCTGGACATGGTGACGGGGGCGCTGACCGCGGGGCACCCGCGGGAGCTGCTCGAACAGGCGGCGTTCGCGCTGCTCGACTACATCGAGCGGTACACGGACGGTTTCCGGATCCTGGTGCGGGACTCGCCGGTGGCCCAGTCGACGGGCACGTTCGCGTCGCTGATCAGCGACATCGCGACGCAGGTCGAGGACATCCTGGGTCTTGAGTTCAAGGCCCGCGGCTTCGATCCGAAGCTGGCGCCGCTGTACGCGCAGGCGCTGGTGGGCAGTGTGGCGCTGACCGGGCAGTGGTGGCTGGACGTCCGCAGGCCGAAGAAGGCGGAGGTCGCGGCGCATCTGGTGAACCTGGCCTGGCACGGTCTGGACGGTCTGGAGCAGAAGCCGCGGTTGATAGGGCACCGCAAGAACTGAGCCGTCCCCCGGTGTACGGGGGGGGCGCCGCGCACCGGGTGCGCGGCGCCCCTCGCCGTTCGGACGGCGTCGTTCAGGCGGCCCTCACTCCACCGGCTCCAGGAACTCCAGCCGGTTGCCGACCGGGTCCTCGGTGTAGAAGCGGTGGTGGCCGGGGAGGTGGTCGTCCCAGACCACGGGGGCGCCGCGTTTCTCCAGGCGGGCCGCGTAGTCGTGGATTCCGCCGACTCTCAGGCCGGGGTGCGCTTTGCGCGCGGGCCTGAAGTCGGCCTCGATCCCCATGTGCAGCTGTACGGCTCCGGCGGCGAACCAGCAGCCGCCGCGGGCGGCGAGGGCGGGCGGCTTGGGGATCTCGGTCATGCCGAGCACACCCGCGTAGAACGCCCGCAGCCGCGGTTCGCTGCCGACCGGAGCGGCCAGCTGCACATGATCGACGGCGATTAACATTCAGGACTCCTTCTTCGTCGCGACGGCGAAGATGCGGCGGAACGGGAACGCGGTGCCGCGCGGCCCCGGCGGGTACGCCTCGCGCAGCAGGTCCCGGTACTGGGCGAGGAAGGCGCCGGTGGCCTCCGGATCGCCCTGGAGGGCGGTCAGGACGGGCCGCAGGGCGGTGCCCTTGACCCAGTCGAGGACGGGGTCCTCGCCGGGGAGCAGCTGGATGTACGTGGTCTCCCAGACGTCGGTCTCGCAGCCGAGGGCGGTGAGCCGGTCCAGGTAGTCGACCGGCTGCAGGATGTGGACGAAGCGGCGGCCCTGGTCGCCGATCCGGTCGCGCCATTCGGGGCGCTCGCACAGTTCGCCGAGGAGGGCGTGGCTGGGCGAGGTGAAGTTGCCGGGGACCTGGAAGGCGAAGGTGCCGCCGGGCCGCAGTCCGTCGAGCCAGACGGGGAACGACTCGGGGTGGTTCGGCACCCATTGCAGGGCGGCGTTGGAGACGATCAGGTCGTAGGGCTCGTCGGGGGTCCAGTGGGCGGCGTCGGCGGGGCGGAAGTCGATCCAGCCGCCGCCGGCGGTGGTGCCGGCCCAGTCCTTGTCGGCCCGCTCCAGCATCTCGGGCGAGAGGTCGAATCCGGAGATGTGCGCGTCGGGCCAGCGGTCGGCGAGGAGGACGGTGACGTTGCCGGGACCGCAGCCGAGGTCGGCGATCCGGGCGGGGCGCCGCTGGTTCGGCAGCTGCGGTATTCGTGCGAGCAGGTCGAGGAACGGCCGGGTGCGGTGACCCGAGTGACGGAGGTACTGCTGCGGGTCCCACGTGGGTGCGGCGGATTCCACGGAATGCATGTTCGAAGCCCCCTTGCTGGAACGAGTTGCCGAAGCGGAACGGAGTTCCGGCCGGGTCTCTTCCCCATAGTCAAGCCGACTATATCTCTATGTCAAGATTCTCGACATCAAGAAACTCAAACCCAAGAGACTTTATGTCAACAGACCCTCTACACTGATCGCCATGGAGGACGAGGTCGACCGTCTGGTCGCTGCATGGCGCCGCGAGCGCCCGGACCTCGACGTGGAACCGCTCGAGGTGCTCAGCCGTGTCTCACGACTGGCCCGCCATCTCGACCGCGCTCGTCGACTCGCCTTCGCCGAGCACCAGCTGGAGCCCTGGGAGTTCGACGTCCTGACCTCGCTGCGGCGGGCGGGCGCGCCGTACCAGCTCTCCCCAGGACAACTGCTCACCCAGACCCTCGTCACCTCGGGCACCATGACCAACCGGATCGACCGGCTGGCCAAGAAGGGCCTGGTCGAGCGGCTGCCCGACCCCAGCGACCGCCGGGGCGTGCTGGTCCGGCTCACCCCGGAGGGCCGCGACCGCGCCGACCAGGCGCTGGCCGGACTGCTCGCCCAGGAGCGGGCCATCCTGGCCCGGCTCTCCCGCGGCGAGCGCGGTGAACTGGCCGGGCTGCTACGCCAGTTGACCGCCCCGTTCGACAACATCCCCGGCTAGCGCGGCCGGATCGACCCCGGCCCGCCGCGCGAGCGCGACGGCGGCCAGGGTGGAGTGCACACCGAGCTTCCCGAGCACGTTCTGCATATGGGTCCGTACGGTGTGGGGCGACAGGAACAGCCGCTCCGCCACCGCCTTCCGGCCGAGCCCGGCCACCATGCAGCGCAGCACCTCCCGCTCGCGCGGGGTCAGCGACTCCACCAGCCGCTCGCTCTCCGTACGGTGCCGCCGGGCCTCCGTCAGCTCCCTGAGCACCCCGGTGAGCAGCGCGGGCGGCAGATGCGTCTCGTCCCGCAGCACCCCCCGTACGACACCGAGCAGCCGTTGCAGCGAACAGTCCTTGGCGACCCAGCCCGAGGCGCCCGCCTGCAGGGCGAGCGCGGCGCGCGCGGCGTCGTCCTTCTCGGCGAGCACCACCACCCGCAGCCCGGCCCGGCCCTCGCGGAGCAGCCCGATCAGCTCGACCACGTCACCGGACCCGAGATCGGCGTCGAGCAGCAGCACGTCGAACCGCCGCCCCTCGGCGACACCCCGGTCGAGACAGCGCACGGCGGCGGACCCGCTGCCCGCGGCGGCGACGTCGACATCGGGCTCGGCCGCGAGGGCCGCGGCGAGCGATTCGGCGAAGACACGGTGGTCGTCCACCACCAGAACCCGGATCCGGGCCACGGAACCCCCAAGTGGTCGAGGAACGGCCCGACGCGGATACGACGCCGGGAGCGGGCCATCATCGGCACGGCCGCCGCCGTGCCAGGACAGTTACCCCGCTCCGGGCGCCGTACCCGGCGGGTCTCGATACCCCTGATCAGCACCGGCCCCCACCGGCGCTGCGCCCAGCCTAGACACGCCCCCCGTCGCTCGCGGCAAAATCGCGGAAGAGTCCACCCGCACGTGCGAATCGAACGTGAGTGGGGGCCGCACCGCGGCACCCGCACCGCCTCACCCCACGCGCCGCGCCCCCGCCGACGGCACCGCCCCGAACACCCGCGGCTCCCGGTACCCGGCACTCGCGAAGGCGACCCGCACCGCGTCCGCGACCTTCTCCGCCTCGTCGGCGGCCACCAGCACCACCGCCGACCCGCCGAACCCACCCCCCGTCATCCGCGCCCCGAGCGCCCCCGCGCCCACCGCCGCCGCCACCGCCAGGTCCAACTCCGGGCAGGAGACCCGCAGATCGTCACGGAGCGACGCGTGCCCGGCCACCAGGACCTCGCCGACGGACGCCGGTTCGCCCGCGTCGAGCAGCGCCATCACCCGCCGCACCCGCTCGTTGTCGGTCACCACGTGCCGGACATACCGACGAACCGTTTCATCGCTCAAACGCCCGAGCGTTTCGGGCAGTTGCACGTCCGGCACGTCACGCAGCGTGCGCACACCGAGCGCCCGCGCGCCCGCTTCGCACCCGGCGCGCCGCTCCGCGTACGCGCCGTCGCCGAGCGCGTGCTTCACCCGTGTGTCGGCGACGAGCAGCGCGAGCCCGTGCGCGGCGAGGTCGAACGGGACCTGGCGGTACGAGAGATCGCGGGTGTCAAGGAACAGCGCGTGGCCCGCGACGGCGCACGCGGACGCCATCTGGTCCATGACTCCGCACGGCACGCCCACGAAGGCGTTCTCGGCCCGCTGGGCGAGCCGGGCGAGGTCCGGGCGGCCGAGGCCGAGGCCGTACAGCTCGTCGAGGGCGGCGGCGAGGACGACCTCGAGGGCGGCGGACGAGGAGAGCCCGGCCCCGGTGGGCACGGTGGAGGCGAGGTGGACGTCGGCGCCGCGCACCGGGTGCCCGGCCTCGCGCAGCGCCCACAGCACGCCCGCCGGGTAGGCGGCCCAGCCGGGCACGGCGCCCGGCCGGAGCGCGTCGACGTCGAGCCGTACGATCCCGCCGGGCACATCGCGGGAGTGCAGCCGCAGCAGGCCGTCGGCGCGCCGGGAGACGGCGGCGACGGCGGTGTGCGGCAGGGCGAGCGGCAGCACGAAGCCGTCGTTGAAGTCGGTGTACTCGCCGATCAGGTTGACCCGCCCGGGCGCGGCCCAGACGCCTTCGGGCCGAGCCCCGTACAGGGCCCGGAACTCCTCGGCCACCCCGGCCACCACGGCCTCACCGGCCCCGTCACCCGCACCGCTCGTCAGCCCACCGCTCGCCGTCATACCGGTTACCCCTCCTGCTGCTCCCGCGCGCGGGCGAACGCCCACGCGTCCTCGACGATGGCCGCCAGGTCCGGGCGGGACGGGGTCCAGCCGAGCCGCTCGCGGGCGGTGTCGGCGGCGGCGACGAGCACGGCCGGGTCACCGGCGCGGCGCTCGGCCATGACCTCGGGCACCGGGTGGCCGGTGACCTTGCGGACGGTCTCGACGACCTCGCGGACCGAGAAGCCGTTGCCGTTGCCGAGGTTGCAGATCAGGTGCTCGCCCGGGGTCATCGCGGTCAGCGCGAGCAGGTGCGCCTCGGCGAGGTCGGCGACGTGGATGTAGTCGCGGACGCAGGTGCCGTCGGGCGTCGGGTAGTCGTCGCCGTAGACGTTGATGGCCGCGCGCCGGCCGAGGGCGACCTGGAGGACGAGCGGGATGAGGTGCGACTCGGGGTCGTGGCGCTCACCGCACTCCTGGTAGGCGCCGGCCACGTTGAAGTAGCGCAGCGAGACGGCGGCGAGGCCGTGCGCGGCGCACTCGCCGGTGATCATGTGGTCGACGGCGAGCTTGGTCGCGCCGTAGGGGTTGGTGGGCGCGGTCGGCGCGGCCTCGGTGATCGGGACGGTCTCGGGCTCGCCGTAGGTGGCGGCGGTGGAGGAGAACACCAGCTTGCGGACCCCGGCCGCGCGCATGGCGGCGATCAGCGCCATGGTGCCGCCGACGTTGTTGTCCCAGTACTTCTCGGGCTTGGCGACGGACTCGCCGACCTGCGAGTAGGCGGCGAAGTGCAGCACGCCGTCGTAGGAGGCGTCGAGCCAGCGGGCGGCGTCCTGGATCCGGCCCTCGATGAAGTCGGCCCCGGCGGGGACGCCTTCGCGGAAGCCGGTGGAGAGGTCGTCGAGGACGGTGACCTCGTGCCCCGCCTCCAACAGGTGGGCGGCGACCGTGCCACCCACATAGCCGGCCCCGCCCGTCACCAGGTACTTGCTCAACTGCTTGCCACCTCTCGAAGTCTGTCGGCCGCGGACTCCGGCGAGACGTCGTTCATGAACGCGCCCATGCCGGATTCGGTGCCCGCGAGGAACTTCAGCTTGCCAGAGGCCCGACGGACGGTGAAAAGCTCCAGGTGCAGCGCGAACTCGGCGGGGTCCGCGGCGCCCGGTCCGGGGCTCGGCGCCTGGTGCCAGGCGGCGATGTACGGGGTGGGCGGCTCGGCCGGGCCGAACAGCCGGTCGAAGCGGCGCAGCAGCTCCAGCTGGAGGCCGGGCAGCTCGGCGCGGGCGGCGGGGGCGAGCGCGGTGAGGTCGGGGACCCGGTGGTGCGGGTAGAGGTGCACCTCGTACGGCCAGCGCGCCGCGTACGGCACGAACGCGGTCCAGTGCTCCCCGGCGAGCACCACCCGGCCCCCGGCCCGTTCGCGGGCGAGGACGTCGTCGAAGAGGTTGCGGCCGGTGCGCGCGCGGTGTGCGGCGGCGCTGCGGAGCATGGTGGCGGTGCGCGGGGTGACGTACGGGAAGGCGTAGATCTGGCCGTGCGGGTGGGCGAGGGTGACGCCGATCTCGGCGCCGCGGTTCTCGAAGCAGTAGACCTGGCGGACGCCGGGCCGCCGGGAGAGCTCGGCGGTGCGGTCGGTCCAGGCGGCGAGGACGAGGGCGGCGCGTTCGTCGGTGAGGTCGGCGAAGGAGGCGGTGTGGTCGGGGGTGAAGCAGACCACCTCGCAGCGGCCGTGCTCGCCGGAGAGGGAGGGGAAGCGGTTCTCGAAGACGGCGACCTGGTAGTCGGCGGCGGGGATCTCGCCGTGCCGGTCGTCGGTCGCGGGGCAGAGCGGGCAGCTGTCGGCGGGCGGGTGGTAGGTGCGGCCCTGCCGGTGGGAGGCGATGGCGACGTGTTCGTCGAGCAGCGGGTCGTGGCGGATCTCGGCGGCGGAGGTGACCGGCGGGAGCGTGCGGCGGTCGACGGCGTCCCGCCCGGGGGCCGCGGCGGGGGCGGCGGCGCGGGCGTCGGCGGGGCCGGGCGCGTCGAAGTAGAGCAGTTCGCGCCCGTCGGCGAGGCGGCGGACGGTCTTCGTCACCTGCGGGGCGTTCAGGGTGTTCATGACGGGCGGCTCCTCGGCCTCCGGCAAACAGAACCACCCACAAAAAACCACAATCAAACATCGATGGCAACAGCGCTGGTCAACACCGCACCCCACGCCACCACCTCAACGAGCGACACAACACTCCGCACCCTGGACCCGGCCGCCCAGGGCCGGGCCTACGGCCGCCGCTGCATCGGCACCCGGTCGAGCAGCCCCGTCCGCGCCGCGAGCGCCGCCGCCTCCAGGCGCGAGCCGACACCCAGCTTCATCAGGACCCGCTGCACATGGGTGCGCGCGGTGCTGGGCGCGATCGCCATCCCGGCGGCGATCAGCCGGGTGTCCTCGCCCTCGGCGACCCGTACGAGCACCTCCGCCTCGCGCGGGGTCAGCAGCCGCAGCAGCCGCTGGCCCTCGTCGTCGGGCTGCGCGGCCGGGTTGAGCAGCTCGGCGAACGCGCCCTGGATGAGCTGCGGCGCCACCGCCGCCTCGCCCGCCCTGGCCTTCACCAGGGCCCGCTCGACGCCCTCGATGCGCTCGTCGTGCCGCACATAGCCCGAGGCCCCGGCGGCGAAGGCGGCCGCGATGCCGCGCGGCGAGGGCACCGGGCCGAGCACCACCACGGCGATCTGCGGCCGCTCGCGCTTGATCCGGACCACCGGGTCGAAGACCCCGGGCTCGGCGGGCGCGGCCGTGCCGAGCAGGCACACCTCGGGCGCGCGGCTCACCACCAGCTCCGCGGCCCCGGCCACCGGCGCCGCCGCGGCGAGCACCCGGTGCCCCCGCAGCTTCAGCGCCGAGGCCAGTGCCTCCGCGTGCAGGCGGTGGTCGTCGACCACCATGAGGCGTACGCCCATCGTTCCTCCCCCATCCCCGGGCCGGCCTTCCCCCGGCCACCCTGCTGCCCGGCAAGCTACACACTCCCCCGCCCCGCTTTGCCCCATGCGCGGCGGCGGCCCCCATCACCCCCGCCCGGAAACGGCACTGGGGCCCCTCCACCGGAGGGACCCCAGAATCGCATCACCGGCGGCGCCGGTCAGCCCTTCAGCCGGTGGTCCTGAAACCGACGGCCAGATAGCGCTTGTAGGTGGTCGACGAGCTCGACGGCTTGCTGAGCGTCGTCTGCGAGACGAACAGCCGCCCGTTCGCGTAGCGGTACTCCGCGCCGGTCTGGCTGAAGCTGGTCTCGATGTCGCGGGTGGCCTTGAACGACGGGTTCTCCATCAGCGTGGTCGCCTTCATGGTGCCGCCGTTGATGGAGACGATCTGCCCGCCCTTGTCGTAGGGCGGCCACTTGTACGCGATGATGTCGCCGCCGTCCATGCGCAGCGGGAACAGCGTGTAACGGTCGCCCGCGTCGGCCTTGTTCGGCGTCAGCCGCCCGGTGTTCAGGTCGAAGCCGACGATCTCGTTGGTCCGGGAGGCGTACTCGCCGGTGCTGCCGTCGTGCTCCTCGGTCGGCACGTAGAGCCGGTTGTTGCCGACGACGACCTGGGTGCAGGACTCGACCTTGGTGGAGCGGCAGCGGGCCGCGTAGCGGTCCGAGTCGGCGGTGATCTTCGCCTTCAGCTTCCCGGTCTTCTCGTCGATGGAGAAGAAGTCCGAGATGCCGCTGCCGTCGGTGGCGGTGTCGCCGACGTTCGCGGCGACCACCAGCGGCTTGGTGGAGACGATCGACGCCCAGTCGACGCCCGGCGGCATCTTGAACTGCGAGAGGGGAGCGCCGGTCATCGGATTGAGGTTCTGGATGGTGACGGTCGGGCTGTCGTACGGGCCGCACTTGCGGACCGCGACCAGGCCGGCGCCGCCGCCGTAGCCGAGGTCCTCGCACGAGGCCGCGTTGGCCACCGGCTTCCAGCGCGGGTTGCCGTTGGCGAGGTCGAACGCCGCGCCGCCGTCGAGGCCGCCGGCCGCGACGGTCCGGTCGTGCACGGTGACCTCGCTGAAGGTCACCTTCTTGTCGCCGCCGGTGCCGCCGGTCACCGACGTCGACCAGACCAGCTTGCCGGTGGCGAGGTCGAGCAGGCCGACCTCTGTGCACGGCTGGAGGTAGCGCGGCGGGGTCCGCTTGGCGGCCTCGAAGAGCACCGGGACCTTGAAGTCGGCGGTCATCTGCCGGGAGGCGCCGCAGACCTGGCCGGTCAGCGGCAGGGTCCACAGGACGGTGCCCTTGTCCAGGTCGTAGGCGACGACCGAGTCGACCCCGGTCTTCACGTACGCCTTGTCGGTGATCCAGGAGCCGGACACGTCGGTGATGTCCGGGACCTGCGGCAGCGGCAGCTGGAAGGAGGCGGTGGACGTGGGGTCCGCCGGGACCTTCTCCGTACCGCCGCCGCCGAGCCCTCCGTCGCCGCCGCCGGAGCCGCCCGAACCGCCGTCCTTGGAGCCGCTGGCGGCGCCGGAGGTGCCCTTGGCGTCGTCGTTCTTGCCGCCGTCACCGCCGGAGTTCGCGTACCAGACGCCGCCGCCGACGATCAGGACCACGGCGACGACCGCCGCGATGATGATCTGCGCCTGCGCGGACAGCTTGCGGCCGCTCCCCCCGCCGGAGCCCGGCGGGACCGGCGGGACCGGCGGGACCGGCTGTCCCCCCGGGTACTGCGGCTGCGTCGGGTAGCCGTACCCGGGCTGCTGCTGGGGCGGCTGCGGCGGATAGCCGTACGGCTGCTGCCCGGGCTGCGGGTACCCGTACACGGGCTGACCCGGCTGTCCGGGCTGACCCGGCTGGCCCGGCTGCCCCGGGTACGGCTGCTGCGGGTACTGCGGCGGCTGCTGCGGTGCCTGCGGGTAGCCGTACGGCTGCTGCTGCGGGTCCTGGGGCGCGCCGAAACCCCCCGGCGGGGGGTCCTGCGGCGCGCCGAACCCGCCCGGGGGCGGACCCGGGGGCTGGTTCGGCGGTGGCGGCGGCTGCGTCATGGCGTGGGCACCTCGGAGGTCTCGACGGTGTCGGGAAGCGGACGGGACGGGCGGCGCGAGCGCGGCGACGTGCTGAGGGCGGCGCTCACTTGCCGTACGCCATCATCGTCTTGGCTTCCTTCTCCTCCGCGTCGCTGGGGGCGGAGACCCGGCCCGCGGCGATCACGAAGGTGCCGTTGCCGTACGCGTACGCGGCGTCGTAGAAGGAGCTCTCGACCGTCGACACCGCCGCCTGGCCCTGGAGCACGACCTTGGGGGCCCCGCCGGTCGGGGCGAGGGTGGCGACGGCGCTGCCCGCGTCGTACCGCGGCTCGATGTACAGCAGGACGTCGGAGCCCTCCATCCGCAGCGGTGTCATGGACTGCTCGCCCGGCGCCTTGGAACGCCACTTGGGCTTGCCGGTGGCCAGGTCGAAGGCGACGACCTCGTTGGGGGTGCCGTACGCGGTCTCGGTCGCCATGTAGAAGGTGTTCGGGTCGGCGGCGACACCGGTGCAGCCCTGGAGGTTCTTGCCGAAGACGACGAAGCTGCCGCCGCAGCGCGGGGCGAACTTGTCGTTGGCGGCGCCCTGGATCTGGGAGCGCTGCTTGCCCGCCGCGGTGAGCGCGACGATCGACCACTTCTTCTGCTCGCGCTGGGTCATGGAGACGACCAGCGGGTCGACGGAGTAGACCCGGTCGACCTCCCAGGTGAGCGGCAGCTTGTAGGTCCAGCGGACCTTGCCGGTGGCCGGGTCGATCTCGCTGACCGCGTGGGATTCCTTGTTCACGTCGCCGGACGGGCACTTGGTGGCCGCGATGAGCTTGCTGCCGCCCGCGTAGGCGTACGGCTTGCAGCCGGTGGTGGGCGAGGTGAAGAGCTGCTTGCCGTCGGTCAGCGAGAAGCCGTAGGCGGAGCTGGAGCCGGCCGCGGTGACCGTGTTGCCGCTGATGGTGAGGGTGTTGTCGGAGAAGGCGAAGAGGCCGGTCGGCTTGGGCACCGACTTCGTCCACGCGCTCTTGCCGGTCTTGAGGTCGACCTGCTTCAGCTGGAGGCACTTGGCGCGGTCGCCCGCGCTGTCCTTGAAGCCGAACACCATGACGCCGTTGGCGTTGGGCTCCGGCGGCGCGGCGCACAGGTCGAAGGGCAGGTCGATGTGCCACTTGGGGGCGCCGTCGGCGAGGCTGTAGCCGTCGATGCTCTTGTACATGCCCTTGACGACGACGTCGCCGACGATCCACGGGCCGTACACGTCGGCGCCGTTGCGGGGCAGGTCGACGTTGTTCTTGAGCAGCCAGTTGATCTTCGCCTCGCCGTCCTTGCGGCCGGCGTTGAGGTCGTTGGGGTCGCCCTCCTCGCCGTCGCCCTTGCCGTCGCCCTTGTCGACGGACTCGGTCGGCTTGGGCAGGCCGGTGGTGGCGGACTGGGTGGGCTGGACGACCGGCTTCTTGTCGTCGTCACCACTGAGGGCGAACCAGGTGCCGCCGCCGATGACGAGCGCGGCGGCGACGGCCGCGGCGACGATGATCCCGGGCTTGCCCTTGAAGAAGTTCTTGCCGCCGCCGCCCCCCGCGGGCGCCGGCGGCATCGGGGCGGTCGGGTAGCCGCCGTACGGGCCGGGCTGCTGGCCCGCCTGCGGATAGCCGTACGGGCCGGGCTGCTGGGGCTGCTGCGGGTAGCCGTACGGGCCGGGCTGCTCGCCCTTCTGCGGGTACCCGTAGGGGCCCGGCTGCTGAGGCTGCTGCTGGGGCGGGTACCCGTACGGGCCGGGCTGCTGGGGCTGTTGCGGCTGCTGCGGGTACCCGTACGGGCCGGCGGCCTGCGGCGGCTGCCCGGCGGGCGGCTGCGCGGGCGGCTGGGCCGGAGCCTGCGGCGGCTGCGGCGGGACCGGCGGTGCCTGCGGAGGCATCGGCGGGACCGGCGGCAGGTTCTGCCCCTGGTTCGGGTCCGGCGCGCCGAAGCCCTCCGGTGGCTGGTTGCTGGGCGGTTGGGTCATCAGCGCTTCCCCCTTGATGTGAGCGGGTTTTCTTTCTACCACTCGGGGGATGGCGCAAAAGTGGCCGGTCCTCCCCTTGTTCCCAAGGGAGGACCGGCCCGTGATGCCGTCGTTATGCGTCCTCTACGACATCTCTACGCGTCCTCGGCGAGCTCCAGCCACCGCATCTCCAACTCCTCGCGTTCACCAGCGAGTTCCCGGAGCTCCGCGTCCAGTTTCGCCACCTTCTCGAAGTCCGTGGCGTTTTCGGCGATCTGCGCGTGCAGCTTGGTCTCCTTCTCGGTGACCTTGTCGAGCTGACGCTCGACCTTCTGCAGCTCCTTCTTCGCGGCGCGGGCGTCGGCGGCCGACTTCTCCTTGCCGGGGGCGGCGGCCACCGTCGTCGCGGCGGGCACGGCCTCCTCGACCATCCGGCGGCGGCGCTCCAGGTACTCGTCGATGCCGCGCGGCAGCATCCGCAGCGCCCGGTCGCCGAGCAGCGCGAGGGTGCGGTCGGTGGTGCGCTCCAGGAAGAACCGGTCGTGGGAGATGACGACCATGGAGCCGGGCCAGCCGTCGAGGAGGTCCTCCAGCTGGGTGAGGGTCTCGATGTCGAGGTCGTTGGTGGGCTCGTCGAGGAACAGCACGTTGGGCTCGTCCATCAGGAGCCGCAGCAGCTGGAGACGGCGGCGCTCACCGCCGGAGAGGTCGCCGACCGGCGTCCACTGCTTCTCCTTGCCGAAGCCGAACTGCTCGCACAGCTGGCCCGCGGTCATCTCGCGGCCCTTGCCGAGGTCGACCCGGTCGCGGATCTGCTGCACGGCCTCCAGGACCCGCAGCGTCGCGGGGAGTTCGGTGACGTCCTGCGAGAGGTAGGCGAGCCGCACGGTCTTGCCGACGACGATCCGGCCCGCGGCGGGCTGCTGCTCGCCGTCGGTGCGGGCGGCGTCGGCGAGAGCGCGCAGCAGCGAGGTCTTGCCCGCGCCGTTGACGCCGACCAGGCCGATCCGGTCGCCGGGGCCGAGCTGCCAGGTGAGGTGCTGGAGCAGGGTCTTGGGCCCGGCGGTGACGGTCACGTCCTCCAGGTCGAAGACGGTCCTGCCGAGCCGGGCGTTGGCGAACTTCATCAGTTCGGTGTTGTCGCGGGGCGCGGGCACGTCGGCGATGAGCGCGTTGGCGGCCTCGATGCGGAACCGGGGCTTGGAGGTACGGGCCGGGGCGCCGCGGCGCAGCCAGGCCAGCTCCTTGCGGACCAGGTTCTGCCGCTTGACCTCTTCGGTGGCGGCGATCCGCTCGCGCTCGGCGCGGGCGAAGACGTAGTCGGAGTAGCCGCCCTCGTACTCGTAGACGTCGCCGCGCTGCACGTCCCACATGCGGGTGCAGACCTGGTCGAGGAACCACCGGTCGTGGGTGACGCAGACGAGCGCGGAGCGCCGGGTCTGCAGGTGCCCGGCGAGCCAGGCGATGCCCTCGACGTCGAGGTGGTTGGTGGGCTCGTCGAGGACGAGCAGGTCCTGGTCCTCGATGAGCAGCTTGGCGAGCGCGATCCGGCGCCGCTCGCCACCGGACAGCGGCCCGATGACGGTGTCGAGGCCCTTCTCGAAGCCGGGCAGGTCGAGCCCGCCGAACAGCCCGGTGAGCACATCGCGGATCTTGGCGCTGCCGGCCCACTCGTGGTCGGCGAGGACGCCGATCACCTCGTGGCGGATGGTGGCCTCGGGGTCGAGCGAGTCGTGCTGGGTGAGCACCCCGAGCCGCAGCCCGCCACTGTGCGTGACCCGCCCGGTGTCGGCCTCCTCCAGGCGCGCGAGCATCCGGATGAGGGTGGTCTTGCCGTCGCCGTTGCGGCCGACGACGCCGATCCGGTCCCCTTCGGAGACACCCAGGGACACCCCGTCAAGGAGCGCACGGGTGCCGTACACCTTGGTGACGGACTCGACATTGACCAGATTGACGGCCATTTCACTCCTGGTACGGGGCACACGATCGACGCCCAAGGGTACGTCGGCGGCGGTGACGGATGACGCGGTCACTCTTTGTGATGACGTGGTCGGGATCCGGGGGCTGCTGTGACGGACGAGCCGAAGAATCACGCCCATGGGAGAAACCGTGTCCGCCGAGCGGACGACCGGGTCGGAGCACGAGTGCGCCCGGCATTGGCCGAGGCCGCCGCAGGGCGGCTGGACCGTCGACGATCTGTTCACCCTGCCCGCCCTCCCCGCGCACACCGAGCTGCTCGACGGGAGCCTGGTGTTCGTGAGCCCGCGCCGCCGATCCCACGACATCCTCGTCTTCCTGCTCCGCATGGGGCTGCGGAGCAGTGTTCCGCCGCAGCTGCGGGTGGACGGTCGGATGACTGTGATCATCGACCGCCGCAACTGTCCCGAGCCGGATCTCCTCGTCGTCCACAAGGAGGCCGTGCGCGGCCTCGCCCAGACCTCGTACCCGGTCGGGGACGTCGTGCTGGCCGTCGAGGTCGTCTCTCCGGACTCCGAGTCACGGGACCGCGACACCAAGCCGCACAAGTACGCCGCCGCCGGGATCGACCACTTCTGGCTCGTCGAGATGGACAGCGACAGCAGCGCGGTCGTACGGGTCTACGAGCGTGACCCGGTGACGAAGACGTACACGTCCACCGGTGTCCACCGGGACCGGCTGAAGCTCTCCGTCCCCTTCCCGATCGACATCGATCTCAGCGGGATCGACGAGCTGTAGGCCGCTCCACCAGCAGCCACCCCGCCAGCGCCATCCCCACCGCCACCGGGGCCGTCACCCTGGCGGCTATCAGGGTGGCCGCGTGGCCCTCCAGGAGGCCGCCGAGGCCCGTCATGGACAGGGCGAGGACGCCGAGCAGGGCGAGGGTGATGCCGAGGGCGGCGAGCGGGGTGCCGGTCGCCGGGCCGGGTGGGGGCGGGGTGGCCGGGGTGGGGGACTCGAAGCGGCGGAAGAGGGCGACGAGCAGCGCGGTGAGGACGGCCGCGGCGGCGAGGCGGAGCGGGACGTGGGCCCACCAGGTGCCGGTCGCGGGGTCCGGGAGCCGGACGCCGAGCGCGAGGAGCGCGCCGTACACGCCGAGCATCGCCGTCAGGTGCCACAGGAACGCGGTCATCGCGATCCCGTTGGCCGCGACCACCCCGCGCCACACCCGGGCCCGCGCGGTGAACCGGGCGCCGGGGCCCTTGAGGAGTTCGACCGCGCCGACCAGCCACAGGCCGTGGCAGAGCAGCGCCAGGGTCGGCGGGGCCATGTTGGAGACCTGCTCGCCGGGCATCCCGACCATCGACAGCGGGTACGGGCCGAGGGCCACGAGCAGGCCCGCGCCGAGCAGTCCGGCACCGGCGAGGAGCTCGGGGCGGCGGATCATGCCGTCGGCGCGCAGGAAGCCGAGCTGGTGGACGGCGAGCCAGACGAAGGCGAAGTTGAGGAACTCGACGTACGGCACCCCGGCCGCGAACCGCAGCACGTCGACCGCGACCGCCCCCGCGACCAGACCGCCGAACGCGCCCCAGCCGTACCTCTCGTGCGCCTTCAGGAGCGGCGGGGTGAACGCGACCATCGCCAGATAGATCCCGATGAACCAGAGCGGCTGGGTGACGAGCCGCAGCGCGACCCCGGTCAGCCCGCCGTCCGCGCCGAGCAGCTGCACGACGAGCGCGAGCACGCCCCACACCGCGATGAACACCATCGTCGGCCGCAGCAGCCGCCGCAGCCGGGCCCGCAGGAAGACCGCGTACCCCGGCCGTGAGCGGTGCGCGAGGGCGTGCGAGAAGCCGCCCACGAAGAAGAACACCGGCATCACCTGGAGCACCCAGGTGAGCGGCTGGAGCGCGGGCACCTCGGCGAGCAGGTTGCCGACCTGCCCGTCGGCGGTGACCGCGGCCATCAGCCAGTGCCCGAGGACCACGACGCCGAGCGAGGCGACCCGCAGCAGGTCGACATAGCGGTCCCGGGTCGCCGGTGTCGCGGCGGCGAGCTCCCGCGCGCCGAGTCCCTTGCCCATTCCCATTCCCCGTCCCCCATCCCGATCCCGATTCCGGTCCCGATTCCGGTCCCGGTCCCGATCCCTCAGGGCACGGTGCCGGGCGGGGCGGGGCGGCGGGAGCGCTCGGATACTCAACTCGGGGATGAGTACGGGGCGGCGGCGAGGACTCCCGTACGGCCCGGGGGCGCGCGGGACGGGTGGGCGTGCGCGGGTGCGGATGGCGGGGCCGGGTCCACCGGGCGGGCGACCTGGCGGCCGGGGCACCGGGTCCCGCCCCTGACGGCCGGTCATCTTCGTCCCGACCGCACCCGCTCACCCACCGAGCCACCCCTCACCGGAGGAACCGTGCCCGCACTCCCCCGCCTCGCCGCGCCGCTCGCCGCCGCGCTCGCCCTCCTCGCCCCCGCCGGCGCCACGACCGCCACCGCGACCGCCGCGACGCCGTCCGGCGGCGACCCGACCGTCTCGCACGCGCGGGTCCTCGCCCACTTCCCCTTCGCGGCCGGGCGGGCCCCGGAGAACATCGCCCTCGAACCCGACGGCTCCGCCGACGTCACCTTCTCCTTCGCCCGGCAGGTCGCCCGGGTCGACCGCACGGGCGCCGTCACCGTGCTCGCCACCCTGCCGCCCGTCGCGGACCCGCACACCCCGCTGATCGGCGCCGCCGCCGTCAGCGGCATCGCGCGGGCCGAGGACGGCACCCTGTACGTGAACTACGCGACCGGCACCGCCGAGACCGGCGTCTGGCGCATCGCCCCCGGCGCCGCCCCCGAGCAGATCGCCCAGCTCCCGGCCGACGGCCTGCCCAACGGCCTGGCCCTGGACGAGGAGTGCGGCACGCTCTACGTCGCCGACTCGGCGCGCGGGGTGGTGTGGAGCGTCCCCCGGGACGGCGGCGCCCCGGCCGTGTGGGCCGAGGGCGCGGCGCTGCGGGCCGCCGCGGCGGGCGGCTTCGGGGCCAACGGGCTGAAGTTCCGCGACGGGGCGGTGTGGGTGTCCAACACCGACCGGGCCACCCTGCTGCGGATCCCGGCGGGCCCGCCGCCGGAGCGGGCCGCCGGTCCGGTCGAGGTCCGCGCGAGCGGGCTGACCGGGATCGACGACTTCGCCTTCACCGGGCACCACGGCGGCACCGTGCTCGCCGCGCTGCTGCCGAGCGACGAGGTGGCGCTCGTCCGTCCCGACGGCAGCCACAAGACGGTGCTGACCGCGAAGGACGGACTGCGCAACCCGACCTCGCTGGCCGTGCACGCCAAACGGGTCCATGTGAACAGCGCGGCCTACTACGCCACTTCGGCGCCCGACCCGAACCTGCTGGTCGCCCGGATCTCCAAGAACAAGCGGTAGCCGGGCGGGCCACCGGGGCCGGTCCCGGGGCCGCCGGGCCCGGTCAGACGATCGTGGCCCCGGCCGCCGGGGAGGTCGCGACCCGCGCGGTCCGGCAGGTGCCGGACGCGATCAGGGCGGCGGCGACCTGCTCGGCGGCCTCCGCGTCCTTCACCAGGAACGCGGTGGTCGGCCCCGAGCCCGAGACCAGCGCGGCGAGCGCGCCCGCCCCGGTCCCGGCCGCGAGGGTCGCCGTCAGCGACGGGCGCAGCGACACGGCGGCGGCCTGGAGGTCGTTGGCGAGGGCGGCCGCGAGGGCGGTGGTGTCACCGGCCGCGAGGGCGTCGAGCAGCGCCGGGGAGGCGACCGGCTCGGGCACGTCCACGCCCGCGGTGAGCCGGTCGAACTCGCCGTACACGGCGGGCGTCGACAGGCCGCCGTCGGCGACCGCGAACACCCAGTGGAAGGTGCCGCCGACCGGCAGCCCGGTCAGCTTCTCGCCCCGGCCGACGCCGAGCGCGGCACCGCCGACCAGACTGAACGGCACGTCGCTGCCCAGCTCGGCGCAGATCTCCAGGAGTTCGGCGCGCGGGGTGCCGAGGCCCCACAGGGCGTCGCAGGCGAGCAGGGCGGCGGCGCCGTCGGCGCTGCCGCCCGCCATGCCGCCGGCGACCGGGATGTCCTTGGCGATGTGCAGATGGACGTCGGGGGCGATGCCGTGGCGGGCCGCGAGGAGTTCGGCGGCGCGCGCGGCCAGGTTGCTGCGGTCGAGCGGCACCTGACCGGCGTCCGGGCCCTCGCAGGTGACCGTCAGCGTCTCGGCGGGGGTCGCGGTGACCTCGTCGTACAGCGAGACGGCGAGGAAGACGTTGGCGAGGTCGTGGAAGCCGTCGGGCCGTGCGGCACCGACCGCGAGCTGCGCGTTGACCTTGGCGGGCACCCGTACGGTGACGCCCGCGCTCCCGCTCGCACTCACGCCTCCTGCTCCTTCGCGTCCTCGGCGGCCGTCGCGTCCTCGGCGGCCTCGGGGGCCTCGGGGTACCTGGCGTCCTTCGCCTTGGCCTCGGCCTTCGCCTTGGCCTTCGACTGCGGCTGGGACGCCGACAGCGGCTGGGGCGCCGACAGCGGCTTGTTCTCGGCGATCCGGATGAACTCCTCGACCGTCAGCGCCTCGCCGCGCGCCTGCGGCGACACCCCGGCGGCGACCAGCGCCGTCTCGGCGGCGGCGGGTGAGCCCGCCCAGGTGGCGAGCGCGGCCCGGAGCGTCTTGCGGCGCTGCGCGAAGGCCGCGTCGACGACCGAGAAGACCTCGCGGCGGGTCGCGGTGGTGGCGAGCGGCTCGGTCCTGCGGACCAGCGAGACGAGCCCGGAGTCGACGTTCGGCGCGGGCCAGAAGACGTTGCGGCCGATGGACCCGGCCCGCTTCACCTCGGCGTACCAGTTGGCCTTGACCGACGGCACGCCGTACACCTTGTTGCCCGGCTGGGCGGCCAGCCGGTCGGCGACCTCGGCCTGGACCATCACCAGGGTCCGCTCGATGGTCGGGAAGCGCTCCAGCATGTGCAGCAGCACCGGCACGGCCACGTTGTACGGCAGGTTCGCGACGAGCGCGGTGGGCGCCGGGCCCGGCAGCTCCTGGACCTGCATGGCGTCGGAGTGGACCAGCGCGAAGCGGTCCTGCCGCTCGGGCATCCGGGCGGCGATCGTCGACGGCAGCGCGGCGGCGAGGACGTCGTCGATCTCGACGGCGGTCACCCGGTCGGCGACCTCAAGCAGCGCGAGGGTGAGGGAGCCGAGTCCGGGCCCCACCTCCACGACCACGTCGTCGGGGCGCACCTCGGCCGTGCGGACGATCCGCCGCACGGTGTTGGCGTCGATGACGAAGTTCTGGCCCTTCTGCTTCGTGGGGCGGACGCCCAGGGTGGCGGCCAGCTCACGGATGTCTGCGGGGCCGAGGAGGGCGTCGGGGCCTTCGGGGCCGGTGGTGGTGCTCACCGGTACAGCCTACGGGGCGCCCGCGGGCCCGCCCCACGCCTCACCGGTCCGGGGCGGTCCACGGCGGCCGACCGAGGGGCCGGGGTGGCGGCGGGTCCCCGCGCCGCGGTCACCCGTGGAGCCTGCGGCCGCAGTGCGGCCAGGGGCTGGCGCCGCGCTGCACGTACAGCTTCTTCGCCCGGAAGGTCTGCTCACCGGCGGGCGCGTCCTGGGCGACGCCGCTGCCGCCGAGCGAGCGCCACGTACCGGGGTCGAACTGGTAGAGCCCGCCGTAGGTGCCGGACGGGTCGACGGCGCCCGGCCTGCCGCCGGACTCGCAGGCGGCGAGCGCGGCCCAGTTCAGGCCGTCGGCCCCGGCGACCGAGGTGGGCAGCGGGCGGGTGCCGATCCGGATCCGCTGGGCGACCGGCTCCCGGACGATCTCCTCGCGGACCCGGTGTGGCCGCTGCCGCACCCCGTTGACGGTGCGCAGCGCGTACGTGACCCGGCGGACGCCCGGCGCGCCCTGCCGTTCGACGACCTCGGTGCCCGCGAAGAGCTCGGGGTCGCGGGTGCGCTCGACGGCGAACGGCAGCGGCTCCTCGCGGATCTCCTGGGTGCCGGTGATCCGCAGCACGGTGACGGTCTGGCCGTCGCGCGGGAAGGAGTCCAGCGGCACGGAGGTGGTGTCCTGGCCGCTGAGGGTGATCCCGGCCTCCTCGACGGCCTCCTGGACGGTGGCCGCGTTGGTGCGGACGGTGCGCTCGCGGCCGTCGGCGAGGAAGGTGACGGCGCGCTCGGTGCGGACGTCGAGGGCGAGGCCCTGCCGGGAGATCGGCGCGGACCGGGACACCGACAGATAGGCGCCCTCGGCGCGCACCCCGAGCTGGCGCAGGGCGCCGTCGACGGTGCGGGCGGTGGTCCACACCTCGCGGCGGCGGCCGTCGAGGGTGAGGGCGACGGGGCGGCCGTAGCGGACCACGATCTCGTCGCCGCTGGCGAGGTCGGTGCCGGGGGCGGGGGCGACGATGTCGTGCTCGCCGACCGCGAGGCCCTCGGCGGCGAGGAGTTCGTCGACGCCGTCGGCGAAGGTGTGCAGGGTGCGGGGGACGCCGTCGACGGAGAGCTTCACCGCCTTGTCGTTGGCGACGAAGGCACTGGTGCCGCCGGCCAGGAACGCGACGACGAGGGCCTGCGGGACGATCCGGCGCAGGCCGTCGGCGGGCGGGTTCGCCTTGCGCCGTCGGGCGCCGGACCGATGAGAGGTGCTCACGAGGCCGCGACCCTAGCGGCAGCGCCCGTCACTCTCCAAAACGACTCGACTACCTCACGTAACCGTTATCGATCGGTGACCCTGGATCGGGGACCGGTCAGTAGTCGAAGGCGCGGGCGGTGTTGGCGGCGATCGCCCCGGCCAGCTCCTCCTCGGTGATCCCGCGGACCGCGGCCATCGCCCGGACGGTGACCGGGATCAGGTACGGGGCGTTGGGGCGGCCCCGGTAGGGCGCGGGGGTGAGGAACGGGGCGTCGGTCTCGACCAGGACGAGCTCCAGCGGGGCGACGGCGAGGGCCTCGCGCAGCGGCTGGGCGTTCTTGAAGGTGACGTTGCCCGCGAAGGACATGTAGTAGCCCTTGGCGGCGCAGATCTCGGCCATGGCGGCGTCGCCGGAGTAGCAGTGGAAGACGGTCCGCTCGGGGGCGCCCTCCTCGTCGAGCACCCGCAGCACGTCCTCGTGGGCCTCGCGGTCGTGGATGACCAGGGCCTTGCCGTGGCGCTTGGCGATCTCGATGTGGGCGCGGAAGGAACGCTCCTGCGCGGCCATGCCCTCAGGGCCGGTGCGGAAGGTGTCGAGGCCGGTCTCGCCGACGGCGCGGACGTACGGCAGGGCGGCGAGGCGGTCGATCTCGGCCAGGGCGTCGTCGAGCGCGGCGTCCCCGCCCCCGGCCCTGGCACCCTGCCGTGACCAGCCATCGGGGTCCCCCAGCACGATCCGGGGCGCCTCGTTCGGGTGCAGGGCGACGGCCGCGTGGACGTTCTCGTGGGCGGCGGCGGTCTCGGCGGCCCACTGGGAGCCCTTCACGTCGCAGCCGACCTGGACGACCGTGGTGACGCCGACGGCGGCGGCCTTGGTGAGCGCCTCCTCGACGGTGCCGGACTGCATGTCGAGGTGGGTGTGCGAGTCCGCGACCGGGACCAGCAGGGGCTCGGGCAGCGGCGGCGGGGCGTCCTTGGCAGTCATGACCACGATCGTACGAGGGCCCCGAGCGCCGCCGCGCGGGGATTACCGCGCGGCGGTGCCGGGGCCCTCACGGTCTCCCGCCGGTCTCCCGCCGGTCACTTCCGCCGGTCACTTCCGGGCGCGGAACGGGTGCAGCAGGTCGGAGAGGTGCCAGTGGTGCGGGACCGGCGGCGGCTCCTCGCCCCCGGCCGGGACGTCCTCGGTCAGCTCCTGCCCGATCGGCCCCGCCGGGGACACCGGCTTCGTCGCTCTCGCCCCGCGCCCGTGGTGCTCGCGCGCGGCGGCCATCTGGAGCACCGACGACACCATGCCCGACCGCATGATCCGCACGACGTGGCTTCCGCAGTTCATGCAGGTCGGCCGGGACAGCGGGGACGGGACCCGCTGGCCGTCCGCCGTGTAGACGACGAAGGGGTTCCCGTGCGCGTCGACATGGTGCGCTATCTCGTACGCCTGCTCCCAGCCGTATCCGCATCTCATGCACGCGAAGGCATACGCCTCATGCACGACGGGCGTTCCGGTGCCGGTGATCTCAGTCATTCCAGCTCCTCTCCACTGAACCAGTGGACGCCTTTTCGGGCCCGAGCGCATCAGCGCCGGAGAAACCATGAACGCAGTTTGGCGTTTCCTTGCCCAAAGGGCTTCGAGCGGCCCCGCCGTGCGGTTTCCGCTTTGCCTTTCAGATTAGCCCTTTACCGTTTCCGGGGCCCGGCGCGGCCGCGTTCTTTGCCGCGACGACGGCATCGAACACCTCCCGCTTGGGCAGGCCCGCGTCGGCCGCGACCGCCGCGATGGCCTCCTTGCGGCGCTCCCCCGCCTCCTCGCGCACCCGCACCCGGCGCACCAGCTCCTCGGCGTCGAGCTCGGCGGGCCCGGTCTCCGGGGCGCCCTCGACGACGACGGTGATCTCGCCCCGTACCCCTTCCTTCGCCCACGCGGCGAGCTCGCCCAGCGGCCCGCGCTTGACCTCCTCGTACGTCTTGGTCAGCTCCCGGCAGACGGCGGCGCGGCGCTCGGCGCCGAACGCCTCGGTCATCGCGTCGAGGGTGTCGTCGAGGCGGTGCGGGGCCTCGAAGTAGACGAGGGTGCGGCGCTCGGCGGCGACCTCGCGCAGCCGGTTCAGCCGCTCGCCGGCCTTGCGGGGCAGGAAGCCCTCGAAGCAGAAGCGGTCCACCGGAAGCCCGGACAGCGCGAGCGCGGTGAGCACGGCGGACGGGCCCGGCACCGCGGTCACCTTGATGTCCTGCTCGACGGCGGCGGCGACCAGCCGGTAGCCGGGGTCGGACACCGACGGCATGCCCGCGTCGGTGACCAACAGCACCCGCGCCCCGCCGGCCAGCGCCTCGACGAGCTCGGGGGTGCGGGCGGCCTCGTTGCCCTCGAAGTAGGACACCACCCGGCCCGAGGTGTGCACACCGAGCGCGCGGGTCAGCCCGCGCAGTCGGCGGGTGTCCTCGGCGGCCACGATGTCCGCGTTCTGCAGCTCGGTGGCGAGCCGCGGCGGGGCGTCCGCGATGTCGCCGATGGGGGTCCCTGCGAGTACCAGCGTTCCTGTCACAAGGGTCATCCTCGCAGCCCGGCCGGTGCTCCACCCAGCCCGGACCCGGACCGGACCCGGCCCGGACCCGGACCGGGCGGGGTCGGACGCGGGCCCGGAGCCGAGCCCGGAGCCGAGCCCGTACCCAGCCCCTGCCTGGCCCCCACCCGGCCCCTGCCCAGGCCCGGACCCGGCCCGGACGGGCGACGCGCACAGGAGCGTTCCCTACGATGGCGCGGTGACCAGTACCGCACCCGAGGCCCTGGAGGGTCCGCACCCCGTGGCACCGACCGTGGCAGAGCCCGCGCCGCCCTCCTCCTGGGAGCGCAGACTGCGCCACTTCGGCTACCGCCCGGGCCGTGGCACCGGCCGTGCCTTCGGCCGCCGCGCCGTCGATCCGCTCGCCGTCGGCCTGCGGGAACGGCTCGACCCGCCGTACACCCGGCCCTCGCCGCGGGTGTGGTCGCTGCTCGGCGTCCCGCCGCACCTCGCCGAACGGCTGTGGCGGGCCGCCGCCTGGACCGGCCCGCTGCTCGTCGCGCTGCTCGCGGGCGTGCTGCGGTTCTGGAACCTCGGCAAACCGCACGCGGTGATATTCGACGAGACGTACTACGCCAAGGACTCCTGGGCGCTGATCAACCAGGGCTACGAGGGCGCCTGGCCGAAGGACATCGACAAGTCGATCCTGACCGATCCGGGTTCGGTGCTCGTGCCGACCGACCCCGGCTATGTGGTGCACCCGCCGGTCGGCAAGTGGATCATCGGCATCGGCGAGAAGCTCTTCGGCTTCGAGCCGTTCGGCTGGCGCTTCATGGTGGCGCTGCTCGGCACCCTGTCGGTGCTGATGCTGTGCCGGATCGGCCGCCGCCTGTTCCGCTCCACCTTCCTCGGCTGCCTGGCGGGCCTGCTGCTCGCCGTCGACGGCCTGCACTTCGTGATGAGCCGCACCGCGCTGCTCGACCAGGTGCTGATGTTCTTCGTGCTCGCCGCCTTCGGCTGCCTGGTCGTCGACCGGGACCGGGCGCGGGCCCGGCTGATCGCGGGGCTGCCGACGGACCCGGACGGCGAGACCGGGCCCGGCGGGAAGCCGCTGCTGCGGCCGGACGCCGCCGTCGCGGCGACCCTCGGCCTCGGCTGGCGGCCGTGGCGGCTCGCGGCGGGCGTGATGCTCGGCCTGGCCGCCGGCACCAAGTGGAACGGCCTCTACATCATGGCCGCGTTCGGTCTGATGGCCGTCCTGTGGGACGTCGCCGCGCGGCGGATGGCCGGTGCGGTCCGCCCGTACGCGACGGTCGCCCGGCGCGATCTGATCCCGGCGTTCGTGTCGGTGGTCCCGGTGGCCGTCGCCACCTATGTGGCGAGCTGGACCGGCTGGATCCTCACCGACCGCGGCTACTTCCGGCACTGGGCGGCCGAGCAGGACCGGGTGACCGGCGGCGGCACCTGGAGCTGGCTGCCGGAGTGGCTGCGCAGCCTGTGGCACTACGAGACCGAGGTCTACAAGTTCCACGTCGGCCTGAGCACCCCGCACACCTACGAGTCGAACCCGTGGAGCTGGATCGTCCTGGGCCGCCCGGTCTCGTACTTCTACGAGTCCCCGTCCCCCGGCACCGCGGGCTGCCCGGCCGACGCCAAGGAGAAGTGCGCCCAGGAGGTGCTGGCCCTCGGCACCCCGCTCCTGTGGTGGGCGGCCTGCTTCGCGATCCTGTACGTGCTGTGGCGCTGGGTGTTCCGCCGCGACTGGCGGGCGGGCGCGATCGCGTGCGGCATCGCGGCGGGCTGGGCGCCCTGGTTCCTCTACCAGGAACGCACCATTTTCCTTTTCTACGCGGTGGTGTTCGTCCCGTTCCTGTGTCTCGCGGTGGCGATGATGCTGGGGGCGATGGTGGGCCCGGCCGGATCCTCGGAGAGACGGCGCACATTCGGTGCGGTGGCGGCGGGCGTGCTGGTGCTGCTCATCGTCTGGAATTTCATTTACTTCTGGCCGCTGTACACCGGGCAGGCGATTCCCATCGACGCCTGGCGGAATCGGATGTGGCTGGACACCTGGGTGTAAGGAAAAACAGTCGCGGCGGTCGCTTTTCGGCGACGATCCGGATGATCCTGATGGTCCTGATGATCCGGTCATTCCGGCGAATGGTTCCGTGCCCGATCCGCGCGGAGTGCTCCGAACTGGTTCGGGGTGCTCCGCGCGGGGTTGTTCGGGGCACCGGAGGGCGTGGCGCGGGGACCGGAGAGGGTCGGACATCTGATCATCTCGTCGGACGAGTTCCTTCGGGGAGCTCTGCCACCCCACGCCTCCGGCCGGCCCGTCCGTCCGGTCCGGCTCCCGTCCGTTCCCGTCCGACGAGGACGGTCCGAAGGGATCCCCGCCGATGTCCCGCTCCCCCCACCGATTCGGTACGAGGCACCTGCGCGCGGCAACGGTCGCCGCCCTCGCCACGGGCACGCTCCTGACGCCGCTGCCGCCACTGGCTTTCGCCGACGCCTCGAACATCACCTTCAGCCAGCCGTACGTCCCGACGATCGCCCCCGGCGCGACGGGCCGCGCGACCCTCCTGGCCCGCAACGGCACCGGCGCCGCGTCGATCAACGCCTTCCGGATCACGGCCCCGACCCAGACGACCTTCGCCGAGTCCCGCTACTACTGGAACGACGCCCAGGGCTCGATCACCTGCACGGCCTCGACCGACAACACCCTCCTGACCTGCCCCTCCACCGGCGCCTACACCTTCCCTGCCAGCTCCACGACCCGCCTGGCGGTCGTCCTGAAGGTCGACGCGGCGGCGCCGGAGGGGACGACGCTGGAGGGGCGGTGGGTGTTCGAGAACGGGTACACGGCGTCGCCGGCGGTGTTCGCGGTGGTGACGCCGGTGCGGGGGGCGACGGGAGCGACGGGCGCGACCGGTGCGGCGGGGGTGACGGGGGCTACTGGCCCGACCGGGGCGACGGGTCCTACCGGTGCGGCGGGGGCCACAGGTGCGGCAGGAGCTGCTGGAGCCACCGGGGCCACGGGCGCGGCCGGGGCGACGGGCCCTACCGGTGCGGCGGGGGTGACGGGAGCGACCGGAGCCACGGGGCCAACGGGCGCCAGCGGCGCGACGGGGGCAACTGGGGCCACAGGCGCGGCAGGAGCCACGGGCGCTGCTGGGGCGACCGGGGCAGCCGGGGCCACTGGCCCAACGGGAGCCACAGGGGCAACGGGGGCCGCAGGAGCCACGGGCGCGACCGGAACGGCGGGGGCAGCCGGGGCCACTGGCCCAACTGGAGCGACGGGACCGACCGGAGCCACGGGCGCGGCCGGGGCGACCGGTCCGACGGGAGCCACCGGCGCAACGGGCGCCAGCGGCGCGACGGGCCCGACCGGAGCCGCAGGTGCGGCAGGAGCCACCGGGGCTACCGGGGCTACCGGGGCTACCGGGGCCACGGGAGCAACTGGCGCTGTTGGCGCGACGGGGCCGACCGGGGCGACGGGTCCCACCGGCGCCACAGGTGCGAACGGATCCGCCGGGACCACGGGCCCGACCGGACCGACCGGCGCTACGGGAGCGACCGGCGCTGACGGAGAGGCTGGCGCGAAGGGGGCAACGGGAGCCACGGGTCCGACCGGCGCAACAGGCCCCACAGGAAGCGCAGGCACGACCGGAGCAACGGGTTCGACGGGCGCCACAGGAGCCGAGGGTGCCACGGGCACCACCGGCCCGACCGGGCCCACCGGCGCGACGGGAGCCACCGGACCCACCGGCGCGACGGGACCAACGGGCGCCACCGGCACGGCCGGGGTCACCGGAGCGACCGGTCCTACGGGCGCAACGGGTACGGCCGGGGTCACCGGAGCGACCGGTCCTACGGGCGCAACGGGTACGGCTGGCGCAACAGGCCCCACCGGGGCCACAGGAGCAACCGGAGCCACAGGGCCCACTGGCCCAACGGGCACCGCAGGAGCAACAGGAGCCACGGGGCCCACCGGCCCGGCGGGCGCCACCGGAGCGACAGGCAGCACAGGTGCCACTGGCGCAGCGGGCGCGACCGGTCCGACGGGTCCCGCAGGTACCACCGGACCGACCGGCGACACAGGAACAACAGGCCCCACAGGCCCCACCGGCCCGACCGGCACGTCCGGCCCCAAGGGCCAGACAGGCTCCACCGGACCGGCTGGACCCACCGGCCCTACCGGCCCTACTGGCCCCAAGGGGCCGACCGGCCCCAAGGGCGACCCCGGCACCTGCGGAACCAACTGCACCGACAACGTCCACAAGGCCCGGATCGTCTCCCGCGACCGGCTCCCCGTCCACAGCGGCCCCCACCGCCGTCACACCGTCACCGGCACCGTCGCCACCGACACCATCGTGCGCATCAGTTGCAAGGTGAAGGGCGAGAACGTCAACGGCAACGACCTCTGGTACAAGCTCGCGAACGGCCGCGGCTGGATCGCGGCACGGTACGCCAGGAACATCGGCACGATCCCCTTCTGCGGCTGACCCGGGGCCCCGGGGGGGGAGGGCCAGCGCCACTCCCCCGGCCCCCGGCCCTCCCCGGGCCCCCGGGCCAAGAAAACCGGCCCCCCAGGTCGCTTTCCGATCGCTATCCGGTCACAACCGTCCCCCCGTTCACGCCTGACGCTTACGCTGCCTCAGGGGCACCACACCTGGGGGAGGGACCGCGGTCATGCGCAGTGGAGTCAAGGTCGGCATCATCGGCGGCGTTTTCGTCGTCGTCGCGAGCGGCATCGGATACGGGGGCTACAACCTCTGGACGGGCGTCACCGGAGGTTCGTCCACCGGCGCCAACAGCACGAGCGACTCCGCCGCCAAGAAGTCCGGGCCCGTCACCGCCGAGGAGGTGACCGCGACCTCGAAGGACTTCCTGGCCGCCTGGGCCGCGGGCGAGGCCGACCGGGCCGCCCAGCTCACCACCGACCCGGTGAACGCGAGCCCCGCGCTGCTCGGTTTCCGCGAGGAGGCCAAGGTGTCGCGGGCCACGATCACCCCGGGCCCGGCGACCGGCACCACGGTGCCGTTCACGGTCGAGGCGACCGTCACGTACCAGGGGGTCACCAAGCCCTGGACGTACACCTCGCGGCTCACCGTGGTGCGCGGGCAGACCACCGGCCGGCCGCTGGTGGGCTGGACGCCGACCGTGGTGCACCCGAAGCTGACCGTCGGCGCCTCGCTCCGCACGGGCGGCGCGAAGACCGGTGAGATCGAGGCCCTGGACCGCAAGGGCCGGGTCCTGACGGCGGAGACGTACCCCTCGCTCGGCCCGGTCCTCGCCCAGCTGCGCGAGCGGTACGGCGCGACGGCGGGCGGCAAGCCGGGCGTCGAGGTCGTCGTCGACGCGGGCAAGGAGGGCGTGCCCGACACCACGCTCCTCACCCTCGCCAAGGGCGAGGCGGGCAAGGTCCGGACGACGATCGACGCCGATGTGCAGGCGACGGCCGAGCGGGCGGTGAAGCGGTTCGGCTCGGCGTCGGTGGTCGCGGTCCAGCCGTCGACGGGCGCCGTGCGGGCGGTCGCGAACAGCCCGGCGAACGGCTTCAACGCCGCGTTCGAGGGCAAGAAGATGCCCGGCTCCACGCTGAAGATCGTGACGGCGGCGCTCCTCCTGGAGAAGGGCCTGGTCAAGCCGGACCAGGCCGCCGAGTGCCCGCCGAGCGCGCTGTACTACGGCCGGACGATCCGGAACCTGGAGGGCTTCTCGCTGAACAACGCGCCCTTCAAGGAGAGTTTCGCCCGCTCCTGCAACACCGCCTTCATCAAGAAGATCGACGACGTCAAGGACGACGCCGCCCTCGGCAAGGAGGCCAAGGAGGTCTTCGGCATCGGCCTCGACTGGAAGACCGGGATCCGGTCCGTCGACGGTTCGATCCCGGCGGAGACCGGCGGCGAGGCGGCGGCGCAGTACATCGGTCAGGGCACGGTCCAGATGAACCCGCTGAACATGGCGTCGATCACGGCGACCGCGAAGGAGGGCGTGTTCCGGCAGCCGTACCTGGTCGCGGCCGATGTCGACGACCGCCAGTTCGCGGAGGCCGAGCGCAAGCTGCCCGCCTCGGTGGCGCGCCAGCTGCGCGACATGATGCGGACGACGGCGACGGCGGGCTACGGCACGGCGACCGGCGCGATGGCCTCGGTGCGCGGGGACAAGGGCGCGAAGACGGGTTCGGCGGAGGTCGACGGGCAGGCGACGTCGGACTCGTGGTTCACGGGCTTCGCGGACGACCTGGCGGCGGCGGCCTTCGTGGAGGGCGCGGGCCACGGGGCGACGGCGGCGGGCCCGATCGTGGCGTCGGTCCTGAACGCGGACTGACCGCGGACCGACCGCGACCGGACACCCGGTGGGCCCTCCACCCGGAAGTTCGTGTGGCGTTTACATCGACCCGCTAGCGTGCGCGCATGACGACGTCGTACGAACTCGCCCACCCCCTCTTCGCGGAGGCCCTGCGCGAGCGGGGCCTCGACGTGGAGGTCCGCCGCTTCCCCGACGAGACCCGCACCGCGCAGCAGGCCGCGCAGGCCATCGGCTGCCAGGTCGCGGAGATCGTGAAGTCGCTGGTGTTCGCGGCGGACGGGGTGCCGGTCCTGGTCCTGATGGACGGTTCCTCGCGGGTGGACGTGGAGTCGGTACGGCGTGAGCTGGGCGCGGGCGAGGTGACGCGCGCCGACGCGCGGGTGGTCCGGGAGACGACGGGGTACGCGATCGGCGGCGTCCCGCCGTTCGGGCACCGCACGGCGACGCGGGTGCTCGCGGACCGGGGGCTGCTCGGCCACGCGGTGGTGTGGGCGGCGGCGGGCGACCCGCACACGGTGTTCGCGCTGGACCCGGCGACGCTGATCGCGCAGGCGGGCGGCGTGCTCGTGGACGTCAGGGAGCGTACGGCGTGACCCCTCTGGTGGCCGTCGCGGTGCTGCTCGCCGCGGTGACGCACGCGACCTGGAACGCGATCGCCGCGCGCATCACGGACCAGCTGATCTCCTTCACCCTGATATCCGGCGGCGGTCTGCTGATCGGCGCGGTCGGCGCCTGCTTCACGCCGGTGCCGGACGCGGCGGCCTGGCCGTACCTGATCACCTCGGCGCTGCTGCACGTGGCGTACTACATCCTGTTGATGAAGTCGTTCGCGCTGGGCGACTTCGGCCAGATGTATCCGATCGCCCGCGGCACGGCGCCGCTCGTGGTGACGCTGCTCGCCGCCGTGTTCGTCGGCGAGATCCCGGACGCGGGCCAGCTCACGGGCGTGGCCATCGCCTCGGCGGGCCTGACGGGCCTCGCCCTGTGGGGCATCCGCGGCAAGGGCGCCAAGCCGCACTGGCCGGCCCTGCTCGCGGCGGGCGCGACGGGCCTGTCGATCGCCGCGTACACGGTCGTCGACGGCATCGGCGTCCGCGCCTCGGGCACCCCGCTCGGCTACATCGCCTGGCTGATGCTGGTGGAGGGCCTCGCCATCCCGGCGTACGCGGCCTACCGCCTGCGCTCCGACCTCCTCCCCCAACTCCGCCCGTACGCGGCCCGCGGCCTGCTGGCCGCCGCCATGTCGGTCCTGGCCTACGCCCTCGTCCTCTGGGCCCAGACCAAGGCCCCGCTCGCCCCGATCGCCGCCCTCCGCGAATCCTCGATCATCGTCGGCGCGGCCATCGGCGCCCTCCTCTTCAAGGAACGCTTCGGCGGCCCCCGCGTCGCGGCGGCGGGCCTGATGGTGGTGGGCATCGGCCTGATGCTCTACGCGAGCTGACCGACCCTTCCCCCTCCCTCACCGACCGCGACCCCGCGCAGTTCGGCCCAGACGACCTTCCCCACCCCCTGCCGATCGGAGATGCCCCACCGGTCCGCGAGCAGGCGGCGAGAGGAGCCCGTGTGACACCCAAGTGGCGCGAGCTGGCCGACCGGCTGGCCGAGCGCATCCGGAGCGGCGCCTACGCACCCGGTGAACGGCTCCCGCACATCCGGGAACTCGTCGAAGCGGGCGAAGGATCGAAGTCGACGGTGCACGCCGCCTACAAGGCCCTGGAGGCGGAGGGCCTTGTCAGCTCCTCACGCGGACACGGCACCGTCGTACGACAGCGGCACCCTCTCAAGCGACTAGGGATCACCCGCTACGACAAGGCGAAGTGGCGAGACGGCGACGAAGTCGCCTTCATCGCCGATCGCGTCGCCTCCGGACGCACCTACCGACGCGGCGAGCAGACCCAGACGGTCGAGCGCGTACCGGCATCCGCCGTCGTGGCGGCGGCGCTCGGGATCGCCGAGGGCACGGAGGTGTACGCGCGAGCCCGCCTCGTGCGCGAAGGCACTCAGCCGACACACTCCCTGACCAGCTACTACCTGCCCGAACACGTCGAGGGAACGCGGCTCGTGGACCCGGCCCCCGGCCCCGCCGGCCGAGGTGGCGGGTTCCGCGTGCTGTACGAGGCGGGGTACGAGATCGACCACATGCGCGAGGAGCTGCACGCCAGGGCAGCCACCACCGAGGAGGGTGCACGACTCCAACTGGCTCCCGGGGAGTGGGTGGTGGAGCTGTACCGGACGACGTGCACGGCCGACGGCACCGTCGTCGAGTTCGCGATCGGCGTCCACGCGGCGACCCGCTTCTCGTGGACGTACGAGTTCCAGGTTCCCGACAGCGCCACCGGAGGCACGGAGTGATCCCCGCCCCGCACCGGGCCGACGCCCAACTGCTCTGGGACTTCCAGCGGATGGGGCACGCCCCGCGCGCGTGCTCGGTGGGCATCGGGCTCGGCAGTCACGACCTCGGCGTGGCCGACGTGACCGTCGGCCTCTACCGGCGCGGTCTGATCCCCCTGATCGTCTTCACCGGGGCCACCAGCCGCACCACCGTCGACCGGATGCCGCGCGGCGAGGCCGAGCACTACCGCGAGCGGGCACTGGCGTCCGGTGTCCCTGCCTCGGCCGTGCTGGTCGAGCCGCGGGCGCGCAACACCGGCGAGAACATCGCCTTCACCCGGGCCCTGCTCACCGAGCACGGCGTGGACGTCTCGTCCGCGCTGCTGATCAGCAAGCCGTACGAGGAACGCAGGGCGTACGCCACGGCCCGGCGCGCGTGGCCGGGGGTGGAGTTCCTCTGCGCGTCCTCCCCGATGTCGCTCGACGCCTACGCGGAGTCGATCGGGGACCCGAAACTCGTCCTGGACATGCTGGTCGGAGCCGTTCAACGACTCATGGTCTACCCCGAGCGGGGCTTCATGATCGAGCTGCCCGTCCCCGCCGACGTCACGGACGCCTACGAGCGGCTGCGCTCCGCCGGGTTCACGAGTCGGCTCGCCCCGGCGTGACCGCCCGCCCCCTGACCGCCCGCCCCCTGACCGCCCGCCCCCTGACCGCCCGCCCCTGACCGCCCGCCCCCTGACCGCACGACCGCGCCGGAACCGGAGGGTGTCCCCTCACATCCTGAACTGGGTTCCGTTGTCCGACCCTCGCCCCCTATGGTCCTGATCGGGACATCAAGATCATCTTGCTGTCGTGAACCGAGGGGGATCCATGATCAGGTCGCGCATCGTCGGCTCCGCGCTGGCCACCGCCGCGCTCGCCGTCACCACCGTCGTCGCCGCGGGCGGGGCCGCCGGGGCCGCGGAGTCGGAGTTCAGCGTCACGAACGCCAACAGCGGGCACTGCCTGCTGGTGCGCGGGATGGAGAACGGGACCGGCGCCGAGCAGTACGAGTGCGGCCCCTGGGCCGACCAGCGGTGGGTGTTCGACACGACCTACCTCGACCGGCCCCAGGGCGGCGGCTACCGGCTGAAGAACGCCAACAGCGGCAAGTGCCTGATCGTGCGCGGGATGGAGAACGGGACCGGCGCCGAGCAGTACGAGTGCGGGCCCTGGGCCGACCAGCTCTGGAAGAAGGTCCCGGCCGCCGGAAACCCCGACAAGTTCCAGCTGAAGAACGTCAACAGCGGCATGTGCCTGGTCGCGCAGGGCTTCGAGAACGGCAGCCGGGTCTTCCAGTACCCGTGCGAGGGCTGGGCCGACCAGTTCTGGACGGCCCGCTGACCCCGGGCGGTACCGGCGGTCACCCGCCCGGCGTCACGCCAGCGCGGCCCGCACCGCCCGGACCAGGGACTGGGCGCGCGGGTCCGCGGTGACCGTCTTGCGCATCCCGTTGGTGACGTAGCCGAAGGCGATGCCCGTGTCGGGGTCGGCGAAGCCGAGCGAGCCGCCCCGGCCCGGGTGCCCGAAGGAGCCGGGGCCGAGCAGCGGGGACGCCGGGCCGTGCAGCATGTGGCCGAGGCCGAAGCGGGTGCCGACGACCAGGACCCGGTCGGGCCCGGCCGACTCCTCGGTCCTGGCGAGGGTGAGGGTCGCGGGCGCGAACAGGCGCGGCCCGCCGTCCACCGGGCCGAGCGTCGCCGCGTAGAAGCGGGCCAGCGCCCGGGCGGTCGCGACCCCCGCCGAAGCGGGCAGCTCGGCCGCCCGGTACACCGGATCGTTCTCGTCGGGGCGCGGCTCGATCACCGCGAACGCCCGCCGGGTCAGCGACCCGGGGTCCTGATAGGCCACCGTCACCGCCGGCTTGGGCCGCAGCCGCAGCGCCGGGCTGTCGGCGGGCTCGATCTCCTCGACCGGGCCGAGCCGCCCGACCCGGTGCGCCTCCGCCTCCGGCAGCCCGATCCACAGGTCGAGCCCGAGCGGCCGGGCGATCTCCTCGGCGACCCAGGTGCCGATCGTCCGCCCGGTCACCCGGTGCACGAGCCCGGACAGCAGCCAGCTGAAGGTGTGCGCGTGGTAGCCGTGCGCGGTGCCCGGCTCCCAGAACGGCGCCTGGGCGGCTATCGCGGCCGTCGCCGTCGGCAGGTCGACCGCCTCGGCGAGGGTCAGCGGCCGGTCGAGCACCGGCACGCCCGCGCGGTGCGCGAGCAGCTGCCGTACGGTCACCCGCTCCTTGCCCGCCGCCTTGAACTCCGGCCAGTACGTGGCCACCGGAGCGTCCAGGTCGAGCAGCCCGCGCTGGTGCAGCAGCAGCGGTACGGCGGCGGCGACGCCCTTCGTGGCCGAGCGCACCACCTGCGCGGTGTCCACGGCCCACGGCACGCCGTTGCCGGAGCCCGCAGAGCCGTCAGGGGCCTCGGAGCCCTCGGGGCCCGCAGAGCCATGGTCGGCGTCCCGGGCGCCCGCCCACAGGTCGACCACCTTGCTGCCGTCCCGGTAGACCGCGACCGCCGCGCCGCGCTCCCCGCGCTGCTCGAAGTTGCGCAGGAACGCGTCCCTGACCGGCTCGAAACCCGCCGCCACCGTGCCCCGGACGTCCACCGGACCCACACTCCCTCTCGTACCGATTGCCTCGTCACCGCGGTCGGCTCGTACCGATCGCCCCTCATGGTGCAACGGGGGCGGCGGCCCGCCGATTCCGGGGTCCTTGGATCCCGGATCCAAGATCTCGGATCTCGGATCTCGGATCTCGGATCTCGGATCCAAGGTCTCGGATCCAAGGTCTCGGATCCAAGGTCCGGGATCTCGGATCCAAGATCCGGGGACCACCGGCCGGGAGGGAGGCGTCAGGCCGCCGCGCCCGGCACGAAGCCGAACGGCAGCTCCAGGCGGTGCCGGGCCATCAGTTCCGCGTCGGCGAGGATCTCCGCCGTCGGCCCGTCCGCCGCGATCACGCCCTCGCTGAGGATCACCGCGCGCGGGCAGAGCTCCAGGGCGTACGGCAGGTCGTGGGTGACCATCAGGACGGTGACGTCCAGCGAGCGCAGGATGTCCGCCAGCTCACGGCGGGAGGCCGGGTCGAGGTTGGACGAGGGCTCGTCGAGGACGAGGATCTCGGGCTCCATCGCGAGCACGGTCGCCACCGCGACCCGGCGGCGCTGCCCGAAGGACAGGTGGTGCGGCGGACGGTCGGCGAACTCCGCCATGCCGACCCGCTCCAGGGCCCGCCGGACGACGGCCTCCAGCTCGGCGCCCTTCACCCCGGCCGCCGCCGGGCCGAAGGCCACGTCCTCGCGGACGGTGGGCATGAACAGCTGGTCGTCGGGGTCCTGGAAGACGATGCCGACCCGGCGCCTGATCTCGGCGAGGTGCTTCTTGCCGACCGGCAGCCCGGCGACGCTCACGCCGCCCGCGCCCCCGGTCAGGATGCCGTTGAGGTGCAGCACCAGGGTGGTCTTGCCGGCGCCGTTGGGGCCGAGCAGCGCGACCCGCTCGCCGCGGCCGACGGTGAGGTTCACGCCGAAGAGCGCCTGGTGGCCGTCCGGGTAGGCGTACGCGAGGCCGCGCACGTCGAGGGAGGCGGGCGCGGGGTCGTCGGCCGGAGAGGGGTGCGGGGTCGTGGTCATCGCGGTCATAGCGTCCATCCGAGAAGGCAGATGAGAAGGGCGGCGAGCGGCAGCGCGGCGGCCTGCCGCCACTGCGCCGGGGTCGCGGTCACCTCGTCGATGACCGGCATCGTGCCGGTGTAGCCGCGGCTGACCATGGCGAGGTGCACGCGCTCGCCGCGCTCGTACGAGCGGATGAAGAGGGCCCCCGCGGACTTCGCGAGGACGCCCCAGTGCCGTACGCCACGGGCCTCGAACCCGCGCGAGCGGCGGGCGATCGACATCCGCCGCATCTCGTCGGTGATCACGTCGCCGTAGCGGATCATGAAGGAGGCGATCTGGACCAGGAGCGGCGGGAGTTTCAGCCGCTGGAGGCCGAGGAGCAGTTCGCGCAGTTCGGTGGTGGCGGCGAGCAGCACGGAGGCGGCGACGCCGAGGGTGCCCTTGGCGAGGACGTTCCAGGCGCCCCAGAGGCCGGGGACGGAGAGCGAGACGCCGAGGACGGTGGTCCGCTCGCCGGGCACGACGAACGGCATGAGCACCGCGAACGCCACGAACGGGATCTCGATCAGCAGCCTGCGCAGGACGAATCCGGCCGGTACGCGCGCGCGTACGGCGACCGCGCCGAGCAGCACGGCGTACCCGCCGAACGCCCAGACCGCCTCGCGGGGCGTGGCGACGACCACGACGACGAAGCCGAAGACGGCGGCGAGCTTGGTGTGCGGGGGCAGCGCGTGCACCGGCGACGCCGCCCGCCGGTACAGCTTGTGCGCGTGCCCCGCACCCATGTCAGACCGTTTCCGCGGAGTTGGGGCTGGAGCCGGAACCGGAGCCGGAACCGGTGGCCGCCGCCGCGCTGTCACGGCGGCGGCGCACCGCCCAGAACGCGCCGGAGCCGACGGCCAGCGTCGCGGTCACGCCGATGACCCCGGCGAGGCCGCCGGACAGACGGGCGTCGGAGATGTCCTTGACGCCGTAGTCGGCGAGCGGGGAGTCGGCGGCGGCGTGCGGCTCGACCTTGGCGTCGATGCCCTTGTCGGCGGCGACCTTCTCCAGGCCGTCCGGGCTGGCGGAGGCGTAGAAGGAGACGAATCCGGCGAGGACGAGCGCGGTGCCGAGTCCGGCGATCCACAGCTTCCTGGCGGAGGCGCGGGAGGTGCCGGAGCCCTTAGAGCCGGTACGGGCTGCCGCCGGGGCCGGGGCGGGAGCCACGGGGGCCGCGTCGACGAGTTCGCCGTCCACGCGGAGCTTGAGCGGCGCGGTGAGGCCGCGGGCGCCGTACACGAGGTCGGGGCGGACGGCGATGACCGCGCCGACGGTCAGCATGGTGATGACCGCCTCGCCGATGCCGATGAGGACGTGCACGCCGACCATGGCGGTGAGCACCTTGCCGACGGGGACGTCGGTGGTGCCGCCGATCGCGTAGATCACGGTGAAGACGGTGGCGGCGGCCGGTACGGAGACGAGCGCGGCGGCGAAGGACGCGATGGTGACCGAGCGCCGGGTGCGGGGCAGGACGAGGACCAGGCCGCGGAAGAGGGCGTACGCGACGACGACGGTCACCACGCCCATGACGGTGATGTTGACGCCGAGCGCGGTCAGGCCGCCGTCGGCGAAGAGGACGCCCTGCATGAGCAGGACGACGGCTATGCAGAGCACGCCGGTGTAGGGGCCGACGAGTATCGCCGCGAGCGCGCCGCCCAGGAGGTGGCCGCTGGTCCCGGCCGCGACCGGGAAGTTGAGCATCTGCACGGCGAAGATGAAGGCCGCGACGAGGCCCGCGAGCGGCGCGGTCCTTTCTCCCCCGTGGCCTTCGGCGCGGGAGGTGCCCCCGAGCTCCTTGCGGGCACCGCGCAGGCTGACGGCGACGGCGCCGGCGGCGACGACACCGGCGGCGGCCGATACGGGGGCGTTGATGAATCCGTCAGGTACATGCACGCCCGCATGATAGAGCCCTCCTGCGAACTGTTTGCAAGAGCGCTGAGAGGTCAGGAGTGGTGAGAGGAGCCCGTCCCTGACCGGGCGCACGCCGCCAAATAATGGGACATTAGGGACTAATAAGTACGAATAAGTGTGAGGAGCCGCCCGATGCCCCGCGCCGCCGATGGCCATGCCCCTGACCACGATCGTGACCACAACCGTGACCTTCACGTCGAGGACCACGCCAAGGGCCGGATCATCAGCGACGCCCCGCTCTCACGGCCGGTACCGGTGGCCCTGCGCTTCGATCCGGACTTCCAGCCCGCCACCGTGCGCTTCGTCTTCCCCGGCAACATCGAGTGGTCGTTCCCGCGCGCCCTCCTGGAGACCGGGCTGCGCGCCCCGGCCCGCCGCGGCGACATAGGCGTGTGGCCGTGCGGGCGGGTGCAGACGGTGGTGGAGTTCCACACGGACGACGGGGTGGCGGTCGTGCAGTTCGACACCACGGCGCTGCTGCGCTTCCTCAAGCACACGTACGCCGTCGGCGCGCCGGTATCGGCACGCTGACGGCGTACGGGCCGCGCCGGCTCCCCGTCCCCACAGGTTCCGCCGCGGTCCGGGGCGCACCGCCCGCTCACGCGGTGGGCCCCGGGGTCCGGGTCCGCCCCGACCACTCGGGTCGGGCCGGACGTCTCGGGTAGGTCGTGCCGCTCAGGTCAAGCGGCTGCGGTCAAAGCGGCACGAGGTCGGGCAGGTCGGGCAGGTCGCTTCAGACGGTGACGAGTTCGCGGTCGCCGTCCGGGCCCTTGGGGCCCCTGCCGTCGGTGTCGTCGTCGGCGTCCTTCTTGTCGAGCGCCGCCAGGCCCTCGCCCTCGACGTCGACGTTGGGCAGCACCCGGCCAAGCCACTTCGGCAGCCACCACGCCTTGTGGCCGAGCAGCGCGAGCACGGCCGGGACGATCGCCATGCGGACCACGAAGGCGTCGAAGAGGACGGCGACGGCGAGACCGAAGCCGATCATCTTCACCATCTGCTCGCTGGAGCCGATGAAGCCCGAGAACACCGCGATCATGATCACCGCGGCGGCGGAGACCACCCGGGCGCCGTGCTTGAAGCCCTCGACGATCGCCTCGCCGGGGCGCGCCCCGTGGACGTACGCCTCGCGCATCCGGGTCACGAGGAAGACCTCGTAGTCCATGGCGAGACCGAAGACCACGCCGACCATGAAGATCGGCATCATCGACATGATCGGGCCGGTCTGCTCGACCCCGAACAGGCTGCCGAGCCAGCCCCACTGGAAGACCGCGACGACCGCGCCGAGGGCGGCGACGACGGAGAGCAGGAAGCCGAGGGCCGCCTTCAGGGGCACCAGGATCGAGCGGAACACCACCATGAGGAGCAGGAAGGCGAGTCCGACGACCAGGGCCAGGTAGGGCAGCAGGGCGTCGTTCATCTTCTGCGAGAAGTCGATGTTCATCGCCGTGGCGCCGGTGACGAGGACCTCGTCGCCGGTGGCGCCGCGGATGTCGTGGACCAGGTTCTCGGTCTGCACGGAGGACGGGCGGTCCTTCGGGACGACCGTGATCATCGCCGCGTCGCCGGCCTTGTTGGGCGTGGCCGGGGTGACCGCGGCCCAGCCCTTGAGGCCCTTGATGGTCTCGACGGTCTTGTCGGCGACCGCCTTGTCGCCGTCGACGACGACGAGCAGCGGACCGTTGAAGCCGGGGCCGAAGCCGTCGGACAGCAGGTCGTAGGCGCGGCGCTCGGTGGCGGAGGTGGGCTTCACGCCGTCGTCCGGCAGGCCCATCTCCAGGGAGGCGGCGGGTACGGCGATGGCGCCGAGGCCGATGACGCCGACGAGCAGCACCATCAGCGGGCGGCGCAGCACGAACCGGGCCCAGCGGGTACCCGCGTTGACCTTGGCGGTGGCCTTGGCACCGGCCTTGCCGCCGTTGCCGGTGCCGGTCTCGCTCGCGTCCGCCGCGGCATCGGCCTTGGCGGCCTTGCGCTGCTTGCGGCCGACGACCTTGTCACCGGCGAAGCCGAGGAGCGCGGGGATCAGGGTGAGTGCGATGAGGACGGCGATCACGACCGTGCCGGCCGCCGCGAAGCCCATCTTGGTGAGCATCGGGATGTTGACGACGGCGAGGCCGACGAGCGCGATGACCACGGTCAGACCGGCGAAGACGACGGCCGAACCGGCGGTGCCGACGGCGCGGCCCGCGGCCTCCTCCTTGGCGCGGCCCTCGGCGAGCTCCGCGCGGTAGCGGGAGACGATGAAGAGGGCGTAGTCGATGCCGACCGCGAGGCCGATCATCATCGCGAGGGTGGAGGTGGTGGAGCCGAGGTCCAGGACGCTGGCGAGCGCGGTGATGGTCGAGACACCGATGCCGACACCGATGATCGCGGTGAGCAGCGGCAGCCCCGCGGCCACCAGGGAACCGAAGGTGATGACGAGCACGATGCCCGCGATGATCACGCCGACGATCTCGCCCGCGCCGGTCTCCGGCATGCTCTGGAGCGCGTCGCCGCCGATCTCGACGGTCAGCCCCTGGCCCTGGGCGGCCTCGCCGGTCGCCTTGAGCGCGTCACGGGTCTCGTCGGTCAGCTCCATCCCGTTGACCTTGTAGGCCACGGAGACATAGGCGGTGGAACCGTCCTGGGAGACGGCCTGACCGGTGTACGGGTCGGTGACCCGGGCGATCTGGTCGGAGCCGGACTTCAGCGAGGCGACGGTCTTCTCGACCTTGGCCTTGTTCTCCGGGTCCTTCATGGACTGGCCGGCCGGGGCCTTGAAGACCACGCGGGCGGTGGCGCCGTCGGCGCTGCCGCCGGGGAAGCGCTCTTCGAGCAGGTCGAAGGCGCGCTGGGCCTCGGTGCCGGGGATCGAGAAGGAACTGGAGGTCGCGGTGGGGGCGGTGGCGGCGCCGACTCCGGCGAGCGCGAGGAGCGCCACCCAGAGCAGGGCGACGAGCCGTCGGCGCCGGAAGGCGGACCGGCCGAGCTTGTACAGGAACGTGGCCACGGGGGCGTACTCCCATTGGTCAGTGGGACAGGGCATGGGGAGCCGGCCCGACGGCGTGAGCGGTGCGACGTCAGGAACTGCGGGTCTGCGGGTATGCGGAATCGAGGTACTGAGGTACCGCGCACCGAGGTGTCGCGGCACCGCGGGCTTCGGGATCCGCGCAGGGGCGCGCGGGGGTACGAGGCCCGGTGGGTGGTGGGTGGGTGCCGGTCAGGCGCCGAGTGAGGGGAGCATCACGGCGTCGACATAGGCGCTGAGGAAGTCGTGATCCACCGGCTGGTCCTCGATCAGCGGGCGGGCGATGAACGCTCCGATCAGCATGTGGGCGACGAACTTCAACGCCGGGTTCTCGGCGTCGATCTCGCCCCTCCGGACGGCTCGGTTCAGCACTTCCTGGAGGCCGGTCATCTCGGGTTCGATGAGCAGCTCGCGGAGTGCCTGGAGCAGTTCGGGGTTGTTGTGGACGGCATGGGCCAGGCCCCGCATCAGCGCGGAGTCCTTCTCCATCTGGCAGTCGTCGGTCCGCAGCAGCATCGCGTGGAAGTCACCACGCAGGCTGCCGGTGTCGATCTCGGCGAGCGAGACCGGCTTGTTGTGGCGCAGCGCCTTGGCGACGAGCTCCGGCTTGCTCCCCCACTGGCGGTAGAGGGTGGCCTTGCTGGACCGGGTGCGGGCGGCGACGGCGTCCATGGTGAGGGCGTCGTAGCCGACCTCGCGGAGCAGGTCGAGCACGGCTTCGTACAGCTCGGCCTCCCGTTCGGGGGTGAGCCTGCTGGCCATGCCGTCTCCTGTTCCCGGTCGATCCTGGTCCGACGAGCGAACGAAACTGTTTCGTACACCATGACGATACCCCCGGCCCTAGCGAAACGAAACCGTTTCGTACGTGTCCTGGGCCACACCCTCGCAACCCCGTCGCCCCGCACCCCCGTCGGCCCTCACCCACGGCTGCCGTCGCGCCCGCCTTCCCCGTCCGTGATCACGTCCGCACACGCATCCGCGCCCCCATACGAGTTGCCGCACCCCCTCCGCGCGGAAAGCATGAGGAGGTGAGTGACGACCACGCGTATCTCCGCTTCCCGCACCTGAACGGCGAGCTGCTGTGCTTCGCGGCCGAGGACGACCTCTGGGTCGCCCCGCTCGTCCCCGAGGGCCACCGCCCGGGCCGCGCCTGGCGGCTGACCGCCGACCGGACCCGCGTCGGCCATCCGCGCTTCTCCCCGGACGGCCGCCGGATCGCCTATACGAGCTGGCGCAGCCTCGACCCGGAGATCCACCTCGCCCCGGTGGACGGCGGGCCCTCCCGGCGGCTCACCTACTGGGGCTCATCCGACACCCGGGTCTGCGGCTGGTCACCGCCCGACAAGGACGGCCACTGCGACATCCTCGCCGTCTCCTCGCACGGCCAGCCGTTCTCGTACTTCTCCTGGGCCTACACCGTGCCCACGGACGGCTCCCCCGGCGGCCGGATGCCCTGGGGCCCGGTCACCGACATCGCCGTCGCCGACCTCGCCACGCCCGAGGCCGACGAGGAGACCTCCCGGCGCACCCTGCTGCTCACCGGCACCCCACCGCACGAACCCGCCTCCTGGAAGCGCTACCGGGGCGGCGCCATGGGACGCCTCTGGCTGCACGGCCGCCGCCTGCTCCCGGACATCGGCGGCCACCTGGACGCGCCCATGTTCGTCACCGCCCCGGAGGGCGAGGGCGGCGCGGGGGGTGCGGGCGGCGGTGACGCCTTCCGCGTGGCCTTCCTCTCCGATCACGAGGGCATCGGCAATCTCTACTCCTGTCTCCCGGACGGCACCGATCTGCGCCGCCACACCGATCACGACGAGTTCTACGCCCGCAACGCCTCCAGCGACGGGCACCGGGTGGTCTACCAATGCGCGGGCGAACTGTGGATCGTCGACCAGCTGACCGCCGACTCCCGGCCGCGCCGCCTCGACATCCGCCTCGGCGGCCCCCGCACCGGCCGCCGCCCCTACCAGGTGCCCGCCGCCCAGCACGTGGACGCGCTGTCCGTCGACGAGACCGGCCGGGCCAGCGCCGTCTCGGTACGCGGCAGCCTGTACTGGCTCACCCACCGCGACGGCCCCGCCCGCACCATCGCCGACACCCCGGGGGTCCGCGTCCGGCTCCCCGAGATGCTCGGCAGCGGCGGCCAGGTCGCCTACGTCACCGACGCCGAGGGCGAGGACGCGATCGAGATCGCCTACCTCCCCCGCGCCACCGGCGACCGCCCCCCGCGCCGCCTCGCCTCCGGCGAACTCGGCCGCGTCGAGGAACTGGTCTCCGACCCGGACGGCGAACGCCTCGCCATCGCCTGCAGCGACGGCCGCCTCCTCCTCATCGACACCACCGAGGAGGAACCACCCGAGCCCTTGACGGAGCCGGAGCCGACACCGCGGGGCGGGTCGGCCGCCGCGTCGGAGACGGGCGCGGGTGTGGGTACGGGTGCGGGCGGGGATACGGGCGCAGGTACGGGCCCGGGCCCGGGCCCGGGCACCGGCACCAGCACCAGCACCAGCACCAGCACCAGCACCAGCACCAGCACAGAGTCCGGCACGGAACCGGGCACCGCCCCAAGCCAGCCCGCCGGCACCGACCCGTCCCCCGCCCAGGTCACCGAGCTCATCCGCTCCGTCAACGGCCCCGTCCGCGACCTCGCGTTCTCCCCCGACGGGAGCTGGCTCACCTGGTCCCACCCCGGCATCGGCCGCTCCCTGCGCTCCATCAAGATGGCCCGGATCTCGGGCCCCGGAGCCCGCGTCATCGTCGACGTCACCAACGGGCGGTTCGAGGACGAGAACCCGGTCTTCACCCGCGACGGCCGTTATCTCGCCTTCCTCTCCTGGCGGGGCTTCGACCCGGTGTACGACGTGCACACCGGCGACCTGTCCTTCCCGCTGGGCTGCCGCCCCTATCTCGTACCGCTCTCCTCCGCGACCCCCTCCCCCTTCGCGCTGCTTCCCGACGGACGGCCCGCCGCCGGCGGGATGGACCCCGACGACGAGGGTGCGGGGTCCGGCGACGGCACGGTCACCGTCGAGATCGAGGGACTTCCCGAACGGGTCACGCCCTTCCCCGTGTCCGCCTCCAAGTACTCCGCGCTCCAGCCGGTGTCCGGCGGCGGCCTGGTGTGGCTGCGCTGGCCGATCTCCGGCGCTCTCGGCGAGACCTTCGCCAACCCTTCCGATCCCTCCCCCCGTCCGACGCTCGAGCACTACAACATCACCAAGGGCCGCAAGACCGAACTCGTCGACCACCTCGACTGGTTCGCGGTCAGCGGCGACGGCTCCCGGCTCGTCGTGGTCGACGAGAGCGAACTGCGGGCCGTGCCCGCCACCGAGTCCGGCGACGGCGACTCGACGGTCTACCTCGACCTGCGGCGGATCGTGCACGAGGTCGACCCGGCCGCCGAGTGGCGGCAGTCGTTCGACGAGGCCGGCCGGATCGTCCGCGCCTACTTCTGGGAACCGGAGCTCGGCGGCGTCGACTGGACCGCCGTGCTCGACCAGTACCGCCCGCTCGTCGAACGCGTCTCCTCACCCGACGAGTTCGCCGACCTGCTGCGCGAGGTGATGGGCGAGCTCGGCACCTCGCACGCGTACGTCAGCCCGGCCCGCCGCAACGAGGGCCCGCCGCACTACCAGCGCGCCCAGGGTCTGCTCGGCGCCAACCTCGTGCCCCGCGACGGCCGCTGGCTGGTCAAGCGGATCCTGCCCGGCGACTCCTCCGACTCCAAGGCCCGCTCGCCGCTCGCGGGCACCGGCATCCGTGAGGGCGCGGCCCTCACCCATGTCGACGGCCGCCCCGTCGACCCCGTCACCGGCCCCTATCCCCTCCTCTCCGGCACCGGCGGCACCACCGTCGAACTCACCTTCACCCCCGCCGAGGGCGAGGGCCGCTCCCGCCGCGTCGCCGTCGTCCCGCTCGTCGACGAACGCCCGCTGCGCTACCAGGACTGGGTCGCCAAGCGCCGCGCCGTCGTCCGGGAGGTGAGCGGCGGCCGCTGCGGCTACCTCCACATCCCCGACATGGGCGGCTCCGGCTGGGCCCAGTTCAACCGCGACCTGCGGATGGAGGTCTCCCGCCCCGCCCTCATCGTGGACGTCCGCGGCAACGCCGGCGGCCACATCAGCGAGCTGGTGATAGAGAAACTCACCCGCAAGATCCTCGGCTGGGACCTCACCCGCAATGCCCAGCCGGTCAGTTACGCCTCCAACGCTCCCCGGGGCCCGGTCGTCGCCCTCGCCGACGAGGCCACCTCCTCCGACGGCGACATGATCACCGCCGCCTTCAAACTGCTCGGCCTCGGCCCCGTCGTCGGCCAGCGCACCTGGGGCGGCGTGGTCGGCATGACCGGCCGCCACCGGCTCGGCGACGGCACCCAGATCACCGTCCCGATGAACGCGGCCTGGTTCCCCGAGTACGGCTGGTCCATCGAGAACCACGGGGTGGCGCCCGACCTCTCGATCCTGCGTACCCCGCTCGACTGGGCCGAGGGCCGCCACGCCCAGCTCGACGACGCCGTGCACGTGGCCGTCGCCCTGCTGGCCGAGAACCCGCCCGCGAGCCCGCCCGGCTACGAGGAGGTGCCGGACCGCTCCCGCCCGAAGCTGCCGCCCAGGTCCAGCTCGTAGGCGATGCCGGATATCCCCAGCCGCAGCGGCACACTGCCGACCGCGCCGAAGCCGACCCGGGCGAGGACCGCCCGGGACGCGCTGTTCTCCGCCGTGGTCCCGGCGGTGAGCCGGCGCAGCCCGTACTCGTCGCGGGCCCGTACGCACAACTCCCGTACCGTCGCCGTCGCGAGGCCACGCCCGGTGACCTTCTCCGCGACCCGGTAGCCGAGTTCGGCGCTGCCGTCGGCGACGTCGATCAGATTGAAGCGCCCGACTATCTCCCCGTCGCCCGCGACCAGCACATGGAAGAGGATCGTCCCGGTCTCCTGCTCGTCGAGCAGGGCCCGGTGCCGGGCGGCGAACCCGGCTTCCTCGAAGAAGTCGTCGCCCCGGTCGGGCACCGAGGCGGCGAAGTACGCCCGGTTCTCCCGCTCGAAGGCGAGCAGGGCGGGCGCGTGATCGGCACGCAGCCGCTCCAGGACGAACTCGGGAGCGGACGCGGAGCCGGACACGGGTGTGTTGTCAGCTGCGTGGGTGAGATCAGTTGCGGCCATGAACATCACTCTACGTAACTTCGCAACTTCGTGCACCGGGTTATCCACAGGCCGATCCGACGAGTTGGAAAGAGAGCTGGGGCGAGACAAACGCGAAGGCGCACCCGGCGTCCCGGGTGCGCCTTCCTCACAGAACGGCGTCAGAGCCGACTGCGTGAGAGCCGGTGCGGCGGAGAGTCAGCCGCGGAAACGGTCCTCCGCGTCCTGGGCCGCGTCCTGAGCCGTGTCCTGGCTCTTCTGCGCGCGGTCCTTGGCCTGCGAGGCACGCTCGGACGCTTCGTCCTTCGCGTTGCCCATCGCCTGCTGGGCCTTGTCCTTGAGCTCCTGCGCCTTGTCCTGGAACTGGTCCTTGATGCCCATGAAGAGTCACTCCTAGAAGGGTGTGAGGGATGCGGGGCGTGCCGCCCCTTGGGCCTCGACCAGCCTGACACGACCGGACATACCGCGCACTTCGATCAGACACGGAGAGTCAGGACAAGCTCGGACCACCTCAGCCCCGCCCCTCCCCCTCAGCCCCGCCCCTCCCCTTCAGCTCAGACCCGCTCCTGCCGCCGGGACTGTTCGTCCGCCGCGCCGCCCGCGCCGACCAGCCCCTTGGACACCGCCCCGAGCCGCGGCTCGAAGCGCCGCATCTCGCGCTGCCCGACGGAGGCGATGATCCCGGGCAGATATCCGCGGGTGGACTGCATCCCGCGCAGCCACCACTGCGCGTACACGTGCGCCGAGCGCCGTTCGACGCCCGCCACGATCCGCTCGACGGCCGGGCCCAGCGGGTACGTGCAGTTGGCGGGCCACGGCAGCCGGGTGCGCAGCTCGCGCATCACGTCATCCTGGTCAGCGCCCCGCACCATGTCGGTGTCGGTCCAGGAGAGGTAGCCGACGCCGACCTTCACCCCCTTGTACGCGACCTCGGCGCGCAGGCTGTGCGCGAACGCCTCGACGCCCGACTTCGAGGCGCAGTACGCGGTCATCATCGGCGCCGGCGTCATCGCCGCGAGCGACGCGATCTGCAGGAAGTAGCCGCGCGACTCCATCAGTACGGGCAGGAACGCGCGGGCCGTGACCGCGCCGCCGATCAGGTTGACCTCGATCACCCGCCGCCAGGCCGCCGGGTCGGAGTCGACGAACGGACCGCCCGCCGCCACACCCGCGTTGGCGACGACGATGTCGACCTTGCCGAACCGCTCCTTCACCTCGTTCGCGACCCGGGCCATCGCCTCGTGGTCGGTGACGTCGGCGTGCCACCAGTCGGCCTCGGTGTGCAGCCGCCCGGTGACCTCCTTCAGGAGCTCCGGTTCGAGCCCGACCAGCGCGATCCTGGCGCCGCGCGCCGAGAGCTTGCGGGCGAGGAGTTCGCCGACGCCACGGGCACCGCCGGTGACGACCGCGACCTGCCCCTCCAGACTCACCTTGCTCATGCCCCTGCCTCCTCGCCCGCTCGGGCACCCACTCCGGCGCCCAGATACGTCAGCGTCAGTTCGCGGATCTGTGCCGTGACGGCCTCCGGGGCCTCCATCGGCGTCATGTGTCCCGCCCCGGTCAGTTCCAGGAGACCGGTGCAGTGCGGCAGCGCCGCCGCCATGGCCCGGGAGTGGGCGGGCGGCGTCAGCCGGTCGTCGGTGCCGACCAGCACCGCGACGGGCAGCCGCAACTCCCGTATCCCCGGCTCCAGATCGAGCCCGGCCAGCACCTGCGACCAGCCGTACCGGGCGCCGCGCGGGCAGGCGTGCACGATCCGGGCGCAGGCGTCGACCCGGTCGGGCGCCGAACCCGGCGCCATCGTCGCGTACTTGAGGATCCGCTTCGAGATCCCGTTCACCGGCCCCAGCGGCGCCTTCGAGCCGAGCACCGCCCTGGTCAGCCGGGTCCGCAGCCGACCGGGCGGCAACGGCACGACACGCGACTCCTCGGTGAGCCGGGACGGCCCGGTCGAGCAGAGCAGCGCGGCGGCCGCGTGCTGCCGGAAGAGCGGGTGCCGGGCGGCGGCCATCAGCGTCATGCCGCCCATGGAGTGCCCGGCCAGGACCGCGCGTTCGCCGGGGCCGAGGGTGGCGCCGAGCACCGCCTCCAGGTCGTCGGCGAGCGCTTCGGTCGAGTATCCCGGCACGGCCCCGGCGGCGGTGCCGACCGGATCCGGGGCGGGCGAACCGCCGTGCCCGCGCTGGTCGTACGCGACCACCCGGTGGTCGACGGCGAGGTCCCTGATCTGCGCGTCCCAGAAGCGGGTCGAGCAGGTCCAGCCGTGCGCGAGGACCACGACGGGCGCGCCCTCGGGGCCGTACACCTCGACGTGCAGCGGCGTGCCGTCGGCGGAGACGGCGGTCACGATCCGCGGGTCGGGGCTCACGAGCCGCAGGTCGGGGCTCACTGGACCGCCTCCTTCTTCGTACCGGAGCCGGTACGGGAACGGCCCGCTGCCTTCGCGCCCGCCCCCGCACCCGCGGCCTCGGCAGCCGCAGCCGGAACCGAGGTCGGAGTCGGGGTCAGTGCCGGGGTCGGGGTCGGGACCGGCGCGGGGGCGCGCAGCACCTCGTACTCGGACAGGTCGACCCCCCGCGTCTCGCGCCGGAACTCGCCCGTCGTGCCCGGCCACAGCGTGGTGTTGCGCCCGTTGGCGTCGAGGTACCAGCTCTCGCAGCCGCCGCCCTGCCAGACCGTGCGCTCCATCCGGGTCTGGACCTTCCGGTTCCAGGCGTTGACGGCGGAGGGCCGGGCGGCGAGGGCGGTGCGGCCGCCGAGGACGTCGATCTGGCGGAGGTAGTCGGCCAGGTAGTTCAGCTGGGACTCGATCATGAGGATCATCGAGGAGTTCCCGAGCCCGGTGTTGGGGCCGATGATCGTCATCCAGTTGGGGAACCCGGCGGCCGTCGCGCCGCGCAGGGCCGCCATGCCGCCCTTCCAGTGCTCGGCGAGCGAGCGCCCGTCCGCGCCGAAGACGCGGGCGGCGATCGGCATGTCGGTCACGTGGAAGCCGGTGCCGAAGACGATCGCGTCGACCTCCGCCTCGGTCCCGTCGGTGCCGACCACGACATTGCCGCGCACCTCCTCCAGACCGGAGGCGACGACGTCGACGTTGGGCTGCGCGAGCGCCGGGTAGTAGGCGTTGGACAGCAGGATCCGCTTGCAGCCGAGGCGGTACGAGGGCGTCAGCTTGGCCCGCAGCACCGGGTCCTTGATCGACCGGGCGATGTTGCGCTTGGCCAGCCGCTCGACCAGGCCGAGCTCGTCGGGCCGCTTGGTGAACGCGCTGACCTGCAGCTCCCGGATGCCCCAGAGCAGGCCGCGGCGGGCGGTCGCGGTGACCGGCAGCTGCCGGTGCAGCCAGCGCTCGGGGCCGGTGATGGCCCGGTCCACCCGGGGCATCACCCACGGGGGCGTGCGCTGGAAGAGGGTCAGACGGGCGACCTTCGGCTGGATGGACGGCACGATCTGGATGGCGGAGGCGCCGGTTCCGACCATGGCGACCCGCTTGCCCGCGAGGTCGAAGTCGTGGTCCCAGCGGGCCGAGTGGAACACCTTGCCGGTGAAGCCGGCGAGCCCGGGGATGTCGGGGATCTTGGGGTCGGAGAGCGGCCCGGTCGCGGAGACGACGACGTCGGCGGAGAAGGTGCCGCGGCTGGTCTCGATGTCCCAGCGCAGTTCGCTCTCGTTCCAGGCGGCCCTGGTGACCTCGTGGCCGAGGCGCAGATGCGGCCGGACGCCGAAGGTGTCGGTGACGCGCTCCAGGTACGCGCGGATGTGCCGCTGGCCGGAGAAAGTGCGGGGCCAGTCGGGGTTTGGCGCGAAAGAGAAGGAGTAGAGGTGGGAGGGAACGTCGCAGGCGCAGCCGGGGTAGCTGTTGTCGCGCCAGGTGCCGCCCACCGCGTCGGCCCGCTCCAGGACGACGAAGTCGGTGATCCCCTCACGTCGCAGTCGGACGGCGGCCCCGATCCCGCCGAACCCCGATCCGATCACCGCCACCCGTACGTGCTCGTGCTTCGCCATGCCGCCTCCCGTGCGCCCGGCCAAGACTCCGCCAGCAATCACTGGCACAATCGGGACTGTAGAGCAGCGGCATACCGAGCGGTAGGGGTCGGCCGGGGAAAGTTACCGGCGGTACAACATAGGCTGGCGGACGTGGCGAAACGATCGGGTACGGGGGCGGGCGCGGCGTCCGACGGGGGCGCGAGCGCGGTAGCGGGAGCGGGCGCGCGCCGGAGCGGCGAGCCGGACACGGACACGGGCGCCGACCCCGGTGCCAGCACCGGCACCGGCACCGGCACGGACCCCGGAACCGGCGTGATGGCAGCGGCCCCCCGCGAGTACCGGATGGCCGACCTCGCCGAAGCCGCCGGGATCACCGTCCGCACCCTCCGCTTCTACCGCGAGCGCGGACTGATCCCGCCGCCCCGCCGCGAGGGCCGGATCGCCTGGTACGACGAGCACCACCTGGCCCGGCTGCGGACGATCTCCGCGCTCCTCGACCGCGGCCACACCCTCAACGGCATCGCCGATCTCACCGCCGCCTTCGAGTCCGGCCGCGACGTCGGCGAGGTGCTCGAACTCGGCGTCCCCACCGAGGAGGAGCCGGTCCGGCTCACCCCGCAGGAGCTGGCGGACCACTTCGCGGGGCAGGTGACGCCGGAGAACCTGGCCGCCGCCCTGCGGCTCGGCTACCTCGCCACCGACGGCGAGGACATCGTGCACGTCAGCCGCCGCCTGCTCGACGTCTCGGCCGAGCTGGTCCGCGACGGCGTGCCGCTGGCGGCCGTCCTGGAGGCGGGCGCCCGGGTGCGCGAGCACGCGGACGCGCTCGCCGAGCTGTTCGCGGACATCCTCGGCCGGTACGCGGGCGGACCCGGGGACGGCGCCCACGCGAACGAGACAAACAACAGCAAGAGCAAGGACAAGCACAAGAACAGCGACAGGGGCAAGGACGAGGACGAGGACGCTCTGCGGCGGTGGCGTCCGCTCGCCAAGAGCGTGGTGGAGGCGGAACTGTCCCTCGCCCTCGACCGCCGCCTCCACAGCCCCAGCCATGGCCAGAGCCATGGCGACAGCCACGGTCACGGTCGGAGCCACGGCTGAGACCCGAAGCCGGGGCCGAGACTGGGGCTGGGGCTGGGGCTGGGCCAAGCGCCTACAGCTCGTAGACCGCCGTCACGGGCGCGTGGTCGCTCCAGCGCTCCGCGTGCGTGGCGGCGCGCTCGACGTACGCCTTCACCGCCTTGGCGGCGAGCCCGGGCGTGGTGATCTGGTAGTCGATGCGCCAGCCGCTGTCGTTGTCGAAGGCGCGGCCCCGGTAGGACCACCAGGAGTAGGGGCCGACCTGGTCGGGGTGGAGGGCGCGGACCACGTCCACGTATCCGCCGTCGCCCTCGGCGAGGACGCGGCCGAGCCAGTCGCGCTCCTCGGGCAGGAAGCCGGAGCTCTTCTGGTTGGCCTTCCAGTTCTTGAGGTCGGCCTCTTGGTGCGCGATGTTCCAGTCGCCGCAGACGACGACCTCGCGGCCGTCGGCGGCGGCCCGCTCCTTGAGTGCCTTCAGGTACGGAAGAAACTCGCCCATGAAGCGCATCTTCTCGTCCTGCCGCTCGGTGCCGACCTCTCCGGACGGGAGGTAGAGGCTGGCGACGGTGACGCCGGGCAGGTCGGCCTCGATGTAGCGGCCGCTGCCGTCGAACTCGGCCGAGCCGAAGCCGACGCGAACGGCGTCCGGCTCACGCCGGGTGTACAGCGACACCCCGGCCCGCCCCTTGGCGGCGGCGGGCGCGTGGGCGGTGAACCAGCCCTCGGGGGCCCGTACCTCCGCGGGCAGCTGCGCCTCCTCGGCGCGCACCTCCTGCAGGCAGACCACATCGGCGGAGGTCCCGGCCAGCCACTCGACGAAGCCCTTCTTGGCGGCGGCACGGAGACCATTGACGTTCACGGACGTGACAGTGAGCATCCCGGGAGAATACCGACACCTCGCGCCCCCACGCCTTCGGCGCATCGCATGGACGTACGATTTTGCGCATGGACATTCGCCCCACTCCTTTTGACCACCCGGACGCGGTGAAGCTCAACGACGCCGTACAGCTCGAATACGCCGTGCGGTACGGGGACGAGGACGGCGAGGACGGCGAGGGCGATCTCACACCGCTCAGCCCGTCGATGTTCGCGCCGCCGCAGGGCCTCTACCTGATCGCGTACGACGCCGAGGACCGGCCGGTCGCGACCGGCGGCTGGCGCACCCAGGACGAGAACGACGAGGGGTACGCGGACGGCGACGCCGAACTGAAGCGCATGTACGTGATCCCCGAGGCGCGCGGGCTCGGCCTGGCCCGCCGGATCCTGGCCCTCCTGGAGACGGACGCGCGGGCGGCCGGGCGAACCCGGATGGTCCTGGAGACCGGGGACGCGCAGCCGGAGGCGATCGCCCTGTACGAGTCGAGCGGCTACGAGGCGTGCGCGAAGTTCGGCTACTACCGGGACTACCCGAGCAGCCGCTGCTACGCGAAGCAGCTGTAGTCCGGGCCCGCAAGAGCCCGTCAACGAGATCCGCAGGAGATCCGTGACGGAATGGCCGTGACGCGCCCCTGACAAGTCCGCCACGCTCTGGGACGCTGCCCACGCACGTCGACCCTCGACAGAAGGAGACCTGCGTGTCACGCCACCACCGCTCGGCCCTCGCCACCGTCCTCACCACCGGCCTCGCCGCCGCGCTCCTGGGCGGCGGACTCGCCGCCTCGGGAAGCGCCCAGGCGGCGGGCAACACCGGCCATTCGTTCAGCGTCGGCGCCCAGCGCGCGGCGACCGGTTTCTGGACGCCGGAACGGATGCGTACGGCCACTCCGCTGGACCTCACGGCCGACCCGGACGCGTTACGGACCACGGCCCCCGCCACGGTCCCACCCACCGCCGTCGGCGCCCCGACCACGATCGCGCCCACAGCGCCCACGGCGCCCGGCCACACATCCCCCGTGTCCGCGCTCTCCCCCGCCTCGTTCCCGCAGGCGGGCGGCCCGTGGACCGGCGGCGGGGCGGTGGTGAAGACCTCGGGGCGGGTGTTCTTCACCTTCCAGGGCCGCACCGCGTCCTGCTCCGGCAATGCCGTGACCAGCCAGAACGCCAGCACCGTCATCACCGCGGGCCATTGCGTGAAGTACCAGGGCGCCTGGCACACCAACTGGGTCTTCGTCCCGGCGTACGACAACGGCAACGCGCCCTACGGTCAGTGGACGGCCTCCCGGACGCTCACCACCCCGCAGTGGGAGGCGAGCGAGGAGATGAACTACGACGTGGGCGCGGCGGTCGTCGCGCCGCTGAACGGCCGGACGCTCACCTCGGTCACCGGCGCGCAGGGCCTGCAGTTCAACGGCGCGTACAACAAGCCGATGTACGCGTTCGGGTTCCCGGCGGCGGCCCCGTACGACGGGACCAGGCTCATCCACTGCTCCGGCAACTCGTCGAAGGACTTCCTGCTCACCCAGGACCACGGGCTGGGCTGCAACATGACCGGCGGGTCCAGCGGCGGTCCCTGGTTCAGCTCGTTCGACGAGGCGACGGGCGCGGGCCTGCAGTCGTCGGTGAACAGCTTCGGCTACACGTTCCTGCCGAACAGGATGTTCGGCCCCTACTTCGGGCCGGACGCCCAGGCCCTCTACAACAAGGCGCAGACGTCCTGACCTGGTCCTGGGATGGGGCTCACGTCTGTCTCACGACCGGCTCACGGCTGGTTCACGGCTGGCTCATAGCCACACGGCGGCGGCGAGCCAGCCGGTCACGGCGGTCGTTCCGATCAGGCCGATGTTGAGGCCGATCTTGCGGTCGCCGCCGGTCAGATGGGTGACGACGGCACCGATCTGCAGCACGAAGAGGCCGACCGCCGCGGCGAGCGCCAGCCAGGGCGCGACGCCGGTGGCGGGCGGCAGCAGCAGACCGAGCGCGCCCAGCACCTCCACCGTGCCGAGACCCCGGAGCGCGGGCAGCGGGATCCGGTCGACCCAGGCCATCATCGGGCGGAGCTGGTCGCGGTCGCGGGTGAGCTTCATGGCGCCCGCGTAGAGGTAGAAGAGGGCGAGCAGCCCGGCGAGTACCCAGTAGGCGATCACGGTGGCGGTGTTCATGGACATGCCGCAAGTGCACCGCCGGCGCCGGGCGGCTGTCCAAGACCTGTTCCGCACGGCCGATGCACGGTGGGTATCGTCGCAGCGTGGAGCTACGTACCCTGCGCTATTTAGTGGCGGTCGCCGAGGAACTCCATTTCGGCAGGGCCGCCCACCGACTGCACATGAGCCAGCCGGCGCTGAGCCGGGCGATCCGCCGCCTGGAGGCCGAGCTCGGCGCCCGGCTGCTCACCCGCTCCCCCGCCGGCGTGCTGCTCACCCCGGCGGGCGCGACGCTGCTCGACGAGGCGCGGGCGCTGCTCGACCGGGCCGACCTGATCCGTACCCGGGTGGGGGCGGCGGCGGGTCGCGCCACGCTGACCGTCGGCATCCTGGGCGACAGCACGGACCCGGGGACCACCCGGCTCGCGGCGGCGTTCGGCCGCGCCCACCCGGGCGTCGACATCCGGATCCGCGACACCGACCTCACCGACCCCACCTGCGGGCTGCGCGCGGGCCTGGTGGACGTCGCCCTGACCCGTGCGCCGTTCGACGAGACCGCCCTGACGGTACGTGAACTCCGCGCCGACCGGGTGGGGGTGGTCCTCCGCGCGGACGACCCGCTGGCCCGCCGCCCCCATCTCCGCCTCGCCGACCTGGCCGACCGCCGCTGGTTCCAGTTCCCGCCGGGCACCGACCCGCACTGGCAGTCCTACTGGAACGGCGGCGAGCCCCGCGAGGGCCCGGTGGTCCGCGTGGTCCAGGAGTGTCTGCAGGCCGTGCTGTGGACCGGCATCATCGGCCTCACCCCGCTCGGCCACGACCTCCCCGCCGACCTTGCCGTGGTCCCCCTCCTCGACCTCCCGCCGAGCCGCGTGGTCGCCGCCTGGAACGAGACCGACCCGAACCCCTTGATCCGCGCCTTCGTCGAGGCGGCGACAGCCGCGTACGCCCACGGGGCCCCGTGAACCCGTGAACCCCACGGCCGCTGGCCGCCCGCCCGTCCGTCCGTCCGCGCGGCACGCGCGCGCGTGGGGGAGGCAGGAGAGTCCCGTGCGGACACGGCCCGTGCCGGGTGTGAGCGTTCCGGGCTCCGGGCACGGGTCCGTTGTCAGTGGCAGGCGCTTCAATGACGTCCATGGCTGTTCACACGCTGGTGGCCTCACTGCCCGACCCCGACGTCCTGCTCGCCCGCTGCCGAGCCCTGGCACTGCTCGACACCATCCTCGACCCGCACGCTCCCACCCACACGTTCGCCTCCGACTGGCGCGAGGACGTCGGCCTGGCCCTCATGGACAACGGCTCCGGTGACCAGTACGCCGTCGTGTTCGATCCGGCCGGGATCTTCCTCTACGGGTTCGATCACGAGAGCACCGCCACCCCGTGGCGGGAGTCGCCCCGGGCGCACTGGCCCGGACTCCTCGACGGCCTGCCCGCGTCGCTCGCGCACTACGCGACAGCGCCGGAGTTCGAGTTCGACGGGTTCTTCGACGCGACGGTGTGTGCGTGGCGGGAGCAGGGAGCCACGTCCTGGCAGTGCGGCCCGGTCGAGTTCGCCGCCGACGAGTCGGACGGCGCGGACCACCTCTTCGAGCTCCTCACCGACGGCAGCACGGACGCGTACCTCAGCTTCGCCGAGGACTACTTCGAGCGCGCCATCGACCGCGACGCCGTGGCGGCGATCCTGACGCAGGCACCGCTGAACCGCCGGACGGTGGCCTCTCTGTCGCCCACGGCGGACTTCGCGAGGGTGGCGCGACAGGCCCGCGCGCTGGGTTACACCGTCCCGGACGCGGAGAGCGCGGATCCGGAAGGGCCGGAAAGGCTGGCGGGCCGGTAGGACTGGAGGGCCGGCAGCGTCGTGACGCTCACCTCAAAACGACGAAGATCCCGCCCGATCTTACGATCGGACGGGATCTTCTCTGTCTGTGGACCTGAGGGGATTCGAACCCCTGACCCCCTCGATGCGAACGAGGTGCGCTACCGGACTGCGCCACAGGCCCCTGCGACGTGTGAAACATTAGCATCCCGATCGCCGTCCGACGAAATTCACTCCCTCGCAGGTCAGGTGCAGGCCGGACGCAGGTCAGTTGTGGGTCGGTCGCCCGGGGTCACTCGTTGGCCGCGCGCGGGCGGTCGTCGTCCGCGTACTGGTCGAACAGCGGAGTACGGCCGTGGTCGCGGCGCGAGCGCGGCGGGGTGGTGCGCTGGCGGGGGGCCGGGGCGGGGGCGGGGGCCGGGTCGGCCGCCGTGGAGGAGCGGGCCGAGCTCCAGGTCTCCGGGTCCGTGATGTCGACGCCGCCCGGCGCGCGCGGGGCGACCGGCGCGGTGACGTACGTGGGGAGCGGCACCGGCACCGGGTCCCAGCTGTCGCCGCGGACCGGGCCGCGCTCGCGCTGCTGGTCCACCCACTCCGCGTGGTCCGTCTGCTCGACGAGCGCCCGGCGGTCCGCCTCCTGCGGGGAGACGGCGGGCTCGGCGGCCGGGGCCGGGGCGGGCTCCGGTTCGGGCGTCGGGGCCGGGCGGCGGCTCTCGCGCAGCCGGGCCGCGGCGGCCTCGGCGTTGCGGCGGTCCATCACGTACACGAAGCGCCGCCGCTCCTGGACCCGCAGATAGACGATGTACCAGCTGAGCAGCAGCGCGGGGACGGCCGGCGCCCACAGGAAGCCGAGGCCGCCGACGGCCGCGACCACCGCACCGATGGTGAAGCCGACGAAGAGGAGCACCGTGGTGCGCCTGCGTCGGGCGAGGACCTTGCTGCGCCGGGCCCGCTCGGCCGCCGCACCGGACGTCCGCCGGGCGGCCTGGGCCCCGGCCGCGGGACCGGCGGCGGCCGCCTGGACCCGGGCGTGGGCCTGAGCCTGGTGCGGGGCCGGGGCGGAGGCCGCGGGCGAGACCTTGGCGGCGGCCTTCCGGCCCGCCTTCGAGCCCGCCTGCCCCTGCGCCTCGGGCGCCGGTTCCGGCATCTCGAGGCGCGCTTCCGTCCTGGTCGCGGGCGCGCTGAAGCCCCGGACGTCGACCGAGCTCAATTGCTCCGTCGCCACGTCCGGGTCCACGTCGGGCGCCGCGTCCGCCGCACGGTCCCGGTCCCGCAGCTCCTTGGCGTAACGGCGCTCCATGCCCGCCCGTCCGGACAGCAGCCGGATGGCGGTGCTGAAGCGTTCCGTCGGACGTGCCTCGTTCAGCTCGTCCTGCCTGCGGAGCCACATCGGCACCAAGTAGGCGGCCCAGGCCCCGACGATGACTGCGTAGATGAGGCCGCTGCTGCTCACGCCTCACACCGTAGAGGGGTTCGGGTGAGGGCATCGGCCAATTGGGCCGGTGTGTCGCACGATCTGGCTGATATCACTGAACTTTTTTGTGATTGTTCAGATCGATTGACGGTCAACTGGCGATTAAATTCGAACACTTATTGCATTCGCGCCTCTGTTCGTGGCGCCGACGAGGGGTCAGTGATGCTGACGGCGTCCCTGGTGCCAGCGGCGCAGCAGCCCCTCCGGCACCTCCTCCGCGGTCAGCGCGAAGACCAGATGGTCACGCCAGGCACCGTCGATGTGGAGGTAGCGCGGGCGCAGACCTTCCTCGCGGAATCCCAATTTCTCCACCACCCGCCGCGAGGGCGCGTTCTCCGGGCGAATGCAGACTTCCATCCGGTGCAGTCCGACCGAGCGGAAACAGTGGTCGACGGCGAGCGCGACCGCCGTCGGCATCACACCCCGTCCGGCCACGTCCCGGTCGACCCAATAACCGACATGGCCCGAGCACATCGAGCCCCAGGTGATTCCCGCGACGGTCAACTGTCCGACCAGCCGCCCCTGATACTCGATGACGAACGGCAGCATCCGGCCCGCGTTCGCCTCCGACCGCAGATGGCGCACCATCTGACGGTATGTGGGGCGCTGCGTCACCGGTCCGCCGGGACCCGGCGGCGGCACCGTCGCCTCCCAGGGGCGCAGCCAGTCCCGGTTGCGCCGGTTCACCTCGCGCCAGGCCCGTTGGTCGCGCATCTTTATCGGGCGGAGCAGGACATCGCCGTCCACCAGGACCACGGGCCAGGACGGGATCATGACTCCGGGCCCGTTTCCGTCGCGGGTCTCGGGTGGTCACCGCCGCGGATCTGGTCCACGGCGTGGATCAGCAGCGGTTCCAGGACGGCGAGCCCGTCCCGTACGCCGCCCGTCGAACCGGGCAGGTTGACGATCAGCGTGTTCCGGGCGACCCCGGCGAGCCCGCGCGAGAGCGCGGCCGTGGGCACCTTGTCCCGGCCGTACGCCCGGATCGCCTCCGCGATGCCCGGGATCTCCCGGTCGAGCAGCGGCCGGGTGGCCTCGGGGGTCGCGTCGGTGGGCGAGATGCCCGTACCGCCGGTGGTCACGATCACGTCGTAACCGGCGTCGATCCCGGCGCGCAGCGCCGCCTCGACCGGCGCGCCGTCCGGCACCACCTGCGGTCCGTCCACGGCGAAGCCGAAGCCCCGCAGCGTCTCGGCGATCAGCGGGCCGCCCTTGTCCTCGTAGACCCCGGCGGCCGCCCGGTTGGAGGCGGTGACGACGAGCGCGGCGTACGGGGCGAGCAGCGCGCCGCCGTTCCCGTTCCCGTTCGCGTTCGCGTTCTCCGTGCCGGTCATGCCTCGTCCCGCGTCCAGTGCCCGGACTTGCCGCCGGTCTTCTCCTCGACCCGTACGTCCGAGATGACGGCTCCCTTGTCGACGGCCTTCACCATGTCGACGACGGTCAGGGCCGCCACCGACACGGCCGTCAGGGCCTCCATCTCCACGCCCGTGCGGTCCGTGGTCTTCACCGTCGCCAGGATCTCCACCGCGTCGTCGGTGACCTTCAGGTCCAGGGTGACGCCGGAGACGGCCAGCGGGTGGCAGAGCGGGATCAGCTCGGGCGTCTTCTTCGCGCCCATGATCCCGGCGATGCGGGCGGTGGCGAGCGCGTCGCCCTTCGGGACGCCCTCGCCGCGCAGCAGTTCGATCACGCGCGGTGCCACGAGGACCCGTCCGCTGGCCCGCGCGGTACGGGCGGTGACGTCCTTCGCGGAGACGTCGACCATCCGGGCCGCCCCGGCCTCGTCGATGTGGGTGAGTCCTTGCTGCGTGCTCATGGCGGTGACACTCCCGGTCGCTGTGTGGGACGACACGGTACCCCCACCGGGGCCGGTCCGCCGGAACGGGCCCGGCAGCCGGTCACCCGCCGCCGGAACCGGTCACCGGCGCCCCGGAAAAGGACCGGTGGGCACCCGGGAACCGACCACCCGTTCGCCGGGTCCGGGGGCCGGGAACGGTCGGCCGCCGGTCACCTCACCCGATCGACGGCCCGGCCATCGACCGCCGGACCGTCGGCCGCCCGGCCGTCGGTCAGCCGAGCAGGAGCACCGACAGCTCGGTGCCGGGCTCGACCGCCGTCACCTCCTCCGGTACGACGAGGAGCGCGTCCGCGTGCGCGAGCGCCGCGATCAGATGGGAACCGGCACCGCCCACGGGCGCGACGGTGCCCGACACCGCGTCGTACCGGCCACGCAGGAACTGGCGGCGTCCGGCGGGCGAGGACAGCGCCCGGTCGGCCTTCAGGACCGCGCGCACCTCGGGCCGCTGGGCGTCCGGCCGGTCGGCGAGGCCCATCAGGGCCCGGATCGCGGGCCGTACGAACAGCTCGAAGGAGACGTACGAGGAGACCGGGTTGCCCGGCAGTGCGAGCAGCGGGGTGTGGTCGGGGCCGATCATGCCGAAGCCCTGGGGCTTGCCCGGCTGCATGGCGAGCTTGCGGAAGTCGACCTCGCCGTCCGCCGTGAGGGCTTCCTTGACCACGTCGTACGCGCCGACGCTGACGCCGCCGGTGGTGACGATCAGGTCGGCCCTGATCAGCTGGTCCTCGATGGCGGAGCGCAGCGACTCGGCGTCGTCGGCGACCGCGCCGACCCGGTAGGCGAGGGCTCCGGCGTCGCGGGCGGCGGCGGCGAGCGCGAAGCTGTTGGAGTCGTAGATCTGGCCCTCGCCCAGGGGCTCTCCGGGCTGGGTCAGCTCGCTGCCGGTGGAGATCACGACCACGCGCGGGCGGGGGCGCACCCGCACGGTGCCGCGGCCGATGGCGGCGAGCAGGCCGATCTGCGGCGGGCCGAGGACGGTCCCGGCGGCGAGGGCCAGCTCGCCCGCCGTGACGTCGCTGCCGCGCGCGCGGACATGGGCGCGGGCCTCGGCCGGGCGGTGCACCCGGACCTCGCCCTCGGCGCCCTCGGGGGCGGCGCTCGCGGGGCGCATGGTGCCGGCCGCGCCCTCCTCCCCCGTGCCGCCGTCGGTCCACTCGACCGGGACGACGGCCTCGGCGCCGGGCGGCAGCGGGGCGCCGGTCATGATCCGGGCGGCCTGGCCGGGGCCGACCTCGGGCAGCCCGCCCGCGCCCGCGGCGACGTCGCCGATCACGGTCAGGACGGCGGGGAACTCCTCGCTCGCCCCGGCCACGTCGGCGACCCGCACCGCGTACCCGTCCATGGAGCTGTTGTCGAAGGGCGGCAGCGCGACCGGCACCGTGACGTCCTCGACGAGGACGCAGCCCTGGGCGTCGAGCAGCTGCAGCTCGATGGGTTCGAGCGGGGCGACCGCCGCCAGGACGTCGGACAGGTGCTCGTCGACGGACCACAGGCCCTTGGCCGGGCCCGAACAGGCGTCGGCACGGGCGTCTTCGGTGCCGTGGCCCTGGCCGTGGCCGGAGTCATGGCCGGAGTCGTGGGCGTGACCCTGGCCGTCGCCATGGCCGTGGCCGGGGTCCGACGGAGCCGTGCTGCTGCTCAAGGTGCTACATCTCCTCGTTGACGTAACTGCGGAGCCAGGACCGGAAGTCCGGCCCCAGATCATCACGTTCGCACGCCAGTCTGACAATGGCACGCAGATAGTCACCGCGGTCGCCGGTGTCGTAGCGGCGCCCCTTGAACACCACGCCGTGCACCGGGCCGCCGACCCGCTCGTCCTGGACGAGCTTCTGCAGCGCGTCGGTCAGCTGGATCTCGCCGCCGCGGCCCGGCTCGGTCTCGCGGAGTATGGCGAAGACGGCGGGGTCGAGGACGTAGCGGCCGATGATGGCGAGGTTGCTGGGGGCCTCGGCGGCCTCCGGCTTCTCCACCAGGCCGCCCACCTTCACGACGTCCGACTCGTCGGTCGGGCCGACCGCGGCGCAGCCGTAGAGGTGGATCTGCGAGGGTTCGACCTCCATCAGCGCGATCACGCTGCCGCCGAACCGCTCGCGGACCTCGATCATCCGGGCGAGCAGCGGGTCGCGGGGGTCGATCAGGTCGTCGCCGAGGAGGACGGCGAACGGCTGGTCGCCGACGTGCGGGGCGGCGCAGAGGACGGCGTGGCCGAGGCCGCGCGGGTCGCCCTGGCGCACGTAGTGCATGGTGGCGAGGTCGCTGGGCTCCTGGACCTTGGCGAGCCGTTCGCCGTCGCCCTTGCGGACGAGGGCTTCCTCCAGCTCGTAGTTCCGGTCGAAGTGGTCCTCAAGAGGACGCTTGTTGCGTCCGGTGATCATGAGGACGTCGGACAGGCCGGCGGCGACCGCCTCTTCCACGACGTACTGGATGGCCGGCTTGTCGACGACCGGCAGCATCTCCTTGGGCGTCGCCTTGGTCGCCGGGAGGAACCGGGTGCCGAGACCGGCGACCGGGATGACAGCCTTGGTGAGGGACGGCGTCTGAGTCATGCGGAGCACCCTAGCCGTTCGGTATGGGCCGAATATGAGAGAAAGCTGCGAAAAAGCCATGAGAATGGCGGGGTCCGCGCGGGCGTGCGCTCGGGCGCGTGCCTCGTCGACGGTGCCTCAGCAGCGCCTCGGCTCCGCGCCGCCGTCGTGCCGCCTTCGCGCCCGTGCCGCCACCGCCCGACACAAGGGGAATACGAGTCGCCGTGAGCATCGAACCTGGTCCGGAAACGTCTGAAAAGGCGCCGTTGCGCAAGGCGTTGCTCGCCGCCCGCGCCGCGCTCGGTGCCGACGAGCGGGTGCGGGCCGCCGAGGCGCTGGCCGACTCCGCGCGCGAACTGCCGGAGCTGGCGCGGGCGGACACGGTCGCCGCGTATGTCTCGGTGGGGAGCGAGCCGGGCACCCGCGCGCTCCTCGACGCGCTGCGCGCGCGGGGCGTGCGGGTCCTGCTGCCGGTGCTGCTGCCGGACAACGACCTGGACTGGGCGCCGTACGAGGGTGCCGAGCGGCTGGCGAAGGCGGGCCGCGGACTGCTCGAACCGGTCGGGGAACGGCTCGGCCCTGACGCCGTGACCACGGCGGACGCGGTGCTGCTGCCCGGGCTCGCGGTCGACGCGCGCGGCATGCGGCTCGGGCGGGGCGGCGGGTCGTACGACCGGGTGCTCGCCCGGCTGGCGCGCGCCGGGGCGCGGCCCGCGCTGGTGGTGCTCCTGTACGCGAACGAGGTGGTCGCGCGGGTCCCGGAGGAGCCGCACGACCACCCCGTGCACGCGGTGGTGACCCCGGAGGGGGTCAGGCGCTTCGCGCCCTGAGGGAACCGGCCCCGGCCCCTTGTCAACGGGGGCCAGGGTCCCGGAGGCCCCGGGGCGGTTCTTCTAGGGCTCCAGCTTCAGGGTGTCCTTGGTGTTGGCCTCCACGGCACCCTGCCCGTAGGCCCAGTCGAGCAGTTCGCCCTTGGCCCACTTGTCCGTCTGGTCGGTGTAGTGGGCGTTGTAGGCGTGGCCGGAGGCGCCGCTGAGGTTGATCCAGCGGGACTTGTCCCAGTCGCCGACGTTGACCACCATCCGCATGGACGGGACCCAGATGACCTCGTAGCCGCCCGCGGCGTTCCAGCCGGTGGCGTCGACGGCCGCCTCGCCGCCGCCCAGGTTCCACGGGCCGCGGTTGAGCAGCGACTGCACGAAGCCGGGGCCCGCGGTGCCGAGGGTCTGGTTCTTCAGGGTCAGCTGGTGCAGCCGGCCCCAGCTCCAGGTGGAGACGTCCTTGCCGAGCTTGGCGGTCAGCTCCCAGCGGGCATCCTTCATGGCCTGGGCGAGCAGCTGGTCGCGGGTCTCGGTGGCGGGGTTCAGCCGGTCGCCCGGGGTGGTCCACCAGGCGCTCTTCTCCTGCTTGAGGAGCGGGCGGACCACCTCGTACCAGCGGTCGCCGCCGTCCGGCTGCGCGGTGTCGGCGTCGCGCTCGCCGCACTCGGGGACCAGCTTGTTCTGCTCGTCGACCGGGCCGGTGGTGTCGCTCACGCGCACGTTGATGCAGTCGCCCTCGACACGCAGTTCCTTGGGCAGCTTGTTGCCGAAGGCGAGCTTGAGGAGGTTGCGCCAGACCGCGTTGAAGTACGCGGCGGCGGCCGAGTCCGACTCCTGGGTGTAGTCCCAGCCCTCGAGGAGCTTCTGGGCCTCGCGGACCTGCGGGTCGGAGATGTCGATCTTCAGCAGGAGCGGGTTGAGCAGGGTCGCGATCTCGCTGCGGTTGTCCATCTGCATGGTCTGCATGTCGTCCGGCGAGATCTTGCCGCCGTCCTTGGTCTTCGACTCGATGAGGTCGTTGATCCGCTGGCTGCGCGAGCCGTAGCCCCAGTCCTTGGTGAGCAGGTAGGGGTACTTCTTCTCGTCGACGACGGCCTGGTTGGCGGTCACGATGTAGCCGCGCGCCGGGTCGTACTCGTACGGCAGCTCGTCGTAGGGGATGTAGCCCTTCCAGTCGTACGAGGAGTCCCAGCCGGGCGCGGGCAGGGTGCCGTCGTAGCCCTTGGCCTTGGTGCGGACCGGGATCTTGCCGGGTGCCTGGTAGCCGATGTGGCCCTTGGTGTCGGCGTAGATCAGGTTCTGCGAGGGGACCTCGAAGTCCTTGGCGGCGGCCCGGAAGGTGGTGAAGTCCTTGGCGCGGTTGAGCGCGAAGACGGCGTCCATGGACTTGCCGGGCTGGAGGGCGGTCCAGCGCAGCGCGACGCCGTAGCCGGTGCCGCGGTCGGGGGCGGCGTTGCCGACGGGGGCGGTCTGTCCGACCTTCTCCATCTCGGTGGAGCGGTCGGAGACCAGTGGGCCGTGTTCGGTGGAGCGGATGGTGATCTTGCGGTCGTTGTCCCCGGCGACCTTGATGATCTCGTCGCGGGTGATGAACGGCTTGGTCTTGCCGTCGACCTGGTAGCCGTCGGTGCCGATCTTCTCCAGGTAGAGGTCGGTCACGTCGGCGCCGAGGTTGGTGAAGCCCCAGGCGATGTCGTTGTTGTGGCCGATGATCACGCCGGGCATGCCGGAGAAGGTGTATCCGGCGACGTCGTAGCGGCAGGTCGCGGAGACCGTGCGGCAGTGCAGGCCCATCTGGTACCAGAGCGACGGCAGCATCGGCGCGAGGTGCGGGTCGTTCGCCAGGAGCGGCTTGCCGGAGGTCGTGTACTTGCCGGAGACGACCCAGGAGTTGGATCCGATGCCGTTGCCGTTGGGGCCGAGCATGGCGGGGATCTTGTCGAGGACGTCGGAGAGCCCGGCGAGCTGGGACTGGATGCCGTTGTCGGAGGACCCGCCGCCGGAGCTGCCGCCGTCACCGCCGCGCGGCTCGGCGTCGGGGTCGAACTTGCCGGTGATCTTGTCGACAGCGCCCTGCCCGACGATCGGCTGGTGCAGGTCGTACGGGTACCCCGGGTACAGGTCCTTGATCTGCGCGGCGCTCAGCCGGCTGGCCATCAGGGACCGGTCGATCTCGTCCTGCATGTTGCCGCGCAGGTCCCAGGCCATGGCCTTGAGCCAGGCGACCGAGTCGACCGGGGTCCACGGCTCGATGCTGTAGTCGCTGGTGAAGGCGAGGGCCGCGTACTCGACGGACACGTCGGACGCGTCCCGGCCCTTGAGGTACGCGTTGACGCCCTCGGAGTACGCCTGGAGGTTCTTCTTGGTCTCGGGCGTGAGGACCTTGTCGTACTCCTCCTGGGCCACCTTGCGCCAGCCCAGGGTCCGCAGGAAGGCGTCGGTGTCGACCTGGCTCTTGCCGAACATCTCGGAGAGGCGGCCGGCCGTCAGGTGGCGGCGGACGTCCATCTCGTAGAAGCGGTCCTGCGCCTGGACATAGCCCTGGGCGCGGAACAGGTCGGACTCGTTGTCGGCGTAGAGCTGCGGGACTCCGTAGGCGTCGCGCTTGACCTCGACGGGCGCGGACAGCGCGTCCAGCCGGAGCGTGCCGCTGGTCTGCGGGAACGAGGCCCGGACGGTGCTGACGCCCCAGTACCCCCCGTACCCGATGCCCGCGAGCAGCGCGAGGACCAGGACGAGGACGATCAGGCGGGCGCGCCGCCCCTTCTTCTTGGTGGGGGGCGCGGTCGTGTTGGAGGGCATCGCTGTCCTTCGAGGGGCAGGGTGGTCCTGGAGTACGGGAGCAACCTTAGGCGCAGCGCCCGGAGGGCCCGGACGCGGAGTCAGGAAGAGCACCGTTCCTATACGTACTGATGTGCGATGTAACACCAAGGAGGCGTCAAGGATGCGTTAAAGATTAGGTAAGGTAACGAAGTAACGGTGTCGGAGGAACGATCCGGCGACCCGTACGCGAGGGGAAGGAACGGCCACTGACTGTCCACCAGCTCAACGAACTCCTGCTCATCTGCTCGCTCGTGCTGCTCATCGCTGTCGCGGCGGTGCGGATCTCGTCCCGGAGCGGGCTCCCCAGCCTGTTGCTCTACCTCGGGATCGGGATCGCCATCGGGCAGGACGGCATCGGCAACGTCCAGTTCGACAACGCCGAACTCACCCAGGTGATCGGCTATGCCGCTCTGGTGGTGATCCTGGCCGAGGGCGGCCTGGGCACCAAGTGGAAGGAGATCGAACCCGCGTTGCCTGCGGCGGTCGCACTGTCGACCGTCGGCGTCGCGGTGAGCGTGGGCATCACGGCCTCGGCCGCGCACTACCTGGTCGGCCTGGAATGGCAGCAGGCCCTCATCATCGGCGCCGTCGTGTCCTCCACCGACGCCGCCGCCGTCTTCTCCGTACTGCGCAGGGTGCCGCTGCCGTCCCGGGTGACCGGTGTCCTCGAAGCCGAGTCCGGCTTCAACGACGCCCCCGTCGTCATCCTGGTCGTCGCCTTCTCCACCGCGGGCCCGGTCGACGCCTGGTACGTACTGGTCGGCAAGATCGGCCTCGAACTCGCCATCGGCGCCGCCGTCGGACTCGCCGTCGGTTTCGCCGGCGCCTACGGACTGCGCCACATCGCGCTGCCCGCCTCCGGCCTCTACCCGATCGCCGTCATGGCCATCGCCGTCGTCGCCTACGCCGCCGGCGCCATGGCCCACGGCTCCGGCTTCCTCGCCGTCTACCTCGCCTCGATGGTCCTCGGCAACGCCAAGCTGCCACACGCCCCGGCCAACCGGGGCTTCGCCGAGGGCCTCGGCTGGATCGCCCAGATCGGCATGTTCGTCCTGCTCGGCCTGCTGGTCACCCCCCATGAGCTGGTGAACGACTTCTGGCCCGCCGTCATCATCGGCCTGGTCCTCACCGTGGTCGCGCGCCCCATGGAGGTCCTGGTCAGCCTCCTTCCGTTCCGCATCCCCTGGCAGGAGCAGGCCCTCATGTCCTGGGCCGGCCTGCGCGGCGCCGTGCCCATCATCCTGGCCACCATCCCGATGGTGTCCGGGATCGAGGGCAGCGAGCGGATCTTCAACATCGTCTTCGTGCTGGTCGTCGTCTACACCCTGGTGCAGGGCCCGACCCTGCCCTGGCTCGCCAAGGCCCTGAAGCTCGGCGACCAGGGCGAGGCAGCCGACCTCGGCGTCGAGTCCGCCCCGCTGGAGCGGCTGCGCGGCCACCTGCTCTCCGTCGCCATCCCGGAGAGCTCCAAGATGCACGGCGTCGAGGTCGCCGAGCTCCGCCTGCCCGCGGGCGCCGCCGTCACCCTGGTCGTCCGCGAGGACAAGAGCTTCGTCCCCGGCCCCGCCACCGTGCTGCGCCGCGGCGACGAACTCCTCGTCGTCGCCACCGACCCGGTCAGGGACGCCGCCGAGCGCCGCCTCAGGGCGGTCGGCCAGGGCGGCAAGCTGGCCGGCTGGCTGGGCACGGGCGGCGCCACGGCGGTCAGCACCGCCGACCACGGCCCGACCGCCATGCGACGCCCGTTCCGGAGGCCACCCAGGCGAACCTCCGGTTAATCCCAGGCATTAATTCGGGCCCCAGGGCGTTTTCCCAGGCGGGAAGACGCCCTTCCCTGTACCATGAAGGAACACAAGATCGAACCAACTCTGCCTGACGCAGAGCTGGCGCGACCGTATGGCGGCCGCGGAACCTCGCAGTGGGTCCCGGTATCTACCGCAGTTCCGCGCAAGAGGACAGCTCTCGGCGTTGCCCGCACCACCTTGCCCGGGCCCGCTACCAGGCGGCAGAAAGGCATGGACCGTGGCGTCCACGGTCAACACCGAGAAGCGGCCCGGTTACGGACAACTGCTCCGCACTCCCGGTGCTCTCTCCTTCCTTCTGCCGGGCTTCGCCGCCCGACAGCCTTTCGCGATGCTGACCATCGGCATCGTGCTGCTCGTCCAGCACACCACCGGCTCCTACGGCAGCGCCGGCGCCGTCGCCGCCGTGACCGGTGTCTCCATGGCGCTCTTCGCGCCGCAGAGCGGCAAGCTCGCCGACCGCTTCGGCCAGCGCGCGGTCCTCCTCCCCGGTGTGCTCGTGCACACCGCCTCCGTCTCCCTGCTCGTGGTGCTGGCCCTCGCCGGTGCCCCGATGTGGGCGCTGTTCCTGGCCGCCGTCCCGGCCGGTGCCTCGGTGCCGCAGGTCGGCCCGATGGTCCGGGCCCGATGGGCCGCCAAGCTCGACGGCACCCCGCTGATGTCGACCGCCGCCGCCTTCGAGTCGGTGACCGACGAGTTCACCTTTGTCGTCGGCCCGGTCCTCGCCACCGCCCTGTGCACCGGCATCCACCCGGCGGCCGGTCTGATCGCCGAGGCGAGTCTCACCCTGATCGGCGGCCTGTTCTTCGCCGCCCAGCGCCGCACCCAGCCCGCCCACGGCCTGGCCGCCGCGGCCGGTCGCTCCGACGGCGAACCGCACCGCTCGGCCCTGTCGGTGCCCGGCGTCCGCGTCCTCGTGATCGCCTTCCTCGGCATCGGCTCCGTCTTCGGCGGCATGCAGGTCTCGCTCACCGCCTTCTCCGAGGAGATCGGCAACCCGGGCGCCAACGGCCTGCTGTACGGCGTCTTCGCCGCCGGCAACATGCTCGCCGGTATCGCCATGGGTGCCGTCGCCTGGAAGATCGGCCCCCGCCGTCGTCTGATCCTCGGCTACATCGGTCTCACCGTCGCCGCCTCCCTTCTGTGGTCGGCCCACTCCGTCCTGCTGCTCGGCGCCCTCGGCCTGGTCGTGGGTCTGTGCATCGCCCCGGCCCTGATCACCGGCTACACGATCGTCGAGACCCTGGTCCCCGCGACCTCCCGCACCGAAGCCTTCACCTGGCTGACCGCCGCGGTGGCGCTCGGTCAGGCCATGGCCGTCACGGTCGCCGGCCGCCTCGCCGACGCCCACGGTGCGAGCACCGGCTTCCTGGTCCCGATGGTGGGCACCCTGCTCGCCCTGATCACGTTGCTCGCCCTCCGCTCGCGGCTCCGGCCCCGCGCGGCGAGCCGGGTCGCGGCGCGTGGCGTCGGTCACCGAGTTCCCGTGGCGGTGGACTGATCCCGCGGAATACGTCACTATGGATCGTCGTTAGCACTCGATGAGTGTGAGTGCCAGGAGGAAGACAAGTGCCGACCTACCAGTACCAGTGCACCGAGTGCGGCGAGGGCCTCGAGGCGGTGCAGAAGTTCACGGATGACGCTCTGACCGAGTGCCCGAACTGCAAGGGACGCCTGAAGAAGGTGTTCTCCGCGGTCGGCATCGTCTTCAAGGGCTCCGGCTTCTACCGCAACGACAGCCGCGGCTCGTCGTCCAGCAGCTCGCCGGCCGCGTCGAAGTCCTCCACGACTTCGTCCTCGACCTCCTCGTCCCCCACCGCGTCGTCGACGCCTTCCACGTCCTCCTCGGACTCGAAGCCCGCGACCTCGTCGAGCTCCACGTCGGCGGCCTGACCTCCGATCTCGGGTTCACCCGGTTCTTCCCGATGCCCCGTCGCCTCGCGCGGCGGGGCATCGGCGTATCTCCCCCCATGCATGGGGCCTGGTGTATGGGGCCCGGTCGGGCCGGGCGCCCCGGGTCGGCCGCCCCGAGCTCCCTGACCGGGCGGACGGTTAGGGTGACGGCCATGGCGACCCAGCAGACGACTGACCCCACGACGGACTCGTACGCGGACATCGGCGTGATCGGCGGTTCCGGGTTCTACTCCTTCCTGGACGATGTGACCGAGGTGTCGGTCGACACCCCGTACGGCAGCCCCAGCGACTCCCTCTTCCTCGGCGAGATCGCCGGCCGGCGCGTCGCCTTCCTCCCCCGGCACGGCCGCGGCCACCATGTGCCGCCGCACGGCATCAACTACCGCGCCAACCTCTGGGCCCTGCGCTCCCTGGGCGTGCGACAGGTCCTCGGGCCGTGCGCGGTCGGCGGCCTGCGCGAGGAGTACGGCCCCGGCACCCTCGTCGTGCCCGACCAGCTGGTCGACCGGACGAAGTCGCGGACGCAGACCTACTTCGACGGTGAGCCACTGCCGGAGGCATGGGGCGGCGCCGTCCCCAACGTGGTCCACGTGACCTTCGCCGACCCCTACTGCCCCGACGGCCGCCTGGTGGCCCTCAAGGCCGCCCGGGGCCGGGGCTGGGAGCCCGTCGACGGCGGCACGATGGTCGTCATCGAAGGCCCCCGGTTCTCCACGCGCGCCGAGTCGCGCTGGCACGCGGCCGCGGGCTGGTCGGTGGTCGGCATGACCGGCCACCCCGAGGCCGTACTCGCCCGGGAACTGGGACTCTGCTACACCTCCCTCGCACTGGTGACGGATCTGGACGCGGGTGCGGAGACCGGGGACGGCGTCTCCCACACCGAGGTACTGCGCGTGTTCGGCGAGAACGTCGGCCGGCTGCGCGACGTGCTCTTCGACGCGGTCGCCGCGCTCCCCGCGACGGCCGACCGTGCCTGCCTGTGCACCCAGGCCCACGACGGGTGGGACCTGGGCATCGAGCTGCCCTGAACCGCGCGGACCGGGGAGTGGGACCGGGTGAGGGCCGGCCGCCCACGGGTCGGGACTGACTCCAGCGTGCTCGCCCCCGGCCCGCTCCGGCAATCGCTCACGCGAGTGAGGAAGTTGTCCACAACCGGCGAGTAGTCCACAGGCCCGAGCGGGACGGTGGCGGGGTGCGGCACGGTGATCGTGGTTCGCCGGACGGTCCGGTGAACCGCGATGTCACGACAGGCGGTTGCGCGATGACCACACACTCCTGCCTTCCCTCGCCACGCGGCTCGGTGCCCCCGCCGTGCGGGGTCCCGCAGTTCGACCCGCTCCGGGTGCGCGGTGCGCGGCTGAGGCTGCGCCGGGCCCTGCGCAGGCGGCGTCGGGCGCCCGCCGCGGTTCTCGCGATGACGGCCGCAGCGCTCGCGGCGACCGGCGTCGCCGGGGCCGACGACCTGTCCCCGCAGCCACCACCCCCGGTCTCGGACCGGCCGGCGCACCGGCCGTCCCCCGTCCCGCTCGTGTCCGCACCGGTGCGGATCTCCGACGCGGCGACGGTGCGGCTGCTACGGCCCGGCGACCGTGTCGACGTGATCGCCGCGCCCAACTCGGCGCTGGGTGAGGCCGGTGAGGCCCATGTGGTGGCCTCGGGCGTTCGAGTGGCCGAAGTGCCGCGCTCGGGTGAGACTCGTTCGGACGGTGGGGCTCTGGTCGTCCTGTCCGTTCCACGGTCGACGGCGACCGCGCTCGCCGGGGCGGGCATGACGTCCCAACTGGCGGTGACGTTGTGCTGATTCGCACTGACGCCCTGTCAAGTCACCGTCCCGTGTGTACGGATTGGACGCCTTCGCGTCGTTCGCGGCGTAATGGCTCCGCACACTGCACACCGAACGAAGGGCACAAGGGTGAGCGCCAAGAAGGAGAGCTTGCTGGGCGGCTTCAAAGCCTTCCTCATGCGAGGCAATGTGATCGACCTGGCGGTCGCGGTCGTGATCGGCGCCGCGTTCACCAATATCGTGAACTCGGTCGTGAAGGGGATCATCAATCCGCTGGTCGGCGCCTTCGGCACCAAGGACCTGGAGAGCTACACCAGCTGCATCAAGGACCCCTGCAAGGTCGTGAACGGCGAGATGCAGGGCATCGAGCTGCAGTGGGGTCTGGTCCTGAGCTCGATCCTCAGCTTCCTGATCACGGCGGCCGTCGTCTACTTCCTGATGGTCCTGCCGATGGCAAAGATCCTGGCCAAGCGTGCCGCGCACGACAAGGCGAAGGAAGGCGTGCAGGAGACCATGGAGATCAGCGAGCTCGAAGTGCTCAAGGAGATCCGGGACCACCTCGTCGCGCAGCGCGGTCCCGGCGCGGGTTCCGGTTCGGGCTCCGTGCCCGGTTCCGGCGGTGGCGGGGCTCACCCCACCTCCTGACCGGCGGCGCCCGTCGGCGTCAGAGGTGGTGCGGCGGCTTCTCGTCGAGGAAGCGCGCGAGGTCGGCGGCGCTGCCGCCGGCCGGAGGCCGCTCGCCCCAGCCACGGTCCGTGTCGTCCGTGGACTGCTGGTCCAGCGGATCGTCGAAGATCAGTGCCGGCCGCGGTGTCGGTTCGGGTGCGTCGTCGGACTGCTTCGCTGCTCGCGGTCCGTGGGCGGGGGCGGTGCTCATGTCTTCAGGGTACGCCGCGGGAACCGCCCCGTACCCGGTCGATCCAGGGGCTGATCAGGGCGGTTCCGGGTGCGGGGCGGTGCGGGCGGGTCAGCGGTCCTTGGGGTCGAGCAGCCACAGGCCGAGGACGACGAGGAACGACAGGACCAGGAATCCGGCGCCCCACCAGGCGGTGCCTGTGTCGCCCGCCATCCATTCGTCGACCACGATGGTCAGGCCCCACAGCTGGCCGATGACCACGGTGAGGGCCAGGGTGAGCCGGGCCGAGAGCTTGGAGGAGCGCTCGGGCTCCTGTTCGGTGCCGGCTCCCGGGCCCGGGCCCGTGTGGCGAATACGGGGGTCGGCGTAGCCGCTGGTGGGGCGGATCTGGGGGTAGCGCTCGTGGACCGGGCGGTTGAGCCGGGGCTGGGCGCTGCCGGGGGTGTAGACGGGCCGGGGCGGCATCGCCGGGGCCGGTTCGACCGAGGGGTCGGGCGCGCCGGGGTCCTTGGGGAAGGGGGTGTCGGTCATGTCCTTCGGGTCCTCTCGGCCACGCTGCCGCCGGCGCCCGGGCAGCCGAGGCGTTCGGCCAGGCCGGGGCGTTCGTCGCCGAGCTGGCGGCAGAGCCCTTCCTTGACGCTCTCGCCGGAGCGGGTGGTGCCGACGGCCCAGACGCTGCCGTCGACCTCCTCGACGAGGAGCACCTTCGGCAGGCCGCGGGGCGGCGGGCCCGCGGTGACCTCGCCGGTGCGGGCGTCGAAGACGCCCTCGTGGCAGGGGCAGTACAGCTCGCCCTCGCTCCCCCGGTCCTTGCGCCACAGGACGGCGCAGGCGAGGTGGGTGCAGACGGCGGAGTAGCCGGCGAGGGTGCCGTCGGCGAGGCGGATGGCGACCGCGCGGTCCTCCTCGTCGGGATAGCGGAAGGCGATCGATTCGCCGGGGAGGAGCTGGTCGGCGACCTTCTTGGCCTCGGGGGGTCCGTCGTCGCTGTCGCCGTGCCGGTGGAGGATGCCGGAGGCGACGCCGATGCCGCCGATGGCCAGGCCGCCGGAGACGGTGGCGACGATCCGCAGGTAGTCGCGGCGGGTGGTGAGGGAGTCGGCGGCGATGCGGTCGCGCAGCGCCTCCTGGGCGGCGTCGGCGGGCCGGTCGGGGTCGGCCGGATCGGCGGGGTCGGTGGCCGGGCCGGGGCCGTTGTCCGGGGGCTGTTCGGTGAGGCTCATCGGACATCCACTCCGTTGACTTCGACGATGGGCAGCCCGCCGGGGACCGGCCACTTGACCTTGTCGGCCGGGACGACCATCGCCACGCCGGTGGAGATGGTGGTGGACCCGAAGGTGAAGGAGTCGGCGACCTCGACGCCGGGGCGTTCGGCCCGGAGTTCGTCGAGGGTGCCGTAGAAGAGGGCGCCGGTGGGGCAGACGGTGGCGCACATGGGGGCGAGTCCGTAGGCGGTGCGGTCGTAGCAGAGGTTGCACTTCATCTGCAGCTTCGCCTGGAGGTCGATCTTCGGGACGCCGAAGGGGCAGGCGTTGACGCAGTTGGCGCAGCCGATGCAGCGGGTGGTGTCGGCCTGCTGCACCACGCCGTCGGCGGTGACCAGGATCGCGTCGGCGGGGCAGACCTCGGCGCAGGGGGCGACCGGGTCCTCACAGTGCATGCAGACGGTGGGGAGGGAGGCGACGGAGTGGCCCTCGTCGGGGTAGTCGAGGTGGATCATCGACTTGCCGCGGTGCGAGTCGCATTCGCGGCAGGCGGAGACACATGCCTGGCAGCCGATGCAGCGGCCGGGGTCGATGAAGATCGTGCGACCCATCATGGGCGGCTCAGCTCCTCTCCGAGGTGCCACGGCCCTGGGGGGCCGTGGGGGGCAGCGGGTCGTCGCGGGAGATCTGGGTCTCCGGGTAGGCGACCTGGCCGGGGGCGGTCGGTGGCGGCGGGACCTCGTCGATCCGTTCGGCGGCCTCGATGCGGGCGGCGCAGACCTTGTACTCGGGGATCTTGGACCGGGGGTCGAGGGCGTCGATGGTCAGCGCGTTGGCCGCGGTGGGGACGGGCCAGTGGTAGGGGACGAAGACGGTGTCGGGGCGGATCGCCTCGGTGACCAGGGCGGGGAAGACCTCGCTGCCGCGCCGGGTGACGACGCGGACCGGGTCGCCGTTGCGGAAGCCGTGGGAGGGGTGGACCTCGACCCAGGGGCGTGGGGTCTGTTCGACGAGGGCGCCCAGGCGTCGGGTCTGGTTGCCGGAGAGGAAGTGGGCGACGGTGCGACCGGTGGTGAGGGAGAGGGGGTATTCCTCGCTGTACGGGTCCATGGGCGGGTGCCATTCGACGACCTGCATATGGATCTTGCCGTCGGCGTGGTAGGTCCTGCCGTCCTCGAAGAGGCGGGGGGTGCCGGGGTGGTCGGTGGCGGGGCACGGCCAGGCGATGCCGCCGGTCTCCTCAAGGCGCTCGTAGGTGATGCCGTAGTAGTCGTTGACGGTTCCGGCGGAGGCGACGCGGAGCTCTTCGAAAACGGAGCGGGAGTCGGGGAAGTCGAACTTGTCGCCCGCGCCGAGGCGTTTGGCGAGTTCGCAGATCACCCAGGTGTCGGTGCGGACCCCGGCGGGCGGTTCCTGGGCCTTGTTGTGCTTGACGACCCGGGCCTCGGCGTTGGCCATGACGCCGTCGTCCTCGGCCCAGACGGTGACGGGGAAGACCACGTGGGCGTTGGCGGCGGTCTCGGAGAGGAAGAAGTCGAATTGGGCGTGGAACTCGACGGTGTCGTAGCCGTCCTTGACCGTGGCGTAGTTGGGGAGGGAGACGAACGGGTTGTTGCAGATGCCGATGAGGCCGCGGATCTCGCGGCGCTGCATCTGCCAGACCATTTCCATCATGGAGGTGCCGGCGGGCGGGAGTTCGGACTCCTCGATGCCCCAGATCTCGCAGATCTGCCGGCGGTGTTCGGGGTCGGAGATGGAGCGGCCGCCGGGCAGCAGGTCGGACTTCTGGCCGTGCTCGCGACCGCCCTGGCCGTTGCCCTGGCCGGTGATGGTGCCGTAGCCGGCGCCGGGGCGGCCGATGTTCCCGGTGGCGGTGCACAGGTTGATGATGGTCAGGCAGTTCTCGACGCCCTGGGAGTGGTGTTCTACGCCGCGGGCGTGCCAGGCCATGGCCTTGTCCGCGCCGGCGAACATCCGGGCGACCTGGACGATCTGCTGCTCGGGGACGCCGCAGATCTCGGCGGAGCGGCTGGGCGGGTAGGCGGCGACGGTCTTCTTCACCTCCTCCCAGCCGGTGGTGTGGGCGGCGAGGTACGCCTCGTCGGTGAGGCCCTCGGCGACGACGACGTGGAGGACGGCGTTGAAGAAGGCCGCGTCGGTGCCGGGTTTGAGGGCGACGTGGATGTCGGCGGTGCGGGCGATGGCGGTCTCGCGCGGGTCGACGACGATCATGGTGGCGCCGCGGTCCCGGGCGCCCCAGAGGTACTGGGTCATCACGGGGAAGCATTCGCCGACGTTGGATCCCGCGATGAGCAGGCAGTCGGTGAGGAGGATGTCGGAGAAGGGGTTGCCGGCCCGGTCGATGCCGAAGGAGAGCTTGTTGGCTCCGGCGGCGGAGACCATGCACAGGCGGCCGTTGTAGTCGACGTGGCGGGACTTCAGGGCGACCCGGGCGAACTTGCCGACGAGGTAGGTCTTCTCGGAGAACAGGCTGGCGCCGCCGAGCAGACCGAAGGAGTCGTTGCCGTACTCGCCCTGGATGCGGCGGATCTCGGCGACGGTGAAGTCGAGCGCCTCCTCCCAGCTGGCCTCGCGGAAGGGTTCGTCGCGGTTGCGGCGGACCAGCGGGGAGGTGAGCCGGTCGGGATGGTTGACCTGCTGGTAGGCGTTGATGCCCTTGGGGCAGAGCCGCATCCGGTTGATGTCGTGGTTGCGGGGTTCGACGCCGAAGACCTTGCCGCCGTTGTCGACGCGGAGATACATGCCGCACTGCACTCCGCAGAAGCAGCAGTGGGTGGGGACGAGGGTCTCGCCGTTCTGGTCGGCGTGCCAGCGGTCGGCGGGGATGCCGCCCGCGTCGCGGAAGTTGCGGGTGCCGGGCGGGGCGACGGACGGGTCAAGCGGCAGCGGGGAGGTCACTTGAAGCCCTTCTTGACGTGGGAGAGGTAGGCGGTGCCCCGCAGGACGCGCTTGCAGCGCGGGCAGTACTCGGCCCAGGTGTCGAAGTCGAGCTGGAGGTCGCGCATGGTGCCCTGAAGGTTCTCGACGTAGGGGGCGGCGTCGATGGGCTGTCCGCAGCGACGGCAGGTGAGGAGGCCGTCAGCGTCGACGGTGGCCCCGGAGGCCGCGACCTGTCCCGCGCCCTTGTGCCGGGAGGTGAACTTGAACAGCTGCATGCCGACGGCGGCGGGCCGCTGCACGATGTGGAAGAACTTCCCGAAGGGGATGTAGATGAGGGTGAACACCACCGACACCATGTGCAGGATCGCCAGGAACTCGTAGCCGCCGCCGTGCAGGAAGATCGAGGAGAAGGTGAGCAGCAGGCCGGTGACGGAGATGACGATGAGGGCGATCAGCGGGACCAGGTCGTAGGCGAAGCGCTGGCCGGTGATGGCGCCGCGGTCCTTCATGCGCCGCCACAGGAAGTACGAGGCGCCGGGGATGACCAGGACGGCGGCGATGTCCAGGCCGTGGAACATGAGCCAGCCGAGGATGTTGAGCGAGTCGAAGCCGAGGACCTTGAAGCCCCAGATCCGCATCTCGTAGCCGGGGCCCGAGCCGGTCGAGGAGGTGAAGGTGAACCAGCCCCAGGTGAGCGGGAAGGTGATGAGCGCGGCGAGGATGCAGCCCCAGAAGATCAGCTGGTGGGCGGCCCAGCGGGCGTGCGAGCGGGCGCCGAGGAACTTCTGGAAGCCGAGATAGGTGGCGATCATCCGGGGCAGCGCGGTGGGTGCCCGGCGGAAGTTCTCGACGGAGAAGAAGGCGCGCCAGCCCTGTCGGAAGAGGCGGCGGGCGCCGGGGGCGGAGACCCACACGGTGTAGCGGTAGGCGACGCCGAACGCGAGGAAGACGGTCGCCACCGCGTACGGGAGGAGGGCCGAGTCGAAGTCGCGCAGCAGCCGGCTGCCGAGCACGATCGCGAGGATGAGCAGCACGGAGACGGCGACCCCGGCGAGGGTCGCGCGGCGGCGGACCTGGGCGGGGGTCTGGGGCGGCCGGTCGGTGAGGGCGGGCAGCGGCTCGACGGGTGCCTGCGGTGGCTCGATCACGCGGCCACGATAGGGCTAGATACACCCTTATGCCCGTTTTGCGCGATCAACGGGTGAGTCCCCGGACCGGGCCGTGGCCGGGCGGGGACTCGAAGGGGGGACGGGGGCGGACCGGCCCGGGGGCTCAGACGGCGTAGAGGCCGTGCGACCGGAAGATCTCGCGGGTCTCGGCGACCTGCTCGGGGGTCGGCGACGGGGTGTCGTGGAGGGTGAAGGGCTTCTCCAGGGCCTGCCACTTGCCTTCGCCGAGCTTGTGGAAGGGCAGGACGTCGACCCGGGTGACGTTGCCGAGGCCGCCCGCGAAGGCGGCGACGCCCTCGATGTTGGCGGGGTCGTCGGTGAGGCCGGGGACCAGCACGAAGCGGACGTGGACCTCCTGGTCGATCTCGGCGAGCCGGCGGGCGAAGTCCAGGGTCGGCTGCAGCGGACGCCCGGTGACCTTGCGGTAGGTGTCCGGGTCCCAGGACTTGATGTCCAGGAGGACCAGGTCGGTGTCGCGCAGCAGGGCGTCGGTGGCACGGGCGCCGAGGAAGCCGGAGGTGTCCAGGGCGGTGTGCAGGCCGAGCTCGTGCTTCATCCGGTGCAGCAGTTCGCCGGTGAAGACGGGCTGGAGCAGCGGTTCGCCGCCCGAGACGGTGGCGCCGCCGCCGGAGGCGGAGATGAAGCGGGTGTACTTGCCCGCCTCGGCCAGGACGTCGTCGGCGGAGGTGCGCTTGCCGTTCCGCATCCGCCAGGTGTCGGGGTTGTGGCAGTACAGACAGGTGAGGGGGCAGCCGGAGAGGAAGGTGACGAAGCGGGTGCCGGGGCCGTCGACGCCGGTGGACAGGTCCCACGAGTGCACCGAGCCCTCGGAGGGGCGGTGGGTCGCCGCGGCGGCCGGGGTGGCGGGGCGGGTCGGGATGTCCGAGCCGAGGAGTACGGCCATGGCAGGGCCTCCTGTCCGGATGGAGCGAGAGAGGGGAGGAACGGGGATGGATCGTGGTTCACGCGCGGCCCGGGACCCGTGAGGGTCGAGGGAGGGTCCCGGGGCCGCGCGAGCTGGTGGGGGCCGGCCGATGGGGACGGCCGGCCCGGGCCGGCTACAGGGAGCCGTGGAAGGTGCGGTTCAGCACGTCGAGCTGCTGCTCGCGGGTGAGCCGGACGAAGTTCACCGCGTATCCGGAGACCCGGATGGTGAGCTGCGGGTAGTTCTCCGGGTGCTCCATGGCGTCCATCAGCACGTCGCGGTTGAGCACGTTGACGTTCATGTGGAAGCCGTCGCTGGCCATGTAGCCGTCGAGGACACCGGCGAGGTTCTTGATCCGCTCCTCGGGGGTGCGGCCGAGACCGTCCGGGGTGACCGTGTTGGTCAGCGAGATGCCGTCCTCGGCGTCCTCGTACGGGAGCTTGGCGACCGACAGGGCGGAGGCCACGTAGCCGTGGGCGTCACGGCCGTTCATCGGGTTGGCGCCCGGGGAGAACGGCTCACCGGCGCGACGGCCGTCGGGGGTGTTGCCGGTCTTCTTGCCGTAGACCACGTTGGAGGTGATGGTCAGCACGGACTGGGTGTGCTCGGCGTTGCGGTAGGTCGGGTGCTTGCGCACCTTCTTCATGAACTCCTCGACCAGCCACACCGCGATCTCGTCGACACGGTCGTCGTTGTTGCCGTACGCCGGGAACTCGCCGTCGATGGTGAAGTCGGTGGCCAGACCGGTCTCGTCGCGCAGGGCGGTGACCTTGGCGTACTTGATGGCGGCGAGCGAGTCGGCGGCGACCGAGAGGCCGGCGATGCCGCAGGCCATGGTGCGGCGCACGTCGCGGTCGTGGAGCGCCATCTCGATGCGCTCGTAGGCGTAGCGGTCGTGCATGTAGTGGATGACGTTCAGCGCGTGGACGTACACGCTGGCGAGCCATTCCATCTGCTCGTCGAACTTGCTCATGACCTGGTCGTAGTCCAGGACCTCGGCGGTGAGGGCGCCGGTGTCCGGGCCGACCTGGGCGCCGGACTTCTCGTCCCGGCCGCCGTTGATCGCGTACAGCAGCGTCTTGGCGAGGTTCACCCGGGCGCCGAAGAACTGCATCTGCTTGCCGACCGGCATCGCGGAGACGCAGCAGGCGATGGCGGTGTCGTCGCCGAAGCGCGGGCGCATCAGCTCGTCCGACTCGTACTGCACGGAGGAGGTGTCGATGGAGACCCTCGCGCAGAACTCCTTGAAGCCCTGGGGGAGCTGCGGCGACCAGAACACGGTCATGTTCGGCTCGGGGGCCGGACCGAGGTTGTACAGGGTCTGCAGGTAGCGGAAGGAGGACTTGGTGACCAGCGGACGGCCGTCCTCGCCCATGCCGGCGATGGACTCGGTGACCCAGGTCGGGTCGCCGGAGAACAGCTCGTCGTACTCGGGGGTGCGCAGGAAGCGGACGATGCGGAGCTTGATGATGAAGTCGTCGACCAGCTCCTGGGCCTGCTCCTCGGTGAGGAGGCCGGCCTCGATGTCGCGCTGCAGATAGACGTCGACGAAGGTCGAGGTGCGGCCCAGCGACATCGCGGCGCCGTTCTGCTCCTTCACGGCGGCCAGGTAGGCGAAGTACAGCCACTGGACGGCCTCGCGGCCGGTGGTGGCGGGGCCGGAAATGTCGTAGCCGTACGAGGCGGCCATCGCCTTCAGCTCACCGAGCGCGCGCATCTGCTCGGAGAGCTCCTCGCGCAGGCGGATGGTCTCCTCGAGCGAGCGGTTTCCGGCGGGGAGGGCGTTGAGCTCCTCCTTCTCCTCCTTCTTCACCGCGATGAGGCGGTCGACGCCGTAGAGGGCCACGCGGCGGTAGTCGCCGATGATGCGGCCGCGGCCGTAGGCGTCCGGGAGTCCGGTGACGATGCCGGCCTTGCGGGCGGCGCGGATCTCGGGGGTGTACGCGTCGAAGACACCGGCGTTGTGGGTCTTGCGGTAGTCCGTGAAGACCTTCTCCAGCTCCTCGGAGACCGGGTAGCCGTAGGTCTCCAGGGCACCGGCGACCATGCGCCAGCCGCCGTAGGGCATGATCGCGCGCTTGAGCGGGGCGTCCGTCTGGAGGCCGACGATCAGGTCCTTGTCGCGGTCGATGTAGCCGGGGGCGTGGGCGGTGATGGTGGAGGGGATGTCGTACGAGACGTCGTAGACGCCCTTGGTCCGCTCCTCCGGGAACTTGTCCGTGATCGCCTTCCACACGGCCGTGGTCCGCTCGGTGGGACCGGCCAGGAAGGTGTCGTCACCCTCGTAGGGGGTGTAGTTCTGCTGGATGAAGTCGCGGACGTCGATGGCGTCCCGCCACAGGCCACCCTTGAAGCCCTTCCAGGCCCCGTCGTTCACCGTTGCTTCTGCAGGGGTCGCAGTCACTGCCCGCACCGCCTTCTCGACTCTCGAAACAGCCTCGTTGCTTGCTTCCATTGCACCCCTTTTGATCGATCAAATGGGGCGGCAATGGTCACCACTCGATGGCCGTAGGTCCCGTTCCGGGAATGCGGAAAGGCCCCGCCGTGGCGGGACCTTTCTCAGGCATGGGATCAGGGCCGGGAGCAGGACCCGGATCAGCCGGTCAGCCGGTCAGCTGGTCAACCGATCAGCCGGTCGGCCGGTCAGCTGGGCGCCTCGGCGTTCTTGCGGGCGTAGAACCACCAGGCCACGACGATGCAGCTCAGGTAGAAGCCGACGAATCCCCACATCGCGCTGGTCACGGCCACCGAACCGAACAGGGCCGGGATGAAGAAGAAGCCGTAGGCCGCGATGGCCGAGGTGAAGCCGGTGACGGCACCGGACTCCATTTCCGCCTGCTTGAGCGCCTTGGCGTACTCCGGGGTGCCCTCGGTGAGGCCCTTCAGGTGGGTCCCGCGGAAGATCACCGGGATCTGCCGGAAGGTCGAGCCGTTGCCGATGCCGGAGAAGAAGAACGCCGCGAGGAAGCAGAAGAAGAAGCCGTAGAAGGATCCGCCGTCACTGCCCGAGGGAAGGAAGTTGATCACTCCGATGATGGCGACCGCCATGCCCACGAAGGACAGGATCGTCACCCGCGCGCCGCCCCACTTGTCGGCGATCCAGCCGCCGGCCCAGCGGGACAGGGCGCCCACGGCGGGGCCCATCCAGGCGTAGGTGGCGACGGAGTAGTCCGGGAACGTGGTCTTGATGAGCATCGGCAGGGCCGCGGCGAAGCCGATGAAGGAGCCGAAGGTGCCGACGTACAGCCAGGTCATCAGCCAGTTGTGCTTGCGCTTGAAGATGACCTTCTGCTGGCTGAAGGGGGTGGAGGCGACCTTCAGGTCGTTCTGGCCGAACCAGGCGATGGTGGCGAGGACGAGCAGCACCGGCACCCAGATGAAGGCGGCGTTCTGCAGGAAGACGGGGGTGCCGTCGGCCTTGTGCTGGCCGGAGCCGATGGCGATCGTCGACCAGGTGATCACGATCGGGGTGAGCAGCTGGACGACGGAGACGCCCAGGTTGCCCAGACCGCCGTTGATGCCGGTCGCGCTGCCCTTCTTGTTCTTCGGGAAGAAGAAGCCGATGTTGGCGAGCGAGGAGGCGAAGTTCGCGCCGCCGATGCCGCACAGCGCGGCGATGGCGACGAGCACGCCGTACGAGGTCGACGGGTTCTGGATCGCGATGCCGAGCCAGATCAGCGGGACCACCAGGACGGCCGTGGACAGGGCGGTGAAGCGCCGCTGGCCGATCATCGGGCCGAGGAAGGTGTAGAAGATCCGGGCCGTGCCGCCGGTCAGACCGGGGATGGCCGTCAGCCAGAACAGCTGGGAGGTGGAGAAGCTGAAACCGACGTCCTTCAGGTTGGTCGCGGTGACCGACCAGACCTGCCAGACCACGAACGCCACCAGGAGCGCCGGGACGGCGATCCACAGGTTACGGTTGGCGACCTTCTTGCCGATCGACTTCCAGAAGAGCTCGTTCTCGGGCTCCCAGTCGGTGATCGGCCGGCCGGGCCGGTACTGCTCCGTGTCGTACGAGACGGGCGACGAGCCGCCCGTCGTTCTGCTGTCCTGGGTTACGGAACTCATGGCGCTTCCCTGACTTCCCTGATGCTTCGCGAACACGCCCACTGCGGGCTTTCTTGCTCTTCCAGGCTGCGCTCCGGGATAAGGGCGCCGTGAGAGTCGATCGTCGCCAGAACGGGCGTCCCTAGGTCCCGTCCTGGACGGGACCTAGGGACGCCCGGGGCAGCCTCGGGACGGCCTCGGGACGGCGTCACGCCTGGTCGCGGGCTGCCTTACCGGACTCGGGCACCGCGGGCACGGGGAGCACCGGGAGGGCCGTCTCCGGGTCGTCGAGGCAGACGCCGGTCCGCAGGTCGAACTCCTGCTTGTGCATCGGGGAGGCCACCACCGGCACGCCGTCGCGGGTGCCCATGATGCCGTTCGCGATCACGTCGGCGCCCGAGAACGGGTCGCGGTTGCCCACCGCGTACACCGTGCCGTCGCCGTCCCGGAACAGCGCCGCCTCGGTGCCGTCGGCGAGCACCGCGCTGCGGCCCCGGCCCGGCTCCAGGAACTCGGGCCCGGCCACGTGCGAGGTGAACCGCTCCAGGGCCGCCGGGTCGTCCAGGACCGCCTGCCACTCGTCGCGGTAGGCCGCCACGTGCCGCTCCATCTGCGCCTCGAGCTCCGCGCAGATGCCGAGGGAGTCCTCCACCAGGACCTCCCGCAGGTGCTCGAGCCCGGCCGCCGCGCCGCCGGTCCTGCCGTCGATGCCGCCCAGCCGCTCCAGCCAGGCCGCGGTGCGTTCGAGGCGCTCGCCGGTGCGCACGTAGTACATGAGGAACCGGTCGGTCAGCGCGAAGAGTTCGGCCGCCGAGAGGTCGGAGGCGAGCAGGTCGGCGTGGCGCGGGCTGGTGCCGCCGTTGCCGCAGACGTACATGTTCCAGCCACCGGCCGTGGCGATCACGCCGATGTCCTTGCCGCGCGCCTCGGCGCACTCGCGCAGGCAGCCCGACACCCCGCCCTTGAACTTGTGCGGGGCGCGCAGACCCCGGTAGCGCAGTTCCAGGTCGATCGCCAGCTGCACCGAGTCGCCCTGCCCGAACCGGCAGAAGCGCGACCCGACACAGGACTTCACCGTGCGCAGCGACTTGCCGTACGCCTGCCCCGACTCGAAACCGGCGTCGATCAGACGCCGCCAGATGACCGGCAGGTCCTCCTTGCGGGCGCCGAACAGGTCGATCCGCTGACCGCCCGTGATCTTGCTGTAGAGGTCGAAGTCGCGCGCCACCTCGCCGATCACGATCAGCTGCGCGGCGGTGATCTCACCACCGGGCACCCGCGGCACCACGGAATACGTGCCGTCCTTCTGGAGGTTGGCGAGGAAGAGGTCGTTGGAGTCCTGGAGCGCCGCCTGCTCCCCTTCCAGGACGTGCCGCAGACCGAGTTCGGGCGCCAGCGTGCCGAGCACGTTGGCGACGACCGGCTTGCAGACGGTGCAGCCCGCGCCGCCCGCGCCGTGCCGCTCCATCAGTTCGGTGAAGGAGCGGATGTGTTCGGTGCGCACCAGCTCGTACACCTCGGGCCTGGTCAGCGCCGGGAAGTGCTCGCACAGGCCCTTGGGGCGCTCGACGCCCGCCGCGTCGAGGACCGCCTGGAGGGTGTTCAGGCAGCCGCCGCAGCCGGTGCCCGCCTTGGTGCAGCGCTTGACGCCGCCGATGTCGGTGAGGCCGTTCTCGGCGATCGCCTCGCGCACCGCGCCCTTGGTCACGTTGTGGCAGGAGCAGACGACGGCGTCGTCCGGCAGCGCCTCCGCGCCCGGCAGCCCGCCGCCGGAACCGGCGGACGCGGGCAGCAGGAACGCCTCCGGCGGGGCGGGCAGCTGCCGCCCCGCGTGCGGCTTCAGGGAGCCGTACGCGTCGGCGTCGCCGACCAGGATGCCGCCGAGCAGCTGGCCCTCCGGGCCCAGCAGCAGCTTCTTGTAGACGCCCTCGCGGCCGTCGGAGAACACGATCTCGGTGGTCTTCGCCGCGCCAGAGGCATCCGCGAACGGGTCGCCGAACGACGCCACGTCCGCGCCCATCAGCTTCAGCTTGGTGGAGGTGTCGGCGCCCGTGAAGACGGTCGTCCCCTCCCCCGCCAGCCGGTCCGCGACCACCTCGGCCATCTGGTAGCCGGGCGCGACCAGGCCGTACACCCGCCCGTCGGAGGTCTGCGCGCACTCGCCGACCGCGTACACGAAGGGGTCGGTGGTACGGCAGTGCTCGTCGACCAGGACGCCGCCGCGGTCGCCGACACCGAGCCCGGCCTCGCGGGCGAGCCGGTCCCGCGGCCGTACGCCGGCCGAGAAGACCACCAGGTCGGCGTGGATGCGGGTGCCGTCGGACAGCTTCAGCGACCGGACCCGGCCGTCCGCGTCCACGTCGACCTCGGCAGCGCCGACACCCGTGTGCACGGCCACGCCCATCGACTCGATGGTCGAGCGGAGCGCCGCCGCGCCGCCGTCGTCGACCTGGAGCGGCATCAGCCGGGCCGCGAACTCCACCACGTGCGTGGTGAGTCCGAGGGTGCGCAGCGCGCCCGCCGCCTCCAGGCCGAGCAGCCCGCCGCCGATCACGACACCGGTGCGGTTGTGCTCGTCGGCGGCGTAGGCGGTGAGGGCGTCGACGTCGTAGAGGGTGCGGTAGGTGAAGCAGCCGGTCGCGTCGGCGCCGGGGATCGGCGGCACGAAGGGGTACGAGCCGGTGGCCATGATCAGCACGTCGTACGGGACCACCGCGCCCGAGGTGGTCGTCACCGTGCGGGCGGCGGTGTCGATGTGCTCGGCCGGGTCGCCGAGGCGCAGGTCCACCAGGTCGTCGGGGAGCGCGGGGAGGCCGAGGTCGGCCGGGCTGGTGCCGGTGAAGACGGCGGAGAGGTGGACCCGGTCGTACGCCGGGACGTCCTCCTCCGCGAGCACGGTCGCCCGCCAGCCGGGGCCGCCGTCGGGACCGGCCAGCGCGCCGCGCTCGGCGAGGGCTTCGAGCAGGCGGTGGCCGACCATGCCGTGGCCGATCAGCACGAGGTTCCGGGTGGTGGGGGCAACCATGGCGGTCTCCGGGGGTGGGGGCTGGGTGGCCGGTGGCTGGTGCTCCGGGGCCGGTCGGGCTCCGCAGCCTGCGGGTGACGCGTGGGGCGGCGGGCCGGGAGGGCGCCGTCGCGTGCGTCGTCTTCGACGTTAGGAGGGGCGGAGCGGGGCGCGGCACCGAAAAGGACCCGACCGGACGGGACTTGCGGCCCTGCGGGAGGGGACTTGCGGCGGCGCGGGGCGGGGCGGCGCCGGACGTAGCGTGAGGGACGAGGGGGCCGTGGCGCCGAACGACACCGGTGCCACGGCCCCGGACGGCGTCCTGGAGGTAGTGGGGCATGCGTGATCTCGTACTCGCGGTGCACGGCAGCGCGGTCCCGGAGGCCGGCGCGACCGTCGCCCGGCTCGCCGACGCGGCACACCGCCTGACCGGCGCGCCCGTGGCCGTCGCCCATCTCGACCACCAGAAGCCCTCGCTGCCCTACGTCCTCGCGGACCGGCCCGGTGCCGTGGTGGTGCCGCTGCTGCTCGGCGACGGATACCACCGGAACGTCGACATCCCGTCGGTCGCCCGGCACTTCGACTGCACGGTCACCTCCGGCCTGAGCGGCGCGCACGGCGTCGGCCTCGCCCTGTACGACCGGCTGCGCGCCGCCGAGTGCGCGGCGGGCGCCCCCGCCGACGCGGTGGTGGTGGCCGGTGCCGGATCCTCCCGCCCCGGCGGCAACGACGGTACGAGGACGGCGGCCGAGCAGCTCGGGCGCCTGGTGCCGGTCCCGGTGACGACGGCGTACTGCTCGGCCAACGGGCCCGGCGCCCCGCGCGTCGCGGAGGCGGTGGAGGCACTGCACGCCGCCGGGTTCCGCCGGGTGGCGCTCGCGGCCCATCTGCTGGCCCCCGGCCGGTTCACCCACGCCCTGGCGGCGGTCCCCGGAGTGTGCGCGGTCTCGGCCCCGCTCGCGGACCACGCGCGCGTGGCGGGCGTGGTGGCGGAGCGCTACCGGGCGACGGCGGGCCGGAAGGTGCTGGTGGGCGCGCTCAGGGGGTGAGCCGGGAACCCAGGGGGTGAGCCGGGGAACCCAGGGGGTGAGCCTGGGGAGGGTCCGGGGAGGGTCCGTACGTGCCCGATCCGACCCCGGTACGGGTGCGGCGCGCGGTGCACAGGTGACGCGCGCGGGCCCATGGGGTGGACGCGACACGCGGCACGGGCGGGACCCGTGGTGGTCTGGTGTCGTGGCTGCCGTCGGAGCGGTCGGTCTGCTGTCCTGTGGGGCATGACGCAACCGCCTTTCCTCCCCCTCACCGCGCGCTCGCGCGCGGAGGCGCACCGGGCCGCCACCCCGCTCGAACTGTTCTTCGACCTCTGCTTCGTCGTGGCCGTCGCCCAGGCCGGGGCCGAGCTGGTGCACGCCGTCGCCGAGGGACACGCCGGGACCGGCATCCTGAACTACGCGATGATCTTCTGGGCCATCTGGTGGGCCTGGATGAACTTCACCTGGTTCGCCTCCGCGTACGACAACGACGACGTGCTCTACCGCGTGGTCACCCTCGTCCAGATCGCCGGAGTGCTGATCCTCGCCGCCGGGGTCTCGCGGGCCTTCGAGAAGCACGACTTCACCGTCGTCTTCATCGGGTACGTCGTCATGCGGCTCGCGCTCTCCTCGCAGTGGCTGCGCGCCGCGCACCACGCCACCGACCCCGCCGAGCGGACCATGTGCCGCCGCTACGCCGCCGGGGTGCTGATCTGCCAGATCGGCTGGTCGGGACTGCTCTTCGTACCGGAGTCCGGCATTCCGTGGCTGTTCCTGTTCATGGCCCTCGCCGAGATGGCGGTCCCGGCGCTCGCCGAGCGGAACGTCACCACCCAGTGGCACCCGCACCACATCGCCGAACGCTACGGCCTGTTCACGATCATCGTGCTGGGCGAGACGATCGCCGCCGCGACCGTCGCCGTGAAGTCCGGCGTGGCCGAGAACGACGCGCTCGGCGAGGTCCTGCCCCTCGCCGCCGGCGGTCTGCTCATCGTCTTCGCCGCCTGGTGGATCTACTTCGTCGTGCCCGTCCACGACCGGCTCACGTCCAACCGGCAGGGCTTCCTCTGGGGCTACGGCCACTATCTGATCTTCACCTCCGCCGCCGCGATCGGCGCGGGCATCGAGATCGCCGTCGAGCAGGCGGTCGGCAAGGCGCACATCACCACCCTCGCCGCGGCCGCCGCCGTGACCATCCCGACCGCGGTCTTCCTGCTCTGCGTGTGGTTCCTGCACGCCCGCTACTTCAAGGTCGGCTTCGCCCAGCAGGCGCTGCTCCCGGTGGCCGCGCTCGCGATCCTGATGTGCTCGTTCGCCGGGGAGTGGGCGGTGCTCGCGGCCGGGCTCGTCGCCGCCGCGACGGTGGGCGTCGGAGTCACCCTGACCGCCACCAACCCGGCGACCAAGTCGCGTTCCTGAGCCCCCTTGGGGCCCTGTTGAGCTCTCTCGAACCCTCCCCGGTTGAGCCCTCCCTGGCACCCGGACAGAATGCCCCGCATGATCTTCCGGCTGCTCGGACCGTTCACCGTCGACGACACCCCGGCCCCCGGCGGGCCCCGGGGCCGCGCGCTGCTCGCGCTGCTGCTGCTCGACGCGGGCCGTACGGTGCCGACCGGGCGGATCATCGACGCGCTGTACGGGGACGAGCCCCCGGCGGGCGCCGCCAACGCCCTCCAGTCGCAGGTCTCCCGGCTGCGCAGGGCGCTGCCGCCCGGGGTGGGCGTCGAACACACGGCGGCCGGTTACCGGCTGACCGGCGCCGGGCCCGACGACGTGGACGCGCTGCGCTTCGAACGGCTCGCCCGGGAGGGCGCGCGCGCCGGGGCGGCCGGGGACGCCGTCCACGCGGAACGGCTGCTGCGCGCGGCGCTCGCGCTGTGGCGCGGACCCGCGCTCGGGGACCTGGCGGACGCGCCGTACGCGCCGGGGCAGACCGCCCGGCTCGACGCGCTGCGCGTCGACACCCTGGAGGAATGGGCGGCGGCGCGGCTCGCCGGCGGGGGCGCGAACGTTGACGGGGTCGGGGGCGCGGACGAGGACGGTACGGCGCTGGTACGGGAGTTGACCGCGGCGGCGGCCGCGCATCCGCTGCGCGAACGGCTGCGGGCGCTCCAGATACGGGCCCTGGCCGGGGCCGGGCGGCAGGCGGAGGCGCTGGCCGTGTACGAGGAGGTGCGGGGCGCACTCGCGGAGGAACTGGGCGCGGACCCCTCCCCGGAACTCGCGGCGGCGCAGCTGGCGGTGCTGCGGGGTGAGGCGTACGGGGACGGGGACGGGTACGGGTCGCCGCAGGCCGGACCGCGCGCCGCTGCGCCCGCTCCGGCGCCCGCTCCGGCGCTCGCTGTGGTCCAACCGGTCCGGCCGCCGGTCCCGCTCACCGGCTTCGTGGGGCGGGACGACGAACGCGCGCGGCTGACCCGGCTGCTCGGCGCCGCCCGTCTGGTGACGGTGGTCGGGCCCGGCGGCGCGGGCAAGACCCGGCTCGCGGTCGAATGCGCGGGCGGGGGCTGGGGCGGGGGCGGGGATGCGGGTGGGGACGGGAGTACGGGCGCGGGTTCGGTGTTCGTGGACCTGGCGGCCGCGGAGGCGGGCAGCGGCTCCGGGCCGGCCACCGGATCGGTCCTCGGCGCGTTCGCGCGGGCGTTGGGGGTGCGGGACGCGTCCATGGCCGGGCTCGTCAGGGCCCTCGCCGACCGGCCTCCGCTGCTCGTCGTCGACAACTGCGAGCACGTGGTGGCGGAGGCGGCCGAGCTGGTACGGGCGCTGCTCACCGCGTGCCCCGGGCTCCGGGTCCTGGCCACCAGCCGGGAGGCCCTCGGCATCGCAGGCGAGTCCCTGCTCCCGCTGGCCGCGCTGGCCCCCGGCGCGGCGGAGGAACTGTTCGTACGGCGCGGGGCCGCGGCGCGCCCCGGTTTCGACGGCCACGCGCGCGTGCCGGAGATCTGCGCGGCGCTCGACGGACTGCCGCTCGCCCTGGAACTGGCGGCGGCCCGGCTGCGGACGCTGACCGTCGACGAGATCGCCGACCGGCTCCGCGAACGGGTCGCGCCCCGCCCCGGCGACGCGGGCGGCGACCGCTTCCGGCTGCTCTCGCGGGGCGACCGGACGGCGCCGGAGCGGCACCGGACGCTGGCCGCGGTGGTGGAGTGGAGCTGGGAGCTGCTCGACGAGGAGGAGCGCCTGCTCGCGGCCCGTTTCTCGGTGTTCCGGGGCGGCGCGACGGCAGAGGCGGTCGGCGCGGTGGCGGCGGGCCGAGCCCCGGAAGGCGACGCCGCCGACACCGGGGACCTGCTCGCGTCGCTCGTCGAGAAGTCCCTCCTGACGGCCGCCGCCGACGAGGGTGCGGGTGCGGGCGTGGGTGCGGGTGCCGTGGCCGCCGGTCGGACCCGGTACCGGATGCTGGAGACCGTCCGCGCCTACGCCGCCGCCCGGCTGCCGTACGACGATCCGGCCTTCGCCGCCCACACCGCCCACTTCCTCGCCCTCGCCCGCGCGGCCGACCCCGAACTCCGGGGCCCCGCGCAGCTCGACCGGCTGGCGCTGCTCGACGCCGAGGACGCCAATCTGCGGGCCGCCCTGCGACGGGCCGGGGCGGCGGACGGGCTGCGGCTGGTGGCCGCCCTGACGGCCTACTGGTGGCTCCGTGGGCTGCGCGGGCAGGTCGCGGGCCAGGTGGAGGAGCTGCTTCAGCGGGCCGAGCGGAGCGGGTTCGATCCGGTGGCGGCCGGTCTCGCGGAGGAGTACGCGCTGGCCGTCCTCACCGCTGCGGCGGGCGGTGCGGACCACGGAACGGGCCAGGGGGACCGGCTCGACCGGGCACGGGACGGGCTCGTGGGGCGAGCGGGTCTCGCGGGGCGGGCGGAGCCGCTGCGGCAGCCGTTCACAGCGTTCCTGTGGGCCACCACGGTCGGCCCCGAGGAGCGGCTTCCGGTGCCCGGCGACGCCTGGTCGCGGGCGCTCGACCTGGTCGGCCGAGGCCATCTGGCGCTCGCGCGCGGGGCCGCGGAGGAGGCCGGTGCGGCCCTGACGGACGCCCTCGCCCGGTTCCGCGCGCTCGGCGAGCGCTGGGGCACCGCCACCGCCCTCGAAGGGCTCGCCGCCCTCTCCCCCGCCCCACTGCCGCTGCTCGCCGAAGCGCTCGACCTCTTCACGTCGCTCGGCGTCGCCGAGGACATCGCCGATCTGCTGCTGCGCCGCGCGGCCGTCCACGACGCGGCCGGCGACCCGGAACGGGCCGCCGCCGACCGGGCCGGGGCGGCCGAGACCGCCCGGCGGGCGGGACTCCCTGACCGGACTCCGTGACCGGGCTCCCTGACCGGCGCTGACCGGCCCCGGCGGGCGGTGGTCAGGGACCGTCAGCGTTCCGTGCGCGGGCGGTCAGCGGGCCCGGCCACTCTCCTTCTCGTCGGCACCCCGCCGACCGACGGAGGAGAGAAGGAACCACCATGGAGACCAAGGCCAGCAGCAGCATCAACGGCACCACCGGTACCGCCGGTACCGTCGTCCGCACCGCGCTCGTCACCGGGGCGTCGCGCGGGATCGGGCGGGCCATCGCCCGGCGGCTCGCCCGGGACGGGATGGTCGTCGCCGTGCACTACGGGGCCGACGCCGCCGCCGCGCAGGAGACCGTCGACCTGATCGGCGCGGAAGGCGGCCGGGCGTTCGCCGTGGGCGCCGACCTCGGGTCGTACGAAGGCGTCTCGGCGCTCGTCGAAGGAGTCCGCGCGGGCCTCACCGCGCATGCCGACGGGCCGGGGCTCGACGTCCTGGTCAACAACGCGGCCGTGACGAGCTCCGGCGGGCACCTCCAGGACGAGACCGTCGAGGCGTTCGACCGGCTGTTCGCGGTCAACGTCCGAGCGCCGTACTTCCTGGTGCAGCAGTTGCTGCCGGTGCTCCGCGACGGGGGCGCGATCGTCAACATCGGCTCCGCCGTCACCCGGATCTCGCTCTCCGACGAGCTGGCGTACGCGATGACCAAGGGCGCCATGGAGACCTTCACCCGGACCCTCGCCAACGTCGTCGGGGTCCGCCGGATCACCGTCAACACGGTCGCGCCGGGGCCGACGGAGACGGCCGGGCTGACTGCGGCGATGGCGGCGATGCCGGAGCTGGCGGGGATGCTGATCGCCGGGCAGGCGCTGCCGTGGGTGGGGCAGCCCGAGGACATCGCGGACCCGGTCGCGTTCCTGGCGTCGCCGGCCGGGCGGTGGATCACCGGGACGGTGGTGGACGCGTCGGGGGGCACGTACCTGGGGCCCAAGCGCTGAGGGTTCGGGGCGGAGATGGGGGCGCGCGGGGTGGCTTGCGCGCCGGGTCTGTTCGGGCTCGGCGAGGGCGGGACGTTCGGCCTCTAGCACTCCTCATCGACTGCCGGTATACCAAAGGGAGTTGACGGATTCGCGCAGGGGGCGCGGGAACTCATCGTGCGCCCCCGGTCGTTTTCCCGAACGCCGGACACGATGTCAGAGCCAGGGACTACGTTTAGCAAGCACCAAGTGACATGCGGCGACGGCCTGGAGACCCTCTTGAACGATCCGCAGGATCAGGATCAGCCTCACGATCCGTACGAGACGACCGAGACCCACCTTGAGCGACTCCTCGGCCGGGCGCTCAACTCCTTCGACCTGCCCGACTCCACGATCGAGCGCCTGGAGTCGGCCCTCGCCCATTCCACCGCGCTGTACTCCTCGCACCACAGCGCGTCGCTGCACCGCACCACCTACCGCCACACGTACCTGCTCCCCGACGGCACCGCGCACAGCCTCTGGGAGCTGGTCCACAACTCCGGCCGGGACGGCATCGAGCAGCACGAGCTGTACGTGGAGGAGGCCGAGGCGCGGCTCGCCGCGTCCCGGCTGCCGACCGGGCCCTCGCTCGGCTGGACGGTCGAGCGGGCGGACGGCTCGCCCGCCGACGAGGACGACGACCTGGAGGTGCTGAGCACCCTGCTCGCCCGGCCGATACCGACCCAGCCGCGGATGTACGTGCCGGACAACTCGGCCGACCACGCCCGCCGCGTGCTGCGCCGCGCGGAGAACGCGGACCGGCCCGGCGAGGCCGTCGCGCGGCGGCTGCGGCTCGCCTTCGCGCACCACATCACCCAGGCGTTCGGGCGGCACTGCCCGGTGGAGGGCGGCCGGGACGCCGGTTTCACCCTCTACGAGCACCAGTTCCTGCTGCTCGACGGCACCGAGCTCAGCCTCTGGGAGGTCGAGCACACGGCGACCCCGGACGGACGCCACATGTGCGAGGTCTACGCGTCGGAGCGCGCCGCGCGCGAAGCGATGGAGTCCCGCTCCCGGGTCCGCTGACCCGGGTGGGGCGGAGCCGGTGCGGCGGCCCGCCCCGCGGCGCGTGCCGCTGCTTCGGCTTCGGCTTCGGCCAGCTTGCCGAGGGCGAAGCCGCGGTTCGCTCTGGTCTGCTCGCGGTAGGGCGCGGGCAGATCGGGCAGGCCGAGGAGACGGTCGCAGGCGGCGAGCGACTCCTCGTACGCGCCGATCCAGTAGGCGGTGATCGAGTACTCGAAGAGCAGCCCCCAGCGGTACACCCACGGCTGGAGGAACAGCACGTCGCCGGCGGGCGGTTCGCGGTCGAGCACGGCGGAGACGACGGCGTGCGCCGCGTGGTGCCTGCGCTGCCCCCGTAGCCGGGACGCCAGCTCGTAGCACGCCTCCAGACGCTCCGGGCGCGCCTCCCAGGCCCGTACGAGGGTGTCCTGCGCGGTCGGCCAGTCACCGGACTCGGCGGTGAGCACCCCGGCCTGGAGCAGCGCGTAGTAGACCTCCTCGCCCCAGCCGCCCATCGCCGCGCGCCGCTCGTAGAGGGCGGCGGCCTCGGTGGGGCGGCCCATGTCGCGCAGGGTCTGGGCGAGGTAGAAGACGGTCCGCGGGTTGGCCGGGTCGCGGGCCAGCTCGGCGCCGAGCAGCCGGGCGTCGCGCTCGAACTTGTCGTGGCGCGAGCCGCCGTCGGCATGGTCCTCGATGACCAGCGCGTCCAGATTGCGCTGGAGATGGTCCCGGTCGGCGGTCAGGTACTCGTGCGTCACCCCTTCGTACCGCCACGGCAGATCGCCCCTGACCAGGCGTTTGATCCGGTATTCGAGAGCCCCCTCGTGCCGGAGCAGGTACGCGTCGGCCGTCAGCTCGGGCAGCGGTCCGTCCTGGCGGAGCACATGGTCGGCGTCGAGCAGCAGCAGGTAGTCGGCGCGGCCGCGGGCCCGAGCGACGTTCCGGCTGCGGTTGTGGCCGAAGTCCACCCACGGCTCCTCGCACAGCTCCCCGGGGATCCCGGCCAGCGCGGTCCTGATCAGGTCCTGGGTGCCGTCGGTGGACCCGGTGTCGGTGATCACCCAGGTGTCGATGAGGTGCCGGACGGAGCCGAGGCAGCGCTCGATCACCGCGGCCTCGTTCTTGACGATCATGCACAAGCAGAAGGACGGCTGCACGGCAACACCACTTCCGGTGGGCGGGGGCGGGGCGAGGGAGCGGGACGGAGCGGTACGGAGCGGGGGCGACCGTACGCAGGGCCGCGCCGGACGCGGCGGCGGCACGCCGAACGGGCCGCGCGGGTTCGCCATCGCGTACGCGTCCATTCGGCTAGAGCAGCTAGGCCATGGCGCTGAGGGGCCTCCGGGGCCGTCAAGGCTTCGCTCCTGCGATCCGATGAACTGACCGGGAGGCTGTGGCGACGAAGCGCTTCCCGGCGGCCCGCCGCCGGGTGCGCGCGGGTCGCCGCTCGCCTCCTGTGACGTCTGTGCCGGCCGTGCCGCCCGCGCCGTCCGTGGTCCCCGAGCCACCGGCGGCCTGCGCCGCAGGTCCGTCATCCGCGTCACCCCGACCAACCACGTCACTCGCGTCGGCGAGGTGTGCCGGCGGCGGAAGGAGCATGCATGCGTCCCGACCCCAGGGATCCCCGGAACCGTTCCCGATCCAGGTCCCCGCTGGGCCCGCTGCCGCGACGCCGCGGCTGGCTCGGCGGCGGTGCGCTCGCCTCGGTCGCGCTCGTCCTGACCGGCTTCGCGCCGCAGGCCGCCGCGCAGGCCGCGTGGGGCGAGCCGGCGCACGAGGGCCGTCACGGAGTCACGGCGGCCGGTCTGCCCCGGGGCGGCGACGACTGCCCCGGCAAACCCCCGCACGACCAGGGCCCGCCGCCCCCGCACCACGAGGACCAGGGCCCGCCGCCCCCGCCGCCCGGTGACGAGCAGGGCCCACCGCCCTGGGAGCAGGACGGCCCGCCCCCGTGGGAGCAGCACGGACCTCCGCCGTCGGCCGCGGACGACCTCCAGGCGTTCCTGGACCAGAAGATCGGCCCGTACATGGGCGGCGGCGTCGCGGAGCGCTACGCGCGTGCGGTGCGGCGGTCGATGGCGCCGGAGGAGGAGGGGAGCGGGGTCCGGGCCGGGGTCCGGGCCGGAGGCGGCCACGACGACTGCCCGAAGCCGGGGCCGACGGGGCCCACCGGGCCAACGGGTGCGACTGGGGCGACCGGGGCGACGGGCGCCACAGGTGCCACCGGTGCCACTGGGGCCACTGGAGCCACTGGAGCCACTGGAGCGACGGGCGCTACCGGCGCCACGGGCGCAACCGGTGCGACGGGCGAGACCGGTGCCACTGGGGCAACCGGAGCTACCGGGGCCACAGGTGCCACTGGAGAAACCGGACCCACCGGACCCACCGGACCCACCGGACCCACCGGCGCGACCGGCCCGACCGGAGCCACAGGCGCCACCGGTGCAACGGGCGCGACTGGCGCAACCGGAGCCACCGGCCCGACCGGCCCCACCGGCCCCACCGGCCCCACCGGCCCCACCGGCCCCTGCTCCGACATCGACATCTACGCGCCCAACGGCTCCGAGGACTTCCAGGCCGTCCTCACCAACGGCAAGGTCTTCGTCGGGCGGGCCCCCTCGCTCGGTGGGACGATCACGTGGCAGAACCTGACCAACGCGATGGCCGTCGGCATGGACCCCGCCAACCCCAACTACCCGGCCGGAGTGTGCGCCGTCGGCATCGAGGCACAGGACAACGACGCCTACGTCAAGGTGCTCACCCAGAGCGGGCAGGTGTGGCAGACCCACGGTGATGTCAACGGCAGCAACTTCACCTGGGACGAGGCGTGGACGCAGCAGGCGACGCCGATGCTCAGGGCCCTGCGGGGCATGCCGTTCCGGCCGCCGTCGGACGGCCCGGCGCCGGTGAGCGGTTCCTGACCAGGACCCTGGCCCAGCGGTCCTGAACGACGACGAGGAGCGGGGCGGTGCGCGGAGTCCGCGTACCGCCCCGCTCACCGCCCCGCTCCTCCGGGTGGAGCGTCAGGCCGCCACGGCGACCTTGTCCTCGGCCCCCGCCTCGACCGTCGCCATCGCCTCCGGCGCGGGCTTCCGCGCGCTCTTGAGCAGGATGACCAGGCTCGCGCTGACCAGCGTGCCCGCCGCGATGGCCACCAGGTAGAGCAGCGGGTTGCCGATCAGCGGGATCACGAACACGCCGCCGTGCGGCGCCCGGAGGGTGCACTCGAAGAGCATCGAGAGGGCTCCGGTGACCGCGCCGCCCGCCATCGCCGACGGGATGACCCGCAGCGGGTCGGCCGCCGCGAACGGGATCGCGCCCTCGGTGATGAAGGAGGCGCCGAGCACCCACGCGGCCTTGCCGTTCTCGCGCTCGGTCCGGGTGAAGAGCTTGCCGCGGACCGTGGTGGCGAGCGCCATCGCGAGCGGCGGGACCATGCCCGCGGCCATCACCGCGGCCATGACCTTGAGCGAGCCCTCGTTGGGGGTGGCGAGGCCGCCGACGGCGAAGGCGTACGCGACCTTGTTGAGCGGACCGCCGAGGTCGAAGCACATCATCAGGCCGAGGATCACGCCGAGGATGAGCGCGTTGGCGCCGGAGAGGCCGGACAGCCAGTCGGTGAGCGCCTTCTGGAGGCTCGCGATCGGCTTGCCGATCACCAGGAACATCAGGAATCCGACGACGATCGACGAGATCAGCGGGATCACGACCACCGGCATGATCCCGCGCAACGGCGCCGGGATCCGCACCCGTTGGACGGCGAGCACCGTGCCGCCCGCGATCAGACCGGCGACGAGGCCGCCGAGGAACCCGGCGTTGATGGTGAGCGCGATGGCGCCGCCGACGAAACCGGGCACGAGACCCGGGCGGTCGGCCATGCCGTACGAGATGTAGCCGGCGAGCACCGGTACGAGGAAGCTGAAGGCGAGCCCGCCGATCTGGAACAGCAGGGCGGCCCAGCTGTCCGCCTGGCCCCAGCCGAAGTGCTCGGCCACGGACGGGGCCTTGTTGATCTCGTAGCCGCCGATGGCGAAGCCGAGGGCGATGAGCAGACCGCCCGCCGCGACGAACGGGACCATGTAGCTGACGCCGGACATCAGCCACTTGCGCAGCTTGGTGCCGTAGCCCTCGTCCGGCTCGCCCGCCTGCTCCACCGGGGTGTCCTTGGCCGCGGCGGTGATCTCGCCGCGGGCCGCCTTGTCGCGGACCTCGGCGATGAGTTCGGCCGGGCGGTTGATGCCCGCCTTGACGCCGACGTCCACCGTCGGCTTCCCGGCGAAGCGTTCCTTCTCCCGTACCGGCACGTCGTGCGCGAAGATCACGCCGTCGGCGGCGGCCACCGCCGCCGGGTCGAGCCGGGTGAAGCCCGCCGACCCCTGCGTCTCGACGACCAGTTCCACGCCCGCCGCCTCGCCCGCCTTCTCCAGGGACTCGGCGGCCATGTAGGTGTGCGCGATGCCGGTCGGGCAGGAGGTCACGGCCACGATCCGGAACGGCGCCGAGGGCCGCTCCACGTCCTCGGCCCGCTCCGCGGGCTCCGCTGCCGACGGCTCCGACTCCGCGGTCGACCCTGCGGCCGGCTCCGCCTGCTCCTCGCCCGCGATCAGCGTCGCCACCCGCTCGGGCGAGTCCACCGCCCGCAGCGCGTCCGTGAACGCGCCGTCCATCAGCTTCCGCGCCAGCGACGACAGGATCGTCAGATGGGCGTCGTCCGCGCCCGCCGGGGCCGCGATCAGGAACACCAGGTCGGCGGGGCCGTCCGGGGCGCCGAAGTCGATGCCCTGGGAGGCCCGGCCGAACGCCAGGGTGGGCTCGGTGACATGGGCGCTGCGGCAGTGCGGGATGCCGATGCCGCCGTCCAGGCCGGTCGGCATCTGCGCCTCGCGCGCGGCCACGTCGGCGAGGAAGCCGTCGAGGTCGGTGACGCGGCCGAGGGCGACCATCCGGGCGGCGAGCGAGCGGGCCGCCGCCTCCTTGGTCTCGGCGGACAGGTCGAGGTCGACCAGGTCCGCGGTGATCATGCTGCTCATCGCGGGCTCCCTTGCACGCTGTTGCTGGAAGTGGCTTCGGCCGGGAAGGCCGGGACGGCCGGGGTGCCGGTGGGCTCGCTGAGGGCGAGATCCAGCGGTACGTCGTCGGTCACCGTGACCGCCGACGGGTCGAGGTCCGCCGGGCTGGGCATCTGGCTGCCCGGCAGCTGGACGGCGGCGGCGCCGTGGGCGACGGCCGCGGCCAGGGCGGCCGGGCCCGCGCCGCCCGCCGCCAGGAACCCGGCGAGGGACGCGTCGCCCGCGCCGACGTTGGAACGGACCACGGCGACCGGCGCGGTGGCGTACCAGACGCCGTCCGCCGCGACGAGCAGCTGGCCGTCCGCGCCGAGGCTGGCGAGCACCGCGCCCGCGCCCCGGTCGCGCAGTTCCCCGGCCGCCTTCACGGCGTCGCCGACGGTGGTGAGCGGGCGGCCGACGGCCTCGGCGAGCTCCTCGGCGTTCGGCTTGACCACGTCGGGGCGGGCTTCGAGGGCCGCGAGGAGCGAGGGGCCCGAGGTGTCCAGGGCGATCCGGGCGCCCGCGCCGTGCGCCCGGGCGACCAGCTCCGCGTACCACTCGGGGGCCAGGCCGCGCGGCAGGCTGCCACAGCAGGCGATCCAGTCGGCGGCGGCCGAGTGGGCGCCGACGGCGGCGAGCAGCGTCTCGGACTCGGCGGGCGACAGCTCGGGGCCCGGCGCGTTGATCTTGGTGAGGGTGCCGTCGGGCTCCGCGACCGCGATGTTGGAGCGGGTGTGCCCGGTGAGCGGCACGGGCGCGACCTCGATGCCCTGTCCGGCGAGGAGTTCGGCGACCAGGGCGCCGGGGGCGCCGCCCAGCGGGACCACGGCCACCGTGCGGTGACCGGCGGCGGCGACCGCGCGGGAGACGTTGACGCCCTTGCCGCCGGGGTCGACGCGCTCCCCGGTGGCGCGCAGCACCTCGCCGCGCTCCAGGCCCGGGACCTCGTAGGTCCGGTCCAGGGAGGGGTTGGGGGTGACGGTGAGGATCATGTGCGTACGACTTCCGTTCCCGCCGCCTCGATGGCCGCGGCGTCCTCCGGGCTGAGCCCGCTGTCGGTGATGAGCAGGTCGACGTCGGCGAGGGAGCCGAACCGGGCGAAGTGCTCCTGGCCGTGCTTCGCGGAGTCGGCGAGCAGCACCACCCGGCGGGCGGCGGTGAGCACGGCCCGCTTCACGGCGGCCTCGGCGAGGTCGGGGGTGGTGAGACCGTGTTCGGGCGAGAAGCCGTTGGCGCCGAGGAAGGCGACGTCGGCGCGGATCTCGCCGTACGCCCGCAGCGCCCAGGCGTCGACGGCGGCGCGGGTGCGGTGCCTGACCCGGCCGCCGACCAGGTGGAGGTCGATGCCGGGGTGGTCGGCGAGCCGGGCCGCGACGGGCAGGGCGTGGGTGACGACGGTCAGCGAGCGGTCGAGCGGGAACTCGGCGGCGAGCCGGGCGAGGGTGCTGCCCGCGTCGAGCACCACGCTGCCCTCCTCGGGAAGTTCGGCGAGCGCGGCCCGGACGATCCGGTCCTTCTCGTCGGCCGCGGTGGCCTCGCGCTCGGCCAGGTCGGGCTCGAAGTCGAGCCGCCCGGCCGGTATGGCGCCGCCGTGCACGCGCCGGACGAGCCCGGCGCGGTCCAGGGCCTTGAGGTCGCGCCGTACGGTCTCGGCGGTGACCTGGAACTCCTCCGCGAGGGAGAGCACGTCCACCCGGCCGCTGTCGCGGGCGAGGCGGAGGATCGCTTGCTGGCGCTCCGGTGCGTACATGTGGGTTTACGTCCGTTCGATGCCCGAACCTGTGGTTTCACTGCGAGACTACGCCCGAGTGAGGGGCAAGTAAACGGAATCGGGCATCCGGGCGGGCACAAACGGGCATCGGGAGGGAAGTGGGGACCTGTGGACAGGACGAAGGGCCCTGGTCCGAGGACGCGCCTCGGGACCAGGGCCCTTCGTGGGGGGCGAGGGCGACGGCGGTCGACCACCGTCGCCCTCGCTCAGGAGGCCAGCGCGGGCTCCTTGTCGACGTCGACGGTGCCCTGCGGCTCCGCCGACGACGGGGTGGCCGGCTCGTCGTCGCCGCCCTCCAGGTGCTGCTTCGGCTTCGCCGGCAGCGCGAACATCACCAGGAAGATGACCGCGAGCACCGCCGCCGCCCAGCCCAGCGAGTTCTGGAAGGCGTTCGTGAACGCCGCGCCCGTCTCCGTCGGCGCCGCCGCCAGGTGCTTCTCGTCGATCGTGCCGAAGAAGACCACCGACACCAGGCCGAGGCCCAGCGCGTTGCCCATCTGGCCGGTCGTGTTGATCAGGCCCGAGGCCGAACCCGCGTGCTCCCGCGGCACCTCCGACAGCACCGCGTCGGTCAGCGGCGCCACGATCAGACCCATGCCCAGACCCATCACGACCAGCGGCGGGACCATCTGCCACGGGTGGATGTCGGCGCCGTAGCGCCCGGCGACGAAGAAGTAGAACAGGATGCCCGCCGCCATCGTCAGCGCGCCCGTCTGCAGCACCTTGCGGCCGAACCGCGGCACCAGCTGCTGCACCGAGATGCCCGCCGCCGCCGACACGGCGATCGAGAACGGCACGCCGGTGAGGCCCGCCTTCAGGGGCGTCCAGCCGAGCCCGATCTGCATGTACAGCGTCCAGACCAGGAAGAAGATGCCCATCACGACACCGAACGTCAGCTGCACCGCGATGCCCGCCGCGAACGACTTCACCTTGAACAGCGACAGCTCCACCAGCGGCGAGCCGTCCTTCTTCGTCTTGTACTTCTCGTACGCGACGAGCGCGCCGAACACCACCAGGCTGCCCGCCATCATCAGGTGGCCCCACAGCGGCCAGTCCAGCTCACGGCCCCGGGTCAGCGGGTAGATCAGCATGAGCAGCGCGACCGTCACCAGGACCACGCCGACGAAGTCGAGCCGCAGCGCCTTCGGCGCCTTCGACTCGGTGATGAAGCGGCGGCCCAGGATCAGCGCCGCGACGCCGACCGGCAGGTTGATCAGGAAGATCGGGCGCCACTCCAGGCCCGCGATGTTCCACTGCGTCAGGAGCGCGCCGAGCAGCGGGCCCGACACCGCGCCCAGGCCGATGATCGCGCCGAACATGCCGAACACCTTGCCGCGCTCGTGCGCCGGGAACGTGACGTGCACGATCGACAGCACCTGCGGCACCATCATCGCCGCCGCCGCGCCCTGGAGCAGTCGCGAGCCGACCAGCATCTCCTGGTTGGCCGCGAAGCCGCACAGCGCCGAGGCGAGCGTGAAGCCCGCGGTGCCCAGCAGGAACAACCGCTTGCGGCCGTAGATGTCGCCGAGCCGCCCGCCGGTGATCAGACCGGCGGCGAAGGCGAGCGCGTAACCGGCGGTGATCCACTGGATCGCGCCGAACGACGCCCCCAGGTCCCGCTCGATGCTCGGGATCGCGATGTTGACGATCGTTGCGTCGACCAGATCCATGAAGGCGGCGGTCATGACGATGGCAAGGGCGATCCAGCGCCGCTTGTCCGATTCCGAAGGGGCCGCTGCTTCGGTGACCGCGGCGTCGTGTGAACTCATATGAAGAAGTTAAAGGTGATGTAGGTCAGTTCATGTCCTAGATGGCGCGCATCCTGGATCACATGACGGACACACCGGCACGCCTCCTGCATCTGCTGTCGCTCCTCCAGACGCCGCGCGAATGGCCCGGCAGCGAGCTCGCCGAGCGGCTCTCGGTCTCCGCGCGGACCATCCGCCGCGACATCGACCGGCTGCGCGACCTCGGCTACCCCGTCGAGGCCACCATGGGCGCCGTCGGCGGCTACCGGCTCGTCGCCGGGACCGCCATGCCGCCGCTGCTCCTCGACGACGAGGAGGCCGTCGCCATCGCCGTCGGCCTGCGCGCCGGGGCCGGGCACGCCATCGAGGGCATCGAGGAGGCATCCGTACGCGCGCTCGCCAAACTGGAACAGGTGCTGCCGTCCCGGCTCCGGCACCGGGTCTCCACCCTGCAGAACGCCACCATCCCGCTGACCCGCGGCGACGGCGCCACCGTCGCCCCGCAGACGCTCACCGCGCTCGCCGGCACCGTCACCGGGCAGGAGCGGCTGCGCTTCGGGTACCGGGCGGGCGACGGGACCGAGACGAAGCGGCTCGTCGAGCCGTACCGGCTGGTGTCGACCGGGCGGCGCTGGTACCTCGTCGCGTACGACATGGGGCGCGAGGACTGGCGGACGTTCCGGGTGGACCGGGTGAGCGAGCCGTTCCCGACCGGGGCGCGGTTCACGCCGCGGGAGCTGCCGGCGGAGGACGCGGCGGCGTACATGGCGCGGTCGATGGCGCGGGCGCAGCCCGAACTGGAACTGGATGTGACGTTCGAGGCGCCGGCGGAGTTCGTGGCGGGGCGGTTGCCGACGCATTTGGTGCCGGTGCCGGTTCCGGTGCGGGTGGAGGGGGTCGGGGCCGGGGCGGGGGCGGGGGCCGGGGAGAGGTGCCGGGTGCGGGTGCGGACGGCGGACTCGGTGGAGTGGCTGGCGGTGCGGTTGGCGATGGTGGACGCGGCGTTCACGATCCATGGGCCGGCGGTGCTGGTGGAGTACGCGCGGGAGCTGGGGGCGCGGTTGGGGGCGGCGGCGGGTGCTGGTGACGGTGGTGGGTGACGGTGGTCGGTGACGCGCGGGCCGTTCCGGGGGACCGTGTCCGGCCCACGCTCACGTCTCTCCGTCGCCCAGGGCGGGGGGGTAGGGGTGGGTGCGGGCCGGGGGTGGGTGGGGGCGGCTGAGACGGGGAAAGGGTGCGGGTCCGGGACCCGCACCCTTCGTGGTGGTGCCGCTCGGCGCTTACGCGACCGCGTCGAAGCCCGTGTCGTGGGCCATCTTCTTCAGTTCGAGGAGGGCGTGCTTCTCGATCTGGCGGATGCGCTCGCGGGTCAGGCCGTGCTCCTTGCCCACCTCCGTGAGGGTCCGCTCGCGGCCGTCCTCGATGCCGTAGCGCATCCGGATGATGGAGGCCGTGCGGTTGTCGAGCTTGTCGATGAGGTCGTCCAGCTCCTCGCTGCGGAGCAGGGTGAGGACGGACTGCTCGGGCGACACCGCGGAGGTGTCCTCCAGGAGGTCGCCGAACTGGGTCTCGCCCTCGTCGTCCACCGACATGTTCAGGGAGACCGGGTCGCGGGCCCAGTCGAGGACGTCGGTGACCCGCTCCGGGGTGGAGTCGAGCTCGGCGGCGATCTCGGCGGGCTCCGGCTCGCGGCCGTGCTCGCGGTTGAACTCGCGCTGGACGCGGCGGATCCGGCCCAGCTCCTCCACCAGGTGGACGGGGAGGCGGATGGTGCGGGACTGGTCGGCGATGGAGCGGGTGATGGCCTGGCGGATCCACCACGTCGCGTACGTGGAGAACTTGAAGCCCTTCGCGTAGTCGAACTTCTCGACCGCGCGGACCAGGCCCGCGTTCCCCTCCTGGATCAGGTCGAGCAGCGGCAGGCCGCTGCGCGGGTAGCGGCGGGCGACGGCCACGACGAGGCGCAGGTTGGACTTGATGAACAGGTCCTTCGCGCGCTCACCGTCGGCGACCAGGGCTTCCAGCTCCTCGCGGGAGGCTCCGTCGGCCTTGCTCTCCACCTCGCCGTCGAGGATCTGCCGGGCGAAGACGCCCGCCTCGATCGTCTGGGAGAGCTCGACCTCCTTGGCGGCGTCGAGCAGGGGCGTACGCGCGATCTCGTCGAGGTACATGCCGACCAGGTCGCGGTCGGCGATGTCCCCGCCCACGACGCGAACGCTGCTTGCCCGGCTGGTCCCGCTCTTCGCGGAGGACTGACGACGGGCGACGGCACGGGTTGCCATGCGTGCTCCCTTGCTGAGTAGGTCGCGACACCCTCCCGGGTGCCCTGCATCCGACGGAAACAACGACTGGAATCAGGACAGAATTCCCACCCGGCACATGGATTTTCGTGATCATGCAGTATCCTGCGTCGCCGCGCCCCGTCCGGGCATGCCGGGCGTGGGCCCCCGCGCCCGTGGATGCGCAGGTCAGGCCGGGTGGAGGGGGTGATCCCGGCCCGCCCGTGAGGTGCCCGTCACCGTGCGTGCGTGAGACGGCGATCACACGGCGCCCTCACCGGGAGCGGGGGCTTCCTCGGCTCCGCTCCCGCCCTTGAAGACGGCTCCGGGGCCCTGGTGGTTGCCCGGTCCGCGCAGGTGGGGCTCAGCCGAACTGCACCGAGCGCTTCGCCAGGCCCATCCAGAAGCCGTCGATCACACTGCGCCCGCCGTCCAGGTCGCCCGCCGCGTCGGCGGCGCCCAGGGTGACGAAGAGCGGGGCGAAGTGTTCGGTGCGGGGATGGGCGAGCCGGCCCGCCGGGGACTTCACGGTGAAGTCGAGCAGCGCGTCGACGTCCTGCGCGGCCAGCGCCTCACGCCCCCACGCGTCGAACTCGGCGGACCAGCCGGGCACGCCGCCGCCGGTGTGCCGCAGGGCGGCCAGGTTGTGGGTGAAGAAACCGCTGCCGACGATCAGGACGCCCTCGTCGCGCAGCGGGGCCAGCTTGCGCCCGATGTCCATCAGGCGGCGCGGGTCCAGGGTCGGCATCGAGATCTGCAGGACCGGGATGTCGGCGCCCGGGTACATCTCGACGAGCGGCACGTACGCCCCGTGGTCCAGGCCCCGGTCGGGGATGTCCTGGACCGGCGCGCCGGGCGCGCGCAGCAGTTTGCGGACCGCCTCGGCGAGGGCGGGCGCACCGGGGGCCGCGTACCGCACCTGGTAGTAGTGCTCGGGGAAGCCCCAGAAGTCGTACACGAGCGGGATGGTCTCGGTGGCGCCGAGGGCGAGCGGGGCCTCCTCCCAGTGCGCGGAGACCATCAGGATCGCGGTGGGGCGGGGCAGGCCGGTGGACCAGGCGGCGAGTTCGCCGGGCCAGACGGGGTCGTCGGCGAGCGGCGGGGCGCCGTGCGAGAGGTAGAGCGCGGGCATCCGCCCCGGAGCGGGGGGTGTGGTGGGGGCCGGGTTCTGTGCGTCCATGGCGTCCGCCGCCTCCTGGTTCCTGGTTCCTGCTGGTTCTTGAAAGTTCAAGCTGATGAACCCAGCTTAGACCCGATCTAGTTCAACTTTCAAGGATTGGTCGTACCATGGACCCATGACCGAACCCCGTTGGCTCAGCGACGAGGAACAGCGCGTCTGGCGCTCCTACCTCCACGCCACCACCCTGCTGGAGGACCATCTCGACCGCCAGCTGCAGCGCGACGCCGGGATGCCGCACGTCTACTACGGGCTGCTCGTCCAGCTGTCCCAGGCGCCCCGGCGCCGGATGCGGATGACCGAGCTCGCCAAGGACGCGAAGATCACCCGCTCCCGGCTCTCGCACGCGATCGCACGCCTTGAGAAGAACGGCTGGGTGGCCCGCGAGGAGTGCCCCTCCGACAAGCGGGGCCAGTTCGCCACGCTCACCGACGAGGGCTTCGCGGTGCTCGGCAGGACCGCCCCCGGCCATGTCGACGCGGTGCGGCAGGCGCTCTTCGAGCGGCTGAGCGCCGAGCAGGTCGAGCAGCTCGGCGCGATCATGCGGACCGTCGCCGAGGGGCTGCAGCCCGCGGACCCGAACGCGGACCTGCCCTGGCTCCGCTGAGCGGAACCAGGGCAGGCCGGGCGTGGCCGGGTGGCCGGGTGTGGTCGGTGCGGCCGCGCGGCGGGCGCCGCTGAGGTGGCGTGCGGCCCGACCCGGGACTCCCGGTGGGGTCAGTGCGCGATGACGGGGACCTTGACCTCGTCGTCGGCGTCCGCGCCCGAACCGGCCACCGCGCCGGTGCCCGGCTTGCCGGTGTTGATCAGGGTGATCGCGAGGGTCGCCGAGACCACCAGGATGCCGACCGCCCACCAGATCGCGGCCGCGTAGCCCTCGACCATGCCCTGGAGCTGGAGCAGCTTCTGGGCCGCCGGGGTGGTCGCGCCCGCCGCGTGGTCCGTGAGGTACGCGGTGGTCGCCGAGGCGGCGATCGTGTTCAGCAGGGCCGTACCGATGGCGCCGCCGACCTGCTGCGAGGTGTTGACCATCGCGGAGGCCACACCGGCGTCCCGCGGGTCGACCCCGTGGGTGGCCAGGGACATCGCCGGCATGAACGCCGTGCCCATGCCGAGACCCAGCAGCAGCTGCGCGGGCAGGATCAGACCGGCGTACGAGGAACCGATCTCCAGCTGCGTCAGGAGCAGCATGCCGACCGCGGCGGTCAGGAAGCCCGGGCCCATGAGGAGGCGCGGCGGGACCCGGGTCATCAGCCGGGCGCCGATCTGGGTGGAACCGGTGATCATGCCCGCGATCATCGGCAGGAACGCGAAGCCCGTCTTGACCGGCGAGTACCCCTTCACGACCTGGAGGTAGTAGGTCAGGAACAGGAACAGGCCGAACATCGCGATGACCGCGAGACCGAGCGAGAGGTAGACGCCGCCGCGGTTGCGGTCGGTGACCACGCGCAGCGGGAGCAGCGGGGACTTCACCCGCGACTCGGTGAACGCGAAGACCGCGAGCAGGACCACGGACGCGGCGAACAGGCCGATGGTGACCGGGTCGGTCCAGCCGTCGGACTCGGCGCGGGTGAAGCCGTAGACCAGCGAGACCAGGCCGAGGGTGGAGAGCAGCACGCCGGGGATGTCGAGCGGCGCGCGGTTGCGGCCGCCGGCCGGCTCACGGATCACGAAGTACGCGCCGACGGCGGCGATGATCGCGAACGGGATGTTGACGAAGAAGGTCCAGCGCCAGTTCAGGTACTCGGTGAGGAAGCCGCCGAGGATCAGGCCGACGGCGCCGCCGCCACCGGCGATCGCGCCGTAGATGCCGAACGCCTTGGCGCGCTCCTTGCCGTCGGTGAACATCACCGCGAGCAGGGAGAGCGCGGCGGGCGCCAGCAGCGCGCCGAACGCGCCCTGGAGGGCACGGGCGCCGAGCATCATGGCCTCGCCGGTCGCGGCGCCGCCGAGGGCGGAGGCCGCGGCGAAGCCGATCAGGCCGACCACGAAGGTGCGCTTACGGCCCCACAGGTCGGCGATCCGGCCGCCGAACAGGAGCAGACCGCCGAAGGCCAGCGCGTAGGCCGTGATGACCCACTGCCGGTTGCCGTCCGATATCCCCAGGTCCTGCTGGGCGGAGGGCAGCGCGATGTTCACGATCGTGGCGTCGAGCACCACCATCAGCTGGGCCAGGGCGATGAAGACCAGGGCTCTCCACCGGCTGGGGTCGGCCTGGGACAGCCCGGAGGGCGGTGCGGACTCGGTGATTTTTGACATGGGGGTAGCCACCTCTTGGCGCGGAAATGCTGAAAAGTGAAGAAAAAGGAAAAAAGTGGGCGGGGCGGGGCGCGGCCTAGCGGGCGGGCGCCGCCCGGGTCAGTTCGTGGCGCAGGCTTCGCTCCTCAGGGCTTCCAGGGTCGCGGCGGCGCCGGGCAGTTCGGAGCGCGCGGGCGTCTCGAGACCGTCCAGGAACACCTGCAGATGGCGGTGGACGAACCGGTCCATGCTGAGGCAGGCCGTCCCGGGCAGCGGCCGGGTCAGCTGCGAGACCGCGACCATGAGGTCCCCGACGCCGACGTCGGTGCGCATCCGGCCGGAGCGCTGTGCCCGGTCGACGAGGCCCTGCACGGCCTCCTCCAGCAGCGTCCGCTCGGCCAGCAGATCGGGGTGGTCCTTGTCGAAGGCGCCGTCGAGCATCGGACACAGGGCCCCTATGCGCTCCTCGGCGGCCTCGTGGGTGAAGCGGCGGAGGGCGGCGAAGGTGTCGCTCTCCTCCTCGGCAGCCAGCACGGCCCGCTCGGTGATCCGGGCGGTCAGGGAGAGCACGACCTCGCGGACGAGGTCGGTGCGCTCGGGGAAGTTGCGGTACAGCGTCGCGTTGCCGACGCCGGCCCGGCGGGCGATCTCGTCCAGCGGCACCTGCGGGCCGAACTCCACGAACATCTCGCGGGCCGCGGTCACGATCCGCGCGCGGTTGCGCAGCGCGTCCGCGCGGGGGCGGGGCACACGGCGGGCCGGGTCGGTCCCGGTGACGCCCTCGGCGGTGCTCTCGGCGGTGCTGCTGCTCACGGTCGCTCTTCCTCCCTGCCATCCGGGGACACACTCCCCGCTTCGTTCGACAGACAGGTAAACGGGGAGAGCTTCCCCGGTTATTTCTCCCTCTTGTGTGGCCTGGGTCACACTCCCGGATCGGTCGCCCGGTCGGGCCACCCGGCGCGCGCGTCCGCACCACCCGCCACAGGCTGATCGCACGGCGCGCGGAGCCCACGCGCGGGAGCAGGAAGGCGACCGGATGCAGGACACCCGCCGACGGATACGCAGACCCATCGCCCTGGCAACGGCGGCGGCCCTCGCCATCGCCGCCCTGGCAACGGCCAGCACCACCCTGCCCGGCCCGGCCCCCGCATCGGCGGGACCGGTGTCCGCGAACCCCGGGGAAGCGCCGCTCGGACCGTGCCGGATCGCCACGACGATGGGTGTGCAGATGTCGGAGGGCATGCCGACCGCCCCCGGATACGCCCGCGCCACCGGCCGCGTCCGCGCCCTCAACCTGATGATCGACTTCCCGGACGCCCCGGGCCAGGGCACCGCGATGAGCCGCTACCGCGAGTTCTTCCCGCAGACCGCCGACTGGTTCACCACCAGCTCGTACGGGCGGCTGCGCTACCGCCCGGAGACCCCGATACCCGACTGGCTGCGGATGCCCCGGCCGTTCTCCTCGTACGGCGTCGAGCGCGGCTCACCGTACGAACCGGGCTACCGCGGCCTCGTCGAGGACATCGTCAAGGTCGCCGACGGCCGGGTCGACTTCAGCTCCTACGACCTGGTCAACATCCTGGTGACGCCGAACGCCGGGCCCTCCGCCCTCGACACCGTGCTCTCGGTGACCTTCTCCGGCAACGACGACGCCCCCTACGCGGACGGCGTCCCGCTCGCCAACACGTCCTTCGTCTACAGCCGCCAGGACGACGGCTCCGGCAGCTACGGCGAGACCGGCTTCCGGGTGCTGCCGCACGAGAACGGGCACGTCTTCGGACTGCCCGACCTCTACACCGCCGACGGCGGCGGCACCGTCGGGCACTGGGACATCATGTCCGAGGACTGGGGGGCCAACAACGACCTGCTCGGCTGGCACAAGTGGAAGCTCGGCTGGCTCGACAACGACCAGATCGGCTGCGCCCCGGGCACCGGCGACCGCGAGTACGTCCTCAGCCCGCTGGCCACCGCCGGCGGCCGCAAGCTCGTCTTCGTCCCGCTCTCCGACACCTCCGGCTACGCCGTCGAGGCCCGCACCCGCCAGGGCAACGACGAGGCCGTCTGCAAGACCGGCGTGCTCGTCTACCGGGTCCAGACCGACGTCGACACCGGCCACGGCCCGGTCACCGTCTCCGACAGCGACCGCGACAGCGGCGGCTGCACCCGGCGCCCCAACGTCCATGCCGAACTGTCCGACGCCCCCTACGGGCCGGGCGAGACCTTCGTCGACCGGACCAACGGCGTCCGGATCACCGTCCTCGGCGAGGACGAGACGACCGGCGGCTACCGGATCCGCGTCTCCCGCTCCTGAGCCTGCTGAGCCTCCGGCTCCGCGGGGGCCGTGGACTCCGCGGGGGCCGTGGACTCCGCGGGGGCCAGGGTCGCGCGCAGCTCGCGCTTGAGGATCTTGCCGGTGGCGTTGCGGGGCAGCTCCGCCTCCCGTACGAGGACGTGCGCGGGCACCTTGAACGCGGCGAGCCGCCCGCCGACATGGGCGCGCAGCTCGGCCGCCCCCGCCGTGGCGCCCGGGCGCAGCCGGACCACGGCGGCGACCTCCTCGCCGAGCTCCGGGTGCGGGACACCGAGGACGGCGGCCTCGGCGACGGCCGGGTGGTCCTGGAGCACCCCCTCGACCTCCACGCAGTACACGTTCTCGCCGCCCCTGATCACCATGTCCTTGATCCGGTCGACGACGGTCACCCGGCCGTCCCGCAGATGCGCGAGGTCGCCGGTGCGGAACCAGCCGTCCGGCGTGAACGCCGCCGCGGTCGCCGCCGGGTCGCCCCAGTAGCCGCGCACCAGCGGCTGCCCGCGCAGCCACAGCTCGCCGACCCCCTCGGCGTCCGGCGCGTCGATCCGCACCTCCACGGCGGGCGCGGGCCGGCCCACGCTCCACGGGTGCGCCCGGTACTCGGCGCCGAAGTTGGCGAGGACTCCCCCACAGGTCTCGGTGAGGCCATAGCCGTTGCGCGGCTCGATCCGGCCCCCGTACACGGCGCCGACCCGCGCCACGATCTCCGGCGGGGCCGCCGCACCCCCCGTGTTGATCATGCTGAGGGTCTCCAGCGGGTCCCCGGTCCGCTCGGCGAGGTCGAGCAGCTGGAGCGCCGTGGTGGGCACGCCCGCGTAGTGGGTGACCCGGTGGGTCCTGATCAGTTCGAGGGCCTTCGCGGCGTCCCACTTCCGCATCGTCACCAGCGCGCCCCCGGCCGCCATCACCGAGAAGAACGAGGTGAACGCGGCGACGTGGAAGAACGGGAAGGTGGTGAGCGAGACCGGCACCGGCCCGCCGCCGGGCCGCTCGCCGCGCCGCAGCGCGGAGGCGGCGGCGAAGTAGCGCGGGTTCATCGCGGCGCCCGCCATCGCGAGATGGGTGGCGACGGCGCCCTTGGGGCGGCCGGTGGTGCCCGAGGTGTAGATGATCGTGGCGTCGTGCTCGGGCTCCACGTCGACGGGGGGCGGGCCGAGCAGCGGATCGGTGTCCGGGACGTACGGCTCGAAGCCCTCGGGGAGGTCCCCGGTGAAGCCGCCGTCGTCGCCGGGTCCGCGCGCGTCCTCGGGGTGGAAGACGATGCCGGGTACGTCACGGGTCCGCGCCCAGTCGGCGACCCGCGCCACCCGCTCGCCGTCGACCAGGAGCACGCGCGGCGCGCAGTCGTCGAGCGCGTAGCCGAACTCCCCCTCGGTCCACCAGGCGTTGAGCGGTACGGCGACGAGTCCGGCGAGCTGGGTGGCCCAGAAGGCGATGTGCCACTCGGGATGGTTGCGCATCGCGACCGCCGCCCGGTCGCCGGGACGCAGTCCGTGCACGTCGACGAGGCGGCGGGCAAGCCCGCAGGCGGCGTCGAAGAAGGCGCGGTAGCCGAGCACGCCGTCGTCCGAGACGAGGAAGGGCGCGTCGCCGAAGCCCCAGGTGGCCTCCACGAACTCGCGCAGGGTGCGCGGGCCGCCCACGTAGACTCCGTCCGAGACGGCGAAGGGCGCACCGGGCGCGGTGAGCGCGCCGAGCGGATCGGCCGAGGGGCCGGTGCCGGGGCGGGCGTCGGGATCGGTCTGCGGACCGGTGCCGGGGCGGACGTCCGGGCGGGCGTCGGGGTCGGGGTACGGCTCCGCCACGGTCGATCGCCTCTTTCCGCTTCGGCCCGCATCCACGGCCGGTCAGGTTTCTAAGCGCTTGCTCAGGTACGGTGACCGACCGTATGCCCGCCGCACCCCCCGGTCAAGGCCGCCCCGGGACGACCTGGCGCCGACCCCGGGGGCGCCGGACTCAGGACCGCACGTCCGCCTCGGCACCCGGCTCCGGCGACACCACCGCCACCGTCCCGTACGCCTCCCGCGCCCTCGCCCCGCGCGACTCCGCGGTCCCGTGCGACTCCACCGTTCCCGTTCCGTGCGACTCCGCCGTTCCGTACGGCTCCGCCGCCGCGTCGCCCGACGCGACGAACAGGCCGACCCGGGCGTCGCCCACCGCGCGCGGCAGCAGGAAGGCCCAGAAGCGGGTGAGCGGGGCGCGTTCCAGCCAGCCGGGGTCCTGGTGACCGAGGGCCTCATGGCCCGCCGCCACCGCCACCACGGCCGCCGCCAGGTCGCGCGGGACGACGTCCGGCGCGAGCAGCCCGGCGCGCTCGGCCCGCACCACCACGCTCTCCACCCACTCCCGCCAGCCCCGTCTGAGGTCACGGGCGGCCCGGGTGCGCTCGGGGTCGGCGCTCAGCGCGAACCCCACCCGGAGCACCGGGTCGCAGCGCAGGCCCTGGACGAGCTCATGACTGGCGTCGATGAGGATCTGCAGCGCCAGCGCCTCGCGCTCCCGGGTGATCCTGACCAGCCGGTCGCCGGCCGCCGCGACGACCGCGTCGGCGAGCGCCGCCTTGCTCGGGAAGTGGAAGTGCAGCGCTCCGCTGCTCACCCCGGCGCGGGCGCTGATGGTGGCGAGCGACGCGACCTCGAAACCGTCCCGGTCGAAGAGCGTCGCCGCCGAGTGCACCAGGGCGTTACGGGTCCGGATCGCCCGTTCCTGCTTGGCCACGGGGGCCTCCGTCACTGACGTGGGATACCGGCGCGGCGCACCGCACCACCGCGCGCCCTCTCCTTCGGACCTTAACAAACCGGCTGAGCGGTTTTTCATCGAAAGAGTGAGACCGCCGGTGAACTGTCCGACACTCGCCGTTGCCGTCACGGAACGTTCCGGGGCCCGGTGGCGGCGGGCCCCCGGTCAGTCGCGGGCCGGGGCCGCCAGGCGTACGGGCAGCGCCCCGTACCCGTTCAGGAGGAAGGTCGGCAGCGGGGCCAGTTCGGCGGCCGGGACGGCGAGTTCGAGGTCGGGGAAGCGCTCGAAGAGCGCGGCGAGCGCGACCGTGGCCTCCAGGGTGGCGAGCGGGGCGCCCAGGCAGCGGTGCACTCCGTGGCCGAAAGCGAGCAGGTCGCGGCCGTCGCGCAGGACGTCGAACGCGGCGGCGTCGGCGCCGTGGCGGTCCGGGTCGAGCCCGGCCGCCGCGAAGTTGACGAGGATCGGGTCGCCCTGGGCGATGGCCACCCCGTCGAGGTCGATGTCCTCGACGGCGAAGCGCAGCGGCGAGTAGGCGGCCGGGCCGTGGGTGCGCAGGGTCTCGGCGATCGCGTCGTCCCAGCCCGCCCGGCCGGCTCTGACGTGGGCGAGCTGCTCGGGGTGGGCGAGCAGCGCGGCGGCGGCGTTGACCACGAGCGCGGCGGTGGTGTCCTGGCCCGCCGCGATCAACAGGAAGAGGGAGCCGAGGAGCTCGTTCTCGGTGAGGGCGTCGTCGCCGTCGCCGTCCCGGGCCGCTATGAGCGAGGAGGTGAGGTCGTCGCCGGGCCGCTCGCGGCGGGCGGCGACCAGTCCTGCGAGCTGCCGGAAGGCGGTGCCGCGGGCGGCCTCCATGGTCTCGGCGGAGACGTTGGAGCTGAAGACCACGCGCAGGGCGGCGGTGAGTTCGTCGCGGGCGGCGCCGTCGGCGACCCCGAAGAGCTCGCAGATGACCTGGAGCGGGAGCGGTTCGGCGTAGCCGCCGCGCAGGTCGACGGTCTCACCGGCGGCCAGCCGCGCGGCGAGCGCGTCGAGCAGCGTGCCGGTGATCTCCTCGACACGGGGGCGCAGGGCGGCGGTGCGGCGGGCGGTGAACGCGGCGGCGACCAGGCGGCGCAGCCGGGCGTGCTCGGCACCGTACGAGAAGAGCATGTTCTCGTTGGCGACCCAGGGGTAGAGCGGCCACTCGGGGGTGATCTCGCCGTCGGCGAAGGCGGGCCAGTGGCGGCGGGCGTCCTTGGAGACGCGGGGGTCGAGAAGGAGGCGCTCGACCTGCTCCTGCCGGACGACGGCCCAGGCGCCGACGCCGCCGGGGAGCTCGACGGGGACGGCGGGTCCGGCGGCGCGCAGCGCGGCGCCCTCGCCGTCGAGGTCGGAGCCGGTGACGTCGAGGGCGTACGGGCAGCCGCCGGAGACGGGGGCGGCGGTGCCGGGGACGGCGGCGGAAGCCGGGATCCCGACGTGGCGGTGGCCGGCCGGGGCGGCAGGGGCGGCGGCCGGTCGGACGTCGGGGGTGGGGGCGTCGGTGTTCATGCGGGTGGGCTCCGTATCGGTTCGGGTGGGCCGGTGCGGCTGCCCGTGGCCCCCCGCGGCCGGGGTCCCGGTGGGTTCGGGGCCCGGCGGCCCCGGGTGCCCGGGGCGTGATGAAGGGTGGTGAAGGGGTGAAGAAGGGGGTGGTGCGTGGGGTGGTGAAGGAGCGCGCGGGGTGGTGCGGGGTGTGACGGGTCGCGCGGGACGCTCGGGGTCGGTCAGCCCGCCGTGGACGCCACGGCGGCGTCCGCCATGCGCGCGGTCAGCGCTTCCTCGTACGCCTGCTGCGCGCGGGCCGGCGCGAAGTCCAGCCGTACGAGTACGCCGGGGACGGCGATGGCGCTGACCATCGTGCGCATGAGGTTCGCGACCCGGTCGACCATGTCCGCATGCTTGGTCATGATCTTCGACAACACCTGAACTCCGGTGAAACTTCCGGTGAACAGGGTGGCCGCGGACGGGATGTCGACGTGCGGCAGCAGCTCCCCCGCCTCCTTGGCGGCGGCCAGCAGGTCCATGTTGTGGTCGATCCAGCCCTGCATGGGGATCTTGCGGTCGAGACCGTCGTACGGCGAACCCTGATCGACGGTGAGCCGGACACTGCCGCGCACCATGGGGTCACCGGCGTGCAGCAGATGGGCGAGGACCAGTGCCTCGTCGGTGATCTGCTGGAGATAGAGCTCGCGCTGCGGCACCGGCGGGAGCGCGCCGACCTGACCGGCGAGCACCTCCTGCGCCAGGTCCTCCTTGGAGGCGAAGTGGAAGTACAGAGCGCCCTTGGTCACTCCGCACTTCTTCAGGACCTCGGAGATCGTCGCGGCCTCGTAGCCGACCTCGTCGAAGAGCTCGGCCGCCGCAAGCACGATCTTCTGACGTGTGCGGATGGCCCGTTCCTGTTGCGCCACTACATCCTCCGTACCTCAACGGCCTGAAGGGTACCGAGAGAGGCTCGTGTTCCAACGGTTCGCCGGGGGCGAGAGCGGTCGGGCGTCGCCCGAAGGACCACTCCGCGTGTCTCGGCGCCCGCAGTAGGGTGTGCCCGGCAAGCCACCGGATGGTTCACACCTCCACATTACAAGAATAAAACCAGCCGCCCGGTTTGACAAGGAAAATTGAAACGAAACCGGTTGGTACGTATCTTATTGTCAGACCCTGTCCTGCTCGTCAAACTCCTTACGGGGGAGCCGATGCTCCAGCACGCGGAGGCACCGTCCATATCCGCCACCAGCAGACCGGGCGGGGTGGACGAGCACACCCACAGTGGCACGGAGGAGCTCACCCGGCTTCTCTTCGACGGGGACGACCGCGAACGCGTCCACGGCGAGTGGCGCCGCCTCATCGCGGCGGACGCCTTCGCCCACCGCCCGGGCCTCTCCCCCACCGAGCGGACGGAACTCTCGTACGAGCGTCTCCGCCTGGTCAACGACACGGTCGCCGGCGCCGGGGCGGAGGCCCTGACGTACGACGCCCGCAGGCTCGCCGCGCTGCACGAGTGGACCGGCTTCGTCGACGGCGGGGTCTGCACCCTCGCGAGCATCCACTACAACCTCTTCCTCGGCAGCCTGCTCGACCACGACGGCTACCGCCGCGACCTCACCGCGTACACCGCGATGGAGCGCACGGGCACCTTCCTGTGCACCGAACTCGCCCACGGCAACGACGTGGCCGCCCTGGAGACCGTCGCCACGCTCGACCCCGAGACCGGCGGCTTCGTGCTCGACACGCCGAACCCGGGCGCCCGCAAGTTCATGCCCAACACCAGCCTCACCGGCGGCCCGAAGACCGCCGTGGTCGCCGCCCGGCTGATGATCGACGGCGCGGACCAGGGCGTGTTCCTCTTCCTCACCCCGCTCAGCGACGCCGCGGGCCACCTGCCGGGCATACGGGTGCGGCAGCTGCCGGACCGCACCGGCACCCCCGTCGACCACTGCCTGACCTCCTTCGAGGGGGTACGGCTGCCCCGCGAGGCGATGCTGGAGGCGGCGCACGGACGGCTCGACAAGGACGGCCGACTGAGCAGCAACCTCGGCAACCGCCGCAAGCGGTTCCTGCGTTCGGTCGGCCGGGTCACCCTGGGCAAGCTCTGCATGAGCGGCGGCACCCTCGGCATGGCGCGGGCCGCGCTCGCCATCGCCGTCCGGTACGCGCACCACCGCGAGGTGGCCGCGCCGAAGGCCGGTGAGCGGATACCCCTGACCGCCCACCGCAGCCACACCGGGCGGCTGCTGCGCTCGCTGGGCACCGCGTACGCCATGACCTTCCTGCACCGCGCGGTCCTCGACCGGTGGGCCGAGCACGACCCGACCGACGCCGGGCAGCGCGACGAGGTCGAGCGGCTGATCGCCGTCGCCAAGGGCTGGATCACCTGGCAGGCCCGCGACATCACCATCGAGGCGCGCGAACGCTGCGGCGCGCAGGGCCTGTTCCCCGCGAACGGGCTCGCGGACCTGCCGCTCAACATCGAGGGCGGCATCACCGCCGAGGGCGACAACCTGGTCATCTGGGCCAAGGCCGCATCCGAGCTCGTCTTCGCCCACGAGGCGGGCCCGGCCCGCGAACCGAGCCCCGACGTCGCCGACCTCACCGACCTCGGGTTCCTGCGCGACCTGCACGCGTGCGTGGAGCGCGTCTGGCAGACCCGCGCCCGCGCCGCGCTGCGCGGCGGTCCGTCCGGCGACCCGATCGGCCGCTGGAACGAGACCTCGGGCGCCGCCCTCGACATGGTCGCCGCCCACGCGCGCGTGGCGGCCGCCGACGCGTTCCTGGCGGCCGTGGCCCGCGCCACCGAGCCCCGCACCCGCCAGCTCCTGGAACAGCTGGCCCGCCTCTTCCTGCTGCATGAACTCCGCCCCCACACGGGCGACCTGCTGGCCGCGGGCCACCTCACCCCGGCCCATGTCGAGGCCCTCCACCCGGCCACCGAACAGACCGTCGCGGCCCTGACCCCGCATCTGCTGACCCTGGTCGACGCGTTCGACCTGCCGCCGGAGTTCCTGGCGGCGACGCCCATCGCGAACGCGGACTATCTGGAGCGGTTCGGGTCCTGACGCCTCCCCAGGTCCACGGCGCGCCCGGCGCGCGGCGCCTGACGCGCGGTGCCTGACGCGGCCTCAGCTCCCGGCCGCGCGGCGGTAGACCCCGGGGGTGATGCCGTACGCGCGCTTGAACCACCGGTTGAAGTGCGCCTGGTCGGCGAAGCCCGCCGCGGCGGCCGCCTCCGCCGGGGCCAGCCCCCCGGCCAGCAGCCCGCGGGCGCGGCGCAGCCGCAGCAGCCGCTGGTGGTCGCTCGGCGCCATGCCGAACTCCGCGCGGAAGGCCCGGTAGAGCGCGAACCGGCTGCAACCGGCCGCCGCGGCGAGGTCGTCGGCCGACAGCGGCTCCAGGAACGCCTCGTTCAGCAGCGCGTACGCCCGCCGGGCGGCCCGGCGCCCGGCCTCGCCCGCCAGGCTCCGGGTACGGGGCGCCCGCGTCGCCCCGCGCTCGGCGAGCCGGAGCACGGTCGCGGTGAGCAACTCCTCGCGGGCCAGGGCGCTCGCGGGGCCCATGAGCGCCCGGTGCAGCCGGGCCAGCGCGTCGGTGAGCACGGGGTCGGTGAGCACGGGACGGACGAACAACGGCAGCGCGCCCGCCGGTCCGGCGGCCTCGGCGGTGGCGGCCGTGGAGCCGTCGGCCGCGGACGTGTCGGCCGCGTCGCGGAGGATGCCGGACACCACGGACGGGCCGATGTGGACGATCCGGTACTGGTAGCCGAGCTCGGCGGCGGCCCGCCCGTCGTGGACCTCGTCGGGGTTGAGGGCCATCACCATGCCCGCGCCGCTGGTGTGCTGGGCGCCCCGGCAGCGGAAGCTCTGCGCGCCGACGTCGGTGATGCCGAAGGAGTACGTGTCGTGGCTGTGCGGCGCGTACACGTGCTCGAAGAAGTGGGCGTGCATGGCTTCCAGGGGCCGGGCGCCGTCGCGCCAGTACCGGGCCCAGCCGCCGTCTCGCTCCATGGCGTCATTGTGGCCGCGCACCAGCGTTCAAGCCATGGGGACAGGGGTGGGGGCAGGGTCGGGGGCATGACGACGACGAGCGGTACGGCGAAGCGGGGGCGTGCGGGCGGCCCGTACGCGCTGCTGATGGTGACGATGGTGCTGTGGGGCAGCGCCTTCGCGGGGTCCAAGGCGGTCGTGGCGCAGGTGCCGCACTCCGTGGGCGCGTTCCTGCGCTTCGGCTTCGGTGCCGTGGCCCTGCTGCTGGCGCTCGCCCTGTCGGGGCGCCGGTCGCCGGGTCGGCCCGGGGCGGCGGCGCGCGGCGGGTGGCTCGCGGCGGCGGCCGGGGTGCTTGGCGTCTTCGCGTACAACGGGTTCTTCTTCTGGGGCCTGTCGCTCGCCCCTTCGCTCGACGCGGGCATCCTCATCCCGGTCATGAGTCCGGTCCTGACCAGCGCGTTCCTTCTGCTGACCGGCAGGGAGCGGGCGGGCTGGGCCCGGGTCACGGGCCTCGCGCTCGGGCTGGCGGGCGCGGCGGTCTTCTTCCTGGGCGCCGGGGGCGCGGGGGCGGGCGGCTCGTCCCGGCTCCTGGGCGACCTGCTGTTCCTGGCGAGCGCGGCGTGCTGGGCGACGTACACCCTGATCGGCCCCCGGATCCTCGCGGGCGTCGAACCCCTGCGCGCGACGACGTACGCGACCTGCGCGGGCGCGCTGCTGCTCGGCGCCCTGGCGGCGCCCGACCTGGCCGACGTGGCGTGGCGCGAGCTGCCGCCCGGCGTCTGGCTGAACACGGCGTACCTGGCGGTCGGCGCGACGGCCGTGGCGAACGTCCTCTACTACCGGGGCGTCGGCGCGGTGGGCCCGGCGCGGGCCTCCCTGATGATGTTCACGGTCCCCGTCGTGAACACCCTCTGCGCCACCCTGCTGCTCTCCGAGTCCTTCGGCCCCCTCCAGGCGACCGGCGCCCTGATCCTCCTCCTGGGCGCGACCCTCGCGGCCACCCGGCCCAGGCTCCCGGCCCATCGCCCCGCCCCATCCGCTACGCTGTCCAGGCGCCTTCGTAGCTCAGGGGATAGAGCACCGCTCTCCTAAAGCGGGTGTCGCAGGTTCGAATCCTGCCGGGGGCACAAGGGAAAAGGGCACCCAGCGATGTCGCTGGGTGCCCTTTGACGTACGCGGTCCGCAGGGGCTGTGCGCCCCGTCACCGACCCCTCGTCACAGCCCCGGCTGCTCGAACGTGTCCGGGACCGGGAGGGTCGACCAGTGGTTCACCGGCCAGGCGACGACCACCGCGCGGCCCACGACGTCGCTCAGCGGGACCATGCCCGCGTGGGGGTCGGTCTGGTGGTAGCGGGAGTCCCAGGAGCTCTGGCGGTGGTCGCCCATCACCCAGAGGCGGCCGGCCGGGACGGTGATCTTGAACTGGCCGGCCTGGTCGGTGCTGCACGGGGTGTTGCCCGGGTAGACGTACGGCTCCGCGAGCGGCTTGCCGTTGACCTTCAGGGGGCCCTGGCCGTTGCACTCGACCGTGTCGCCGGGAATCCCGATGACCCGCTTGATCAGGTGCTTCTCGTCGGCCGGCGGCATCAGGCCGACGACCCCGAGGAACTTCTGGAACGCGTTCGGGCTCTGCTCGGGCTGGCCCGCGAGCCAGTCCGCCGGGTCGCGGAAGACGACGACCTCGCCCCGGTTCGGTTCGGCGCCGAACCACGGGGTGAGCTTGTCGACCAGGACCCGGTCGTCCTGCTGGAGGGTGTTCTGCATCGAGCCCGAGGGGATCAGGAACGGCTGCAGCAGGAAGGTCTTGATCAGGAAGGCGAGGATCAGCGCGCCCACCGCGAGCAGCGGCAGTTCGACCCAGAAGGGGCGGCTCTTCTTCTTCCGGCCGCCCCCGTCGGTGGCTGCCGGGTCGGCCGCGCCCTCGTCCGTACCCGCGTCGATCACCGCGTCCGTCATGTCAGCGCGCGCCCCGTCTTGAGAAGGTCCAGAAGGATCGGAGATCCGGGAGATCAGAAAGAAACGTTCCGTACGAACGGACCTTACGGCCCCCGTACCCCCGGAAGGGCCGCCTCAGGCACATCCGCCCTCGTACGAGTGACCCCGCGCCCCGGTACGGGGTGCCTCAGCGCAGTTCCTCCGGGCACGTCGTACCGCGCGGGAAGAGCTTGTACGGGGCCGCGAGCCGGTACGTGCCCGCCTTCGGCGCGATGAGTTCGGTCCACTCGTCGCCCTCCGCGTCCGGCTCCGCCTTCAAGAGGCAGCCCTCCTTGTTCGCGAAGACCTTCGGGATCTCGGTCTCCGCGACCTCCCGCGCCTCCTTCGACGCCTCCGTCTCCTGCGGCGGCTCGATCTTGCCGCCGTTGTCGTCGACCAGCGCCAGCCACGGCGAGTACGGCACCCGGATCTTGATCCGGGCCGGGCGGTCGAGGCGGAGCACCACCTCGTTGGACTCGGCGCGCTGCACCTCGGCGGGTGCGTCGGCCAGCGGGGTCGCGCCCTGGACCTCGTACAGCCGCCAGTTGGCGTCCGACCACACCTGCTTCAGATACGGCAGCCCGCCGTCGACGAGCTCCGCCTCGCGCTTCGCGCCCGAGTCCGGCGCGCCGGTCGGCAGCACCACGTAGTGCACCGCCCAGCGGCCCAGCCAGTCGTGGTAGTTCGCCGCGTTCAGGGTGTCGTCGTAGAAGAGCGGGTTGCGCTCGATGTCCGCCTGCCGGTTCCAGCCGCGGGCCAGGTTGATGTACGGGGCGAGGGCCGAGGACTCGCGGTGGCTGGAGGCCGGGACGACCTCCACCCGGGCCCGCTCCGCGTCCCGCACCTGGAGCTGGTTGATCAGCGGCGCCACCTCGCGCGCCCAGGAGGCGTCCGGGGCGGTGCGGATCACGTCGTCGACGCCCTTGAAGCCGATCCACACGTTCAGGCCGACGAACGCCAGCAGCAGCGCGTACCAGCGGCGCGAACGCGGACGCGCGTACGGCAGCGCCGCCAGCAGCACCACACCGGCGAACAGCATCACCAGGCGCGAGACGTTCGAGCCGATCTGCGAGTCGATCAGCCAGGTGAGCAGGGTGCCCGCCGAGTAGACGGCGGCGGCGGTGCGCACGGTCCGCCAGTCGCGCGGCACGAGCACCAGGACCAGGACGCCGAACAGGAACGGCAGGCTGGTCGAGGCGAACGACATCGGCTGGGTGCCGGAGAACGGGAACAGCCACGCCGACACCGCGACCACCACGACCGGCGCCAGGCCCACCGCGTACGCCCCGGGCCGCCGCTTGTTCAGGAACAGGGCGGCGGCGACGACGCCGAGGAACAGTCCGGCGACCGGGCTGCACGCGGTCGCGAGCCCGGCGAGCGGCGCGGCGACGGCGGCCTTGGCCCAGCGGCGGTAGCGCCAGCGGTGCGGCCAGCAGAAGACGGCGGCGACCGAGCCGAGCGCGAACATCATGCCGAGGCCGAAGGTGACCCGGCCGGAGAGCGCGTTGCAGAGGAAGGCGAAGACCCCGGCGAGCGAGCACGCCAGGGGATTGCGGACGGCCCGCACCCGGACCAGGATCAGCGCGGTCAGCGCGGCCGAGACCGTGCCCGCGATCATCATCGTGGTGCGGACGCCGAGCACCGACATCACGTACGGGGAGACCACGCTGTACGAGACCGGGTGCATCCCGCCGTACCAGGCGAGGTTGTACGCCGAGTCCGGGTGGCGTCCGACGAACTCGGCCCAGGCGTCCTGGGCGGCCAGGTCGCCGCCGCTGTTGGCGAAGAAGAAGACCCACAGGACGTGGGTGACCGCCGCCACAAGGGTGGCGACCAGGACGGGGTAGCGGCGCGTGCTCCGGAAGGGGCGACGGGCGGCGGGCGCGGCGGGCGCCGCCTGGGCAGCGGGCGCGGCCGGAACGGCGGAGTCCGGGGCACCGGCGCCCGCGACGGCGGAGTCGGCGGCGGAGTCGGGGGCGGGGCCGGAACTCGGCCCGGACTCCGGGGCCGGGCGCTGACCTGGAACCTCTATTCGCGAAGGTGAAGACACGTCCCTCTCGCCTCCGGCCTCACGGGTCCCCTCGGCAGTGGTCAATGCGGCCCTCCCCCGATACCGGGAAAACGCTTCCCCAGGTCTCAGGGAACGCTAACAGTTGGGCGCCCGGGGAGCTCCCGGGCGCCCGGACGATCAGCCCAGTCGGGTCAGCTTCTTCTGGAAGCCCGGCTCGACCAGATCCTTCTGCAGCGCCACCGGGGCGCTCACCTTGCCGGTCCCGGTGCCGATCGACACCTGGCCGACGACGTCACCGGTCTTCCCGGCCCGCGGCAGCTTCTTCCCGCCGTCGGCCAGCTCGAGGCTCACCTTCAGGCCCGGCCAGCCGACCGCCTTCAGGTCCTTGGTCGACACCACCGGGGTGCGGCCGCCGAGCCCGTCGTCGACGTAACCGACGACCTGGCCCTTCTTCACCACGGCCGCCGACGTGACGTCGGTCTGCGCCTTCTGGATCACCTTGAGGCTGTTCTTGATGGCCAGGTCCAGCTTCTGCCAGAGCTGCGGCGCGTCCTTGGCGCCCATCACGATGCCGAGGATGCGGCGCTTCTGGCCGTCGACGACGGTGTTCGCCGACCACAGCAGGTTGCCGCCGGCCGGGGTGGACGAGCCGGTCTTGATGCCGCTCACGCCCGGCTCCAGCAGGATGCTGTTGTTGTTCTCGATCCGGCCGGGGATGCCCTCGACGGTCACGTTCGGCATGTCCACGATCTCGCGGAACACGTCGTACTGCATGACCGCCTTCGCCAGCTTCAGCTGGTCGAGCGGCGTGGACACGGTGGTCGCCTGCAGACCGGACGGGTCGGTGTACGTCGAGCCCGTCATGCCCAGGTCCTTGGCGGCGGCGTTCATCTTCTCGACGAACGCGGCCTCCGAACCGGCGTCCCAGCGCGCGAGCAGCCGGGCCACGTTGTTGCCGGACGGGATCATCAGGAGCTGCAGCAGCTCCTTCTCCGTGTAGGTCTGGCCCTCCTTGATGGGGGCCGTCGACTCGTCCTTGGCCTTCGCCTGCTCGCCCGCGGTCTTGTCGACCGCGATCTTCGGGCCCTTGTCCTTCCCCTTGACGGGGTGGTCGCGCAGGATCACGTACGCGGTCATGGTCTTCGCCACGCTCGCGATCGGGGCGGGCTGCTGCGGGCCGTAGGTGCCGAGCGAGCCGACGCCCTCGACCTCGGCCGCGCCCTGCCCCTCGGTCGGCCACGGCAACTGCAGCGGGCCGCCCTCGAAGGTGAAGGTGGGCGAGGCGGAGAGCACCAGCTTGGACGCGGGCAGCGGGCGCACGAACTGTACGACCGCAAACACGACCAGAGCGAGGATCAGGAGCGGCGTCCAGATCTTCACCCGTCGCACGGTGGTGCGCAGCGGCGTCTGCGCGGGCGGCGGGGTGTTGGTCAGCTCCGCCAGGATCTCCAGCGGCGGGCGCGGCGGCAGCGGCTGCTGCCGGGTCCGCTCGGCCTCGGCGAGGGACGGCGCCGGCGGTACGGGGGTGGCGGCGGGCGCGGCCGCGGCGGCGGGCTGCGCCGCCGGGGCGGGCGCCGGGGCCGGGTTCGGGGCCGGGGCGGGCTTCGGCTCCGGGGTGGCCTGGGGGCGCTCCTGGGTGATGTCGCCCTGGAGCGGGCGGAACATCGACGGGGGCACCTTGAGCGCGGTCGTCGGCTGGTCGAGGGGCTGCGGCTTCGGCTCGGCCTTCGCGGCCTCGGGCTTGTCGGCCTCGGGCTCGTCGGTGGCCGGCAGGTCGGCCATCTTGAAGATCGCGGTCGGCTGGTCGACGGGCCGCTCGGGCGCGGGCTTGTCGGCCTCGGGCTCGGCCTTCGCGGCCTCGGGCTTGCGCGCGGCGAACCAGGACTCGGCGTCGGCCGCCTTCGCGGGCTCGGTGGACCCGGCGGGCCCGGCGGGCGCCTTGAGCGTGCGGAGGACGGAGGTGGCCTGGTCGACGGCCGGAGCGGGCTCCGCCGCCTCGGCCGAGGCCGCGGCCTCGGCATCCGCCTTCGCGTCCTCGCCGGACCCGGAGTCGGACTCGGACTCGGACTCCGCGTCCGCGCCCTCGGGCTTCGCCTCCGGAACATCCAGGATCCGGAACACGGACGTCGCCTGATCGACCGCAGGCGCCTCCGGCCCGGCCGGAGCGGCGGCGTCGCCCTCAGCCTCGGCAGCGCCCTCGGCAGCGCCCTCGGCAGCGCCCTCGACCTCGGTGGCGGAACGGTCCTCCGCAACCCCCACAGGCTCCGCCGCGTCCTCCGTGGTGTCCTCCAGCACGTCCTCCGTGGCGGCGGACACGTCCTCCGGCTCCTCGGCGGCCTCGGTGGTCGCCGCGTCCTCCGGTGCCGTCCGCGGCGCCAGCGTGCGGAAGACGGCCGTCGGCTCGTCCACGCGGACGCCGTCGGTGTCCTGGAGGACGGACGACGCCGGTCGCGAGTCCTTGCCGTCCGCGCCGACCGCGCTCTCCCGCTGCTCCGCCTTGTCGGGGGACTCGCCCGCCACCGTGCCTCCTCCATCGCTCATGCGTACGTCCGAACCATCTACCAGTGTCCTGTGTGAACCGCTTGGCCCCCGTGCTAGACGAGAACGACATACCTACCGGTTCCCGTACGAAGCACCCAGGCACTCTCGACAGATGAATGTGAGAGGGGTCACCCTGTCATTCATCCACGCGGGGAGGCATGGATGGGCAGGAGCCGCAGAACTATTCCGGAGGAGCTTCTGCTGCTCGCTCTGGACCCGACGACGGGTACCACAGCGCAGCCGCAGTCGCTCGACCTCGGCCTGGCCGGAGCACAGCTAGTGGAGCTGGCTCTGGCAGGACGGATAGCCCCTGACGGGGATCGTATCGCCGTGGTGATGCCACGGCCGACCGGAGATCCGACTCTGGACTCCGCACTGGAACTGCTGCGCAGGCGTGGCAGTCCGGTACGGGCCGTCCATTGGATCGGCGGACCCCGACTGGGGCTCCGCCAGACGTATCTCTCGCATCTGGAGCGCTGCGGCATGGTCCATGCCGTGGAGGGCCAGATGTGCGGGGTGCTGCCGACGACTCGCTACCAGGCGACGGACACGGCGATCAGCCGGGAGATCAGGTCCCGGCTGGACAGTGCGATCCGCACCGGCGTACCGCCGGACCCGCGGACCGCGGCGCTCGCCGCGCTGGCCCACGCGGTCGGTCTCGGCAAGCACCTGTACCCCGGCAACGAAGGACGGTCGTCGCGGTCCCGGCTGCGCGATCTGATCCGGCACGACCCGATGGGCGGCCTCGTGGCGCACGCCGTCCTGGATGTGCAGAACGGCGTGGGCGCGCAGCCCCGGCGGGCTGCCGCCGCCACGGCGGGCGGGGTTCCGGCCCAGCCGCGCCGCGGCACCATGGCGCGCGTCGCCATGTAGCACCACGCACCACGCGTCACGCCAGACCACGCACCACCACGCACCACGCATCACGCACCACCACGCACGTTTCGGCGCGGTCGCGGGGGGGGGGGGGGGGGGGGCCCCCCGGGCCCCCCCCCCCCCCGCCCCCCCCCCCCCCCCCGGCGCGTCCCGCTCCGCTTCGCTCACGGCTTCGCCGTTTTCCAGCGCACACGGCACCTTTGGTGGCAGTCTGCCAAGCGGTAGATACTCACAGCTACCCTGCCGAGAGCCGGAGGTGCAGTTTCCGTGGCGTCCAATGTCAACCCCACCGTCAGGCGACGCCGATTGGGGCAGGAGCTGCGCAAGCTCCGGGAGGCGAAGAACATGACGGCCGAGCAGGTCGCCGAGCGCCTCCTCGTCTCCCAGTCCAAGATCAGCCGCCTTGAGAACGGCCGCCGGTCGATCAGCCAGCGCGATGTGCGCGACCTCTGCGGGGTGTACGAGGTCGAGGACGAGCGGATGGTCGACTCGTTGATGCAGATGGCCAAGGACTCCCGCCAGCAGGGCTGGTGGCACGCCTTCGGCGACATCCCGTACAGCGTCTACATCGGTCTGGAGACGGACGCGGAGAGCCTGCGGGTGTACGAGCCGCAGATCATCCCGGGGCTGTTGCAGACCCGCGGCTACGCGGAGGCCGTGATCAACGGGGCGCTGCCCGAGTCCAGTCCGGCCGACATCGACAAGCGGGTCACCGTGCGCACCCGCCGTCAGGACCGGATCAAGGACGCCGAGCGTCCGCTGCGGCTCTGGGTGGTCATCGACGAGGGCGCGCTGCGCCGGGTGGTCGGCGGCCGGCAGCTGATGGTGGAGCAGTTGGAGCACCTGGTCGAGCAGTCGCACCTGCCGCATGTGACCGTGCAGGTGCTGCCGTTCCACATGGGTGCGCACCCGGGCATCAGCGGGCATTACGCGATCCTCGAATTCCCGGACACGTCCGACTCCTCGGTCGTCTACATCGAGGGCGTGACGAGCGACCTCTATCTGGAGAAGGCGCAGGACGTCGGCAAGTACAGCGTGATGTACGAGCACCTGCGGGCGCAGGCGCTGAATGTCGAGGACACCCGGGAGTTCATCACCGGCATCGCCAAGGAGTACGCGTCCGGCAAGTAGCGGGACCTCGATGGGAACCGACGGGAACCGACGGCGAAGAACAGGAAACAACGGGAAACCGCGCGAATCAGGGCGTCGCAGGCCGAATGCCGCCATTCGGCGCGGGAGTCGGGGAAGAGGCAGGTACGGTACACCCCCGACTCACCCTGATGTAAGACCAGTTGGAATATGCCATCCGGTCGGGTGAACGCCGGTCCCACTGGACGGGGCCGGGCGAGTAGCGTCGATCACGCCAAAGCAAGCGACACCTTGGCGTGACACCTACTCGCAGTACTCGCAGAAACCGGAGTTGAGAACCATGGCGATTATCCAGGGCGGCACGGACAACTGGACGAAGTCCTCGTATTCCGGCGGCAACGGCGCCTGCGTCGAGGTCAAGTCCCCCGTCATGACCGCGATCGCGGTGCGTGACTCGAAGGCCCCCGAGGGCCCTTCGCTCTCTTTCGGACCGGGGTCCTGGAACCTGTTCGTGGGCGAGGTGGGCGACGGGGCCATCTGACCCCGCGCACACCCCGTAACACCGTAGGAAAGAGCCCTCTCGACCGGTCCGCCGTCCTGGCCGAGGGGGCTCGGCCTTGCCCGTACGGCCCCGGTACGGCCCTGCCGCGCGCCCGGGCCGTACGGGGGCGGCCGACGGCTCAGCCCGACCCGACGGCTCAGCGCAGTTCGTCGACGTAGCGGTCGGTGCCCGGCACGGTCGGGATGAACGGGGCGACCAGCTCCACCCGGCCGCCCTCGACGGACTCCAGACCGGCGAAGTGCTCCGCCCAGCACTCCCGGGGGTCCCGCTCCAGGAACCACAGCAGGGTCAGCCGGTTGTCGACCCCCTCGACCTGCTTCACGTACGTCATGCGGTCGCCCGGCAGCGGGGTGGGGCGGAACAGGGTGACCATCGCCGCCGGTGAACCGGCGAGCCGCCGGGGCAGCTCGCGCGAGCGCAGCCGCTCCACCAGCGCGTCCCGGGCCGCCGGGCCGTCGGTGTCGACGACCTGGAGGACCAGGCCCGCGTAGGGGTGGTCGAGGGCGTGCAGGTCCCGGGGGCCCGCGGCGCCGTCGCGGTAGACCGTCACCTCGTGGTCCTGGAAGGACGTGAAGACGTGGGTGCGGTCGTGGTAGACCCGGGCGTCGCGGTTGAGCCGCTTGTTGATGCCGACGGTCCACTTCATGTGCTCGTCGTAGCGGCCTTCGGTGATCCAGTACGTGGAGAGGTAGCAGCCGGCGGTGACCGGCTGGGCGACCGCCGACTTCTCCGGCACCCGCAGCTCCTGGAGCGGGCGGGTCGCGACCCAGCGGCGGCCCGCGAACATCCAGGGCATCGCCATCGCCCCGGCGTAGTAGTGGTCGTCCTCGTACCAGCGGTTGTAGGCGTACTCGTGGCCCGGGTGCGGTTCCACCATGGTGATCAGGGCGTGGCCGGGGTGGGTGCCGTACGGGCCGACCGCGGCCAGCTCCCCGTACACCTCCGGGCCGGGCCCGGCCGCCCCGGCCCCCTCGCCGGACATCTCTCCGGTCCCCTGCCGCCGTTCCTCGCTCATCCGCGCTCCCCTTCCCTTGTGGGCTGCTCACACCTACTCTGACGGGCCGTCAGATGAATGAACAGGCTCCGGGAGGCACGCACATGCTGCTGCAAGGGAAGACCGTCATCGTCTCCGGTGTGGGCGCCGGACTCGGACACCAGGTGGCCGCCGCCGTCGTGCGCGACGGCGGCAACGCCGTGCTCGGCGCGCGGACCGAGGCCAACCTGGCCAAGTCGGCCGCCGAGATCGACCCGGCCGGCACGCGCACCGCGCACCTGCCGACCGACATCACCGACGAGGCGCAGTGCGAGGCCCTCGCGGCGCTCGCGGTCGAGCGGTTCGGCGGGGTCGACGCGGTGGTGCACGTGGCCGCCTGGGACTCGTACTTCGGCGGTCTGGAGGACGCCGACTTCGGCAGCTGGCAGGGCGTGCTCGACGTCAACCTGCTCGGCACCCTGCGGATGACCCGGGCCTGCCTGCCCGCCCTGAAGGAGCGGGGCGGCGCGGTGGTCATCGTCGGCACCCAGTCGGCGATCGCGGCACCCTCGGAGGTGCGGCAGGCGGCGTACGCGGCCTCCAAGGGGGCGCTGACGTCGACGATGTACTCGCTGGCGCGTGAGCTCGGGCCGCACCGGATCCGGGTCAACACCGTCCTGCCGGGCTGGATGTGGGGGCCGCCGGTGCAGGCGTTCGTGCAGTTCGCCGCGCACACCGAGCAGTTGCCCGAGGAGCAGGTGCTCGCCCGGCTGACCGAGCGGATGGCGCTCCCGGAGCTCGCGACGGACGGGGACGTGGCCGACGCGATCACGTTCCTCGCCTCGGACCGGGCGCGGGCCATCACCGGGCAGTCGTTGCTGGTCAACGCGGGGGAGCTGATGCGCTGAGGCCCTTCCGGGACGGCCGGGGACACCCGCCGACAAGTTCATAGACGTGAACAAGGGTCAGTAAAGCGAACGATTTTACTGTCCCTTGACCCTCCATCGCATTGTCCAGACCTTGTAACTCCCCACACGATGAACGGCGTTCACAAGGCGGACCGGACCCCATGGAGGGGACGCAATGAACAGTCTCGACTGGGCCGTGCTCATCGGCTATTTCGGCGTCATGGTCGCGATCGGCGTCTGGTCCCACAAGCGCGTGGACGACGTCTCGGACTTCTTCACGGCGGGCGGCCGGATGCCCTGGTGGCTCTCCGGCATCTCGCACCACATGTCCGGCTACAGCGCGGTGATGTTCACCGGCTACGCGGGCATCGCCTACACCTACGGCGTGACCTCGTACGTCACCTGGTCCTTCCCCATCGCCATCGGCATCGCGGTGGGCGCCCACCTCTTCGCGCCCCGGCTGAACCGGCTGCGCTCCAAGCTCCATGTGGCCTCCCCGCTGGAGTACCTGAAGAACCGGTACAACCTCCCCACCCAGCAGGCGCTCGCCTGGTCCGGCGTCCTCCTGAAGATCGTGGACGTCGGCGCCAAGTGGGCCGCGATCGCCACCCTGTTGTCCGTCTTCACCGGCATCTCGCTCAACCAGGGCATCCTGATCACCGGTGTCATCACCGGCATCTACTGCACGGTCGGCGGCCTGTGGGCCGACGCGCTCACCGAACTCGGCCAGTTCATCATCCAGTTCCTCGCCGGGATCGCGATGCTCGTCGCCGTGCTCGGCAAGCTGGGCGGGATCGACGCGCTGTGGACCGTGTGGGACCGGCCGGAGCTCCAGGGCCACACCGCGCCGACGGCCGGCCCGTACACGCTGACATTCCTGCTCGCCTATCTCTTCATCAAGACCTTCGAGTACAGCGGCGGCATGTGGAACCAGGCCCAGCGCTACATGGCCACCCCGACCGCCCGCGAGGCCACCCGCTCCGGACGGCTCTCCGCGCTGCTGTGGCTGATCTGGCCGCTGGTCCTCTTCTTCCCGATGTGGGTCGCCCCGCTGCTCATCACCCCGAAGAAGCCCGACGCCTCCGACTCGTACGCCCTGATGACCGAACAGCTCCTGCCGCACGGCCTGTTGGGCCTCGTCATCGTCGGCTTCTTCTCGCACACCATGGCCATGTGCTCCTCCGACGCCAACGCCATCGCGGCCGTCTTCACCCGGGACATCGCGCCGGTGCTCAGCAAGGCCGCCCGCACCTGGACCCAGCGCGCCGGACTGCTCGCCGCGCGGCTGTCCACCATCGCCTTCCTCGGCCTGTCGATGGCGGTCGCCACCCAGGTCAACTCCCCCACCTTCAAGGACATCATCACCGTCGTCATCAAGTGGGTGGCCGGGCTCATGGGGCCGATCGCCATCCCGTTCATGCTCGGCATGCTGCGCACCTTCAGGAAGTCCGGGCCGACGGCGGCGCTGGTCTCCTGGGCGGCCGGTCTGTTCGCCTTCTGGCTGACCAACTACGGCCTGGACGGCGTGGAGTTGCAGATCCAGATCGTCTCGCCGCTCGCCACCTCGCTGATCCTCTACATCGTCATCGGCCTCATCAAGCCGGAGGACACCCCGGAGCGCGACGCGCTCCTGGAGACCCTGGACAGCGGCGACGGCGACGGCGGTGCCTCGGCCGCCGCGATCCCCGGCCAGCCCGGCCGGGCGGCGGGCGACCGGGCCGGACAGCCCTCGGCGTAGTCCCGGGCCGCCCCTGGCCGTGCGGCCGGGGGCGGTCAGGTCCTCGGGTACCGGGTCAGCCAGCCCGAGGCCGTGTCGGCCGGGCCGTGCAGGGCCGGGCCCTGGGTCAGCTCCATGGCGAAGTCGTCCGCCAGCTCAAGGACCGTCGCACGGCCCTCCAGTTCGGCCACCCAGGCCGGCGGGAGGGCCGTCTCGCCGTGCAGGACCCCGAGCAGCGCCCCGGTCACGGCGCCGGTCGCCGCCGAGGGCCCGTCGTGGTTGACCGCCAGCCGCAGCCCGTGCCGGACGTCCTCGCCGACCATCGCGCAGTAGACGGCCGCCGCCAGCTGCCCCTCGGCCCGGTCCTCGGCCGCCCCGAGCGCGGTGACCCGCTCCGCGTCCGGCTTCCCCGCCCGTACGGCGGCCAGCGCGGCCCGCAGCGCCCCGGTGACCGGCTCATGGCCGGGCCGCGCGGACAACTGGTCGATCGCCACCAGCACGGCGGCGTCCACACCGCCGCCCCGGGCGAGCCCGTGCACCACGACCGCGACCGCACCGGCCGCGAGGTGCCCGGCCGGGTCGCCGTGGGTCTGCGCCGCGCACTCCACCGCGAGCTGGCACACCAACTGCGGCTCCCAGCCCACCAGCAGGCCGAACGGCGCCGAGCGGACCAGCGCCCCGCTGTCCGCCGCACCCGGGTTCTTGGGCCGGTCCAGGGTGCCGAGCACCTCGTCGCCGAGCCCGGTCAGACACGCCTTCGCCGGGTCCCTGCGGGCGTACAGCCACTCCTCGCCCGCCAGCCAGCCCAGATCGCGGCGGCGCTCGTCCGGGCCCCAGTCGCGCTGCGTCGCGGCCCAGCGCAGATGGGCCCGGTGCACGTCGGTCGGCGGATGCCAGGCGCCGGTGTCCCGGCGGACCTGGGCGCGGATCAGACCGTCCACGGTGAACAGGGACATCTGGGTGGCGGCGGTGACGGCGCCGCGCCGCCCGAAGGCGGGGGCGAGCTCGGTCAGGCCCTCGGGGCCGTGGGCGGCGCGCAGCGCGGCCAGCGGGCGTCCGGCGGCGCCCGCGCCGAGCGCGTCGCCGACCGCCCCGCCGAGCAGACAGCCGCGCACCCGCGAGCGGAAGTCCTGCTGTTCGGTGCGGCCCCACACGGCCGCGGCTGTGGTGGTCACGACGTGCCCTCCCCCCGTACGAGCGGCACGGACCGTGGCGGCCGGTCCGCGCCTCGACGTGAACCTCCCGCACGACCCGTACCCAGCGGTCTGCCGAGCACTGTAATAGACCGGATGCGCTCGTTCGGGGGCCGGAACGTTATGTGATCGGTCGCCCTTCAGTCCACTTTTGAGCGGAGTTCACCTCAAGTTTCTGGTCGGGCTGAACGATCCGCGCCATGACCCCCGTGACACGAGTAAAGACTTCCTCCGCCGCGCTCGCCGCCGCCCTCCTCCTGGGCCTCGCGGCCCCGGCCACCGCTTCCGCGCACTCCTTCGACCGCGACCACGGCCACGGCCAGCAGCAGGGCCACGGCCGGCGGATCCCCTTCACCGCCGCGACCGTGACCGAGGACGCCACCGCCGGCACCTTCACCATCACCTGGAAGGCGCCGGGCGTGCGTTCCGTCGCGATCCGCACCGAGGGCCGCACCGTGGCCCGCGGCGGCGCCGCCGGCACCGTCACCGTGCGCGGCCTGGCCGCCGCCGACCGCCGCTTCTTCGACCTGGTGCCCGAGCGCGGCGGCTCGCTGCGCCTGGCCGACCGGCTGGTCCGCACCCAGGGCACGGTCAACCTGCGCGACGCGGGCGGCTACCGCACCCAGGACGGCCACTGGGTGAAGATGGGCGAGGTCTACCGCTCCGACGCGCTCGACAAGCTCACCGAGACCGACCTGGCCAAGCTGAAGCGCCTCGGCATCGCCACCGTCTACGACCTGCGGATGCAGTCCGAGCGCACCTCGGCCCCGGACCGCGTCCCGGCCGGTGCCCGTTACAAGGTCGCCGACGTGCTCGCGGGCACCGGCACCTTCAACGGGATGCCGAAGTCCCCGGCCGAGGCCGAGGCCATGATGGTCGAGGGCAACCGCTTCATGGTCAGCGGTGACACCGCGCAGACCGCGTACTCCGCGGTCTTCGACGACATCGCCGACGGCGGCCGCGGCGCGGTCCTGTTCCACTGCACCGCGGGCAAGGACCGCACCGGCTGGTCGAACGCGGCGCTGCTGACCGCGCTCGGCGTCGACCGTGACACGGTGATGGCCGACTACCTGGCCAGCAACACCTACCGGGCCGCCGCCAACGAGGCCGTCCTGTCGCACCTGCCGCCCGCCCAGGCCGCGGTCTACAAGCCGATGCTCGACGTGCGCGCCCCGTACCTGAACGCGAGCTTCGCGGAGGTCGAGGCGAAGTTCGGCTCGTTCAACTCGTACCTGAAGCAGGGCGTGGGCCTGAACCGCCAGGAGGTCGCCGACCTCAAGCGCGAGCTGCTGGTCGGCTGACCCCTCAAGCTGAAACGATCGCTCTCACGCCTGAAACGAAAGCAAGGAAGCTCGGAGACCTGTTGCTTTCCAGACTGAGATGAGGCCCGATCCTGCGGCCCCATTCAGGCTTTGAAGCTATCCTGATACCACTGGAAAACAGGACGTTCTCGAAGGCGTCGGAGCACTTACCAGAGGCTCTGTCCGGATCCCCCCTGTAGCTCCTTGGGGGATCCGGCGGAACCTTCGGGAAACCTTTCCTTACAGCCGCCCAGTCACCGAAGTACCAACTCTCCAACTCCCTCACCGCAATGCGATTCAAGACATGGAAGGCCTCACCTGAATCGACTCCACTCCGCGGTCGCATCCCGCTCTTTAAGGCGATTTCATCGAGGCGCGCCTTTAGCGCAACGCACTCGTCATTATCTCGATCCAGCAAGACGATGACACGAACGTCTTCCCCCCGTCGTCGAGCTGCAGCATATCCCTGGAGTCGCTCTGGTAGCTTCTTGAGAAGATCAGGCTTCCCCCGGAACTGCCGAATACCGATCTTCACCTGGCACCCTTCGAGGATTCTCCTGAGCAGCGGACGGATCGCCTCGGCAGCCGATTCCTCCTCCACCAAAACTTCGAGCAGAACGACTGCGCTCCGGTTCACGCCCTTCTGATTCTTCATTTTCACCCAAGCCCACCGAGCTCAATGGTGGGAGTCTTCGGCTCAGGGAGTTCACTGAAGTAGTTTTCCTGCCACAAAGATCCCAGAAGTGCACCGCTATCGAGCATGTCCGCGACAAGTGGGAGCGCACTTGGCCTGACAACCCTGGTATAACCATCCTCGGCACGATAGAGCGCAATAACCTCATCGGGCTTGCAGGCATCTACAAATTCGTAGGAATGAGTGGTGACGAGAACCTGAGAGCGTTCACTGGATACCCGGCATTGCTGCGCCAAACCAGGCAGAACTGAGCTGTACAGATGATTCTCTGGCTCCTCGATCCCAATAAACGGAGCTGGCGCCGGATCATGAAGCAGCGTCAGGTACGAAAGGAGCTTCAGGGTTCCGTCGGATGCGTTGCTGGCCAGCACCGGGTCTCCGAACGGAGAGTCCTTAATGAACAGCACGAGTCGACCGTCAGGAGACGTCTCATAATCCACCGCTTCCAGGGTGGGAACCGTAGCACGAAGTGCATGCATAATTGAACCGAGCCGGTCCGGATGATTCTCCTTCAGATACTGAAGAACATTACTGATATTATCACCGGATTGAGACAGTCGCTCTTGAGGTCCGGCCGTGGGGGACTTTCGTTCCTCGGCTACGGAAAGATAAGAGAGATACCAACCAGAGATGAATCGCCTAAGGGCCGCTACTCTAGGGTGGGACTTGAACTGCCCCAGAGCATTGACGGCGAGCCTATCCGGACCATCCAGGACCTCTTCCGCCTTTTTCCCGGTTTCCTCATCCACTACATATCCGGACCCGTTCCGGAAATCCAGAATATGACGAGGTCGCCCCTGAGCCGCCCCTGCTGTCCAGCGCAACCATTCTCGGCTCACCACTGGCCTTCCGCGCTCCTCCTCGAGCTCGAGTCGATACGTGAGCAGTTTCGCTCTAGGGTCCTCTCGATATGAAATCTGAATAGCGATCGGCCCGCCCTGCCCCCGCGATCGAAGCTGCCGCAAACCACCCCGCTGATCCCAAGCGTTCCTGACACCCAAGCTAAATGAAGTCTCCATGAAAGCAAAGACGTCAAAAAGAGTCGACTTGCCACTTCCATTGGGGCCAATTAGCACAGAAAACGGCTTGAGTTTTTTGATCTCGACGTCCTGAAGCGTCCGATAGTTCTCAATCTTGATCGCCTCGATCACGGGGGGCCGCATCAATACACCTCAGCTGTCCTTGTGAGTGTTTTGCGTCATCGTAACGTCCGACACCCAGCTCCGACTGCCCCTCCGTGGCCGGGTGCAACGCAACTTTCGCTGAGCACGCCGAATGGCTACTCAACGAGCGGCAGCAGCTGCGGCAGGTGGCCGTCCGAGGCCCGGGCCGCGCGCTGCCGCTCGTCCGGCACCTCCCCGTACAGGGTGGTGCGCGGACGGGACGGGCGGCCCGCCGCCTCGGCGATCGCCTCCAGGTCCTTGATGGACCGGTACGAGCCGTAACTCGACCCGGCCATCCGGGAGATGGTCTCCTCCATCAGCGTGCCGCCGAGGTCGTTGGCGCCCGAGCGCAGCATCTGGGCGGCGCCCTCGGTGCCGAGCTTGACCCAACTGGTCTGGATGTTGGGGATGTACGGGTGCAGCAGCACCCGGGCCATGGCGGTGACCGCCCGGTTGTCGCGGACCGTCGGGCCGGGGCGGGCGATGCCCGCGAGGTAGACCGGCGCGTTGGTGTGGATGAACGGCAGGGTCACGAACTCGGTGAAGCCGCCCGTCTCCCGCTGGATGCCGGCCAGGGTGCGGAAGTGCCCGAGCCAGTGCCGGGGCTGGTCCACATGCCCGTACATCATCGTGGACGAGGAGCGGATGCCCAGTTCGTGGGCGGTCCTGACGACCTCGATCCAGGTGGCGGTGGGCAGTTTGCCCTTGGTGAGCACCCAGCGGACCTCGTCGTCGAGGATCTCGGCGGCGGTGCCGGGGATCGAGTCGAGCCCGGCCTCCTTGGCGGCGGTGAGCCATTCGCGGATCGAGAGGCCGGTGCGGGAGGCGCCGTTGACGACCTCCATGGGTGAGAAGGCGTGCACGTGCATGCCGGGGACCCGGGCCTTGACCGCCTTGGCGATGTCGAAGTAGGCGGTGCCGGGCAGGTCGGGGTGGATGCCGCCCTGCATGCAGACCTCGACGGCGCCGACCTCCCACGCCTGCTGGGCGCGGTCGGCGACCTGGTCGAGGGAGAGGGTGTAGGCGTCGGCGTCGGTGCGGCGCTGCGCGAAGGCGCAGAACCGGCAGCCGGTGTAGCAGACGTTGGTGAAGTTGATGTTCCTGGTGACGATGTAGGTGACGGTGTCGCCGTTGACGCTCGCGCGGATGGCGTCGGCGACGCCGCAGAGCGCGTCGAGCGCGGGGCCCTCGGCGTGCAGCAGGGCGAGGGCCTGCGGGTCGGTGAGCCGGGTCGGGTCGTCGGCGGCGACCGCGAGGGCCTCGCGGACCTCGGTGTCGATCCGCTCGGGCGCGCGGGCGTCGGGCACCAGGCCGGGCGCGGCGGCCTCGCGGAGCGCGTCCCAGTCCCCGTACACGTCGTCGAAGTCCTCGCGGCGGTCGCCGGTGCGGCCCTCGGTGTCGATGGTGGCGTGGAGTTCGGTGCGGCCGCTGGAGGTGGCCGTGAACGCCTCGTCGGGCTCCTGCCAGGGCAGGCCGCGGACGGGGGCGTCGGGGTCGGCGAGGCCGGTGGCGGGGTCGGCGAGGGCGCGCACGTGCGGCAGCAGCCGGGGGTCGAGCCAGGGTTCGCCGCGGCGCACGAACTCGGGGTAGACGCAGAGGCGTTCGCGCAGTTCGAACCCGGCGGCGGCGGACTTCTCGGCGAGTTCCTCGATGCGCGGCCAGGGGCGCTCGGGGTTGACGTGGTCGATGGTGAGCGGGGAGACGCCGCCCCAGTCGTCGATGCCGGCGGCGATCAGCCGCTCGTACTCGGCGTCGACCAGGTTGGGCGGGGCCTGGAGGCAGGCGCTGGGGCCCATGATGAGGCGGGCGACGGCGACGGTGGCGACCAGGTCGTCGAGTTCGGCGTCGGGCATGCCGCGCATGGCCGTGTCGGGCTTGGCGCGGAAGTTCTGGATGATGAGTTCCTGGATGCCGTGGTAGGCGCGGGCGATCCGGCGGAGCGCGAAGAGGGATTCGGCGCGTTCCTCGTGGGTCTCGCCGATGCCGAGGAGCAGTCCGCTGGTGAAGGGGACGGAGGAGCGTCCGGCGTCCTCCAGGACCCGGAGCCGGACGGCGGGTTCCTTGTCGGGCGAGCCGTGGTGGGGGCCGCCGGGCTCGCTCCACAGCCGGGTGGCGGTGGTCTCCAGCATCATCCCCATGCTGGGGGCGACGGGCTTGAGCCGCTGGAAGTCGGTCCAGGACAGCACCCCGGGGTTGAGGTGGGGCAGCAGTCCGGTCTCTTCGAGGATGCGGATCGACATGGCCCTGACGTACGCGACGGTGTCGTCGTAGCCGTGCGCGTCGAGCCATTCGCGGGCCTCGGGCCAGCGGTCCTCGGGCTTGTCGCCGAGGGTGATGAGGGCTTCCTTGCAGCCGAGTTCGGCGCCCTTGCGGGCGATGTCCAGGACCTCGTCGGGGGTCATGAACATCCCGTGGCCGGCCTTGCGGAGTTTGCCGGGGACGGTGACGAAGGTGCAGTAGTGGCACCGGTCCCGGCAGAGCCGGGTGAGGGGTATGAAGACGCTCTTGGAGTACGTGATGATCCCGGCCCGCCCGGCGGCGGCGAGCCCGGCGTCGCGCACCCGCCCGGCCGTCGCGACCAGGTCGGCCAGATCGGCCCCCCGCGCCCGCAACAGCACGGCCGCCTCACCCACGTCGAGCGCGACCCCGTCCCTGGCCCGCTTGAGCGCGCGGCGCATGGCGTTCTCGGTGGGACGGGCGTCGCGTGCTGCCTGGTGATCCGTCATGCGACGAGCATACGAGCGGGTACGGTCACCGAACCCGTCAGTGGTGGCCCAGTATCCCGGGGGCGTCGATGTCCACGGTGACGATGCCCGGCGGGTAGCGGTCCTCGTGGGCGGTGAGGAGGATGGACATGCCGGTGAACTGCGGGCGGGGGGAGGCGCAGTAGAGGGCGTGGCAGGTGTCGATGCCACCGAAGCCCTCCCGGACGAGGGTGCCGACCGTGACGGCGGCGACGGTGTCGAGGGGATCGACGGCGACGGTGGAGAACGTGAGTGCCGCCCGTCCCGCCCCCGCGTCCTCCGACTCGGCCTGGGCCAGGCACAGCGCGGGCACCCACAACGCGTCGCCCGGTGTCCTGGCCATGTTGGCGGCCAGCTCGATGAGGGCCTTGTGACGGCCCCCCGCCAGCGCCAGGACGGCGCTGGTGTCGAGGATGATCACGCGACCTCGCCCCGCGCGGTGCGTACCTTCTCCGCCGCGAGCCGGTAGATGTTGCCCAGGACGTCGGGAGCGTTGTCGAACTCCTCGTCCGTCATCTCCACGTCCAGGAGCGTGCGGGCGTGGTCCCGGTCCGCCTTCAGCCGTTCGGCGATCTGGGCCTTGGTGGGTTCCCGTTCGGCCAGGTGCTGGACGAGCTGCCCGAGGGTGAGGCCGCGCTCCGTGGCGAGCGCGGCCAGGTGGTCGCGGGTCTCCTTGGAGACCTGGATCGTCGTCGATGCCATAGTGGAACTATAGCGGGATTACGGAATGGTCACCCCACGTACGGCGCGAACGCGTCCAGCACCCCCAGGACCTCCTTCTCGTCCCCCGGCGGCAGCTGCAGCACGACCTCCTCGCAGCCCAGCTCCGCGTAGTGGGCGAGCTTGCCGGGGCTCGGCAGCACCGCGTACGGGACCAGCTGGAGGGACTCCGGGGCGCGGCCCGCGCGCTGCCAGACCTCGCGGAGGGCGGGCAGCGTCTCGGTCAGGCCGCGGCCGCCGATCGGCATCCAGCCGTCCGCGTAGTCGGCGATGTGGTCGAAGAGCTTGGGGCCCGCCGCGCCGCCGACCAGGATCCGGGGTGCGCCGCCGGCCGGCTTCGGCCATGCCTCGGAGGCGCGTACGGAGTGGCCGAAGTCACCCTCGTACGCGGTGGGTTCGGCCGCCCACAGGGCGCGCATCAGCCGCATCGCGGAGCGGGTCCGCTCGCGGCGGGTGGGCCAGTCGACGCCGTGGTCGGCGGCCTCCTCGCGGTTCCAGCCGAAGCCGACGCCGAGCGTGAAGCGCCCGCCGGAGAGGTGGTCGAGGGTGGCGATCTGCTTGGCCAGGGCGATCGGGTCGTGCTCGACGACCAGCGTGATGCCGGTGCCGAGCAGCAGCCGTTCGGTCACGGCGGCGGCCTGGCCGAGGGCCACGAAGGGGTCGAGGGTCCGGCCGTACTCACGGGGCAGCTCGCCCCCGGCCGGGTAGTCGGTGTCCCGGGAGACCGGGATGTGGGTGTGCTCGGGCAGATAGAGCCCGGCGAAGCCGCGCTGCTCCAGCTCGCGGGCGAGGCGCACCGGGGAGATGGTCTCGTCGGTCAGGAAGATCGTGGTCGAGATCCGCATAGCGGCACGGTAGGCGGTGCGGCGCGGTTTTCCGAGGGGTGTGACGGGGCGGGATACCGGGCGGTACGGAGTGGGGCGGGGCGGGGGCCGGTATGGGCCGGTACGGGGGGAAGCCGGGACCTGGCTCCCTGGCGCGCGGGGGCGGAAACCGGCCGAGGGGCTGCCCTCGGGCGGTGTCCCGTTGTCCCGTCGTTCACGCACGCGCGGGACAGTCGTGCGCATGACGGATACGACCCGACGCGCGCTCCTCATGACGGGCGCCGCGACCGCGTTTACGTTGGGCACCGTGAGCTTCGCCCAGGCCGACGCCGCCGACGACTCCGGCGACGTCCTGACCCGTACCGTGAGCGGCACGCTGCCGCCCGGCTCCCCCGACTTCGTCTATCTGCCGGTGGAACTGCCGCACGGCGTGCGCGAGCTCCATGTGGCCTACCGCTACGAGCGGCCCGCCGTGCCGCCAGGCACCCAGGGCAACGCCCTCGACATCGGCCTCTTCGACCAGCGCGGCACCGAGCTCGGCGGGCGCGGCTTCCGGGGCTGGTCCGGGGGCGCGCGCAGCGAGTTCTTCGTCCGGGCCGACGCGGCGACGCCCGGCTATGTGGCCGGGCCGGTACGGGCCGGGACCTGGTTCGTGGCCCTCGGCCCGTACACCGTCGCCCCGCAGGGTCTCGACTACACGGTGACCGTCACCCTGCGGCTCGGGCCCGCCGCGCCCGTGGTGCGGCCGGTGTACCCGCCGGAGCGGGCGAGGGGGCGGGGCAGGGCCTGGTACCGGGGCGACTGCCATCTGCACACGGTGCACTCCGACGGCCGCCGCACCCCCGCCGAGGTCGCCGCGCTGGCCCGGGCGGCGGGGCTCGACTTCATCGTGGGCACCGAGCACAACACCCATGCCGGGCACGGCGCGTGGGCGGAGACGGCGGGCGACGACCTGCTGGTGCTGCTCGGCGAGGAGGTCACCACCCGCAACGGCCATGTGCTGGCGCTCGGCACGGCGCCGGGGACGTTCGTGGACTGGCGCTACCGGGCCCGGGAGAACCGTTTCGGCCATTTCGCCCGCGAGATCCGCAGAGCCGGGGGCCTGGTCGTCCCGGCCCACCCGCAGGCCACCTGCATCGGCTGCGCCTGGAAGTTCGGCTTCGGCGACGCGGACGCGGTGGAGGTCTGGAACGGGCCCTACACGCCGGACGACGAGGTCGCCCTGGCGGGCTGGGACGGGGCGCTGGTCCAGGGGAAGTGGACCCCGGCGATGGGGAACAGTGACGCGCACCGGGATCCGGACCGGGTCGGCATGCCGCAGACCGTGGTGCTGGCGGACGAGCTGAGCCGGGCGGCGGTCCTGGCGGGGCTGCGGGCGGGGCGGTCGTACGTCGCCGAGTCGTCGTCCGTCGCCCTGGACTTCACCCTCACCGACGCCCGCGGCCGCTCGGCCGGTCTCGGCGAACGCCTCACCGTCCGCCGCACCGACGAGCCGGTCACCGCCCGCCTCCGCGTCACCGGCGCCCCGGGCCGCACCGCCCGGCTCGTCACCGACCAGGGCGTCCTGTTCACCACCACCCTCCCGGCGGAGGGCGGGGCCGAGGCCACCTGGACGACGACGGCGGCGAACGCCACGTACGTCCGCGCCGAGCTCCGCCACCCGGTGACGGCCCCGCCCCTGCCGGGCGCGCTGATGGCGTTCACGAACCCGGTGTTCCTGGCGGCGGACCGGGACTGACCGGAACGGGGGCCCGTCCGGCGGTCCGTGAAAAAAACTTCGGGAAATCCCGCCGGACCGGTCACACACTCCTCGCGCGCTCCGTCAGTGCATCGAAGGCAACCGCACAGCGGCCGACACGAGCGGCCCTCACAGCGCGAGGAGCGATCCCCATGAGCAGCACCCACGTCCCCACCGCCCGGATGAGCAACCCCACCTCCGTCCTGCCCGGCGCCCTGCCCGCGATCATGGGGCTGCTGAAGGCCGCCAAGCAGGGCGGGGTGCCGGAGTCCACCCTCGAACTGGTGCATCTGCGGGCCAGCCAGATCAACAACTGCGGGTTCTGCGTGGACTTCGGCGCGAAGGGGGCGCGGAAGGCCGGGGTGAGCGACGAGCAGCTGTGGTCGGTCGCCGCGTGGCGGGAGACGCCGTACTTCTCGGACGAGGAGCGGGCCGCGCTCGCGCTCGCCGAGGCGGCGACCCGGCTGGCCGACAGCTCGGACGCGGTGCCGGACGAGGTGTGGGACGCCGCCGCCGACTTCTACGACGAGAAGCAGCTGGCCTCGATCGTCCTGATGGTCGGCGTCACCAACCTGTTCAACCGGATCAACGTCACCACCCGGCAGCCCGCGGGCGCCGGCTGGTGACGCCCCCGGGCCGGGGCCGGGTCCGAAGACAGCGGGCCCTACCGCCCCGGCTCCCGCACCTCCGGCACCGCCCGCACCATCCGGATGTCGATCGGGTCCTCCGACTCGACCGTGAACCCCATCCGCTCGTAGAGCCGCCGGGCCGCGCTCCCCCGCAGCACGGTGAGCCGCACCGGCACCCGCTCCGCGTCGGCCCGGTCGAGCAGGCCGCGCAGCACCGCCGTGCCGAGGCCCCGGCCCTGGGCCTCGCGGGCCAGGTAGAAGTGCTCCAGGTGGTGGCCGGCAGCGGGCGGGTGGGGGCCGAAGGCCACCGAGCCCGCGAAGCCGCCCGCGAGCTCGATCAGCCAGGTGTGCTCGGGCCGGAACTCGTCCCGCAGCCGCTGCCGCACCCGTACCTCGTCGTAGCGGCCGAGCCGGGTCAGGTCGTCCCGCATCACCACCGCCTTGAGCTCGGCGACGGCCGTCACGTCCTCGGGGCGCGCCGGACGGAGCGACCACTCCAGGGCCGTACCGGTGTCCGCGCCCGCTCCCGCGCCCGCGCCCGTACGCGTGTTCTCACTCTGCATGGGCTCCGTATACACGGAACGGGCCCGGCGGCGCTGGACCGTCCGGGGGACGGGCCGCGTAACCGGCCCCGCCGGGGCCGCGTTGGTGCGGCATGAAGAAGATCCTCACCGCCGCCGCCCTCACCACCCTCGCCGTCGCGGGCGGCCTCACCGCCGCTGCCGCCGGGACCGCCGCCGCCGACACCGGGGGCGCCAACCTGCCCTCGGTGGTGCCGCTGAGCGGGGTGCTGAACCCGAAGGAGGCGCCCGCCGCGGTCGCCCAGCAGATGCCGGGCGCCAACAAGCTGGTCAGCGGGCTGCTCCCCGGGCAGCACTGACCGCGCCCCCCGAGGCAAAAAGACGAGGTGGCGGGACCCCCCACGGGCCCGCCACCTCGCCGCTGTCCATCACCGGCCGTTCGAGAAGTCCATCAGTCCTCGACGACCAGCGACGGGGTCTCCTTGGTGAGCACCTCGCCCCGGAAGAACGCGGGGCTCTTGGTGCGCATCACCAGCATGATCACCACGCCGAGCAGCAGCAGTCCGACGCCGATCACGAACACCGAGCCGACGCCGAACACGGCCGAGCCGGATCCGTAGGCCGGGTCCCACATGTCGTACAGCGTCTTCGCGAACACCGCCGCCAGGAGCACTCCGCCGACCAGCGGGAACAGGCCCTTGAAGACCAGGTCGCGGGGGGTGCGGGTGAGCTCGCGGCGGAAGTACCAGACGCAGGCGAAGGCGGTCAGCGCGTAGTAGAAGCAGATCATCAGGCCGAGCGCGTAGATCGTGTCGACCAGCACGTGCTCGCTGAGCAGGGTCATCACCGTGTAGAAGGCGCCGGTCGCGACGCCCGCCACGACGGTCGCCTTGCCGGGGGTCTTGAACTTCGGGTGGACCTTGGCGAAGGACGGGGGCAGTGCCTCGTACGCCGACATCGCCAGGACCGTGCGGGCCACCGGGATGAAGGTGGTCTGGAGGCTGGCGGCGGCGGAGGCGAGCACCGCGACGAAGAGCAGGATGCCGAGGCCGGGGCCCATGACGGGGCCCGCGAGGGCGGCGAAGACGTTGTCGGAGGTCTCCGGGTTGGCCAGGCCGAGGCCCTGGTCGCCGGAGCCGACGACCATCTGGGCGGCGATGCCGGTGGCCAGGTAGGAGCCGACCAGGACGACCATCGCGATGAGGGCGGCGCGGCCCGGCGTCTTGGTGGAGCCGGTGGTCTCCTCGTTCGCGGTCAGGCAGGCGTCCCAGCCCCAGTACATGAAGATCGACAGCGAGAGTCCGGCGGTGAACGCGGCGAACGACTGCACCGCGAAGGGGTTCATCCAGGACCAGGAGAAGCTGACCGAGGTCTCGAAGTCGCCCGCCTTCGACAGCGCCATCCCGACGAACACGGCGAGGACGAGCAGCTGGAGGCCGACGAGGGTGTACTGCACGCCCTTGGTGGCGGTCATGCCGCGGTAGCTGATCGCGGTGGCCGCGGCGATGAGCGCCAGGCAGGTGACGATGTGGACGGCCTTGTTGTCGTCCAGGGCGCCGACCGAGGGGTTGTTGGTGATCTCCCCGGCGAGCAGCCAGAAGTACGAGGTGGCGACGCCGGCCAGGTTGGAGAGCACGATGATCGTGGCGATCACCAGGCCCCAGCCGCACATCCAGCCGACCTTGGGGCCGAACGCCTTCACGGTCCAGGTGAAGGAGGTGCCGCAGTCCGGCATGACCTTGTTGAGCTCGCGGTACGCGAAGGCGACCAGGAGCATCGGCAGGAAGCCCGCGAGGAACACGGCGGGCATCTGCAGGCCGACCTCACCGGCGGTGGAGCCGAGGGTGGAGGTCAGGCAGTAGACGGGGGCGACGGTGGAGATGCCGATCACGGCGCTGCCGAGGAGCCCGACGGAGTTTCCGCCGAGTCCCTTGGTGCGCACGCCCTGCGTGTCGCCCGGGGCGGTGGCGCCCCTTACCGTGTCTCCGGCCTGGGGCCGTATGTCCACCTGAGTCATGAACAGGACGTTAAGTGCTGCGGTTTCCACATCCGGAAGATCAACGTCCGCTCACTTGATCGATCATCGCCTTGCATTGAGAGGCGAAATCCGGACACCCGCCAGTGATTGAAAGATCGACGACCGGGCCCGACCGACCAAGCGGTAGGCCCGGCGCCGAGTGTCCGATATGCGGGAACCGCAGCAGTGCCCGGAATGTCCGTTTCCAAATTTTCCCGAAGAATTTTCCGGCCGGTACGGGAGCGTGCCGGACCGCTCACCCGCCGGAGCCGAGCGGCCCGGCGCGCCAGGGCCGGACGGGCGCCGGGAAGGCGCCGGACCGGCGCCGGGCATCCCGTGCGGAACGTGCCGTCAGCCCGGCCAGACCACCGCCTGCAGCTCGCTGTAGGCGTGCAGCGCGTACGAACCGACGTCCCGGCCCACCCCGCTCTTCTTGAAGCCGCCGAACGGCGCCTCCATGTTGCGGCCGATCGTGTTCACGCCGACCCCGCCCGCCCGCAGCCGGCCCGCGATGCGGAAAGCGCGGGCCACGTCGCCGGACCAGACGTAGTCGATCAGTCCGTAGTCGCTGTCGTTGGCGAGCGCGATCCCCTCCTCCTCGTCGTCGAAGGGCACCACCACGACCACCGGGCCGAAGATCTCCTCCCGCACCACCCGCATCTCGTTGGCGCAGTCCGCGAGCAGCGTCGGCGCCACGTAGAAGCCGCGGTCGAGGCCGGGCCCGGTGGGCCGCTCGCCGCCCACCACCACTCGGGCGCCCTCCTTGCGGCCCAACTCCACGTACGACTCGATCCGGTCGCGGTGCGCCGCCGAGATCACCGGGCCGACGACCGTGCCGCGCTCCGCCGGGGCGCCGACCTTCAGATAGCCGGTGTACGCGGCCAGCTTCTCGACCAGCCGCTCGTAGATCCCGCGCTGGGCGAGCACCCGGGTGGGCGCGGTGCAGATCTGGCCGCTGTAGAAGGAGAAGGTGGTGCCGATGCCCATGGTGGCGGAGTCCAGGTCGGCGTCGTCGAGGACGAGCGCCGCGCCCTTGCCGCCCAGCTCCATCAGCTGCCGCTTCAGCTGCCGCCCGCAGACCTCGCCGATGGCCTGGCCGACCGCCGTGGAGCCGGTGAAGGACACCATGTCGACGGCCGGGGCGTCGACGGCGGCCTCGCCGACGGCCGGGGCCGAGCCGGTGACCACGTTGACCACTCCGGCCGGGACCCCGGCCTCCGCGAGGCAGCGGGTCATCGCGTACACCGACAGCGGGTCCTGCGGGGCGGGCTTCACCACCACCGTGTTGCCCATGGCGAGCGCCGGGGCGATCTTCCCGGCCGGGTTCGCCCAGGGGTTGTTGTACGAGGTGATGCAGGTGACCACGCCCACCGGGCGCCGTACCGCCACCGCCCCGAACACCCCGGCCTTCCCCATCGGCCCGGCCTCGTTGATCTGCGGCGGCAGCGCCTGCTCGACGGGTTCGAGGGCGCCGCGCGCGTAGCGCCGGAAGCGGGAGGCGCCGACCGCGACCTGCATCCCGCGCGCGGTGCCGGTGGTGGCGCCGGTCTCGGCCCGGGCGAGCGCGGTGTTGGCGTCGGCGTCCCTGGCCATCAGGTCGGCGGCCCGGTCCAGGATCGCGGCCCGCTCCTCGGGCCTGGTCCGCGACCAGGTCGCGAAGGCCGCCCTGGCCGCCTCCGCCGCCTCGTACACCTGCGCCCGGGACGCCTCGGGCGCGTACCCCACGACCTCCTCGGTCGCCGGGTCGATCACCTCGTAGTGGCCGCCGTCGGGCGCCACCCAGGCCCCGTCGATGTACAGCTGTTCCGTACGCGGGTCCTGGTCGCTGGGCGCATCCGTCATCGGGTGCTCACCGTCCTCGTGTCGCGGCCCGAGCGCAGCACCCGGCCGGGCACCGCACCGGTGATCTCGTCGTCCCGTACCGTCTCCACGCCGTTGACCCGCACCGACACGATGCCGACCGCGCGCGAGTCGAGCCGCGGGCTGTCCCCCGGCAGGTCGTGCACCAGCGTCGCCGGGCCCGCGTCGATCCGCTCGGGGTCGAAGAGGACCAGGTCGGCGTGGAAGCCCTCGGCGATCCGGCCGCGCTCGCGCAGCCCGAACAGCCGGGCCGGGTCGTCGCTGAGCATCTTCACGGCCTGCTCCAGGGGGACGAGCCGGCGGCCGCGCAGGCAGTCGCCGAGGAAGCGGGTGGTGTACGGCGCCCCGCACATCCGGTCCAGATGGGCCCCCGCGTCGGAGCCGCCGAGCATGACGTCCTCGTGCTGCCAGGTCTCGGCGCGCAGCGCCCAGGAGGCCGGGTCGTTGTCGGTGGGCATCGGCCACAGGACCGTGCGCAGTTCGTCGTTGGCGCAGATCTCGACCAGGCACTGGAAGGCGTCCTGGCCGCGCTCGGCGGCGATGTCGCCGACGACCCGGCCGCTCAGGCCCTCGTTCTCGCGGCTGTAGGTGTCCCCGATGACGTACCGGGCGAAGTGCGCGAGCCGCCGGAAGACCCCGGCCTCCTTGGAGTCGGCGCGGCGCAGCATCTCGGCGCGCACGTCGGGGTCGCGCAGCTTCGCGATCCGCTCCGTCAGCGGCAGGCCGAGTATCTCGCCCCAGCCGGGGATGAGGTTGAGGGCGCAGAAGGTGCCGAGCGACATGTTCATGGGGGTGAGGATCGGCATGGTGAGGGCGACGATCCGGCCGCCGGACTTGCGGGCCCGTTCGGAGGCGAGCAGCTGGCGCGGGACCCGCTCGGGGACCTTGGCGTCGATGGTGAGGACGTTCCAGTTGAGCGGGCGTCCGGCGGCGGCGCTCATCTCGACGAAGAGGTCGATCTCGGCGTCGGAGAACTGGTCGAGGCAGCCCGCGACGATCGCCTCGATCTGGGTGCCCTCGTGCTCGCCGACCGTCTTGGACAGGGCGATGAGTTCGGCGGGCAGGGCGTGCCGGGAGGCGACGGGCGCGCCGTCGCCGTCGGAGTGGGTGGACGACTGGGTGGTGGACAGGCCCCAGGCCCCGGCGGCCATGGCCTCGCCCAGCAGGGCGGTCATCCGGTCCAGTTGCTCGGGGGTGGGCTGGCCGCCGACCGCGTCGGCGCCCATCACGTACCGGCGCAGCGCGCAATGGCCCACCATGAAACCGGCGTTGACGGCGATCCGGCCGTCGAGAGCGTCGAGGTACTCGGCGAACGAGGACCAGCTCCAGTCGACGCCGTCCTCCAGGGCGGCGAGCGCCATGCCCTCGACCTTGGACATCATCCGGCGGGTGTAGTCGGCGTCCTCGGGCCGGTCGGGGTGGAGCGGGGCGAGGGTGAAGCCGCAGTTGCCGCCCGCGACGGTGGTGACGCCGTGGTTCATGGAGGGGGTGGCGTACGGGTCCCAGAACAGCTGGGCGTCGTAGTGGGTGTGCGGGTCGACGAACCCGGGCGTGAGCACGAGTCCGGCGGCGTCCTCGGTCGTACGGGCCTCCTCGGCGACCGTCCCCGGCGCGGCGACGACCGCGATCCGCCCGTCACGGATGCCGACGTCGGCGGTGAAGGCGGGGGCACCGGTGCCGTCCACGACGGTGGCGCCCTTGATCAGGTGGTCGAGCATGGCGATCCGTTCCCTTTCTGTACGTGGACAGGGGTGCGCCCCGGACCGGGGGTCGCCGCGGAACGGCCCCCGGTCCGGGGCGGGTGGCGGGGACGGCGGTCCGGGAAGACACCGCCCCGCGCTCCTGGGGGGTGAGCCGCCGATCGTTGCCGGGCGGGCCCGGTCGGCGGGGCACCCCCTGGGGCCTGCCCCGGTCAGCTGCCCGCGGCCTGCCGGAAGCGGGTGGTGCGGTGGACCGGGTCGGTGTCGATCTTCGGGATCACGTGCTCGCCGATCAGCTTGATCGAGTTCATCGTGTCCTCGTAGGAGATGCCGATCGGCAGTCCGAAGGACAGCTGGTCGGCGCCCGCCTGCTCCCAGCGCTTGCACTGGGCGAGCACCTCGGTCGGGTCGCCGCAGATCATCAGCTCCTCGGCGATGAGGAGTTCGATGATCTCGGCGGAGTACTCCGGGAGCAGCTCGGGCCACTCGGGGATGCCCTCGGGCCGCGGGAAGGTGTCGTGGTAGCGGAAGAGCAGCGACTGGAGGTAGTTGAGGCCGCCGCCGACGGCGATCTCGACGGCCTTCTCGTGGGTCTCGGCGCAGATCGCGGTGGAGGTGACCATGACGTTGTCGTTGACGAAGTCGCCGACCGCCTTGGCCTCCTTGATCGCGTTCTTGTAGGACTCGACGACCCACTCCATGTCGGAGACCTTCTGGACGCTGAAGCCGAGCACGCCGAGGCCCTTCTTGCCGGCCATGGCGTAGGAGGCGGGGGAGCCCGCCGCGTACCACATGGCCGGGTGGGACTTGCCGTACGGCTTGGGCAGGATCTTGCGCGGCGGCAGCGACCAGTGCTTGCCCTGGAACCCCTCGTACTCCTCCTGGAGCCACATCTTGGGGAACTCGGCGATGGTCTCTTCCCAGATCTCCTTGGTGTGGTTCATGTCCGTGATGCCCGGGAAGAAGCCGAGGATCTCGTGCGAGCCCGCGCCGCGGCCGGAGCCGAACTCGAAGCGTCCGCCGGAGAGGTGGTCGAGCATGGCGACCTTCTCGGCGACCTTGACCGGGTGGTTGACCTGGGCCAGCGGGTTGAAGATGCCGGAGCCGAGGTGGATGCGGTCGGTGGCGTGCGCGAGGTAGCCGAGGTAGACGTCGTTGGCGGAGAGGTGCGAGTACTCCTCCAGGAAGTGGTGCTCGGAGGCCCAGGCGTACTTGAAGTTCGACTTGTCCGCCTGGATGACGTACTCGGTCTCCTCCAGCAGGGCCTTGTGCTCGGCTTCGGGATCGGTCTCGGCGCGCTTGCCGACGTATCCCTGTACGAAGATCCCGAATTCCAAGGAAGTTCACCGCCCTTGATGGTTTCTGACGAACCGTCAGATCAGTTGATGTGCCCGACTGTCGCACCGCGCGGACGGCGCGGTCAATAGCTGATGAAGCGTCAGAAAAGCTTGACCCCGGCGAGCCAGCCGCCGTCGATCACGAACGGCTGGCCGGTGATGTACGAGGAGTCCTCGCCGGTCAGGAACAGCGCGAGGGCCGCCACCTCCTCGGGCCTGCCGATCCGGCCGAGCGGCACCAGGCTGCGGTAGAGCTCGGCGGTGGCCGCCGGGTCGACGCCCTCCGGGTTGCTCATCGCGGTGTCGATCGCGCCCGGGCAGACCGCGTTGACCCGGATGCCCTTGGGGGCGAGTTCGAGCGCGGCGACCCGGGTGAGCCCGAGCACGGCGTGCTTGGTCGCCGCGTAGCCGCCGACCCCGGCCATGCCGGTGACCCCGGTGTACGAGGCGGTGTTGACGATCGTGCCGCCGCCGGCCGCCTCGATCTCCGGGGCGACCGTGCGGATGCCCAGGAAGCAGCCGATCTGGTTGACCTGGACCATCGCCTGGAACTCGTCCAGCGGGGTGGACACCAGCTCGTTGAAGCGCAGGATGCCCGCGTTGTTGACCAGGCCGTCGATCCGGCCGAACCGCTCCTTGGCGGTGGCCACCGCGGCCCGCCACTCGTCCTCGCTGGTCACGTCGAGGTGGACGTAGACCGCGCGGTCCGCGCCCAGTTCCTTGGCGAGCGCCTCGCCCTGGTCGTCCAGGACGTCCCCGAGGACCACCCGGGCCCCCTCGGCGGCGAAGAGCCGCGCCTCCTGCTCGCCCTGCCCGCGCGCGGCGCCGGTGATGACGACGACGCGTCCGTCCAGCTTGCCCATGTCCGTCCTCCTGGTGTCGTGCCCTACATCAGCGGTCATATGAGCGGGGCGACCTCGGTCGCGAACGCGGCCATCTGGTCGGTGAGTTCGGTACGGCTCCGGGAGCGGAACCGGACCTGGATCTGGTGCACGCCCATCTCGCCGTACGCGCGCAGCGACTCGGCCAGCGCCTCCGGTTTGCCGCTCAGGGTGCGCCGGCCGGTCTCCCAGCCGGGCTCGCCGACGTACAGCGCCTCGGTGATGGCGCCGACGGTGATCGGGGCCTCGATCCCGGCGGCCTCGCGCAGCCCGCGCAGCTTCGCGATCTGCTCGGCGAGCCGGGGGCGCGGGTCGCCCTGCGGCAGCCAGCCGTCGCCCTTGAGGGCGGCCCGGCGCACGGCGGCGGGCGAGGAGCCGCCGATCCAGACCGGGATCCGCTCCTGGACGGGCCGGGGCCGCATGCCGAGCCCCTCGAAGGAGAAGCGCTCGCCGTGGTGCTCGGGGAACTCCTCGGGCCCGAGGGCGGCCCGCAGCGCGTCCACGGTCTCGTCCAGGACCCCGCCGCGGCCCTCGAAGTCGGCGCCGACCGCGTCGAACTCCTCCTTCACGTGCCCGGCGCCGACGCCGAGGACGAGCCGCCCGCCGGAGAGGTGGTCGAGGGTCGCGTACGCCTTGGCGCTGACCAGCGGGTGGCGCAGGCCGACGACGGCGACGTGCGAGAGCAGCCGGACCCGCTCGGTGGCGGCGGCGAGGTAGGAGAGCGTGGCGACCGGGTCGTACCAGATGGTGCTCATCGCCCCGGCGAGCCGCCGCGGGATGGCGATGTGGTCGCAGCTCGCGATGTAGTCGTAGCCGTGCGCGTCGGCGGCCCGGGCGACGGCGACGAGATCGTCGGGCCCGGCGGCGGCCTCCCAGCCCTCCGCGTAGAGGGTGCTCTGCGACTGGACGGGCAGCTGCATGCCGTAGACCACCATGGCCGACTCCCTAGATCTGACGGTCCGTCAAAGATGCGGGCGGGGCCCATGCTGGTATCTGACGGGTCATCAGGCAAGGGGTGCGGCGGCATCGGGGAGGAGCGGGGGTGGACGCGGGCCGGGCTCACCCGGCTCCGCGCGGGGAGGGGGTACAACTTTGCCCATCGCCCCAGCGGAGGAGAGGCTCATGGCCGCGACCCGGATCGACATCGACGATGACGCCCTGCGGCGCACCATGGCCCTGTCGAGGGCCAGGAACGCGACGGAGGCCGTCAATCTCACCCTCCGGTTCTACGCGGAGCGGCAGGAGCGGGCGGCCCGCATCGCCCGCCACTTCGAGCGGGCCCGCCACTGGGGCGCGGTCGAGGACGCCGCGCGCAGGCATCTGACCGAGAAGGCCGGCCGCTGACCGCGGCGGGCCGGGTTCCCGCACAGCGCGCGGGACAGCCGGGAGTACGACGGGATCGCCGAGATGTTCGCCGGCCTCCACCCCGGACTCCCGCAGAGTGAGCGGGACCTCACGCAGAGCGACCCCGCTCTTGACGTGCAGCATCTTGTGCAGCACGATGTGATGCATGGCCACCATGACGAGAAAGAGCGTGCCGCTCGACTCCCGGACAGCGGAGACGATGAAGCGCGTGCGGCGCCACGAAAGCCCTGAGAACGTGGCACTGCGCCAGGTCACCGGCATAAGAGTGGACGACACCACCTCGGACGCCGAGGTTCTGCGCGCCCTGCTCGACGCCGGACGGGTCGCGGTCGAGCAGAAGGCGCTCGAGAACGGTTATGCGGCGCTGGCCGCCGCCCAGGACGACGAGGACCGCGCCTACGCCGCGGCGCGCCGCGCCCGCAGGCGGATCCACCCGGGGGGCGACGAGTGACGGAGATCGTCCCCGTGCGCGGACGGCTGTACCGGGCGGACCTGGGTTTCGGCCTCAAGCCGTGGCTGGTCGTCTCGAACAACGCCCGCAACCAGAAACTGGACGAGTGCCTGGTGGTCCGCATCACCACGAGCGACAAGCCCGACATCCCGAGCATCGTCGAGCTGAGCCCCGCCGATCCCGCCGTGGGACGGATCCTCTGTGACGATCTCGGCCCGATGTACCGGGACGACATCAAGGCCGACCTCGGTGCCCTCTCCGCCCAGACGATGGCGCGGGTGGCCACCGCGCTGCGCCACGTCCTGGCGCTCTGACCACGAGACCGCCCGCCGGAAGGCCGTGCCGGTCCTGACCTTCCGGCGGACCTCCTCATCCGCGCCAGAGGCCGTCCTCCGTCAGGCCCAGCAGGTCGATCGCGTTGCCCCGCACGATCCGGTCCACGGTCGCCGCGTCCAGGTGGCCCATCTGCGCCTCGCCGACCTCGCGGGACTTCGGCCAGGTGGAGTCCGAGTGCGGGTAGTCCGTCTCGTAGAGGACGTTCGCCGCGCCGATCGCGTCCAGGTTGCGCAGCCCGAAGGCGTCGTCGAAGAAGCAGCCGAAGACGTGCTCGGCGAACAGCTCCGACGGCGGGCGGGTGACCTTGTCGGCGACGCCGCCCCAGCCGCGGTTCTCCTCCCAGACCACGTTCGCGCGCTCCAGGATGTACGGGATCCAGCCGATCTGGCCCTCCGCGTACATGATCCGCAGGTTCGGGAAGCGCTCGAACTTGCCGCTCATCAGCCAGTCGACCATCGAGAAGCAGCAGTTGGCGAAGGTGATGGTGGAGCCGACGGCCGGCGGCGCGTCCGCCGAGGTGGACGGCATCCGGCTGGACGAGCCGATGTGCATCGCGATCACGGTGCCGGTCTCGTCGCAGGCCCGCAGGAACGGGTCCCAGTGGTCGGTGTGCACCGACGGCAGCCCCAGGTGCGGCGGGATCTCCGAGAAGGCCACCGCCCGCACCCCGCGCGCCGCGTTGCGCCTGACCTCGGCCGCCGCGAGCTCCGGGTCCCACAGCGGGACCAGGGTCAGCGGTATCAGCCGCCCCCGCGCCTCGGGCCCGCACCACTCGTCGACCATCCAGTCGTTGTAGGCCCGCACCCCGAGCAGACCGAGTTCACGATCGGCGGCTTCTGTGAAGGTCTGTCCACAGAACCGGGGGAAGGTGGGGAAGCAGAGCGCCGACTGGACGTGGTTGACGTCCATGTCCGCGAGCCGGTCCGGCACCGAGTACGAGCCCGGCCGCATCTGCTCGTAGGTGATGACCTCCAGGCGGATCTCGTCCCTGTCGTACCCGACGGCGGTGTCGAGCCGGGTCAGCGGACGGTGCAGATCCTCGTAGACCCACCAGTCGCCGATGGGGCCTTCGTCCCCCTTGGCGCCCATGACAGGGGCGAACTTTCCGCCCAGAAAGGTCATTTCCTTCAACGGGGCACGGACGATCCGGGGCCCGATGTCGCGATATCGGGACGGGAGCCGGTCCTGCCAGACGTGCGGGGGCTCCACGGTGTGGTCGTCCACCGAGATGATCTTGGGGAAGCTCTCCATGCGCTTCACGGTAGCGCCGATCTGACGATCCGTCAGCTACGTTGACCGCGCGGACCCGGCTCCGACCCGGTACCGTGCGCCCTCCGTGCGCCAGGGAACGGCCGACCCGATGCTGACGCCTCCCCCGCGGACAAGGCAGACTGTCTTGGGCGAGACCAGCGGTACGGGCAGGGGGACATATGGACCGTGAGAACGGGCCGCGGGTTCCGGGACAGCGGACACCGGCGCCGGGATCGACCGGCACGGAACCGGTCGGTACGGGATCGGCCGGCGCGGACACGAACGCGGGCACGGCCACGGCCGGTGCCGCCGCCGACGGCGCCCGGCTCAGCTTCGCCGTGCTCGGACCCGTCCGCGTCGCCCGCGACGGACAGGCCCTGCCCACCGGCTCCCCGCAGCAGCGCGCCCTGCTCGCCGCCCTGTTGCTGCGCGACGGCCGCACCGCCACCGCCGCCGAACTGATCGACGCCATCTGGGGCGAGGAATCGCCCTCCCAGGCGCTCGCCGCCGTCCGCACCTACGCCTCCCGGCTGCGCAAGATCCTCGACCCGGGCGTACTGGTCAGCGAGTCCGGCGGCTACGCGATCCGCACCACCGCGCTCGACCTCGACCTCAACCTCGCCCACGAGCTCGCCGCCGAGGCCGAGAAGCTGCGCGCCAAGGGCCGCCGCGGCGACGCCCGCGACCGGCTCGGCGACGCCCTCGCGCTGTGGGACGGCGAGGCACTGGCCTCGGTGCCCGGCCCGTACGCCGAGAACCAGCGCACCCGCCTGGAGGAATGGCGGCTGCAGCTCCTGGAGACCCGGCTCGACCTCGACCTGGAGGTCGGCGCGCACGCCGAGGCCGTCTCCGAGCTGACCGCGCTCACCGCCGCCCACCCGCTGCGCGAGCGGCTGCGCGAACTGCTGATGCTCGCCCTCTACCGGTCCGGACGGCAGGCCGAGGCGCTCGCCGTCTACGCCGACACCCGCCGGCTGCTCGCCGACGAACTCGGCGTCGACCCCACCCCCGAACTCGCCCGGCTCCAGCAGCGGATCCTGCAGGCCGACGCCGAACTCGCCCGCCCCGTCGAGGAGCAGGCCCCGGCCGCCGCACCCGTCGCCCGGCCCGCCCAACTCCCGGCCACCGTCCCGGACTTCACCGGCCGGGCCGCGTTCGTACGGGAGCTCGGCGCCCGGCTCGCCACCGCCGAGGGCTCCGTCATGGCGGTGTCCGCGCTCGCCGGGATCGGCGGCGTCGGCAAGACCACCCTCGCCGTGCACGTCGCCCACGAGGCCAGGCCGCACTTCCCGGACGGACAGCTGTACGTCGACCTCCAGGGCGCCGGTTCGCACGCGGCGGCCCCCGAGGCGGTGCTCGGCGCGTTCCTGCGGGCGCTCGGCACCCCGGATTCGGCCATTCCCGACTCGCTCGACGAGCGGGCCGCGCTCTACCGCTCCACCCTCGACGGCCGCCGGGTCCTGGTGCTCCTCGACAACGCCCGCGACGCCGCCCAGATCCGCCCGCTGCTGCCCGGCACCGCGGGCTGCGCCGCCCTGGTGACCAGCCGGATCCGGATGGTCGACCTGGCGGGCGCGCACCTGGTCGACCTGGACGTGATGTCACCGGACGAGGCGCTCCAGCTCTTCACCCGGATCGTCGGCCGGGAGCGGGTGCTCGCCGAGCGGGAGGCGGCCCTCGACGTGGTCGCGGCCTGCGGCTTCCTGCCGCTCGCGATCCGCATCGCGGCCTCCCGGCTCGCCGCCCGGCGCACCTGGACGGTGTCCACGCTCGCCGCGAAGCTGGCGGACGAGCGGCGCCGTCTCGACGAGCTCCAGGCGGGCGACCTCGCGGTCAAGGCGACCTTCGAGCTGGGCTACGGCCAGCTGGAGCCGGCCCAGGCCCGGGCGTTCCGGCTGCTGGGCCTCGCCGACGGACCTGACATATCCCTCGCGGCGGCGACGGCGGTCCTGGACCTGCCGGAATGGGAGACCGAGGACCTCCTGGAGGCCCTGGTCGACACCTCGCTGCTGGAGTCGGCGGCGCCCGGCCGCTACCGCTACCACGACCTGCTCCGGCTGTACGCGCGGGCGTGCGCCGAGCGGGACGAACAGCCGCCGGTGGAACGCGAGCTGGCGATGTCCCGGCTGCTCGACTTCTATCTGGCGTCGGCCGCCAAGGTGTACGCGATCGAGCGGCCCGGCGACCGGCTCGCCGACCACCTGGAGCCGGTACGGCACCCGGGCCTGGTCTTCGCCGACCGGCACGCGGCCCAGGACTGGCTGTACGCCGAGGCGAACTGCCTGCTGGCCTGCGTCCGGCAGGCGGCGGCGGCCCCGGGGACGCTGCGGCGCGCCGTGGACCTGCTGTGGGCGGCCCTGGACCTCGGCGAATCCGGGGCGAACGCCCGGGAGTTCGAGGCGGTCGGCTCGTACGCGCGGGACGCCGCCCAGCGGTTCGGGGACGCGCGCGCGGCGGGCCGGGCGCTGACCGCGCTGGCCGGGGTGCACCACACCGCGGGGCGGTTCTCGGAGGCCGACCGGGACGCCGAGCTGGCGCTGCCGTTCGCCGAGGCGGCCGACGACCCGGTGCCGGCCTGCTGGTCGGCGAACGCGCGCGGGATCATCGCGCTCTACCAGAACCGGTTCGACGAGGGCGAGGTCCATCTCGCGCACGCCATCGAGCGGTTCCGGTCCATCGGCGACCGGCCCGGCGAGGCCAGCGCGCTGTGCAACCTGTCCCGGATCCATCTGGCCAAGGGCCGTACGGCGAAGGCGATCGAGCTCGCCGAGGAGGGCACCCGGATCTACGACTCGATGGGCCACTCGCTGCGCGGCGCCAACGGGCGGTACGCGCTGGGGCTCGCGCTCACCGAGGCCCGGCAGCTCGACACCGCGGTGGAGCGGCTCGCGGAGGCCCTGGAGATCTTCCGGGACAGCCGGCAGCGGCTGTGGGAGGGCATGACCCTGTTCCGGCTCTCCGAGGTGGACATCGCGGCCGGGCGGTACGCGCAGGCGGCGTCGAACGCGGAGATGGCGCTGACCGTGCTGCGGGGCATCGGCGGCGAGTGGCGGCGGGCGAACGTCCTGACGGTGCTCGGCCGCGGGCTGCGCGGCATCGGGCAGTCCGGCCGCGCGCAGGTCTGCTGGCAGGAGGCGCTCGACGTGTTCGAGTCGCTCGGCGCGGCGGAGGCCGCCGAGGTGCGGGGCCTGCTCGCCCCGGCCGCGGCGGCGTAGCCTGCGCGTTCATCGTTCGTTTATCGCGGCCCGGCATGCTTCTTCTTGTCGATCCGTCGCGTCGGGGGGCACGCGGGTCACCGGTGTGGCCGACATCTCCGGCAACTAAGGTGTGCGGCCAATGAGCGATCCGTCCGGCTGGTCACGGGGGAGCGGCCGGACGGATCGCACCGGTTCTTCTTCATCACACGCAGGAGCTGACAGATGAGCAACCCGATCGAGCAGGACGCGGTCGTGAAGCCCCAGGACATGCACGCCACCGGCGGCACCGGCGGTGAGATCACCACGAAGGACATGCACGCCACGTCCGAGCCGGCGATCGACGCCATCACCGCCAAGGTCACCGGCGCGGGTGCCGGTGCGGCCGTCGAGGCCGAGCAGCAGCTCATCACCAAGGACATGCACGCCACCTCGGAGCCGTTCAAGCCCTCGCAGGGCTGACCGGATCCGCGCGCGAGGCGGCACGAAAGCCATCACGGAAGCCACGGGGGAGGTCGCGGCGGCGCCATCGGGGGAGCTGCCGAGGCCGCGGGCCGTCCGGAACACACAGGCGTCGCACCCGGTTCGGGGGCGCCCGCACGGTCGGGGGGATCGGGCGGGTGAACGACCGGGAGCGACGTCCGGACGGCGGGCCGGAGGGGTCGGGCTGGGGGCCCGGCCCCTTCGCCGTGCCCGGGTCCCGGGCCGGTGAGCTGGGAGGATTCCGGCCGCCGACCTGACGGACTCGGCCTGAAGCGCTCGCACCCACGTTCGATGTGGGCGAGGATCGATCTTGTCCGGAACGGCAGGCGGTGGGGACCGCCGGTCGAACCCGACAGGCACGCCACGCGCGCGCAGGGGGGAGGGCCCGGACCGGGAGACCGGTCCGGGCCCTTGGCGTGTACGGAGTTCGCCTTCGGCGTCAGAGACGGCGGACGAGGACGCGGGGCGGGCAGAGCTTGGTGAGGTCGTCCACGTCGGACGTGAAGACCGTGACGACTCCGCGCTGCCGGGCGGCGATCACCGCGAGGGCGGCGTCGATCGCGTACTTGTGGCCGTGCAGCCCGACGTCCTTCAGCAGGGCGATGGCGGAGTGCGCGACCTCGTCCGTGACCGGCTCCACGACGATCCGCGAGACGAACCACTGCCAGGCGCTGTACGGCAGCTTGCCGTGGTACGCCTCGATCAAGGTCGTCGAGCTGGTCACCACCCGGATTCCGGTCCGGTGCGCGTCCTTCAGCCGGGCCCGCATCGGCTCGTCGCCGAGGACGGCCCGGGACAGCCCCTCGCTGTCGAGGACATAGACGATCTCGGTCATGCGGCCTCGGCCACCCGCTCGCCGCTCGGGGCGTCCGGCACCGTGCGCCGCAGGGCGGCCCGCTCCGCGTGCTCCCGCATGATCTCGTGCCGTTCCGCCTCGGCGGCCGCCAACTGCTCCTCGTTCACCGGGCCGTACTCGTTCTCCAGCCAGTCGACCGCCTCGCCGAGCCGGTCCTGCTCCCGCCGCCCCTGTATGGCCCGGGTGACATACGCGCTGAAACCGCCCGGGCCCACCTCGCGGCGGATCTCCTCGGCCAGTTCCTCGGGCAGGGTCACCGTGTACTTCTTGGTTGCCATACCGTCGACCATACCACCGTACGGAGTGACCCACGCCACACTCAGGACGCCGCCCGCACCCGCGCCCGCAGCTCGCCCTTGACCACCTTCCCGCTCGCGTTGCGCGGCAGCTCCGGCACGAACTCGACCTCGCGCGGCACCTTGTAGTTCGCCATCTCGCGCCGCGACCAGGCGATCAGGTCGTCCGCGGTGACCCGGGCGCCCGGGCGGCGGACCGCGAACGCCTTGCCGACCTCGCCGAGCCGCCGGTCCGGGATGCCGACCACCGCCACGTCCGCGATGTCCGGGTGCAGGCCGAGGAGTTGCTCGATCTCGGCCGGGTAGGCGTTGAAGCCGCCGACGATGAACATGTCCTTGATCCGGTCGGTGATCCGCAGATTGCCCGCCTCGTCCAGGACGCCCACGTCCCCGGTGCGCAGCCAGCCGTCCGGGTCGATCGCGGCGGCGGTGGCCTCGGGGTCCTCGAAGTAGCCGCGCATCACGTGGAAGCCGCGCACCAGCACCTCGCCGCCCTCGGAGAGCCGGACCTCGGTGTCCGGGATGGCGCGGCCCGAGGTGCGGGCGATCACCTCGGCCGGGTCGCCGCGGCGGCACATGGTGACGATGCCGCTCGCCTCGGAGAGGCCGTACGCGGTGAGCACCGTGCCGACGCCCAGTTCGCCGCGCAGCCGCTCCACCAGCTGGAGCGGGACGACGGCCGCGCCGGTGACGACGAGCCGGAGCGAGGAGAGGTCGTGCGCGCCGCGGGCCGGGTGGTCGAGGAGCGACTGGTGAAGGGTGGGCGGTCCGGGCAGCACCGAGATCCGTTCGGCGGCGATGTTGGCGAGCACGGTGTCCACGTTGAACACCGGCTGCGGCACCATCACCGCCCCGCGCAGCAGACAGGCGATGATCCCGGCCTTGTAGCCGAAGGTGTGGAAGAAGGGGTTCACGATGAGGTAGCGGTCGCCCTCGGCGAGGCCCGCGAGCTCGCTCCACACCTCGTAGCAGCGCAGCGTCTGCTCATGGCTGATGACGGCGCCCTTGGGGCGGCCGGTGGTGCCCGAGGTGTAGATGATGTCGGACGGGTCGGACGGCGCGACGGCGTCCGCGCGGGCCCGCACCTGCTCGGCGCTCACCGTGTCGCCCTCGGCGAGGAACGCCTTCCAGGTGGTGTACGCCGGGTCGTCGGGCACCGTGTCGCTGAACACCACCACCCGTCGCAGGTCCGGGAGTTCGGCCCCGGCGCGGCGCAGCGAGGCGACGTAGGAGGTGCCGAGGAAGGTGCCGGTGACGAAGAGCAGCCGGGCCCGGGAGCGGGCGAGGACGTCGGCGGCCTCGGTGCCCTTGAAGCGGGTGTTGAGCGGGACCAGGACGGCGCCCGCGCCGACCGCGCCGAGCGCGGCGACGATCCAGTCCAGGGTGTTGGGCGCCCAGATCGCCACCCGGTCCCCGGCCCGTACGCCACTGGCCAGGCAGGCGGCGGAGGCGCGCTCCACCCGGGCACCGAGCTCCGCGTACGAGAGCCGGGTGCGGCCCTCGACGACGGCCTCGCCCGGCCCGTAACGTTTCGCCGCCCAGCGCACCAACTCCGGTATCGAGCCGTGCTCCATGGTGACCCCACCCTCCCGCCGAGGACCCGTAGCTGACTATCCGTCAGATTAGCTGTAGCCTGACGCGCTGTCAGCAGTGCTGCCCTGTAGTGCCGTTCCGGGAGGTCACGTGCTCAAGGACGCAACAGCCATCGTCGGGATAGGCCAGACGGCCTTCGCCAAGAACCTCCCGGAGTCCGAGAAGACCCTCGCCTGCCGGGCGATCCTGGCCGCCCTCGACGACGCCGGGATCGCCCCGGCCGAGGTCGACGCCTTCGCCTCGTACACGATGGAGGAGACCGACGAGGTCGAGGTCGCCAAGTCGATCGGGGCCGGCGACGTCACCTTCTTCTCCAAGGTCGGCTACGGCGGCGGCGGTTCCTGCGCCACCGTCGGCCACCTCGCCGCCGCCGTCGCCACCGGACAGGCCACCGTCGGCGTCGCCTGGCGCTCCCGCAAGCGCGGCAGCGGGCCGCGGCCCTGGAAGAACACCGCCGTGCAGCTGCCCACCCCGGGCCAGTGGACCCGCCCCTTCGGCCTGCTCAGGCCCGCCGACGAGATCGGCATGCTGACCCGCCGCTACATGCACGAGTACGGCGCCACCCGCGACCACCTCTTCAACGTCGCCCTCGCCTGCCGCAACCGGGCCAACCAGAACCCGGCCGCGATCATGTACGAACGCCCGCTGACCCGTGAGATGTACATGAGCTCCCGCTGGATCAGCGAACCGCTCTGCCTCTTCGACAACTGCCTGGAGACCGACGGAGCGCTCGCCTGCGTGATCGTCTCCGCCGAACGCGCCCGCGACTGCCGCCGGAAGCCGGTGTACGTGCACGCCGCCGCCCAGGGCCTGCCCGCCCAGCACCACGGCATGGTCAACTACTGGAACGACGACCCGCTCTCCGGCCCCGCCTGGACCGCCGCCCGGCACCTGTGGAAGCACGCCGACCTCACCCCCGAGGACATCGACGTCGCCCAGATCTACGACGCCTTCACCCCGCTCGTGCCGCTCTCCCTGGAGGGCTACGGCTTCTGCGGGCGCGGCGAGGGCGCCGCGTTCACCGAGGGCGGCGCCCTGGAGATCGGCGGCAGACTGCCGCTCAACACCGGCGGCGGCGGCCTCTCGGAGGCGTACGTGCACGGCTTCAACCTCATCAACGAAGGCGTCAAGCAGCTCCGCGGCACCTCCACCGCCCAGGTCCCGAACGCCGCGAGCTGCCTCGTCACCGCCGGTGAGGGCGTCCCCACATCCGCGATCCTGCTGCGAGCCTGAGGAGTTGAGGACACCATGCTGAGCCCGGTCATCGACGAGGACGGCGCGCCGTTCTGGGAGTACACCGCCCGCGGCGAGCTGCGGGTCCAGGCGTGCGCCGCCCCCGACTGCGGCGAGCTGCGCTTCCCGCCCCGCCCCTGCTGCCCGCGCTGCCAGTCCTTCGACAGCGAGTGGCGGCTCATGTCGGGGCGCGGCCGGATCTGGTCCTTCGTGATCCCGCACCCGCCGCTGCTGCCCGACTACGCCGCCCAGGCCCCCTACAACGCGGTCCTGGTCGAGCTCGCCGAGGCCCCGCACATCCGGCTCGCGGGCAATGTGGTCGCCGCCCCCGACGCGGACCTGAACTCCGTCGACCCGGCGCGGCTGCGGATCGGCGCCCCGGTGAAGGCCGCGTTCACCGAGATCGACGGCGTGAGCGTGCCGCGCTGGCTCCTGGAGCGCGGATGAGCGGCACCGGCACCACGGCGACCGGCGACAGCGGCGCCGTCGGCGGTGACGGTGTCACCGTCGAGCGGGACAAGGAGACAGGCGTCGCCGTCGTCACCCTCGACCGGCCTGCGAAGCACAACGCCGTCACCCTGGAGATGGCCCGGCGGCTCGGCGCGATCTGGCGGGGACTGCGGTACGAGGACGAGGTCAGGGCCGTGGTGGTGACCGGGTCCGGCGGGCGGGCGTTCTGCACCGGCATCGACCGCGACGACGCCGGACGGGTGCCGCAGCCCTCCTCCCCGTACACGATCGACGACCCCCTCGTCGCCATCGGCCCCAAGGCCAACGACCTGTGGAAACCGGTGATCGCCGCCGTCGAGGGGATGGCCTGCGGCGGCGCCTTCTACCTGCTCGGCGAGGCCGAGTTCCTGATCGCGGGCGAGACCGCCGAGTTCTTCGACCCGCACACCAGCTACGGCATGGTGAGCGCCTTCGAGACCATCCACATGGCGCAGCGGATGCCGTTCGGGGAGGTCGCCCGGATGGCCCTGATGGGCACCGCCGAGCGGATCTCCGCCCGCAGGGCCCATGAGACCGGCCTGGTCAGCGAGGTCACCGCGGCGGGCGGGGCGCTGGCCGCCGCCGTCCGGTGCGCCGAGGTGATCGCGGGCTGGCCCACCGAGGCCGTGCAGGGGACGGTACGGGCGCTGTGGACGGCCAAGGAGGCGGTCAGGTCGCAGGCGCTCGCCCAGGCCCCGCACCTGGTGACGCTCGGGAACCTGCCGCCGGAGCGGCAGGCGGAGCTGTTCACCGGGCGCGGGCGGCGGACCGGGTTCACCACCCGGTAGGCGGGATCGCGGGCGCTCCTGCCCGGGCACCCGTCAGGAGAGCTCGCGGACCTCGCGCACGGTGCACTTCCTCACCTGGCCGACGGTCCCCGGGTGCGCCATCGCGACCTCGAAGCGCACGGGCTCCGTGCCGTCCGTGCGCACCGTGGTCTCGGCGCGGTCCACCGCCGAGCCGTTCGCGCCGGTGAACTCCACGGTCACCCGGTAGCTCGCCCGGTGGCCGTCCACCGGTTCGAGCCGCAGGTCGGTGGTGGTGTCGGCCTTGCGGGCCGGCTTGCCCTTGCGCTTCTTCTGTGCGGGCTCCACACAGTCCATGACCTCGACCCGGACGTCCGGCGACGCGGACGGGGTGGGCGTCGGCGCGGACGTCGAACCGCCGCCGCTGCTCCCGCTGTTGTTGCTGTAGTCGTCGTAGCCGTCGTAGTCGTCGTTCTTCTTCTTGGAGCTGGAGCAGCCGCCCCCGCCGCCGCTCCCCTTGCTCTTGCCGCTGCTGCTGCTCTTGCTCCGGCCGCTGCTCTTGCCGCTGCCGTGGCTTCCCCCCGAGCTCGTCTGGAAGCCGGTCAGCGCGAGCACCACCACCGTGAGCGTCGCCGCCAGCCTGAGCCTGGTGCGGACCATCGTCGTAACCCCCGTGCCACTGGTCGCCGTCTGATCGTCGTCGTGTCCGCGTCACCCTAGCGGCGCCCCTTCGTCGCGTGGCGGGGCCCCCGCACCCGGCGTAGCGTCGACAGCGAGAGCCGGACCCAAGGAGGCCGATCGGTGATCCGCAACATCGTCGGCTCGGTCCTGGCCCTCGCCGGAGCGACGGCCGCCGTCTGGAGCCCCTTCCGTGCCTGGTACGACGGCCGTCACGGTCGCGACTACGCGATCGACGAACTCTTCACCGGCATCACGGACGCCAAGGCCGAGGTGATCGGCTCGATCCTGCTGCCGTTCGCCTTCGCCGCGCTGCTCACCCTCGTCGGCGTCCTCTTCCGCTCCCGCGCGCTGGTCGCGCTCGCCGGGATCGTGGTGCTCGGCTTCACCGTCCTGTGGATGGTCCGGGTCGGCCAGGCCGAGGGCAGTCTGACCGTCGGCGGCGACGGGCAGGGCCTGGGCATCGGCGTCGCGAACGCCTTCGGCGGCGGGGTGCTGCTGCTCCTGGGGGCCGTGGTGATGTCGGGGCGGCGCGGACGGCGCCGTACCGCCCGGGTCGACCAGGCCCCGGCCCCGGCCCCCGTCCCGGTGGCCGACCCGGACCCCGCCGACCCGTACCCCGCCGACCCGTATCCCGTCGGCCCGTACCCGGGCGGGGACGCGCCGACCGCCACGTACCCGACCGTGGACACTCCCCCGCCGGACCAGCCGTACCCGCCGGACCACCGGCCCGAGGACCCGCAGAACCGCTAGGGGGTGTCCGGTGGATCAGCCGGTGCGGTTGGTCGCCGTCCCCTTCACCGCGTCGAGCGCGTACACGCAGCGGTCCTTGCTGCACGCGTAGACGACACCGTTGCGCACCACCGGCGAGCCGGTGATCTCGCCGCCGGTCGCCAGCTTCCAGCGCAGCTGGCCGCCGCTCGCGTCCAGCGTGTAGAGGACGTGGTCGGCGGAGCCGAAGTGGACCCGGCCGTCGGCCACCACCGGGGTGCCGATCAGCTGGCCGCCGGCCGCGAACCGCCACTTCGGGGTGCCGGTGACCGCGTCGAGGGTGTAGAGCGCGCTGCCGCTGCCCACGTGCACATGGCCCGCGGCGATCAGCACCGGATCGGGCGACTGGCGCGGCTCGGTGGCGATCCGCCAGCGGTCCTTGCCGGTGGTGGCGTCGAGCGCGTACACCGTGCCGAGGTGGTCGGACAGGTACACCCCGCCGCCGGTGACCGCCGGGCCCGGCGCGAACGCGGGCGGCGACAGGAACACGGCCGGGGCCTCGAAGTGCCAGCGGACGTGCCCGCTCGCGATGTCCACGGACAGCACCCGGGTGCCCGCCGAGACGTAGACGCAGCCGTCCTCGGCCGGAGCCACCCGCACCGGGACGTGCGCGCAGGAGGCGGCGTCGCCGACCGGGTACGACCAGCGCTCGGCGCCGCTGCGGGCGTCGAGCGCGAGGAGCCGGGCGTCCCGCCACACGTACACGGTGTCGCCGTGCACCGAGGGCCCGCCCTCCGGTGTCTCGAAGTCGGTCTGGGCGCCGGTGATCTCCCACAGCTTGGCGCCGTTGGACGCCTCCCACGCCTGTACGCCGCCGCCCCGGGTGCCGGTGACGACGGTGCCCCGGTCCACCTGGAGGGAGTACACCCAGGCGTCGGTGTGCAGCCGCCAGCGCTCGGTGCCGTCGACGGCGTCGAGGGCGTAGAGCGTCGGCCCGTCGGAGGCGTGGATCCGGCCCCCGGCGACCGCCATCGACCAGGCCACGTCACGGGTCTTGAACTGGCGGCGGCCGCTCGCCGTGTCCAGCGCGTGCACCTCGAAGGAGGTGACGTAGAGCAGGTCGCCGTCGACGACCGGGGTGCCCCAGACGTCGTTGGACATCCGGAACCGCCAGGGGCGCCAGTGGCCCGGCGCCTCCTGCTGGTGGGTCCTGGCGTCCGGCGCGGGCGCCGGGGCGGGCAGCGGACGGGCCCCGGGCGGCGGGCCCGGCTCGGCGCCGTTCGGGCCGCCGCCGGGCGGCCGGATCCAGCCGGTGGCCGTACCGGCGGCGGCGCCGGGGCCGACGGCGATGTGCGCGCGGGTGTCGGCGACCCGGGGCCCTGGACCGATGGGCAGGGCGGCGCCGACGAGCCGTACCGGACCGTCCTGCGGCGCACCGCTCACCCGACCGGCCGGAGCGACCGGACCGCCGAGGATCGAAGGACCGGAGGGGCCGTTCACCGAGGACTCGGAGGGACCGGCGTGCCGGCCGCCGGGACGGTCGCCCGCGCGCGGGTCGGTGCCCCACTCGGCGGGCTCGCGCGGCGGCCGGGGCGGGCGCGGCGGGGCGGCCTGCGCGGGCTGCGGCACCCGGCCGCCGCGCCGGGTCTCGATCATCTCGACGGCGGACCGGGGCAGCCAGGCCGCCGCCGTGCCGCTGTCGTCGTCGCCGGAGCCGAAGAGGTGCGGCGCGAGCATCGCCTGGAGGTCGGCGGGGGTGGGCCGCTGGGCCACGTCCATCTGCATGCAGGCGTCGATCAGCGGGCGCAGCTCGTCCGGCAGTCCTTCGAGGTCCGGGCCCTCGCGCAGCAGCATGAAGACGGTCTCGACCGGGTTGGCGCCGTGGAAGGGCGCGTGCCCGGTGGCGGCGAACACCAGCATCGAGCCGAGCGAGAAGACGTCGCTCGCGCCGGTGACGCTGCGCGAGTCGCGGGCCTGCTCGGGCGACATGTAGGCGGGGGTGCCGACGGCGACGTTGGTCATGGTCAGCCGGGTGTTGGAGACGCCGGACGCGATGCCGAAGTCGATCACCCGGGGGCCGTCCTCGACGACGAGGACGTTGGACGGCTTGAGGTCGCGGTGCACCAGACCGGCGCCGTGGATGGACTGCAGGGCCTCGGCGACCCCGGCCGCCAGCCAGCGCACCGCCTGGGCCGGGAGCGGCCCGCACTCGTTCACTATTTCCTCGAGGGAGGGCGCGGGCACATAGGCGGTGGCCAGCCACGGCACGGCGGCGCGCGGGTCGGCGTCGACGACGGCCGCCGTGTAGAAGCCGGAGACCGCGCGGGCCGCCTCCACCTCACGGGTGAAGCGGACCCGGAACAGCTGGTCCTCGGCGAGCTCCGTGCGCACGGTCTTGATCGCCACACGGCGCCCGGACGCCGAGCGCGCCAGATAGACGAGGCCCATGCCGCCCGCACCGAGCCGGCCCAGCACCTCGAAGGGCCCGATCCTTCTCGGGTCGTGCTGCGTCAGCTGCTCCACTTGCCTGCCACCTCCCCGTAGGGCCATGAGATTACGGCCCCGTGGCCCCTGATTGTTCCTGTCCTGGGCGGTGGTGGCGAACCCGGGGGCGGATCGGGGTGTCCCGGGTCACTCCGGGCGCGGGCCGGTGGTGTCGGCGGGGGTGTCGGCGCCCGGTGTGGTGGCCGGGGTGGTGGCCTCGGCGGCGGGCGGCGCGGGGGTGGGCGGGGCCTCGGGGTGCACCGGGTCCTGGACGGCGGCCGGGGCCTCGGCGGTGGCCGGAGCGTCGGCGGTGGCCGGAGCGTCGGCGGTGGCCGGGGCCTCGGCGGTGGCCGGGGCGCCCGGGGCGCCGGGCTCGGCGAGGACGGCGAAGCGGGCGCCCTGGTTGTCGTGGAGGACGGCGATCCGGCCGTGCGGGGTGTCGAAGGGGCCGGTGGCGACCCGGCCGCCGAGCCGCACGGTGGTGGCGCAGGCCGCGTCGCAGTCGGCGACGGCGAAGTAGACGAGGACGTGGCCCGGCATCTCGGCCGGGAAGGCGTCGGTGATCACGGCCCGGCCGCCGAACGCGGAGTCGTCGCCCGAGCGGGAGCCCGGCGGCGACCAGACCCGGTAGTCGAAGCCGCTCCCCCGGCCCTCGTCGGCCGGGTCGACCTGGCGGCCGAGCCAGCCGAAGACGGTCGCGTAGAAGGTGTCGACGGCGCCGGGCTCCCGGGTGTAGACCTCCAGCCAGCAGAAGGCGCCGGGCTCCATGGTGACCTCGAAGCCGTCGTCGTCCCCGGCCTGCCGGAGGCCGAGCACCGCCCCGCCGGGATCGGCGGCGAGCGCGAGCACCCCGAACGGACCGACCGGGTACGGCTCCATCACCATCCGGCCGCCGGCCGCCGTCACCCGGGCGGCGAGCGCGCCCGCGTCGTCGGCGGCCAGGTACACCGTCCAGGTCGTCGGCATCCGCCCGTCCCGCTTGGGCACCAGACCGGCCACCCGCCGTCCGTCGAGCAGCGCCTCGTCGCGGGCGGTGTCGAAGGTCCAGCCGAACAGCTCACCGTAGAAGCGCTTGCCCGCCTCGAGGTCGGGAAGCTGCGCGTCCACCCAGCAGGGGGTGCCCTGTGCGAATACGGCCATGGGCTCAGAATGAGCGTCCGGCCCCGCTCCCGCACGCTTCCGAAAGCGAACAAATGTGCACATAAGGGGCCCGGAACCCTTGTCCCGCACGGGTTGTCCACCGAAGTTGTCCACAGGCTGTTAATAAGCCTATCGGGCGCACGGGGGTACGCGCGGGGGTACGGGACCACCCGCGCCCGCCCCTCCCGGGCCCCCGCTCGAACGCCCCGGGCCCGCGCCGGACCCCCGGTGCGCCGCCGCTCCCGCCGCCCGCGGAGGGGGTGCACCCCATTTGCAGTCGGCCGAATCGCGCGTCGATCACCCCTCGGTAAGCTGACGGCATGACAGGACAAGTACGCACCGTCGACGGCCGCGTGGCCGGACGACGCGGTCAGGCGACGCGGCAGAAGCTGCTCGACTGCCTCGGCGAGATGCTCAGTACCTCGCCCTACCGGGACGTGAAGGTCATCGACGTGGCCCGGAAGGCGGGCACTTCACCCGCCACGTTCTACCAGTACTTCCCTGACGTCGAGGGCGCCGTCCTCGAAATCGCGGAGGAAATGGCCAAGGAGGGCGCCGGGTTGACCGAACTGGTCTCCGGACGCTCCTGGATCGGCAAGGCCGGCTGGCAGAGCTCCGAGGACCTGGTCGAGGGCTTCCTGGACTTCTGGCGCAAGCACGACGCGATCCTGCGGGTGGTGGACCTCGGGGCCGCGGAGGGCGACAAGCGGTTCTACAAGATCCGCATGAAGATCCTGAACTCGGTCACCAACTCCCTGACGGACGCGGTGAAGGACCTCCAGGCGAAGGGCAAGGTCGACAAGGACATCAGCCCGGCCGCCATGGCGGGCTCCCTGGTGGCCATGCTGGCGTCCGTCGCCGGACACCAGAAGGGCTTCCAGACCTGGGGCGTGAAGCAGGCCGAACTCAAGCCGAACCTCGCCCTCCTGGTGCACCTGGGGATCACCGGCAAGAAGCCGACGAAGTGAACCCCGCGCGGATCTCCGCGCGTTGACCCCGGAGCCCGCAGCTCCTCACCCGTCCTGTCGCGCCGGCGGCGGCCCCCGTACACACCCCTCATCGGGTACGGGAGCCCCGCCGGCGTTTCCTTTCCCGGGCACCGGGCCGCCCGGCGAAGTTCATACGGACGGCCGTCACCTTTCCCCCGGGCCGCCGTTGGTGCTTCGGATGATCACCTGATCCGACGACACGACACCCCACCAACAGGACGGCACAGCCGATGAACTCCCCGGCGGTCATGGACCGCGCCCCCGCCACGCCCTTATCCGGCGCCCCCGCGTCCCGCGAGACACCCGACGCCCGGGTCGCGGCCGACCCCGACTGCCGGGTGAACGCGCTGCCCCCCTCGGCGCTCTTCGAGCGGTACGAGAGCTCCCGCTTCCTCTACCCCGCCAAGCGCGCCCGGCTCGCCCCGTACCGGGCGCTGATCCTCGACAACTGGCGCCGCGCCCGCCGCGCGGGCGAGCTCCTGATGGCGGAGATCAGCCACGAGGAGCCGGGCGGCGGCTGGGCCTCCGTGTCCGGCTGGCGCTCCACGCACGGCGGCTGGCAGTCCCAGCACCTGGTCTCCTCCGGCACCCTGGCGGGCGGCCGGGCCGTGATGACGACGGCGCTCGCGATGCGCGCCGACCGGGGCACGGACCTCGCCCAGCAGAACTGGTTCAGCCCGAGCAACCGTTTCGCCGCCCTGGTGTTCGGCACCGTCGCCGACAGCCTCGGCCCGGCCGCCGCGACCGTGCTGCCCGGCGACTACCTGATGGTCCCGCTCACCCTCGCCCACGCCCTCGGCGGACCCGGCTCCGGGCCCGGCCCGGTGACCGAGCTGGACGGCGGCGCCTGCCCCGAGCTCGCCGCGTTCGCCGCCCGCTGCCGGGGCGAGGTCTTCGTCAGGGCCGAGAGCCTGGACCTCGGCGACCTGGGCCTCGACGAGGTCGACCGGCTCTACCGGCTCGTCGGGCTGCGCCGCTACCGGCGGATCTTCGTGCACCACGACCGGGCGGGCCGGATCCAGGCCGCCGCGCTCGCCACCCGGGGCCCGCTCGGCTTCAACTTCTCCTTCCTGGAGAATCGTTGCGACCTCCTCGTCGACCCCGCGCTCGACCCTCCGGCGGCCCGGGCGGCGGTCGGCGCGCTGCTCGCCGCCGTCGCCCCCGTCTACGCCGACTTCGAACCGGCCAGGATCCCGGTCGCGAGCGAGACCCCGATGGACCGGCTGCTGCCGGCGGGCGCCGAACCCGTCCGCCCGTACAGCCGCGCCCTCTGGCTCGGCAGCTCGGGCCAGGACTTCGCCCGCCACATCGACGGCCTGTACGAGCGCCGCCGCCAGGGCCGCGGCGGGGCCCCCGCCGTCGCCGCCACGACCCCGAGGAGGAGCGCGTGAGCGCCGTACCGTATCTGATGGAGGACCGGCGCGAGGCCGGGCGGCTGATCGCGAAGGTCGACGCGGACGGCTGGGTACGGGAGTACCTGGACCCGGTGCTGCCGCCGCCGGGCGCCGCCGGGTCCCGGGTGCTCGACGTCGGCGCGGGTCCCGGGCACCTCGCCGAGGCGGTCCTGCGGGCCCGGCCGGGCGCCGAGGTGACGGCGTTCGACGGCAACCCGGAGCGGCTGGCCGCGGGCACCGGCGGGCAGGCCGGCGGCGCCCTGCTGCGCCGCACCGGGGACGCCCGCGAACTGCCCTTCGCGGACGGCTCGTTCGACCTGGTCTACTCGCGCCTGATGCTCCAGTACGTCGCCGAGCGCGGCCGGGCCGTCGCCGAGATGGCGCGGGTGACCCGGCCGGGCGGCCATGTGGTGCTCTTCGACCTGGACGGCCAGCTGGTCTGGCACGACCCGGTCGGGCCCGAACTGCGCGCGCTGCTCGACCCGGTGACGGCGGCGCTCGGGGCGGCCGGTTTCGACCCGCACACCGGTCGGCGCCTCTTCGGGCTCGCCCGCTCGGCCGGACTGACCGAGCTCGCGGTGCGGGTGGACCCGTACCACCTGATCGCGGGCCGGATCGACCCGGTGGAGCGGGAGCAGTGGGCGCTGAAGCTGGACATCGCCCGGCCGCTGATCGCGCGGGCGCTGGGCTCGGCGGAGGCGGCGGAGCGGGCGGTCGGGGTGTTCCTGGCGCATCTGGACAGCGAGGAGACGCTGACGTACTCGGTGGCGTTCACGGTGACGGGGCGGGTGCCGGCCGCCCCGCCCCGCCCCGGCCAGGAGCCCCCGGTCAGCCCCGGGTCAGCCGGAACAGTCTGATCTCGCGGTCGATCCGCGCCTGGTAGGTGGCGTACGGCGGCCAGAAGGCGAGGGCCGCCTGCCAGGCCGCCGCCCGTTCCTCGCCGCGCAGCAGCCGGGCGGTGACCGGGAAGCTCTCGCCGCGCCAGCTGATCTCGGCGGCGGGGTGGGCGAGCAGGTTCGCGGTCCACGAAGGGTGGCCGGGGCGGCCGAAGTTGGAGCCGATCAGCAGCCAGCTGCCGTCGCCCTCGGGCATGCAGGCGAGCGGGGTGACCCGGGGCCGTCCGGACTTGGCGCCCTTCGCCGTGAGGATCACGCCGGGCAGCATCCTGGCGCTGAGCAGCACCTTGCCCCGGGTGAGCCGGTGCACGGCCCGGTCCATGGCGGGGATGACGTGCGGGGCGACCTTGGCGAAGGTGCGGGTGGCGGAGACCTTCTGCATCATGCGCAGTCCGACGGGTGCCATCTAGGCCACCTCCCCCGCCGTGCGCCCGGCGGCGCCGGTGCCGGGTCCGCTGCCCGCGTCGCCGAACAGGCCGATGGTCTCGGCGGCCCGGGCGCGCAGCCGGACGGCGGGGCCGAAGAGGAGTTCGTCGGCGGCGGCCCGCTTGAAGTAGAGCTGGGCGTCGTGCTCCCAGGTGATGCCGATGCCGCCGTGCAGCTGGACGGTCTCGGCGGCGGCGGCCCGCTGGGCCTCCAGGGCCTGGGCGAGCGCGAGCGCGGCGGACGCCGGGTCCGGCTCCCCGCCCCCTCCCCCGGCCTCGGCCGCCGCCGCCTCTGCCTCGGCCGCGCGGGCGGCGCACAGGGTGAGCGAGCGGGCCGACTCGACCTGGACGAGCAGATCGGCGAGACGGTGCTTGACCGCCTGGAAGGAGCCGATGGGGCGGCCGAACTGCTCGCGGGTCGAGGCGTGTTCCACGGTCCGGTCGAGCGCGCCGCGCGCCGCGCCCACCGCCTCGGCGGCGAGCGCGATGGCCGCGTTGCGTCCGGCGGCGGCGAGCGCGGGCAGTGTCTCCATCGGTTCCTCGCCCAGCAACTCGGCCTCCACGTCCCTCAGTTGCAGGGTGGCCTGGGCGCGGGTGAGGTCCAGGGTGGGTACCCGGCGGCGGTCGAGTCCGGCGGCGTCGGGGCGGACCAGGAAGAGCAGGGTGCGGCTGCGCGGGAAGCCTCCGGCGTGTGCGGCGACCAGCAGCAGTCCGGCGCTGTGTCCGTCGAGGACGTGTCCGGCCTCGCCGTACAGCCGCCAGGGCCCGTCGTCCGGGCGGGTGGCCTGGACGCCGCCGGAGCGGCCGCCGCCGGCCCAGGGGACGGCGGTGTTGTCGCCGGTGAGGGCGAGGGCGAGCGGGAGCGAGCCGCCCGGGAGGGCGAGGGCGCAGGTGAGGGTGCCGTCGGCGATCCTCGGCAGCAGTTCGGCGCGCTGGGTGTCGGTGCCGAGGGCGGCGATCAGCGGGGCGCCGAGCACGGCGGTGGCGAGCAGCGGGGAGGGGGCGAGGACGCGGCCGGTCTCCTCGCAGACGAGGGCGAGTTCGGCGGGGCCGCAGCCGATTCCGCCGTACGTCTCGGGCAGGGTGAGTCCGGGCAGGCCGAGGGTGCCGGCCATGGTGGCCCAGAGCCCGGTGTCGTACCCCTCGGGGGTGGTGACGGCGGCGCGGACCTCGGCGGGTCCCGCTCTCTTCGCGAGGAGTTCGCGCAGGGTGCGGCGAATCTCCCGCTGTTCCTCGGTGACGGCGGCGGTGTGCATGGGCTCCCCTCCGTATCTGACGGGCCGTCATGCTAGAGCCGTGTGGGGCAGAAGCACAGAGCGCCAGACCCTCGGGATCCCGTCGAATCTGATGTACCGTCAGATTCATGCCCACCATCACACCGGAACGCCGTCGTCGCGTCGCGGTCGCCGGCATAGCCCTCGCCGACTGCGGCCGGGTCGACGAGGCCACTCCGTACGCGCTGCACGCCCAGGCCGCCCGCCGCGCGCTCGCCGACAGCGGGCTCGACCGCGCGGTGATCGACGGCCTCGCCTCGGCGGGGCTCGGCACCCTCGCCCCGGTGGAGGTGGCCGAGTACCTGGGGCTGCGGCCCCGCTGGGTGGACTCCACCTCGGTGGGCGGCGCCACCTGGGAGGTGATGGCGGCGCACGCCGCCGACGCGATCGCGGCCGGGCACGCCGACGCGGTGCTGCTGGTCTACGGCTCCACCGCCCGCGCCGACATCAAGGCGCGCCGCCGCACCGGCAACCTGTCGTTCGGCTCGCGCGGGCCGCTGCAGTTCGAAGTGCCGTACGGGCACAGCCTGATCGCCAAGTACGCGATGGCCGCGCGCCGTCACATGCACGAGTACGGCACCACCCTGGAGCAGCTCGCCGCGGTCGCGGTCGACGCCCGGGCGAACGCGGCGCTCAACCCGGAGGCGATGTTCCGCACCCCGGTCACCGTGGACGAGGTCCTGGCCGGACCGATGATCGCGGACCCGTTCACCAAGCTGCACTGCTGCATCCGCAGCGACGGCGGCTGCGCGGTCCTGCTGGTCGCCGAGGACCTGGTGCCGGACACCGCGAAGGCACCGGTCTGGGTGCTCGGCACCGGCGAGCACGTGTCGCACACGACGATGTCGGAATGGGCGGACTTCACCGTCTCGCCCGCCGCCGTCAGCGGCCGCCTGGCCTTCGAGCGCGCGGGCGTCACCCCCGCCGACATCGACGTCGCCGAGATCTACGACGCCTTCACCTATATGACCCTGGTGACCCTGGAGGACCTCGGGTTCTGCGCGAAGGGCGAGGGCGGCGCGTACTTCGCGGAGAAGGACCGGGTCCCGGTGAACACCGACGGCGGCGGCCTCTCCGCCTGCCACCCCGGGATGCGCGGCCTGTTCCTGCTGGTCGAGGCGGTCCGCCAGCTCCGCGGCGAGGCCCCCGGCCGCCAGACCCGCCGCCCCGACGGCTCCCTGCCCCACCTCGCGGTCGCCTCCGGCACCGGCGGCTGGTTCTGCTCATCGGGCACGGTGATCCTGGGCCGCGACTGAACGACCGACCCACCCCCGTGCGCCGCGGCGCACCCCCGCAGGGCCTCATGATGGACGCCATGGACGACGAACGGCGTTTTCAGGAGGCCCTGCGGTCTCTTAGGGTCTGGGACACCACACTGCCCGGGTTCGATCCGGCGGACGTGCCGGACGAGCCGGTGGAGTTGTTCCGGCGGTGGTTCGTGGCGGCCGTCGGGGGTGGGGTGGTGGAGCCGCACACCATGACGCTGGGCACCGTGGACGGCGACGGGCTGCCGGACAGCCGGGTCGTGATGCTGCACGGGGCGGACGGGCGCGGCTGGCACTTCGCCTCGCACTCCGGCAGTGCCAAGGGGCGTCAGCTGGCCGACCGGCCGGTGGCCGCGCTCACCTTCTACTGGGCCGCGCAGGGGCGCCAGGTCCGGGTGCGGGGCCGGGTGGTGGCCGGGACGCGGGCGGAGGCGTACGCCGATCTGCACGCCCGGACCACCGGCGCCCTCGCCTCGGCGCTCGTCGGGCGCCAGAGCGAGCCGCTGGGCTCCCTCGACGAGCTGGCGGCGGCGAGCACGGCGGCCTGGGAGCGGGCGGTGGCCGAGCCGGACGCGGACGCGCCGAGCTGGACGCCGTACCTGGTGGAGCCGCGGGAGGTCGAGTTCTTCCAGGGCGACGAGCGGCGGCGGCACGTGCGGCTGCGCTACCGGCGCCACGACGACGGTCTCTGGGAGCGGGAACTGCTCTGGCCGTGACGGGAGTCCGGGTACGGACCCGGTCAGTGCGGGTACATGTCCTCGATCTCCCGGGCGAAGTCCCGCAGCACCGCCCGTCTGCGCAGTTTCAGGGACGGCGTGAGGTGGCCGCCCGACTCCGTCCACTCGCTGGTCAGGATGCGGAACGCGCGGATCGACTCGGCCCGTGACACCAGCCGGTTGGCGTCGTCGACGGCCCGCTGCACCACGCCGATCAGCTCCTCGTCGCGGGCCAGTTCCCACAGCGCCAGATGGTCCTTGTGCCGCATCCGGCGCCAGTGCGTCAGGCCCTCGTGGTCCAGGGTGACGAGCGCCGTGACGTACGGGCGGGCGTCGCCGAGCACCATGCACTGGGCGATCAGCGGGTGGGCCCGCAGCCAGTCCTCCAGCGGCGCGGGGGCCACGTTCTTGCCCGCCGAGGTGACGATCATGTCCTTCTTGCGGCCGGTGATCCGCAGATGGCCCTCGTCGTCGAGGGCCCCGAGGTCACCGGTCGGGAACCAGCCCTCGTCGGTGTACGGCAGCGCCACCCCGCGCTGCGCGTCCCAGTAACCGGCGAAGACGTGCCCGCCCTTGAGCCAGATCTCGCCGTCGGGCGCGATCCGCACGGCGGTGCCTGGCAGCGGGCTGCCGACGGTGCCGGGGCGCGGGCCGCGCAGCGGGGTGACGGTGGCGGCGGCGGTGGTCTCCGTCAGGCCGTACCCCTCGTACACGTCGACCCCGGCGCCCGCGAAGAACTCGGCGAGGCGGGCGCCGAGCGGCGAGCCGCCGCTGATGACGTGCCGGACCTTGCCGCCGAGCGCGGCCCTGATCCGCTGGTAGACCAGCGGTTCGTAGAGGGCGTGGGCGGCGCGCAGGCCGAGCGAGGGGCGGGCCCGGGCGGCGGCGCCGCGCCCGTAGCGTTCGGCGACCCGGGCGGCACGGTCGAAGGAGGCGGCGCGGCCGGCGCGTTCGGCGGTGGCGCGGGCGGTGTGGAACACCTTCTCCAGGACGTAGGGGATGGCGAGCAGGAAGGTGGGCTTGAAGCTCGCGAGGTCGGCGAGGAGTTCGGGGCCTTCGACGGAGGGCGCGTGGCCGACCCGGACCCGGGCCCGGACGCAGCCGATGGCGACCATCCGGCCGAAGACGTGGGACAGCGGCAGGAACAGCAGGGTGGCGGCGGGTTCCTTGCTGACCGAGCTGAAGACGGGGTGGAGCAGCGCGACCGCGTTGTCGACCTCGGCGAAGAAGTTGGCGTGGGTGAGGGCGCAGCCCTTGGGGCGGCCGGTGGTGCCGGAGGTGTAGATGAGGGTGGCGAGGGTCTCGGGGGTGAGCAGTCCGCGCCGTGAGGTGACGGCCTCGTCGGGGACCCGTGCCCCGGCCTTGCGCAGTTGGTCGACGGCGCCGGTGTCGAGCACCCAGAGCTGGCCGAGGGAGGGCAGCTGGCGGCGTTCGGCGGAGACGATCCGGGCCTGCGCGGCGTCCTCGACGACGCAGGCGGCGGCGCCGGAGTCCTGGAGGATCCAGCGGGTCTGGTACGCCGACGAGGTCGGGTAGACCGGCACGGTGATCAGTCCGGCGGCCCAGGCGGCGAAGTCGAGCAGGGTCCACTCGTAGCGGGTCCTGGCCATCAGGGCGAGCCGGTCGCCCGGCCGCAGTCCCTGCGCGACGAGCCCCTTGGCCACCGCGTGCACCTCGGCGGCGAACCTGGCGGCGGTCACGTCCTGCCAGCCCCCTTCCCCTTTGCGGGAGAAGAGCACCGCGCCGGGTTCGTCACGGGCGGTGTCGTACGGCAGGTCGGCGAGCGACCCCCGTCGCACCGGCCCGGCGAGCGGCGCCACGGCCGCTTCCCGCACCACTCCGTCGACCCGGACCAACTCGGGCTCGGGCACCGGCTGTTGCTCGGACACGACGGGCACGTGCGGCTCCTCGGGGAGAACCGGACAGTAACCTTACTTCCGAGTAAATCTAGGGTGTGGAACGGGATTTGGACAGATCCCCGACGGCGCGGCGGCCCGCCGGAACGCCGAAGGCCCGCGCTCCCTCCGGGTGTTCCGGGGGGGCGCGGGCCTCGACTGCAGGACCGGACGGGTCAGGCGGGTCAGGCGGGACCGGACGGGTCAGGCGGCAGCGGCCACCGGGACCTTGGCGTCGGCGTCACGGCCGTCGACCAGGTCGTCGACCGGCGAGGCCGAGGCCGACTCGTACGCGGCGAGGTCCAGGATCTTCTCCCGGGCCGAGACGATGACCGGGACCAGGGCCTGGCCGGCCACGTTGGTCGCGGTGCGCATCATGTCGAGGATCGGGTCGATCGCCATGAGCAGACCGACGCCCTCCAGGGGCAGGCCCAGGGTGGAGAGGGTCAGGGTCAGCATGACCGTCGCGCCGGTCAGACCGGCGGTGGCCGCCGAGCCGATCACCGAGACGAAGGCGATGAGCAGGTACTCCTTGACGCCCAGCTGCACGTCGAAGATCTGCGCGATGAAGATCGCGGCGAGCGCCGGGTAGATCGCGGCGCAGCCGTCCATCTTGGTGGTCGCGCCGAACGGCACGGAGAAGGAGGCGTACTCCTTCGGGACGCCGAGGCGCTCGGTGACGCGCTGCGTGACCGGCATGGTGCCGACCGAGGAGCGGGAGACGAAGGCCAGCTGGATCGCGGGCCAGGCGCCCTTGTAGAACTGCAGCGGGTTCAGCTTGGCGACGGTCGCGAGCAGCAGCGGGTAGACGCCGAACATCACCAGGGCGCAGCCGATGTAGACGTCCGCGGTGAAGGTGGCGTACTTGCCGATCAGGTCCCAGCCGTAGTTCACGATGGCGCGGCCGATGAGACCGGCGGTGCCGATCGGGGCGAGCCGGATGACCCACCACAGGGCCTTCTGGAGCAGCTCCAGGACCGACTCGGAGAGCGTGAGGATCGGCTGCGCCTTCTCGCCGAGCTTGAGCGCGGCGATACCGGCGACGGCCGCCATGAAGACGATCTGGAGCACGTTCAGCTCGGTGAACGGGGTGATCACGTCCGTCGGGACGATCCCGGTGAGGAAGTCGATCCAGCTGCCCTGGTGCTCGGGGAGCTTGCCGTCCTTCGGGGTCAGGCCGGTGCCCGCGCCCGGGTTGGTGAGCAGGCCGATCGCGAGGCCGATGGCGACCGCGATCAGCGAGGTGATCATGAACCAGATGAGGGTCTGCGCGGCGAGCCGGGCCGCGTTGTTGACCTTCCGCAGGTTGGTGATCGAGACGAGGATCGCGAAGAACACGAGGGGCGCGACGGCCAGCTTGAGCAGCTGGACGAAGATGCCGCCGACCTGGCCGAGGGTCTCCTTCAGCCAGCCGATGTCCTGGCTGCGGGCGAGCCAGCCGAGCAGCACGCCGATGAAGAGACCGGCGACGATCTGGGCCCAGAACGGGACCTTGGGTATACGGGACGGGGACTTCGCGGGCGCGGAAGCGGACGCGGACACGGGCACTCCACTGGTGCGTATCGGGGGAAATACGGGGACGGGGGGTGCGGCACTCGCACGCGCCACGGGCGCGGGCCGCTGCATGATGCCGGATCAGAACGCGCGGCGACAGACCGCGGACATACAGCGGCACAGATCGACGTGCAGGCGCGCCACGAGCGGGCTGCTCAGGGCGTGGGAGAGGTGCGCTGCGGACGTCATGGCGAACACGTTAACACTTGAACTTTGAGATCCTCAAAGCCATTCTTTGGGATCCCAGGATGTGGGAACGCCTGCGAAACGCAGAACACCCCAGGCGGGAGCCTTCGAAGCTCCCGCCCGGGGTGTCCGGACGTATCGGTGATGTGAGCTAACTTACGTCAGCTTTATCAAGCCAGTTTTGCGAGGACGAGGACGAGGACGGCGTTACGCGGCGTCCTCGGCCGAGCGGTTCGCCTCCAGGCGGCCCTTCGCCCGGTCGACCCGCGCCACGACCTCGGCGCTGGCGTCGTCACGCACCTTGCGCAGCAGCACGAAGCTGAGCGGCGCGGAGACCAGCAGGGCGAGCACCAGGACCCAGAGCAGGTTGGAGTCGCCGAGGCCGCGCGGCAGCACGCCGACGTAGACCAGGCCCCACAGCGCGAGGAAGCTGCCGGCGAAGATGCCGAGGCGCATCAGGGTGTAGCGGAGCATGCGTGTCCCTCCCATACCGGACGAGCGTCCCTCCAGTGAAGCACGGGGAGGGACGCTCGATCTGACCGGGGTGTCCGGCGCGGGATGTCGCGCCGGACCCGGCTCCCGAAGGCCGACCACGGCCGGCTTCGGATCAGATCAGCCAGCGGTGCTCGCGCACCGGCTTCAGGCCGGCCCACCAGCCGCCGAGGCCGTAGTAGCGGCCCGCGCCGGTCGCGGCGGTGATCAGCAGCACCATGGCGATCATCCAGTGGTCGTCCATGATCGGGTTGGTGCCGGGCCACAGGGTGACCAGCCACATGAAGCCCATCATCAGCGCGCCCGAGGCGGCGGCGATCCGCATGCCGATGCCGAGCATCATGGCGAGGCCGACCCCGGCCAGGCCGAGCATGAAGAGGGTGTCCAGCCACCAGGCGCCCGCGACCGAGTCGAAGACGTGGGCGAACGGGCCGGTGGTGCCGTGCAGCAGGAAGCCCTCGGTGGGGTGTCCGCCACGGATCCAGGCGCCCTCCGACGGGGTCGACTTGCCGAGGCCGAAGACCTTGTCGAGGAAGGCCCACAGGAAGTAGAACCCGGTCAGGACGCGGGCGACGGCGAGCAGGGCGCGGGCCTTGCCCGAGCGGACCAGCACCTCGTCCTGGCTGCCGGGTCCGCCGACCCGCTGGGTGGTGGTGTGACGTTCCGGCGTGTGCAGAGCGGCCATGACGGGACCTTCTCCCCTTCCTCGTACCGAACTCGCGGCGCGAGCTTGTGAATACATTCACAAGCTACGCCTCCCCTTACCCCGCCCCTACCGCCGAAGGTCCCGAACCGGACGGGCGAAGGTCGTCAGCTCTTGAGAGCCTCGCCAGGTAATAGGTACTCTGCGGACATGTCCCTTACTTTTGAGCTGGATCCGGCCATCGACCCCGCGCTCCGCGACGGCGTCCTCGCCCTCTGGGCGGACGTCTCCAACGCGGGCGGCTCGGTCGGCTTCACCCCGCCGGTGACCCCGGACGAGATCCGGCCCTCGCTGCTCAAGCACCTGGTCGGGATGGCGGAGGGCGGCACCCGGCTGCTCGTCGGGCGGGACGCGGCGGGCGAGATCGCCGCCACCGCGTTCTTCACGTACAACACCCACCAGCTGATGACCCACTGGGTGTGGCTGTACACGGTGATGGTGCACCCCCGCCATCAGGGCAAGGGGTACGGCAGGGAGCTGATGGCCGCCGTCGAGGACGCGGCGCGGACCGCCGAGGGCTTCGGCCACATCGAGGCGATCCGGCTGACCTGCCGGGGCGGCACCGGCGTCGACGCGTTCTACGCGCGCGCCGGGTACAAGGAGGTCGGACGCGTCCCGGCCGCCATCCGGGTCTCCCCGGGCGACGACCGCGACGACATCATCATGCTGCTGCCGCTTGACTGAGCACCGCGCGACCGCAGCGGACGCGCGGGACGGATCGACGCGGTCAGAACCGCATCGGCTGCGGCGCCTCGCGGCGCTCCGCGTCCGGACCCGGGTACTCGCGGATGATCTCGTAGCGCGTGTTGCGCTCCACCGGGCGGAACCCGGCGTCCGTGATCAGTTCGAGCAGGTCCTCGCGGGTCAGCTTGTTCGGGGTGCCGTAGTTGTCGGCGTCGTGCGTGATCTTGTACTCGACGACCGAACCGTCCATGTCGTCCGCGCCGTGCTGGAGCGCCAGCTGCGCGGTCTGGACGCCGTGCATCACCCAGAAGACCTTGACGTGCGGCACGTTGTCGAACAGCAGCCGGGAGACCGCGAAGGTCTTCAGGGCCTCGGCACCGGTCGCCATCTGGGTGCGCGCCTGGAGCTTGTTGCGGACCTTGCCGTCCTGCATGTCGACGAAGTCGTGCTGGTAGCGCAGCGGGATGAAGACCTGGAAGCCACCGGTCTCGTCCTGCAGCTCACGCAGCCGCAGCACGTGGTCCACCCGGTGCCGGGGCTCCTCGATGTGCCCGTACAGCATCGTGCACGGGGTCTTCAGACCCTTCTCGTGCGCGAGCCGGTGGATCCGGGACCAGTCCTCCCAGTGGGTGCGGTGGTCCACGATGTGCTGGCGGACCTCCCAGTCGAAGATCTCGGCGCCGCCGCCGGTCAGCGACTCCAGACCGGCCTCGATCAGCTCGTCGAGGATCTCGGAGGCGGAGAGGCCCGAGATGGTCTCGAAGTGGTGGATCTCGGTGGCCGTGAACGCCTTCAGGGAGACGTTCGGCAGCGCCTTCTTCAGCTCGGAGAGCGAGCGCGGGTAGTAGCGCCAGGGCAGGTTGGGGTGCAGCCCGTTGACGATGTGGAGCTCGGTGAGGTTCTCGTTCTCCATCGCCTTCGCGAGGCGCACGGCCTCCTCGATGCGCATGGTGTACGCGTCCTTCTCGCCCGGCTTGCGCTGGAAGGAGCAGTAGGCGCAGGAGGCGGTGCAGACGTTGGTCATGTTCAGATGCCGGTTGACATTGAAGTGGACCAGGTCACCGTTCTTGCGGGTCCTGACCTCGTGGGCCAGACCGCCGAGCCAGGCGAGGTCGTCCGACTCGTAGAGCGCGATGCCGTCCTCACGGCTCAGCCGCTCACCGGCGCGGACCTTCTGCTCCAGCTCCCGCTTGAGCCCCGCGTCCATACGGTCGCCTCCCACTCTCGTCTGCGTGCGCGAACCGGGTGCGACCCGGCGCGGTCGGGCGCCGGGAACGGCGCCCCACCACCGTACTCTCAGCCCTCTTCCGGCAGATCCCCGACCCGGTTCTCCCACTTGGTGGAGAGCACGATCGTGGTGCGGGTGCGGGAGACGCCCTTGGTGCCGGAGAGCCGGCGGATCGTCTTCTCCAGACCGTCGACGTCGCCGACGCGGACCTTGAGCATGAAGGAGTCGTCGCCCGCGATGAACCAGCAGTCCTCGATCTCGGCGAGGTCCTTCAGGCGCCGGGCCACGTCCTCGTGGTCGGCGGCGTCGGAGAGCGAGATGCCGATCAGGGCGGTGACGCCGAGCCCGAGCGAGGCCGCGTCGACGGTGGCGCGGTAGCCGGTGATGACACCGGCCGCTTCGAGGCGGTTGATGCGGTCGGTGACCGAGGGGCCGGAGAGCCCGACGAGCCGTCCGAGCTCGGCGTACGAGGCCCGGCCGTTCTCGCGCAGGGCCTGGATGAGCTGCCTGTCCACGGCGTCCATAGGTATGAAGCCTTCCATTGTCCAGCGATACCGCGAGTATAGGTATAGAATCTAAGGCACACAGGGGCGACACCCTGTGAATCTTTCAGCAGATCAAAGACGATCTTTCAGGAGTGGTTCACCGTGTACACGATCGAGATGGCCTACGCCCGTATGCGCGAGCTGCAGGACCTGGCCAACCGCTCGCGTGCCCACCAGCCGTCCACCGCAGCTCGGCGCGCCGCGAAGAAGCCTTCGGCCGCCAAGAAGCGCTAGCTCCCCGTCACCGACTCCCCGTCACTCCCGGGAACCTCCCAGTTCCCCTTCCCACCGGCGGTACAGGCCGTGCGGCACCCCTGCCGCGTCGAGCACCCGCCCGGCGACGAAGTCCACCAGATCCTGGATGTGCGTCGCACCCGCGTAGAACGCCGGAGAGGCGGGCAGCACCACGGCGCCCGCCTCGTCCAGCGTCACCATGTGCTTGAGCGTCTGACCGTTCAGCGGGGTCTCCCGCACGGCCACGACCAGCGGACGCCGTTCCTTCAGCGTCACGCTCGCCACCCGCTGCAGCAGATCCTTCGACAGACCCAGCGCCACCCCGGCGACCGAGGCCGTCGAGGCGGGCACGATCAGCATCCCCTGCACCGGGTACGAGCCGGACGACGGCCCCGCGGCCAGGTCACCGGCCGCCCAGTACCGCACGTCGTCCAGCGCGTCGGCGAGCCGGCCCGACACGTCGAACGAGTCCGGCTTCCCGTCCGCGCCACGCGCCAGCCACGTCGCCAGGTCCTCGCGCCAGTGCGCGTCCCGGAAGGCGATCCCCGTCTCGTCCAGCAGGGTCAGCCGCGACGCCCGCGACACGATCAGGTCGACGCTCTCGCCCGCCGCGAGCAGCCCTCGCAGCACGGCGGCGGCGTACGGCGTCCCGGACGCTCCGGACACTCCCACGACCCACGGACGACGCTGCTGCTTGTTCACCGGCTCCACGCCGACGAGCCTATCCGCAGCCGCGTCCGGGCCACCCGGTAAGGTCCCCCGGACGTCAACAGGGCACCGCGGGTGCCGCACGCAAGGGGGGCTTGTGGTGGAACCGGGCCGAGGCGGGACCAGCGGCATCCTGGCCACGCCGGACACGTGGTCGCGGGCCGACCGGGCGAAGGCCGCGGCCAAGCTGATGCTCGGCTGGGTGGCGCTGCTGTGGGCCCTGGAGGGCGTCGACCTGGTCACCGGGCACGCCCTCGACCCGTACGGGATCGTGCCCCGCGACCCGTCCCAGCTGTCGCACATCGTCCCCGCCGCCTTCCTCCACCTCGGCTTCGGGCACGTCGCCTCGAACAGCGTGCCGCTGCTCGTGCTCGGCTTCCTCACCGCGCTCGGCGGCATCCGCCGCTTCCTCCTCGTCAGCGCGTTCATCGTGCTCGCGGGCGGCTTCGGCATCTGGCTGTCCGCCCCGCCGAACACCCTCACCCTCGGCGCCTCAGGACTGGTCTTCGGCCTGTTCGGCTATCTGGTGGTGCGCGGCCTGGTGAACCGGCGCCCGCTGGACGTCCTGGTCGGCCTGCTGGTCGGCGCGGTCTGGGGCGGCACGATGCTGACCGGGCTCGTGCCGCAGCCGGTGATCAGCTGGCAGGGGCACCTGTGCGGGCTGCTCGCCGGAATCGTCGCGGCCGTCCTGCTGCGCCGCCGCACGGCGGCGGGCACCCCCGCCTGACGGACCGGGCAGGAACCCGTTCCTCGGGCCCCCGGACCGCCCGGCCGCCCCGCGTTGCCCCCGGCTCTGCCCCCGGGGCCCTCGACCGGCCCCGCCGTACCCCGGAAGACTGCGGACGCGCACGTCCTGACGTCTCGCCTTCCGGAGCGGCCATGTTCACCCACCGAGACCGCGCCGCGGGCCGCCCCGCGCCGGGCCGCGCCCCGGGCGTCCGCAACGCCCAGCAGGGCCCGCAGCCGCACGCCGAGCGGCTCGCCCAGGGCGCCGGGGCCGGGCGGCCGCTCAGTCCCGCCGGGCTGCGCGCGATGCAGGCCGGGGCCGGGAACGCGGCCGCCGTCGACGCGGTCGGCCGGCAGCGGGCCGTGCAGCGGGCCGACTCCGACAGCTCGTCGAGCGGCGGGGCGAGCGACGCGGCGACCACGGCCGCGCCGCCGCGCTACCGGATCCAGATCCAGACCACGAAGAACAGCCGCACCCACCACCTCGACTACTGGGCGAACCTCGCCCTCGGCCACGCCTGGGTCGCCCTCTACAAGGAGGAGGGCGGGCAGTCGACCTGGAAGTCGTACGGCTTCTTCCCCGCCGAGAACGTCCCCCACAACAAGCCGTTCACGTCGGTGCAGGGCGTCGTCAAGCGGAACCACGACAGCCCGGACAACGCCTCGTCCAAGCTGACGGCGGAGCTCACCGAGGAGCAGTACAACAACGCCCGCGAGTTCATCCGGAGCAGCGAGGGCCGCGAGTACAACCTGGCCACCTTCAACTGCACCACCTTCGCCCGCGCCGCCTTCACGGCCGCGACCGGTGAGTCCGCGCCGGGCCTCGGGATGCCGCTCCTGGAGAACCCGAACACGCTCCAGGACTCGATCAAGCGCCGCAACGACAAGAGCGGGGCGCCGCGCAAGGGCGAGGACATCGCCGCCGACATGGGTCCGAACTCGGACTACGACTCCGACAGCAGCGACGACAGCTGGAGCAACCCGCTGGGCGGCTTCCGGCAGATGAACCAGCCCGATCCGGCGGCCGCGGCAGCCGCCCCGGCCCGCCCGCGCTTCGTCATCGACTGAGCGGGGCGGGAAACCGTACGCCCGTCGGAGGGGCTACACCGTCAGGCCGCGCACCAGCAGGTCGAGCAGCGCGCACACGAAGAGCGAGATGCCGATGAAGCCGTTCGTGGTGAAGAACGCCCGGTTGAGCCGGGACAGGTCGTGCGGCTTCACGATCGAGTGCTCGTAGCAGAACGCGGCGATCACGACCACGAGCCCGACCCAGAAGAACAGCCCCGCGTCGGTCGCCAGCGCGTACCAGACCAGCAGTCCGGTGGTCACGACGGCCGAGCCGCGGGCGCCCCACAGGGCGGCCGGGATGCCGAAGCGGGCCGGGACCGACTTCACGCCGTGGGCGCGGTCCGCCTGGACGTCCTGGCAGGCGAAGATCAGGTCGAAGCCGCCGATCCAGATGCCGACCGCGAGGCCCAGGATCACCGCGTCCCAGGACCACTCGCCGGTCACCGCGAGCCAGGCGCCGATCGGGCCCATGGCCTGGGCGAGGCCGAGGATGGCGTGCGGGAAGTTGGTGAACCGTTTCCCGTACGGGTAGATCACCATCGGGATCACCGCGAGCGGCGCGAGCGCCAGGCAGAGCGGGTTGAGCAGGGCCGCCGCGCCGAGGAACACGACGACGGCGACGCCCGCGCCGGTCCACGCCGAGCGCACCGACACCGCGCCGGTGACCAGCTCGCGGCCGGCGGTGCGCGGGTTGCGGGCGTCGATCTCGCGGTCGATGATCCGGTTGCAGGCCATGGCGAAGGTCCGCAGACCCACCATGCAGACCGTCACCAGGAACAGCGTCCACCAGTGGATGTTCCGGTCCAGCTGGTACATCGCGGTCAGCGCGGCGATGTACGCGAAGGGCAGCGCGAAGACCGAGTGCTCGATCATCACCAGCCGGAGGAAGGCTTTGGTGCGGCCCGGCTCGGCGCCGGGCACGGCGGCCGTGGTCACAGCCCGTACTCCTTCCAGCGGCGGTCCACCAGGGCCGCCGTCGCCGGGTCCGACTCCACCATGTCCGGCCAGCCGCCGTCCCGGGTGTAGCCCTCCTCGGGCAGCTTCTTCGTCGCGTCGATGCCCGCCTTGCCGCCCCAGAACTGCTGGTAGGAGGCGTGGTCGAGATGGTCGACCGGGCCTTCGACGACGGTGAGGTCGCGGGCGTAGTCGGTGTTGCCGAGGGCCCGCCAGGACACCTCGTGCAGATCGTGGACGTCGCAGTCCTTGTCCACCACGATGATCAGCTTGGTCAGCGACATCATGTGGGCGCCCCAGATGGCGTGCATCACCTTCTGGGCGTGCTTCGGGTACTTCTTGTCGATCGAGACGATCGCGCAGTTGTGGAAGCCGCCCGACTCGGGCAGGTGGTAGTCCACGATGTCCGGCACGATGATCTTCAGGAGCGGCAGGAAGAAGCGCTCGGTGGCACGGCCCAGCGGGCCGTCCTCGGTCGGCGGGCGGCCGACCACGATCGACTGGAGCAGCGGACGCTTCCGCATGGTCACGCAGTCGATCTTCAGCGCGGGGAACGGTTCCTGCGGCGTGTAGAAGCCGGTGTGGTCGCCGAACGGGCCCTCCGGCAGCATCTCGCCCGGCTCCAGCCAGCCCTCGATGACGACCTCGGCCTGCGCCGGGACCTGGAGCGGCACGGTCTTGCAGTCGACCATCTCGATCCGCTTGCCCTGCACGAAGCCCGCGAACAGGTACTCGTCGATGTCGCCGGGCAGCGGCGCGGTCGAGGCGTACGTCACGGCCGGCGGGCAGCCGAAGGCGATGGCGACCGGCAGCCGCTCACCGCGCGCCGCGGCGACCGCGTAGTGGTTCCGGCTGTCCTTGTGGATCTGCCAGTGCATGCCGATGGTGCGCTTGTCGTGCCGCTGGAGGCGGTAGAGGCCGAGGTTGCGGACGCCGGTCTCGGGGTGCTTGGTGTGGGTGAGGCCCAGGTTGAAGAAGGAGCCGCCGTCCTTGGGCCAGGTGAAGAGCGCGGGCAGCTGGTCGAGGTCGACGTCGTCGCCGGTCAGGACCACCTCCTGGACGGGGGCGTCCTTCACCTTCTTCGGCGGCACGTGCACCATCGAGCCCAGCTTGCCGAACGCCTCGCGGACTCCGACGAAGCCGTGCGGCAGCTCGGGCTTGAGCAGACCGCCGATCTTCTCGCTGATCTCTTCGTAGGACTTCAGGCCGAGTGCCTTGAGGAGCCGCCGGTCGGTGCCGAAGACATTCATCGCGAGCGGCATGGCGGCGCCCTTGACGTTCTCGAAGAGCAGCGCCGGGCCTCCCGCCTTGTTCACCCGGTCGACGATCTCCCCGACCTCCAGGTACGGATCGACTTCGGCCTTGATGCGCTTGAGGTCGCCTTCGCGCTCCAGCGCCCGGAGGAGCGAGCGGAGATCGTCGTAAGCCATAGGGGCCAGTATCGGTCACCGGATAGGCTGGCTGTGTCACCGGGGCCGCCGAACGGCGCCGCCCGCCGCTGCTTCCAGGGGGCTGTCCCACATGCTCAGGGCGTTGATGTACATCCTGCCGCTGGCGCTGACGATCTACGCGTTCATCGACTGCCTCAACACGCCCGAGGACGAGGTGAAGCACCTGCCGAAGGTCGTGTGGGTGATCATCATCCTGCTTTTCTGGATCGTCGGCCCGGTGGTCTGGTTCTTCGCGGGCAAGAAGCGCGACGCGGTGGCGGGCGGCGCGGGCCGCCGCGGCGGCGGCTGGGTGGCCCCGGACGACAACCCGGAGTTCCTGAAGTCGCTGCGCGAGGAGAGCCGCCGCGAGCCCGAGGCGGCTGCCGGGCCCGAGGCGCCGGTTCAGCCGGGGCAGGACGAGGCCGCCCTGAAGGACTGGGAGGCCGATCTGCGCCGCCGCGAGGAGGAGCTGAAGCGCCGCGAGCGGGGCGGCGACGGCCAGGACTCGGGCAAGAGCCAGGACAAGGGGCAGGACAAGGGCCAGGAGCGGGGCCAAGACCGTGGCCAGGACAGCGAGAGCTGATGGAGCTGCGGCTGCTCGTGACCTTCGAGAAGGTCGCGGCCGTGGGCTCCTTCACCCGGGCCGCCGCCGATCTCGCGTACGCCCAGTCCAGCGTCACCGGCCAGATCAAGGCCCTGGAGGCGTCGCTCGGCGTCGAGCTGTTCGAGCGGCTCGGCTCCCGGATCCGGCTCACCGAGGCCGGTGAGCGGCTGCTGCCGTACGCGCGCCGCCTGATCGCCCTCGCCGACGAGGCCAGGGCCGCCGTCGTCACCGGCGACGAACCGGCCGGGACGATCGCGGTCGGCACCATGGAGTCGCTGACCTCCTACCGGCTGCCGCCGCTCCTGGAACTGTTCCACCACCGCTATCCCAAGGTGCGGCTCACGCTGCGGCCGACGCTCGGCGACGAGACCCGGCGGGCGCTGCGGCAGGGGACGTACGACATCGGTTTCCTGATGGAGCCGGACACCACGCACGACGGCCTGGAGAGCGAGGTCCTCGCGGCCGAGCCGCTGGTCCTGGTGGCCTCGCCGCGCCACCCGCTGGCCGGGCGGGCCGCGCTGACCGGCGCGGATCTGGCGGCGGCGCAGCTGGTGGGGCTTGAGCCGGGCTGCCCGTACCGGGACCTCTTCGAGCGGGAGCTGGCCCCGTGGGCGCCGCCGTTCATGGAGTTCGGCACGATCGAGGCGACCAAGCGCGGGGTGGCGACCGGGCTCGGGGTGGCACTGCTGCCCGAGATCGCGGTGCGGGCGGAGCTGGCGTCCGGGGCGCTGACGGTGCTGGCCTGGGAGCCGCCGTTCACGCTGTTCACGCAGATCGCGTGGCGGCGGGGGAAGCGGCTTCCGGCGCATGTCCGGCTGTTCGTGGAGCAGGTCCGCCGGCTCGTACGGGAAGAGGGCGCGGAACCGCCGGACGGCGGGCCGGCAGCGTCACCCTGAGACTGGCGAGGACGATCAGCGGGACCCCGAGCGCCTGGAGCGGGCCGATGTGGTGGCCGTACACCGCCCAGTCGACGCCCATCGCGACCGCCGGGTAGGTGAAGGCGATCACCGCGATCTTCGGGGTGGGCAGCTTGGCGTACGCCGCGTACATCAGCACGTACATCACGCCGGTGTGGATCAGGCCGAGCCCGGCGAGCCAGCCCCAGCCCGCGCCGAGCCGGGCCGCCTCGCCGAAGTCGGCGAACGGCAGGAGCAGCGGGATGCCGACGGTGACCTGGACGAGGGCGATCAGATGCGGGCGGACGCCGGTGATCCGCTTGGTCACGACGGTGGACAGGGCGTAGAGCACGGCGGCGCCGAGGGCGAGGCCGAGTCCGGCGAGCGAGGCGGTGTCGCCGGGGCGGATCCCGGAGACCAGGACGAGCCCGGCGAAGGCGACGGCCAGCCAGCCGATCCGCCCGGCGCCGATCCGCTCGCGCAGCACGACGGCGCCGAGCAGCACCAGGAAGAACGGCTGGGTGTGGTAGACGACGGTGGCGAAGGAGATCGACGTCACCCGGTACGCCTCGAACAGCAGCACCCAGTTGAGGACGATGAACGCGCCGCCGAGCGCGGCGAGTCCGAGGGTGCGCGGGGTGAGGCCGTGGCCGGTGAAGTAGCCGCGGGCCAGGCTGTACGCGCCGAGGGCGAGCGCGCCGAACACGCAGCGGAAGAAGACCACGGTGAACGGGGAGGCGCCGGACTCGACGACGAAGACGCCGAGGGTGCCGGAGAGCACCATGGCGAGGACCAGTTCGAGGGTGCCGCGGGAGTCGTTTCGCATGCCTCCGACGCTACGAACGGGCCCCGGGGCCGGTCCACGCGTCAGTGGGGCGTCCTGCCGATGGGGCGATCGGCGCGTCCGATCGGGCCCGCGCGGGCCCGGTGACCACCCGGCCGAGGTCGAGGACGCTGAGGCCGAACATCAGGACCCCGAGCGGCACATGGAGCGCGGGCTCGCGCATGATGCCGAGGACGACCTGGGCGGAGGCGAGCAGCAGGAAGCCGGTGGAGTAGGCGATCGGCCGGGGCGAGCCGCCGCCGGGCCGCCAGGCGAGGACGGCGGCGAGGACGTAGAGCATGGTGGCGCCGTACATGACCCGGGCGCCGACGCCGTGGAGGGTCTCGCCGTAGGAGGTGGTGAGCAGCAGACCGGCGGTGGTGGCCTGGAGGAAGAGGGTGAGGGTCTGGAGGGCGAGGGCGACGCGGACGAAGGTTCTGTGGGCGTTCATGATCGAATCTCTTTCCGACCGGTGATGGGCTTGGTGGGGTTGCTCCCACCGTCTCGACGACACAGCCCCGTGAAATGTGAGGTGCGCGCGTGAAGAACCTGACGGGCGGGGATACGGACGTCCTCGGCGAGCGGCGCCATCTGGTCAACCTGGCCTACCGGATGCTGGGTTCGCTCGCGGAGGCCGAGGACGCGGTGCAGGAGACGTACGCCCGCTGGTACGCGCTGACCCCGGCGCGCCGGGCGGCGGTCGCGGTGCCGGGGGCGTGGCTGACGACGGTGGCGAGCCGGGTGTGCCTGGACCTGCTGGGCTCGGCACGGGTGCGGCGCGAGCGCTATGTGGGCCCGTGGATCCCGGAGCCGTTGCCGGGGCGCGCGGACCGGGGCGGCGGTACGGCCGATCCGGCGGACCTGGTGACCCTGGACGAGTCGGTGGGCATGGCGTTCCTGGTGGTCCTGGAGTCGATGACCCCGGCCGAACGGGTCGCGTTCGTCCTGCACGACGTCTTCGCCTACCCCTACGCCGACATCGCCACGATCCTCACCCGCACCCCGGCGGCCTGCCGCCAACTGGCCACCGCCGCCCGTCGCCGCCTCCCCACCGCACCCCCGCCGCCACCCGCCACGGGCCGGGCCGAGGTCGTCCGGCACTTCAAGGAGGCGTGGGAGGCCCAGGACATCGCCGCCCTGATCGCCCTCCTGTCCCCCGACGCGACCCTGACCGCGGACGGCGGCGGCCTGGTCGGCACGGTCCTCCGCCCGGTCTCGGGCGCCGAGGAGATCGCCCGCTACCTCCTCTTCATCGCCACCAAGTCCGCCGGCACCCTCACCCTCCTCCCGCATCCGGTCAACGGCGTCCCGGGCCTGGTGGCCCGGGTCGGCGGGGTGACGGCGACGGTGGCGGCGCTGGACGTGGACGGGGCGGGGAGGGTGTCGCGGATCTGGGCGGTGCGGAACCCGGAGAAGCTGGGGGCGTGGCAGGACATGTGACGGCCCCTAAGGTCGCTGACAACAGCCAGCTGGAGGTACGAACATGTCGGGCGACGCCTGGATCAGCGAGACCGCGCCCTACCTGGCCCCGCGCGAGCCCGGCCAGGGTGACGCGTGGACCGACGAGGCCGCCCGGCGCGGGCGCCGTGGGGGCCAGCGCCTGCTCCAGGCGGGCGAAGTGGACGCGCCCGAGCGGGTGCGCGCGGCCCTGGGGCTGGCCGACGCGGAGCGCGTGATCGTCAGGCGTCGGCTGATCCTGCTCGACGACCGGCCGGTGGAGCTGGCCGACTCCTACTACCCCGTCGCCGTCGCCGGGGGCACCGCGCTGGCGGAGCCGCGCAAGGTGCCCGGCGGCGCCGTGACGCTCCTCAGGGAACTGGGCTACACCGGCGCCGAGGTCGTGGAGGACGTGAGCGCCGACCTCGCCGACGCCGAGGAGCGAGAGCTGCTGGACCTCCCCGAGGGCAGCGCCGTCCTCCGGCTGCTCCGCCTGACGCGGACCGCCGACGGGACGCCGATGGAAGCCTCGCTGATGACCATGCCGTCCGACCGGCACCTCACGTACCGGCTCGGGAAGCAGAGCGGGTGAACCGGGGCGGGTGAAGCGGGACGCGTGATCCCGGCCCGCTCGCGGGGAAGGCTTCACCCATGGAACGACTTGATCCGGAACTGGCCCGGCGGTGGCTCGGTGTCGCGCTCGCGGAAGCCCGGGGTGGGCTCGGGGAGGGTGGGGTGCCGATCGGGGCCGCGTTGTACGGGGGTGACGGGCGGCTGCTCGGGCGGGGGCGGAACCGGCGGGTGCAGGACGGGGATCCGTCGGCGCACGCCGAGACCGCCGCGTTCCGGGCGGCCGGGCGGCAGCGGTCGTACCGGGGGACGACGATGGTGACCACGCTCGCGCCCTGCTGGTACTGCTCCGGGCTCGTCCGGCAGTTCGGGATCTCGCGGGTGGTGGTCGGCGAGGACCGCACCTTCGCGGGCGGGCACCGGTGGCTGGCGGAGCACGGGGTCGAGGTCGTCGTCCTGGACGACGCCGAATGCGTGGTGCTGATGCGGGAGTTCATCGCGGAGCGGCCCGAGCTGTGGCACGAGGACATCGGGCGCGACGGCGACGGCGATGGCGATGGCCAAGGCGGCAACGGCGACGGGGCGGGGGTCCGGCATGGCTGAGGCGACGCTCCCCGTCATCGATCTGCGGCGCGAGCCCGCCGGTCAGCTCCCCGCCGTCGACCTCGCGCTGCGCCGCGCCGGGTTCCTGCTGGTCACCGGGCACGACGTGCCCGACGCGCTGCGGGCCGGGATCCGGGACGGGGCGCGCACCTTCTTCCACCTGCCGCCCGAGGCGAAGGAGCGGTACGCCGTACGGGTCGGCGGGCGCGGCTGGCTGGGGCCCGGGGCGGAGGCCAACGGGTACGCGGAGGGCACCGCCACACCGCCCGACCTCAAGGAGTCGCTGTCGTTCGCGGCGGACGAGCCGACCGGGGACCCGGCGGTGGACGCCGAGTGGTTCCTGCCGAACACCTGGCCCGCCGAAGTGCCCCGGCTGCGCCCGCTGGTCGAGGAGTACCTCGGCCTGATGCGGGAGCTCTCGGACCGGGTCCTCGATCTGCTCGGCCTGGCCCTCGGCGAGGGCGCCGACTTCTTCACCCGGCACACCGGGCACCCCACCTTCGGCTTCAACATCAACTGGTACCCGGGCCGGGAGCGGACCGGGGAACCGGAGCCCGGGCAGTTCCGGATCGGGCCGCACACGGACTTCGGCACGGTGACGATCCTGGACCGGCAGGCGGGCAGGGGCGGGCTCCAGCTGCACACCGAGGCGGACGGCTGGCAGGACGCCCCCTTCGACCCGACCGCCTTCACCGTCAACATCGGTGATCTGATGGCGGGTTGGACCGGCGGCCGGTGGCGCTCGGGCCGCCACCGGGTGCTGCCGCCACCGGCCGACGCACCCGCCGAGGAGCTGATGTCGCTGGTCTATTTCTACGAGTGCGACCCGGGCACGACGATCCACGGCATCGAGTCCCACGCCTACCTGCGGGCCCAGCTCGACGCGATCGCCGCCGACGGCTGAACCCGGCCCCGCGACGCTGTCCGGAGGGCGCCTCAGCAAGTACGGGAAAAGCCTGGCCCAAGCCCAACTCCCCGTCGATACTTTCTTCTTGGGGATGTGACGGGGCACGTCTGCTGGGATGCGGGGGGATGGCGGTTGGACAGGATCCTGCACGGCCGCGAGGCGGTGTTCAGACCGGACGGACTGGCCGCGCGGCTGACCGGGCTCAGCGGCGAGGGCCTGGCCCGCGTCCCGTACGAGCACAAGGACGACCCGCCCGTCGTGGTCTTCACCGGCGGACGCGGGATGGGCAAGACCGCGCTGCTCAAGCAGCTGCGCAACGTCTACAAGGGAGCCACCCCGCTCGCCCTGCTCGACTGCGACGAGGTCGAGCCGCCCGCCGACCACGGCCCCGGCTGGACCGAGCTGACCGGGGCGCTCGCCGAGATCTCCGTACAGCTGTCGTTACGGGTGATCGGCGCGAAGCCGGTGCAGTTCCCGCGCCTGGCCCTCGGCCTGGTGGCGGTCGCCTCCACCGGCTGGACCCGGGAGGACGAGGAGCGGGCCCAGCACGACCTGCAGCGGCTGCGGCCGGTGCTCTCGACGGTCGACGCCACCAAGGGCGCGGCCGGCAACTGGGTCACCAAGGTCCTCACCAAGCTCGCGGCGACCTTCGCGGAGGCGACCGTGCCGCTGGCCGGACTGCTCGCCGAGGCCACCGTGGAGACCGTCCTCGAAGAGGTCTTCGGGCGCGGCCAGCAGCGTTCGGAGAGCTGGTACGGGAGCTACCGCAACGCGGGCGGCCGCGGCAAGGCCGGGCTCCAGCAGCTCGCCATCGACTTCGAGCAGGGCGGGCGGCGGCGCCGGGAGGCCGAGGGCTTCCTGGTCGCGGCGCTCGTCGAGGACCTGGGGCAGGCGTACCGGGGCCTCACCCGGGTCGGCACCCGCCGCGGCCGGCCGGTGCTGCTGCTCGACAACGCCCACGGCGAACTGGGCAGACAGCTGATCGAACCGATTCTGCGGACCCGGCACGAGGGCCGCAGGGACCGGCTCGTGGTGTTCGCGACCTCCCGGCTGCGGGACCACGAGGGCCTGCGGCACGCGCACCGGGCCCGGTTCTCGGAGGTCGCGCACGCGGCGCCCGCGCCGCGCGGCCCGGACGTCTCCTCGGGCGTCCTCGCGGTCGAACTGCCGCCGCTGTCCGCCGCGCAGACCCAGGCCGCGTTCGACCGGTTCGACCCGTCCGGCCGGACCCCCGCCGAACTCGCGCGTGGTGTCCACCGGTTGACCGGCGGCCGGCCGCTCGGCGTGGTGCTGCTCGGACAGGCCGCGGCCGAGGCGCCGCGCGCGCTGCGCCCCGGGCTCACCCCCGGCGCGCTGCTCGACCTGACCGTCGAACTGCGCGAGGACGCGGCCCCGGTGCCGGTGGCGCCCGCGCTGCTCGGCGCGCTCCTGCCGCAGCCGCGCCTCGAACCGTTCACGGTGCTGGCCGCCGCGCACGACGAGGAGTCGGCCCGGCTGCTCGCCAGGACCCGGCTGCACACCGAGTCCCGGGACGGCGACATGGCGCTGCGGGTGCGCGACCAACTGCGCGCCGAGGACTGGCCGGAGGGGCCGCGGCACTTCGTCGCCGACCCGCTGTTGCGGGCCCTGCTGCTGCACCGGCTGCGGTTCGGCGACGCCGATCATCCCCGGTACGCGGCCTGGCGGGCCGTCCACGAGACCCTGCACCGGCACTACGGCCGGGCGAACGCGCCCGCGACGGCGCTGCCGTACCGGCTCCACCACGAACTCGCCCTGGGCCGGACCGAGGAGGCCGTCACCCATCTGCGGCTGACGTTCCCGGACCCGGACGTGCCGGGCTGGCTGGCGCGGCTGCGGTTCATCGCGTCGGCACCGTACCCGCGCGAGCCCTTCCCGCCCCGCGAGCCCCACGCACCACAGACATCCCATAGACCGCAGGCATCCCATGCACCGCAGACATCCCACGGACCGCAGAGATCCCACCCACCCCACGGGCCGTACGCCCCCGGCACGGACCCCCGCCGGGCCGTCGCCCTCGGCCGGGACACCCCCGAAGGCGCGCCCCCCAGCCTGCCCGACCACGCGCCCGACGGCCCGCCCGAGGGCCTGGACGCCGACGCGACCGCCCTGCACCTCTCCGTACGGCGCCTGCTGCACGCCGTATGGCTGCTCACCGATCCGCTCGCGCTGCCGGACGCCGAGGTCACCGAGAAGCTGGCGCACGAGCTGCGGCAGCTGTCCGGGCGGCATCTGACGGGCAACAGCCCGCTGTGGGACGCGGCCGGGAAGTGGCCGGAGGACATTCACGCCTGGCGCGCGCTGTCGCTGCCGCCGGGCCGCGAGGAAGGAGTCTGAGGCGATGCCCCAAGGAGCCGGAGGACTGCTCAACCGCTATCTCTACACCCCGCGGCAACGCTTCTTCGCCGCCCTGATCGCCCTGGTCGTCATCGGCGTACCGCTCGGCTGGGCGGTGAAGACCTGGACCACTCCGGAGAACCGTTCCTGTGCGGCCGGGGTGTCCCGCCCCGAGGGCTCCGACGAGTGCATCGGCGTCAACGGCGACGGCTTCGCCTTCCGGGTCCCCGAACTCGCCGAGGCCGCCGCCCTGATCGGCCGCGAGAACGCCACCCTCAAGCCCGGCACGTACGCCACCGTCGCCGTGCTGCTCCCGCTCACCGCCCCCGACCCGGGCATGCGGGTCAAGGTCCTGCACGAGGTGCAGGGCGCCTACGCCCGCCAGTACCGGGCCAACCACGAGTCCAACAGCGAGACCCCGAAGATCCGCCTGGTCCTCGCCAACACCGGCCGCAACAACGCCCGGTGGGCCACCACCGTCGACCAGCTGAAGGCGATGACCGGCGCCCCCCACCAGCTGCGCGCGGTCACCGGCGTCGCCACCTCCTCCACCGAGGTGCGCCAGGCCGTCGGCGCCCTCACGGGCGCGGGCATCGCCGTCGTCGGCACCACCATCACCGCCGACGACATCGCCAACGGCCCAGGCCACAACGGCTACCCGGGCCTGGCCCGGGTCTCCCCCACCAACAGCGACGAGGCCAAGGCCCTCGCCCACTTCGGCCGGGTGGACGCGGCCAAGGCGCTGCTCGTCCAGGACACCCGCAACGGCGACCACTACACCGACACCCTCAAGTCGGCGTTCTCCGCGTCCCTCAAGGGCGCGCCCTACGAGCCGCAGCTGTTCACCTCGCCGCCCGACCCCACCGACGAGGGCACCACCGCCAACACCTTCCGCCAGATCACCCATCTGATCTGCGACACCCGCGCGGAGACGGTGTTCTTCGCCGGACGCCACACCCAGCTGCGGCAGTTCATCAACGCGCTGGGCGCGCGCGGCTGCCAGGAGCGCCGGTTCACCATCCTCACCGGCGACGAGGGCTCCTACCTGGGCGCCGACGCGAAACTGGACCGGCAGGCCCTGAAGAACCGGCTGACCGTCCGCTACGCCTCGCTCGCCCACCCCGACGCCTGGCGCCCGGCGCCCGGCCGCCCGGTCCCGGCGACGGGCGGTTCGACCGTCGCGTACGACACCTTCCTGACCGACATCGCGCGGGCCGCGAAGGCACCGGTGGCGCTCGCGGACGGGCAGGCGATCGTGGCGTACGACGCGATGGCGACGGCCGTCCACGCGATCCGCCAGGCCACCCCGGAGGGCGCGGCGGTCCCGGAGCTCGCGGACGTCGCCACCCAGTGGCCGCAGGTGAAGGGCTCGTTGCGGGTGCAGGGCGCGAGCGGCTGGATCTGCCTGGACAACTTCGGCAACCCGTACAACAAGGCGGTGCCGATCGTGGAGCTGGCCCAGGACGGCTCGCAGCGCTTCGTCACCATCGCCTGGCCGGAGGGCGCACCCCCGGCGGCGAGCTGTCTGCCGCCGCACCAGGGGTGACGCCCAGGGCCCGGTTACTACGTCCGGACCGGCTCAGACACCCGCGTAGGAGTGCTTGCTGCTGACGAAGATGTTCACGCCGTAGTAGTTGAAGAGGAAGCAGCCGAAGGCGATGAGCGCGATGTACGCGGCCTTGCGGCCCTTCCAGCCGGCCGTCGCGCGCGCGTGCAGGTAGGCGGCGTAGCCGACCCACGTGATGAACGACCAGACCTCCTTGGCGTCCCAGCCCCAGTAGCGGCCCCACGCGTCACCGGCCCAGATCGCACCGGCGATGATCGTGAAGGTCCACAGCGGGAAGACCGCCGCGTTGACCCGGTAGGCGAACTTGTCGAGCGACGCGGCGGCGGGCAGCCGCTCCAGAACGGAGCGGGCGAAGGAGCCCGGGTTGCCGCCGTTCGCCAGCTTGTTCTCGTACGAGTCGCGGAACAGGTAGAGCAGGGTGGCGGTGGCGCCGATGTAGAACACCGCGCCGCAGAAGATCGCGGTGGAGACGTGGATCCACAGCCAGTACGAGTGCAGCGCCGGGACCAGCTGGTCGCTGTCGGTGTAGAGCCAGGTGGTGGCCACGCCCAGGTCGAGCAGGACGGTGGTGACCAGCGGCAGGCCCATCCAGCGGACGTCCTTGCGGGCGAGCATGAAGCCGAGGAACGCGCCGACCGCCACCGTGGAGAAGGTGATGGAGAACTCGTACATGTTGCCCCAGGGGGCCCGCTGCACGGACAGCGCGCGGGTGACCACGCCCGCCGCCTCGATGAGGAACGCGAGGCTGGTGAGCGAGACCGCGATCCGGCCGTAGAGGTCGCCCTTGACGGTGCCGCCGGCCGCGCCGGGGCCGTCCGGCACGTCCCGGGCACCGGCGCCGGACCGGGTGACGACCTGCGGCCGCTCCAGGACGGCGGTGGACCCGCCGTTGCGCACCTGCACCGCGGGGGCGGCGCCCTTGGCGGCGCCGTTCGCGGCACTGTCCGCGGTGAGCGCGGCGGCGGTGCGGCCGACCTTGCTGCGGCTGCCGAAGACCCACTCGGCGATGTAGGCGAGGAAGGCCAGGGTGTAGACGGCCATGGACGAGTAGATGAGCGTGTTGCTCATCTGGGCCAGGCTCTCGTTGGTCGCGGCGGCGAGGATCACTTCTCAGCCCCTTCGGACTCTTCGGACTCTGCGGCAGGAGACGCGGGTGCGGCGGATACGGCGGACTCGGCGGGCCCGGCGGGCGCGTCAGGCCCGTCGGACTCGGGGGCGGCGGACTCGGCGGGGGCGGGCTCCGGTACGGGCTGCGGTACGGGCTCCGCCCCGGACTCCGCCCCGGACTCCGGCTCCGGCGCGGACGCGGTCGGGGCCCGGTCGTGGAGGGCCGCCGCGAGCTGGGCCAGCTCCTCGGGGACCTTGGCGGACTCGCTGCGGCCGAGGCTCGCCATCTCGACGACGGTGACGCCGTCCGCGCCCCGGACCGCCCGGATCCAGACCCGGCGGCGCTGGATGAACAGCGAACCGGCGAGTCCGGCGATGGCGCCGATGGCGCCGATGAGGGCGAGGCCGTTGCCCGGCTGCTGGGAGATCTGGAAGCTCGCCCACTCCTTGATCTCCTTCTCGAAGGTGATCGAGCCGGCGCCGTCGGGCAGCGTCATCGTCTCGCCGGGCAGCAGGCGCTGGGCCTTGCCGGTGCCCGCGGCGACGTCGAACTGCTTCATCTTGCTGGTGTCGAGCTGGTACACGTTCTGCGGCAGACCGGAGTTGACCCGCAGGTCGCCGTGGTAGCCGCTGACCGCGAGGACCGGGAAGTCCAGCGCGGGGAACTGCGAGAACATCGTGCCCTTGCCCGCTCCGGCGAAGGTCGGCACGAACAGCGCCGAGAAGCCCAGCTGCTCCTTCTTGCCGTTCTTGTCGCGGTAGCCGTCCATCACCTTGATGGCGCCCTGCGAGCTGATGTTGTTGTCGAACGGCAGCATCGGCACGGCGCCCTGATAGACGACCTTGCCGCGGCCGTCCTTGACGGTGACGACGGGCGCGTACCCGTGGGCGATCAGATAGACCTTGGAGCCGCCGACCTTCAGCGGCTCGTTGACCCGGATGACCGCCTTCTTGCGCGCGCCGCCGGGCTCGGAGTAGCTGACGGCCGCGTCGAAGGTGCGCGGGGTGCCGCGCTGCGGGCCGTTCTTCTCGTACGTGCCGGTGAACTTGTCGAGCGTGAAGGAGAACGGCGGCAGCTCGTCGGTGCTGAACCAGGAGCCCGACTTGAAGTCGTCGTACTGGGTGAGCGTGTTGGAGAAGCCGTCGCCCTCGATGACGAGCTTGCCGCCCTCGGACTTGAGCAGCTGGCCGAGTCCGAACGCCACCAGCATGATGATCAGGGCGACGTGGAAGACCAGGTTCCCGGCCTCGCGCAGATAGCCCTTCTCGGCGGCGACGGCGTCCCCGACGGTGTGGGCGCGGAAGCGGCGGCCCTTGATCAGGCCGAGCGCGGCCTCGCGGACGTCCTCGGGCGAGGACTCGGTGCGCCAGGTCGTGTACGCGGGCATCCGGGTCAGCAGGCGCGGGGCGCCCGGCGGGCGGCTGCGGAGCTGGCCGACGAACTGCCAGGTGCGGGGCAGGATGCAGCCGATCAGCGAGACGAACAACAGCAGATAGATCGCCGAGAACCAGACCGACGAGTAGACGTCGAAGAACTGGAGCTTCTCGTAGAGCGGGGTCAGCGTCTCGTGGGCGTCCTTGAACTGCTGGACCTTGAACTCGTCCGCGCTGTTCTGCGGGATCAGCGAGCCGGGCACGGCGCCGAGCGACAGCATGAAGAGCAGGATCAGCGCGACCCGCATCGAGGTCAGCTGCCGCCAGAACCAGCGGATCCAGCCGATCACCCCGAGGGTGGGCCCGCCGACGACCCCGTCGTCGGCGCGGTCCTCGCGGGGCGCGGTGGAAAGGCCCGCCCGCCCGCTCTCGCCGGACTCGGCCGTCTCCGTGGACCCGGTCGCCCCGGCGGCCTCAGCGGGCTCGGTCGTCTCTGTCGTCTCGGTCTTGCTCATCCCTGAACTCTCAGATCCCCACCGTGAAACCACTGGACCAGCTCTGCATCGTGGAGACCATGCTGTCCCACGCACCTGTGAGCAGCAGCACGCCGGTCACGATCATCATGCCGCCGCCGATCCGCATCACCCAGGCGTAGTGCTTCTTCACCCAGCCGAACGCGCCGAGCGCCTTGCGGAACGCGATGGCGGTCAGGATGAACGGCAGACCGAGACCCACGCAGTACGCGAAGGTCAGCAGCGCCCCGCGGCCCGCGCTGGCCTCCCGCGCGGCGAGCGCGTTGACGGCGGCGAGCGTCGGGCCGATGCAGGGCGTCCAGCCGATGCCGAACAGCGCGCCGAGCACCGGCGCGCCGACCAGACCGGCCACCGGCCTGCGGTGGAAGCGGAACTCGCGCTGGGTGAACCAGGGCATCAGGCCCAGGAAGAAGACGCCCATGAGGATCATGAGGATGCCGAGGACGGTCGTCAGGGTGCCCCGGTACTCCTGGAGCGTCCAGCCGAAGTAGCCGAACAGGGCGCCGCCGGAGACGAAGACGGCGGAGAAGCCGAGCACGAACAGGGCGGCGCCCGCGGTCATCCGGCCGCGCTTGGCCTCGCCGAGGTCGGTGCCGGTGACGCCGGTCACGTAGCTCAGGTAGCCGGGGACGAGCGGCAGCACGCACGGCGAGAAGAAGGAGACCAGACCGCCGAGGACGGCGATCGGCAGCGCGAGCAGCAGCGCGCCGCTCAGAACCGTCTGGTTGGGATCCATGTGACCTGTTCCCGTCCCGTCACTTCTCCGCGACCAGCGGATCGATCATGGAACGGAGCTTGGCCTCGTCGAGCGCCATCAGCGCGCGGGCGGCGATCTTGCCGTTCTTGTCGAGCACGATGGTCGTCGGGATGCCCTGCGGGTTCAGTGTGCCCTTGGGGAAGCCGCTGAGGATCAGTTCGCCGCGCGGGTCGTAGAGGCTGGGGTAGGTGATCCCCTGCTCCTCCTCGAAGGTGATCGCGGGCTGCTTGTTGAAGTCCCGGGTGTTGATCCCGACGAACTGGACGCCCTTGGCGGTCATCTCGTCGGAGACCTTCACGAAGTGCTTGGCCTCGGCGCGGCAGGGCCCGCACCAGGAGCCCCACAGGTTGAGGACGACGACCTTGCCCTTGAAGGAGGCGACGTCGAGCTGCTTGCCGTCGAGGGTCTCGCCCGCGAGCTTGCCCGGCGCTCTGCGGTCACCGGCGTCGACGGTCTCGACCCCGCCGCTGCTGCGCACGAAGTTGGTGCCGCCACCGCCGCCGGACTTGCCGTTGTTGTCCGAGCTGCAGGCCGAGAGCGCGAGCGCGGCGGCGAGGGCTCCGACCGTCAGCAGGGTGCGACGGGGCGCACGGCTAAGACTCATGTGAAAAGTTTCGCATGGGCGATTCGTGGATCTTGGGCACCCCCCTACGTGCCCGTAAAGCCCCTTGTCAAGGTGGCTTAAGACGTGAGAGGCGGGGCGCAAGCCCCGCCTCTCACCTCTGTTCCCGTACCTACGGCTTGGGGGTGCCCGACGCCGCGTCCGGCCGGAGGAAGGCGTTCCAGCCGCCCGCCGGGGACTGGCCGACCTCAAGGGTACGGAGCTTGGCGAGGATCTTCGGGTCCTGGACGTCCAGCCAGTCCACGTACTGCCGGAACGACACCAGCCGCACGTCCTTCTTCCCGGCCATGCCCTTCAGGGCCTCCTCGACGGCGTCCATGTAGATGCCGCCGTTCCACTGCTCGAAGTGGTTGCCGATGTAGAACGGCGCCCGGTTGCTCTCGTACGCGCGGTTGAAGCCCGCCAGGTACGCGCCCGCGGCCTGCTTGCGCCAGCCCGGGTAGCGCGACGGCATGCCCTTCGTCGTGTTCTTCGACTGGTTGGCGAGCATGTTGTAGTCCATCGACAGGACCTCGAAGGAGTGCCCGGGGAACGGCACGGCCTGCAGCGGCAGGTCCCACACGCCACCGCGCTTGACCGGCCACATCTGGCGGCCGCCGGGCGAGCTGGCGTCGTAGCGCCAGCCGAGCCGCTTCGCGGTCGGCAGCAGGTTGTCCTGGCCGAGCAGGCACGGGGTGCGGCCGCCGACCAGTTCCTTGCTGTAGTCGAAGGGCAGCGGGTCCAGGTCGGTCCAGCCGGTGTTCGTCTTCCACTTGGTGACGAAGCCGACGGCCTGGTCGATCTCGCTCTGCCACTGCGCCGGGGTCCAGTTCGCGACCGAGCCGGAGCCCCCGCAGAAGTGGCCGTTGAAGTGGGTGCCGATCTCGTGGCCCTCCAGCCACGCCTGCCGGGTGTACTTCAGGGTCTGCTTGACGTGGTCGTCGGTGAGGTAGCCGATGTCGGAGGCGCCGACGCGGTTGTTCGGCGGGCGGTAGAGGTTCTTCTTCGACTCGGGCAGCAGATAGAGGCCGGAGAGGAAGAAGGTCATCGCCGCGTCGTGGTTCTTGGCGAGTTCGAGGAAGCGCGGGAACAGGCCGTTGCCGACCTCGCCCGCACCGTCCCAGGAGAAGATCACGAACTGCGGCGGGGTCTGGCCGGGTTCGAGCGGCACCGGGGCGTCGGGCTGGTTCGGCTGCTTGCCGGTGTCGGCCGTGGAACCGTCACCGATCAGCCGGGCCTCGTCCTTGGTGGGCTTCGGCGAACCGCTCGGGGCGCCGCTGACGTCACCGCCCTTGTCGGGGCCCGAACCGTCCGTACCGCCCTGGCCGTTGCTGCATCCGGCGAGCGCACCGATGCCGACCGCCGTGGCCGCACCGACCCCCGCTCCGAGGATCCTCCTCCGGCTGATCTCCCTGAGCTCGCGCATGACATCCCCATTCGCGCTGACGTATGACCTAAACGTCATCCAAACCGACAATGGGTGAGATGACGGGAGGAACACGGAGGTTCCGGAAATTGAAACAAATTTTCAGGATGGCCGGAACGGATCGTCACGTCCGGCTCCTTCTGTGCCGCACCGCTGCCACGCCCCGGGCCCGGCTGTGCCGTACCTGTGCCACACCTGTGCGCCTGCCCCGTCACCGTATCTTCGAACGCACCGCCCCCCGGCGGCCAGTGCCACCAGGGGGCGGTGTTGTGAAGGATCAGCTCCGGTCGGACCCGGGCAGGTGCCTCAGAAGGCGGGCGCTCGGGCAGGGGCGCTCAGGCGCCGAACGCCTTCGACTTCCCCTTCACCGGCTTCGCGCCCGCGCGCAGATGCACCGGTACGAGATCGATGGCCGGCTCGCTGTAGCCCACCGACACGATCTTGTCGCCGCGGTACGTGAACGAGGTCAGCGACGCCAGCGTGCACTGGCGGCGGCGCGGGTCGTGCCACAGCCGACGCTTCTCCACGAAGCTGCGCACGATCCAGATCGGCAGCTGGTGGCTGACCAGCACCGCCTCGTGACCGCGGGCCGCGTCCTTCGCCGCGTCCAGCGCGCCCATCATGCGGACGACCTGCTCGACGTACGGCTCGCCCCAGGACGGCTTGAACGGGTTGGTGAGGTGCTTCCAGTTCTCCGGCTTGCGCAGCGCGCCGTCGCCGACGCCGAAGGTCTTGCCCTCGAAGACGTTCGCCGCCTCGATCAGCCGCCCGTCGGTGGCCAGATCCAGGCCGTGCGCCTTGGCGACCGGGGTGGCCGTCTCCTGCGCCCGCTCCAGCGGGGAGGCGACGACATGGGTGATGTCCCGGTCCGCGAGGTGCTCGGCGACCCGGTCGGCCATCTGCCGCCCGAGCTCGGACAGGTGGTAACCGGCCCGGCGCCCGTAGAGCACGCCGTCCGGGTTGTGCACCTCGCCGTGCCGCATCAGATGGACGACGGTGATGTCCTGGGCCTCGTCGGTACGGGCCTCGTCGGTGCGGGGGGCTTCGGTACGGGCGTCGCTCATGCCGCCACCTCCGTGGCCTCGGCGGCGGCGCGGGCGGCGGCCGGCAGGGCGGCGGCGATCCGCTCGACCGCCCGCTCGTCGTGGGCGGCCGACACGAACCAGGATTCGAACGCCGACGGCGGCAGATAGACGCCGTCCGCGAGCATCGAGTGGAAGAACGCGTTGAAGCGGAACGCCTGCTGCTTCTTCGCGTCGTCGTAGTCGCGCACCTCGGTGGCGGTGAAGAACACCGAGAACATGTTGGAGGCGGTCTGCAGCCGGTGCGCCACGCCCTCCTTGGTCAGCGCGTCGGTCACCAGGCCCTGGATCTCGGCCGAGACCGCGTTCACCTTCTCGTACGCGGCGTCGTCGAGCAGCCGCAGCTGCGCGAGGCCCGCGGCGGTCGCGATCGGGTTACCGGAGAGGGTGCCCGCCTGGTAGACCGGGCCCGCCGGGGCGAGGTGCCCCATGACGTCGGCGCGGCCGCCGAAGGCCGCCGCCGGGAAGCCGCCGCCCATGACCTTGCCGAAGGTCATCAGGTCGGGCTTCACGCCGTCGACGCCGTACCAGCCCGCGCGCGAGGTGCGGAAGCCGGTCATGACCTCGTCGGAGATGAACAGGGCGCCGTTCTTCGCGCAGGCGTCCTTCAGGCCCTGGTTGAAGCCGGGCCGCGGCGGGACCACGCCCATGTTGCCGGGCGACGCCTCGGTGATCACACAGGCGATCTCGCCCGGGTGGCGGTGGAACGCCTCCTGCACGGCGGCCAGGTCGTTGTAGGGGAGCACGATGGTGTCCCCGGCCTGGGCGCCGGTCACGCCGGGCGTGTCGGGCAGGCCGAAGGTGGCGACGCCGGAGCCTGCGGCGGCGAGCAGCGCGTCCACGTGACCGTGGTAGCAGCCCGCGAACTTGATGACCTTGGCGCGGCCGGTGAAGCCGCGGGCGAGACGGATCGCCGACATGGTCGCCTCGGTGCCGGAGGACACCAGGCGGACCTGCTCGACCGGCTCGATCCGGGCGACGATCTCCTCGGCGAGCGCGACCTCGCCCTCGCCGGGCGTGCCGAAGGAGGTGCCGCGGGCGACGGCGTCCTGCACGGCGGCGGTGACCTCGGGGTGCGCGTGGCCGAGGATCATCGGCCCCCAGGAGCAGACGAGGTCGACGTACTCACGGCCGTCGGCGTCGGTGAGGTACGGACCGGTCCCGGACACCATGAACCGGGGCGTACCGCCCACGGCCCGGAAGGCCCGCACCGGTGAATTCACGCCGCCGGGCGTCACAAGGGAGGCGCGGTCGAAAAGCGTCTGTGAGACTGGGGCTTCGTATGAATACGGCACTGTGATCCTGACCTGCGGGAACGACGACGATGACGGGGGAAGGCGTGGGCACCCTGTGATTTAGGTCGGGGCGCCCCGCCACCGCGTCTGCGAAACTGGGGCGTCATAAGGATGGCTCACGGAATCCATGGTGTCAGAGGCCACGGCGATCTTGCGGACAGGTGTTTCACCGCACGACCGTGGGGGAGGTCACTGTCACGATGATCGGGCCGCGCGCGCAGACCGCGGCCCGGAACAGCACTCGGGTGGAGATATGCATCGCGGTGGCGGACCGGGCGAGGGGACGGACGACCTGGGTCCCGAGCCCGTCCGGAGGGGGCGGCACCGGCGCCGGCGGACGGAGGAGCCGCGGGCCAACGAGCCGAGGACGGGCGGCGAGTCGCGCCCCGAGCCCCGCGCCGACGCACGCCCCGACACCCGCGCCGAGTCACGCCACGACCCCCGCCATGACCCTCGTGGCCCCCGGGACTCCCGTGATCCTCGGGACTCGCGTGACGCCCGTGACGCCCGTGCTGACGTCTCCCGTACGGACGCCACCCGCGCCGAGTCCTCTCGTACGGATGCCTCCCGTACGGACTCGTCCCGCGCCGCCGAGGTCAGGGGCGAGGCGCACACCGAACCGCAGCGCCCGGCCGAACCGCCCCCGGGCGGCCCCGGCGCCACCGGCGTCTCCGGCGTCTCCGAGGTTTCCGGCGACGCCCTGCCCGGCCCGGTGACCGACGAGTCGCGGCTCGGCCGCGCCCGCGCCCGGCGGGCCAGGGCGGCCCGCGAGACGGGTCCGGTCGGTCCGGTCGGCCCGATGGGACCGGTCGGCCCGCCGGAGAGTCCGACGACACGCGCGAACGGGGGCGGCGGCCGGTTGGGCGTCACGTACAAGTACTTCGGCGCGCCCGACGGGGCGACGGCGGCCCGGGTCCCGATCTCGATGCGCCCCGAGGAGCTGGGCGGCGACGAGCTCGGCATGGGCGGCATGTTCACCAAGATCAAGCCGGAGACGATAGCGGCGATGGTCCTCACGGGCATCCAGGGGATGCCGCTGCACAAGGTCCCGCCGCTCGAACTGGTCGTCCTCCACCCCGACTACGCCGTCGTGAAGCTGCCGATGACGGTCGTCGACCCGCTGCGCGGGATCGGCGAGGAGTCGGTCGGTGCCGCCGCCTTCATCTGGTCCACGGTCCCCGACCGGGGCGGCCCGCAGAACGCGTTCAACGTCTACCAGCTGCTCCACGAGTGGCAGGACTTCAGCCACCGCCTGCACGAGGCGGGCCACCAGCCGTACTGCCTGGTCTGGCCCTAGCCCGGCCCCGGCCACCGTCCCGGCCCCGGTCACTGTCCCGGGCCCGGCCCTACCGGGTGTCCCGCTCCGCCGAGGCGGCGGCCGCGGCGGCCTTCGCGCGCTCCTCGGCGAGTTCGCGGGCCGAGGCGAGCCGGTACGGCACGTCGATGACCACGACGTTCTTCATGAACAGCAGCCGCGCCTTCAGCCGCAGCGCGCTCTGGTTGTGCAGCGGCTGCTCCCACCAGTGCCCGACCACGTACTCGGGGATGACGACCGAGACGACCGAGTCGCCGACCCGCTCCGGGGCCTCACGGATGTGCCGCAGCACCGGCTGGACGATGGAGCGGTAGGGCGAGTTCAGGATCCGCAGCGGCACGTCGATGCCGTGCGTCTCCCAGCGGGCCCTGAGCATCTCCGCCTCACCCGGGTCCTCGGCGACGGTGACGGCGGTCAGCGAGGCGGGCTTGAGCGTCTTCGCGTACGACAGGGCGCGCAGGCTCGGCGCGTTGACCGAGGCGACCAGGACCAGGACGTGGTTCTGGGCGAGCGGGCGCGGGCGGGCGTCGGGCGCGACCGCGACCTCGGCGGCCACCGCGTCGTAGTGGCGGCGCACCCCCTTCATCCCGGCGAACAGCACCGGCATCGCGATCACGACGATCCAGGCGCCGTGGGTGAACTTGGTGATGAGGACGATGACGAGCACGACGGCGGTCAGACAGGCGCCGAACGCGTTGATCGCCAGCCGGCGCAGGATGCCCCGCCGGTCGGCGGCCCCGGCGGGGGTGGCGAGTTCCCGCCGCCAGTGTTTGACCATGCCCGCCTGCGAGAGCGTGAAGGAGACGAAGACGCCCAGGATGTAGAGCTGGATGAGCCGGGTGAGGTTGGCGTCGAAGGCGACGATCAGGGCGATCGCGGCGAGCGCGAGCAGCAGCACGCCGTTGGAGTAGACGAGCCGGTCGCCGCGGTGGAACAGCTGGCGCGGCGCGAAGCGGTCCCGGCCGAGCACCGAGGCGAGCATCGGGAAGCCGTTGAAGGCGGTGTTGGCGGCCAGGATGAGGACACCGGCGGTGACGGCCTGGAGGACGTAGAAGAGGAAGTGCCAGTCGCCGAAGGTGGCGCGGCCGATCTGGGCGAGCGCGGTGGAGGTCGGGGTGCCGGGCGCGAGCCCCAGCTCGGTGGGGTCCTCGGCGACGTGCACCTTGTAGACCATGGCGAGCACGGTGATCCCGAAGAACATGGTGACGGACAGCGCGCCCATGATCGCCAGGGTCATGGCGGCGTTGCGGCTCTTGGGTTTGGCGAAGGCCGGTACGCCGTTGCTGATCGCCTCGACGCCCGTCAGGGCCGTACAGCCGGAGGCGAAGGCGCGCAGACCGAGCAGCACGAGCGCGATGCCGGAGTAGTGCGAGACGGCGTTCACGGGCAGGTCGGCGGACTCGGCGCGGATCGTCGAACCGGTCGCCATCCGGATCCCGGCGACGGCGAACATCAGATAGATGACGCCGATGAACGCGTACGTCGGCATCGCGAACCAGCGGCCCGACTCCCGCACACCGCGCAGATTCAGCCAGGCGAGCACCGCCACGAAGACGACGGACAGGAGCGTCGCGTGGTCCTCCAGGGACGGCACCGCCGAGGTGATCGCGGCGACCCCGGAGACGACGGAGACGGCGACCGTCATCACGTAGTCGATGAGCAGCGCGCTGGCGGCGGTCAGCGCCGCCGTGGTGCCCAGGTTCTCGGCGGAGACGACGTACGCCCCGCCACCGCCCGGGTAGGCGTAACAGGTCTGCCGGTACGAGGCGACCACCACGAGCAGCAGGATCATGATGCCGATCGCCGCGTACCAGGCCAGATGGAGCACGGCGAGGCCGCCGAGGGCGAGGATCAGCAGGATCTCCTCGGTGGCGTACGCGACCGAGGAGAGCGGGTCGCTGCAGAAGATCGGCAGGGCGAGCCGCTTCGGCAACAGGGTCTCGCCCAGTCGGGCGCTGTCCAACGGTCGTCCCACCAGCAGGCGTTTCGCCACGCTTCCAGCTCTCATAAGTGCTGAAGTTAGGACGAATCGGATGTAATGCGCGGAAGCCGCGCCCGCCGGCGCCCCGTACGAGGGCCGGTGACGGGCGATCCGGCGGCCCCGCCGAGGAAGGACCCGATGTGCTGAGCACTGTGCGCCCCATGAAGATCGGCGAGGTCGCGGCCCGGACAGAACTGTCCCTGCGCACCATCCGCCAGTACGAGGACAGCGGCCTCGTCGTCCCGTCCGCCGCCTCCGAGGGCGGCTTCCCGCTCTACACGGACGCGGACGTGGCCCGCCTGATGGTGATCCGCCGGATGAAGCCGCTCGGTTTCACCATCGAGGAGACCGCCGAACTCCTCACCGCCGTCGACCGGCTGGCCGCCGACACCCCGGACACCCCCGGCGAACTCGACCCGGACACCCGCGCGGCACTGGTCGCCCGGGTGCGCGGCTACGAACACGCCGCGACCGAGCGGGTCGGGGAACTCCGCGCGCAGCTGGCGCGGGTGGAGGAGTTCGCGAACTCGCTGCGGGCGCGGCTGCCGTAGGTGGGTGCGGGATCTCGGATCCCGGATTTTGGATTTTGGATTTTGGATTTTGGATCCAACATCCAGGATTTTGGATCCGGGGCGTTGGATCCAGGATCCAGATCCGGGATGTTGGATCCGATGTCCCGGATCCGATGTCCCGGATCCGATGTCCCGGATCCGATGTCCCGGATCCGATGTCCCGGATCCGATGTCCCGGATCCGGGATGTTGGATCCGAGATGCTGGATCCAACGTCCGACCTCCAACATCCCGTATCCGATATCCCGGTCAGATCCCCGGCTCGTCCTCAAGCGCCGCCGTCAGGTCCTGGAAGAACCGGGCGTACGCGGCCGGGCTCGGCGGCGTCTCGGGGTTCCACGGCGTCAGGCGGGCGCCCGGCGGCACGATGTGCGGCGGTACCGCGTTGGCCCGGCTGTCGAAGAGGACCAGGTCGGGCGCGAGCCCGACCGTGTGCTCCCAGTCCGTGGTCAGCCAGCTCGCACCGGAGCCCGGGCCCGGGTCCACGAACCGCACGCCGAGCTCCGCGAGCCGCGCCAGTTCCGGCCAGGCGTGCGGCCGGGCCACGTACACCTGCTCCGGCCCCGCGCCGGACAGCGCGAGCACGCTCAGGCCGCTGCGCCCGGCGGCGGCCCGCAGCGCCGACTCCGCGTCACCGACCCGCCCCGCCGCCGCAGCGGCACCGCCGCCGCCCCCGGCGCAGGTCAGCGCGCCCGCCAGCGCCGCGAACCGCTCGACGATCGCCGCGAGCGCCGTCTCGCTGCCCACCGAGAGCGCCACCACCGGCGCGCCGAGCCGCTCCGCGAACGCCTCGTCGAGCGCGTACGGGCTCTTGCCGTCGTAGGTCACGTCCACGATCAGGTCGACACCGCCGAGCTCCCGCACCCGCGCCTCGTCGAGCGTCCGCCCGGGCCCGAGGTACGGCACGCCCGCCGCCGCGAGACCGCCCGCCTTCACCGGGTCGAGCAGGTCGCCGTCGTGCCCGGAGCCGTACACCGCGACCGGCCTGACCCCGAGGTCGAGCAGCGCGGCCCCGGCCCGTACGTACGCCAGCACCCGCTCAGGACGGCCGGTCGCGGCCCTGGCCGCCGTACCCCGGTCGTCGGTGAACTCCCACCCACTGCCTCCCGCACCCGATATGCCCGCCTCCGTCGCACCCGCGCCTGTTGCACCCGTGTCAGCGTCCGACATGGCTGCGCTCCCTCCCCGGCCGGAAATCTCCGTCCCCGTCACCTTGAGCCGGTTCCCCGGCCCGCACAAGAGGGCCTCCGGCGGGGCGGAGCCACCTTCCGCCGGTCGGGACTTTGGTCCCGGACCCCCCTGCCGAAAGACCCCCAGTGTGGTGTTAACTGAACGGGTCGGGAGGAAGCAGTAGGAATCGTCAGCGCCGTACGGGCGCGCCCCCGCCCCCTGCCAGGGCGGAGCGCGTACGCGTACGGACCCGTGCCCCCGGAGACCAGCCATGACCTTGCCCGGCCAGTTCTCGGACCCCCGCGTCCTCACCCTCTTCGGCCTGCTCGCCTTCTCCGCCGCCGTGTGGGTGGCGCTCGGGCTGCGTGCCCGGGCCCGCCGCGAGCGGGCGAACAGCCTGCTGGAGCGGGTCTGGCACCCGTACGAGACGATCGCCCTGACGCCCGCCGAGGAGCACGCCTTCGGTCAGGTCGTCTCGCGGCTCTCGCTGAGCTCGGCGGGCCGCGTCCGCTAGGACCTGTTCGGCGGCGGTCAGGGCCGAGGCGCCCAGGCCCGCGGGTCGCGTCCGGTCTCGGCGAGCATCCGCTCGAACCGCGAGGCGCCCGCCGGAAGCTCCACCGCCGGGCCGAACACCCCGCCCTGCCGGGCCATCGGCGCCATCCCCGTCACCTCGTCGGCGAGTCCCGCCACCACGACCGGGTCGGGCTCGAACGACCCGCCGGTCGCGCGGGCCAGGTCCCAGGCGTGCACGGTGAGGTCGAGCAGGGCCATCGACCCGACGGTCCGCGCGGGCAGCCCCCAGCCGCCGGTGGTGCCCTCGTCGGCGCCGGGCGCGGACCAGGCGGCGACGAGCCTGCCGGTCTCCGTCTCGAAGCGGTCCCGCCAGTCGGGGGCGGCCAGCGCGTCCGGGTCGGCGCCGGAGAAGTCCGTGGGGCGCTTGGCGGCGAGCTCCTGGAAGTTCACGACGACCCGGTGCAGATGGTTGACCAGCGCGCGTACGTCGTAGTCGGCGCAGGGCGTGGCCGCGCCGAGCCGGTCGTCGGTGATGCCGCGGACGACGGGCAGGGCCCGGGCGGCGGCGCGGGCCAGCAGTTCGCCGATGCCCGGCGAGCTGGTGGTGCTGTCCGTGGTGTGGTTCGTCATGCTCCCGACGCTAGGCAGCCGGGCGGCCCCGGTCTTGAAGAAACGCGCCTGCGGCCCGCTCCGGCCTAGAGTGCGAGGTATGGGAGGTAGTACGGAAGGGACCGCGCGCGGGCCGCGCCGTGACACCCGGGGCATCGTCGACGCCGCCGAACTGCTCACCCACGTCCGGTTCCGCCGGTACCCGCCGGTGGCGGCCGAGCTCCGCCCGTATCTGGAGCACTACTGGCTGATCGACTGGGACCTGACCGAGCCGTACGTGTCGCACGTCGTCCCGCACCCGTCCGTGAACGTGGTCTTCGAGCGCGGCCCGCACACGGGCACCGGCAACACGGGCACCGGCAACACGGGTACCAACCCAGGCGCGGCGGTGGTCTCGGGCATCGGCCTCGAACTCTTCACCAAGGAGCTGACCGGCAGCGGCCGGGTCTGCGGTGTCCAGTTCCGGCCCGGCGGATTCCGTCCGTTCGCGCCGGGGCGGCCGGTGTCGCACTGGACCGGCCGGATCGCGCCGCTGACGGAGGCGTTCCCGGGCGCCGACGGCCCGGCGGCGTCCGCCGCCGTCCTCTCCCCCGCCGACGACCACGCGCGCGTGGCGGCGCTCGACGCCTTTCTGCTCGCGCACGGCCCGCACCCCGACCCGGCGGTCCGCGCCGCCGCCGCGCAGGCGATGGAGCTGGTGGACCTGGTCCGCACCGACCGGACCGTGCGCCGGGTGTCGGCGCTCGCCCGGGCCGCCGGGCTCGCGCCGAGGTCGCTCCAGCGGCTGTTCGCGGAGCAGGTGGGCGTCGGCCCGAAGTGGGTGATCCTGCGGTACCGGATCCATGAGGCACTGGAGCGCGCCGAGGCCGGTCCTGCGGGGCCGCCGCCGGACTGGGCGGCGCTCGCCGCCGAGCTCGGCTACAGCGACCAGGCCCATCTCGTACGGGACTTCACGGCGACGGTCGGGGTGCCGCCGACCGCGTACGCCCGGGCGTTGTCAGTGGCGTGACCTACCGTGCCCCGCATGGACGACACACGCGGTGACACCCCGGGAATCCGGCTCCTGCCCTGGTCGGACGAGGACGCCGGGCTGCTGCGCGCGATGAACGCGCCGGAGCTGATGGAGCATCTGGGCGGCCCGGAGAGCGAGGAGAAGCTCGCCGACCGCCATCGGCGGTATGTCGCGCTGAGCGCCGACGGCGGGAAGTCCGGCCGCATGTTCCGGATCGACGTGCTGCCGGAGGGGACCCCGGCGGGGGCGATCGGCCTCTGGGAGAGCGAGTGGGACGGCGAAGCGGCGTACGAGACGGGCTGGACCGTCCTCGGCGCCTTCCAGGGCCGGGGCGTGGCCACCGCCGCGACCCGCGCGGTGATCGGGAAGGCGCGGGCGGAGGGCCGTTTCCCGGCTCTCCTCGCCTTCCCGTCCGCCGAGAACGGGCCGTCGAACGCGGTGTGCCGCAAGGCGGGTTTCACCCTGCTCGGCGCCCACGACCTCGAATACCCGCCCGGCCGGCCGATGCGCTGCAACGTGTGGCGCCTGGAGCTGTGACGACGGCCGCGGGCGGCGCCGTCATCCGTCGAGCGGCTCGACCGGCTTCAGCGGCTTGAGCTGCTTGAGCTGCTTGGCGAAGTGGAAGGCCACGATGTCGAGGCGTTCGCGCAGGTAGAAGCGGTGAGCACCGGTGCGGTGGGTGCCGGAGTCCAGGTCGAGTTCGTAGCATCCGGCGGCGTTCGCGTGCTCCTCCAGGTGCGCGATCATCGCGTTGCCGACACCGCCGGAGCGGGCCTGCTCGCTGGTCACCAGATCGTCCACGTACAGCTTGCGGACCGAGCTGGTGGTGGCGATGATCCGCCAGCCGGCCGCCCCGACGCAGCGCCCGTCCTCGGCGTAGGCGGCGCTGAAGCGCAGGCCCTGCGGGTGGCCCGTGGTGTAGATGTCGTGGAACAGCGCGGGCGTCAGGTGGGGGCGCAGTTCGCGCAGGACCGGCAGCAGCTCGGTCTCCAGGCGCGGGTCACCGGGCTCCAGGTCGAGGATCTTCATACCGGCGACGCTACCCGCCCCCGCCCGACCCCGGCCTCCGGGGCGGAATTGCCTGGCCCGGGGCCGGTGCGCGGTGCCATCCTGGCCGCGTGAACGGACCGGAGATCCAGCTCAGTTTCGCCCCCGGCCTGCGGCTCTTCGTCGCGGCGGACCGCCGCGCGGGCGCCACCACCGTCGTCACCGACGGGACCTCCTCGCTCGGGCACCTCGTGGAGTCGCTCGGGGTACCGCTGACCGAGGCGGGCCGGCTGCTCGTGGACGGCCGCCCGGTGCCGCCGTCGCACGTCCCGGCGGCGGGCGAGACGGTCGAGGTCGCGGGCGTGGAGCGGCCCCAGGAGGTGCCCGGCGCCCCGCTCCGCTTCCTGCTCGACGTCCATCTGGGCACGCTCGCCCGCCGTCTGCGGCTGCTCGGTGTCGACGCCGCGTACGAGAGCGAGGACATCGGCGACCCGGCGCTGGCCGCGCTGTCCGCGAAGGAACGGCGGGTGCTGCTGTCCCGGGACCGCGGGCTGCTGCGCCGCCGTGAGCTGTGGGCGGGCGCGTACGTCTACAGCGACCGGCCCGACGACCAGCTGCGGGACGTCCTCGGCCGGTTCGCGCCGCCGCTCGCGCCGTGGACCCGCTGCACGGCCTGCAACGGGCCGCTGGCCGAGGCCGACAAGGACGCGGTCCGCGAGCGGATCGAGCAGGGCACCGAGAACACGTACGACGTCTTCGCGCAGTGCACCGCGTGCGCCCGCGTGTACTGGCGCGGAGCCCACCACGCGCGCCTGGAGGCGATCGTCACGGACGCGCTGCGCGAGTTCGGCGACGGCGCCCCGGCGCCCGCCGCCCCCTGAGTCCCCGCCGCCCCCTGAGTCCCGGCGCACCGCGAACCCGGCGGCCCGGTCCCGCGGCTCACGACGGGTCGAACTCGCCGGACCGCAGCCGCTCGATCTGGCTCGCGCTGAGCGCGACCGTACGGCGCATGTAGTCGGTGAGCAGGGTGAGTCCCGCGTCGTCGTAGGCGTCGAAGATGCCGCCCCAGGCGCCGTTGAGCCGTCGCCAGAACTGGCCGAGCTCGGCCATCTTCTCGGGCACGGACGTCACCATGACCCGCCGCCGGTCCTCGGCGTCCCGCTCGCGCCGCACATAGCCCGCCCGCTCCAGCCGGTCCACGAGACGGGTGGCGGAGCCGGTGGTGAGCCCGGTGAGTTCGGCGACCCGCCCGATGGTGACGGGCACCCGCTCCAGGCTGAGCAGGTTGAGGCACTGGACGTCGGTGGGGTGCAGGCCGAGGTGGTCGGCGACGGCCTGGTTGAAGAGGGCGTACGAGGCCATGTAGCGGCGGGCCTCGTCGTGCAGCCCGGCCATCAGCGCGGCGCGCCCGGCGCCCTTCTCCTGCGTCATGCAGAGAGTGTACGGATCAGAGGTCTCGGGGCCTCAGGGAGTCTCGGGGGTCAGGGAGTCTCGGGGGTCAGGGAGTCTCAGGGGCCTCAGGGGGCCTCGGCGGTCAGATACCGCTGGACGGTCGGGCCGAGCCAGGCCACGATCTCCTCGCGGGTCATCCCGGCCACGGGCCCGAGGGCCACGATGTAGCGGGTGAGCGCCATGCCGAGTATCTGGGAGGCGGCGAGCCCGGCGCGGCGGGGCGCGTCGGCGGGGTCGGGGCAGACCCCGGCGGCGACCGGCAGCAGCTGGTCGGTGAAGAGCTGCCGCATCCGCTCGGCCCCCGCCTCGTTGGTGACAGCGACCCGCAGCAGGCCGGTCAGCACGTCGTCGCGCTCCCAGCGCTCCAGGAAGTGGGTGACGAGCGCGGCGCCGACGTGCCGCGCGGGCAGTCCGCCGAGCGCGGGGAGCTCCAGCTCGTAGGTGGTGGCGGCGGCGAACAGGCCCTCCTTGTTGCCGTAGTACCGCATGACCATCGACGGGTCGATCCCGGCGTCGCGGGCGATGGCGCGGATGGTGGCGCGCTCGTAGCCGTCGGCGGCGAAGCGCTCGCGGGCGGCGTCGAGGATCGCGGCGCGGGTGGCGTCGGAGCGGCGGGCGGTCGTCATGTCAACGAGTGTAGGCCAACGGGCGTTGACAACATCGGCGGGGTGGCCCTACATTTGCCAACAAGCGTAGGCCAACAAGCGTTGACCGACGGTCGAAGGTCGTTGTGCGGCTTCGGGGAGGCAGTGATGAGCACCACGGGATCGAGCGGGACGGGCGGGACGCACGGATCGGGCGGAGCGGACGGGCGTAAGGGATCCGGCGACCCTGGCACGGACGCCGATGTCCTCGTGATCGGCGCCGGGCCCACCGGGCTGCTGCTCGCCGGCGACCTGGCCGCCGCCGGGCTGCGGGTCACCGTGGTCGAGCGCAGGCCGGAGGGGCGGTCCAACCTCACCCGCGCCTTCGGCGTCCACGCCCGCACCCTGGAGCAGCTCGACGCCCGCGGCCTCGCCGACGAGCTGGTCGCCACCGGGACCCGGATCGGCGCCCTGCGGATCTTCGGCAGCGCCGCGCTCGACCTCTCCCGGCTGCCGTCCCGCTTCCCGTACCTGCTGATCACCCCGCAGTACGAGGTGGAGCGGCTGCTCGACCGGCGGGCGCTGTCCACAGGTGTGGATTTCCGGTACGGGACGGAGCTGCGCGGTCTGCGCCAGGACGCCGGGGCGGTCACGGCCGAGCTGACCGGACCGGACGGCCGCCCCGGCACCCTCACCGCCCGGTACCTGGTCGGGGCGGACGGCGCCCGCAGCGCCGTGCGGAGCGCGATCGGGCTGCCGTTCCCCGGCGGCTCGGTGATCCGCTCGATCGTGCTGGCCGATGTGCGCCTGCGGGACGCGCCGCCCGATCTTCCGGCGGTCGCCGCGAACGAGCGAACGTTCGCCTTCGTCGTGCCGTTCGGCGACGGCTGGTACCGGGTGATGGGGTGGGACCGCACCCGGCAGGTGCCCGACGACGAGCCGGTCGGCCTCGACGAGGTCCGGGCGATCACCCGCGGCACGTTCGGCGGTGACCTCGGCATGCACGACGCCCGCTGGCTGTCCCGCTTCCACAGCGACGAGCGGCAGGCACCCGCCTACCGCTCGGGCCGGGTGTTCCTCGCCGGGGACGCGGCGCACGTCCACTCCCCCGCGGGCGGTCAGGGGATGAACACCGGCCTCCAGGACGCCGCCAACCTGTCCTGGCGGCTCACCTCGGTGCTGCGCGGCGAGGCCCCCGACCCCGAGGCCCTGCTCGACGGCTACCAGGCCGAGCGCCACCCCGTCGGCCGCGCGGTGCTGCGCAGCAGCGGTGCCATGGTCCGGCTCGCGATGGCCCGCACCCCGCTCCAGCGGGCCGCCCGGGCCCTCGCCGCCCGGGCCCTCGGCGCCATCGGGCCGGTCGCCGACCGCACCCTCGGGCAGGTCAGCGGCATCGGCATCGGTTACGGCTCCGGCGCCCGCCGGGTCCCGGACGTGAAGCTGCGCGAGGGGCGGCTGTACGAGCTGCTGCGGGCGGGCGACTGGGTCCTGATCGCGCCCGAGGGCACCGCCCCGGCCGTGCCCCGTACGGCACCGGTCGCGGACACCCGGGTGATACGGGCGACCTGGGCGAACCCGGCCCGCCGCGAGGTGCTGCTCGTCCGCCCGGACGGCTACTCGGCCTGAGGGGCCGTCGAGGGCCGCCGGGCGGGGCGGCCCCGGGGGCCACGGGAGGGTCAGTCGTCGAGGACGTGCCGCAGATAGGCGCGGGGGTCGGCCAGATAGCGCCGCCAGTGGTCGACCACGCCGAGCTCGGCCCAGGACACCCGGCGCATCCCGTGCTCGCCGACCTCCAGGATGTCGGCGCCCGGCAGCGCGGTGAGCAGCGGCGAGTGGGTCGCGCAGACGACCTGCCCGCCCCGTTTCACCAGCTGGTCCACATGCCCGATCAGCTCCAGACAGGAGGTGAAGGAGAGCGCCGCTTCGGGCTCGTCCATGACGTAGAGCCCCGGCTGCAGGAACTTCTCCCGGAACGCCGCGAGGAAGCCCTCGCCATGACTGACCTCGTCGGGCGCGAAGCCCTCCCGGTCCAGCGCGTCGAGCGCCGTCTCGGCCCGCAGGAAGAAGCCCTTGCGGGCCGCCCGGCTGCCCAGCATCCGGCGCCCGCGCGGTGCCGCGTCGAAGCGGATCCGCTCGCCGAGCACCGACTTGCCGCGGGAGGTGGCGTAGCGCCAGTCGTGCGAGCCGCCGTAGGAGTCGAGGCCGAAGCCCTCGGCGAGCGCCTCGACCAGGGTGGACTTGCCGGAGCCGTTCTCGCCGACCAGGAAGGTGACGGGCGCGGTGAAGCGCAGCCCCTCGTCCATCAGCTGGCGCACGCACGGCACCGACCAGGGCCAGACGCCCTCGTCATAGGAGGCGACATGGGCGTACGCACGTTCGACAATCACTGTTCGAGTGTCACACGGTCATCGGCGAACGCGGCGAACTCGGCGAACTCGGTGGTCCGGCCGAAACCGCCGGACCACGTCAGAACACATACGGGTCGCCCGTCGCCAGGACCAGCACCCGATGGCGGTCGTTGCGCGGGTTGCGGTCCGTCACCCCGTCCCGCCAGACCGTCCGGATGTCCACCGTCAGCTCGTCCGGGCGCCCCGCCGTCCGCAGGTCAAGGGCCAGCTCGTCCGCCGCGCCCGCCGCCCGCAGCGTGCCCGTCCGGCACGAGACCACCCGGTCGCTGCTCCACAGACAGGCCGGCGGCAGCTCCTGGCCGCCCGCCATCGGCTCCGAGAACGCCAGCCGCACGGTGGCCTGGGAGACGTCCGTCGGCCCGTGGTTCTCGCTGACCAGCCAGACCCCGACCCGGCCGGCCCAGAGCGAGACATGCCCGTGGTGGGCGAGGTCCGCCTCCGGGGGCGCGGCGGCCGCCGCCCCCGTACCGGTCAGCACGGCGGTGGCCAGAGCCACCCCGAGCACAGCCTTGCGCATCGCACTCATGGCCCGAAAGATACCCATATGTTCCATATATTCTGATGATCCGTCAGCAGCGTGTCCCCCGGCCACCCGAATGTCCGGCCACCCGAATGCCCGACCGCTCCCACGTCCGACCGCTCGCCGTCCGACCGGCCCCTGTTTGACTGATCCCATGTCGATCGCCCGCTCCATCGCCCTCTTCCTCGTCGCCGCCCTCCTGGAGATCGGCGGCGCCTGGCTCGTCTGGCAGGGCGTCCGCGAACACCGCGGCTGGCTCTGGATCGGCACCGGAGTCGTCGCCCTCGGCCTCTACGGCTTCGTCGCCACCCTCCAGCCCGACGCCGAGTTCGGCCGCATCCTCGCCGCCTACGGCGGCGTCTTCGTCGCCGGGTCCCTCGCCTGGGGCATGGCCGCCGACGGCTACCGCCCCGACCGCTGGGACATCACCGGCGCCCTGGTCTGCCTCGCCGGAGTGGCCCTCATCATGTACGCCCCCCGGGGCCACTGACCCCCGCCGACCTATGCTGACCACCACACCGAGCCCGAGGAGCACCCCCATGACCGCCGCCGCCACCGCACCCGGCAAGCCCATCGCCGTCGTCACCGGAGCGAGCAGCGGCATCGGCGCCGCGACCGCGCGACAGCTCGCCGCGGCGGGCTACCGCGTCGTCCTCACCGCCCGCCGCAAGGACCGCATCGAAGCCCTCGCCGCCGAGCTCACCGACGCCGGGCACCAGGCCACCGCCTACGCCCTCGACGTCACCGACCGCGCCGCCGTCGACGAGTTCGCCACCGCGTTCCGCACCCTCGCCGTCCTCGTCAACAACGCGGGCGGCGCACTCGGCGCCGACCCGGTCGCCACCGGCGACCCCGCCGACTGGCGCCAGATGTTCGAGGTCAACGTCATCGGCACGCTCAACCTCACCCAGGCCCTGCTGCCCGCCCTCACCGCGAGCGGCGACGGCACGGTCGTCGTGCTCTCCTCCACCGCCGCCCACGCCACCTACGAGGGGGGCGCGGGCTACGTCGCCGCCAAGAACGGCGCCCGCGTCCTCGCCGAGACCCTCCGCCTGGAGATCGTCGGCACCCCGGTCCGCGTCATCGAGATCGCCCCCGGCATGGTCAGGACCGAGGAGTTCGCCACCACCCGCTTCCGCGGCGACACCGAGAAGGCCGCCAAGGTCTACGCGGGCGTGGCCGAACCCCTCACCGCCGACGACGTCGCCGACACCATCACCTGGGCCTGCACCCGCCCCCCGCACGTCAACATCGACCTCCTGGTCGTCCGCCCCCGCGCCCAGGCGTCCAACACCAAGGTCCACCGCGAGCTCTGACCCGCCGCACGCGCGTGGAGGGGCCGATGCCTGGCATCGGCCCCTCCACGCGCGTCCCGCGGCTCACCCCTTGACGCAGATGACCTGCTTCAGCTTCGCGACCACCTCGACCAGGTCCCGCTGCTGCTCCAGCACCTGCTCGATCGGCTTGTAGGCACCGGGGATCTCGTCGACGACACCGGAGTCCTTGCGGCACTCCACACCCCGCGTCTGATCCTCCAGGTCCCGGGTGCTGAAGCGCCGCTTCGCCGCGCTCCGGCTCATCCGGCGGCCCGCACCGTGCGAGGCCGAGTTGAAGGAGGCCGCGTTGCCGAGGCCCTTCACGATGTACGAACCGGTGCCCATCGAACCCGGGATGATGCCGAACTCGCCGGAACCGGCCCGGATCGCGCCCTTGCGCGTGACCAGCATGTCCATGCCCTCGTACCGTTCCTCCGCCACGTAGTTGTGGTGGCACGAGATCACCTGGTCGAAGCCGACCTTGGCCTTCCGGAACTCCTTGCGGACGACCTCCTGGAGCAGCGCCATCATGATCGCGCGATTGTTCTTGGCGTACTCCTGCGCCCAGAACAGGTCGTTGCGGTAGGCCGCCATCTGCGGGGTGTCCGCGACGAAGACCGCGAGATCGCGGTCGATCAGGCCCTGGTTGTGCGGCAGCTTCTGCGCCACACCGATGTGGTGTTCGGCCAGCTCCTTGCCGATGTTCCGGGAACCGGAGTGCAGCATGAGCCACACCGAATCGGACGTATCGATGCAAACTTCCACAAAGTGGTTGCCCGCGCCGAGCGTCCCCATCTGCAACGCGGCCCGCTCCCGGCGGAACTTCACCGAATCGGCCACCGTGTCGAACCGCTCCCAGAACTGCCCCCACCCCGCGGTCGGGAACTGGAACAGCCGCGCCGGGTCCACCTCCGAACGGTGCATCCCACGGCCCACCGGGATGGCCTGCTCGATCTTGGACCGCAGCCGGGAGAGATCGCCCGGAAGGTCGCCCGCCGTCAGCGAGGTCTTCACCGCCGACATGCCGCAGCCGATGTCCACGCCCACCGCCGCCGGACAGACCGCGTCCCGCATCGCGATGACCGAGCCGACGGTCGCACCCTTGCCGTAGTGGACGTCCGGCATCACGGCGAGGCCCTTGATCCAGGGCAGCGTCGCCGTGTTCTGCAGCTGGCGCATCGCGCCGTCGTCGACCGAGCCCGGATCCGTCCACATCCTGATGGGCACCTTCGCGCCCGGCACTTCCACGTACGACATACTTCCTCGATTCCCCCGAAAAGCCTGATAAAGCAAATAACGCAAAAACCGGAACCAAAGCCCGTACAGGTGACATCGGACCGGCATCGACGGCTGCGCTTGCGATAGACATTGTGTCCACCGCCCCGTGCGGAGCGGCAAACAGTTTTCGGGGTCATCCCCCGGCAGAAGGGAGCCTGGGATCGTGCAGCGCAAGGCGTACGGACCGGGTCGCGCGCCGGGGCGGCCCCGGGTCGTGGGACTGTCCGGGGTCGTGCTCGCCCTGGGCCTCGGGGTCGGTCTGACCGGCTGTTCCGCCGGATCGGCGGAGCACACCGCCACCGTCGACGCCAAGGCCGGTCCGGTCACCACCACGGCGGCGCCCGGGCGTTACCGGACGCTCTTCGAGCCGTGCGGCGCGGTGCCGCAGGCCACCTTGAAGGACCTGCTGCCGGGAGCCGCCGGGCTGCCGGACGGGGAGCGGGAGCGGGCGTACCGCGGCACGGCGGCGGTCACCTTCGACACCGACCGGCGGGTGGGCTGCGCGTGGAAGGCCGACGCGCCGGACGCGACGCACCGGCTGACCCTGGACATCGAGCGGGTCGTCTCGTACGACCCCGGGGTGAGCGACGACGACCGGGCGCAGGAGGTGTTCGGGCGCAAGCAGACGGCCGCGGGCATCGTGACGCCGCCGCCCGCGACGACCCCGCCGCCGACCACCCCTCCCCCGGCGACGCCCACCGCCACCGCGACGGCGACCACACCGCCCACGGGCACCGGCACCGGCACCGACACCGCGGCCACGACGGCCGCGCGCGGCGCCTCGGCGGGTTCGCCGCTGACCGGGCATCTGCCGCTCGGCCCGGTGGCCCCGCAGGCGGCGCACCGCGCCGCGGGTGTCGTCGGCACTCCGCCGGCCTCCGGCGCCGCTTCGGGCGCGCCTTCAGGGGCACCCGGCGCCCCTTCGGGGACGCCTTCGGGGACGGGTCTTGAGCCTCGGATCCTGGAGGGTCTGGGTGATGCCGCGTTCGTCGACGACGCGCTCGTCGCGACCGGTCCGGCAGGCGCGAAGCGTCTCGTGAGCGTGGTGTTCCGCACATCGAACGTGATCGTGACGGTGGCGTACGAGGAGCAGACGACGACGTCGACGGAGCCGCCGGACAGCAGGGAACTGCAGGAAAAGGCCCGGAATCTGGCCCGGCTGCTCGCCGAGCGTCTGGAGGAGTAGCGGCCGGGCGGCCGGGTGCGGGCGGACCCGCGGGCGGTGCGGGACCACGTAACGTGTCGGCGTACCCCGCCCGTCGGCAGCCGGTCGTCCGGCGTCCGGCAGCCCGGAGGCACGCGTACCGCAGCCGCCCGGACCGTTCGACAAGCGACTGAAGGAACCATGCAGCGATCTGCCCCGCGACTTTCCCGCATACTCGCCTGCGCCGCCGTCCCGGTGATGCTCGTGGCCGCCGGTTGTTCGTCCGGCTCGGATTCCGGTGACAAGGGCTCCGGCGCGACGGACAAGACGAAGGCGTCGTCGTCGGCGTCGGCCACCCCGTCGGCGGCTCCTTCGACGAAGGCGGTCGAGCAGGCGAAGTTCGCGAAGCTGCCGAAGATCTGCGCGTCGGTGTCGGCGAAGACGGTCGAGTCGCTGGTGCCGAAGGTGAAGAACAAGAACGGCACCGAGGCGAACTCGAGCGACGCCGCGAGCCGTGGCGGCTGCTCGTGGAACGGCCTCGAGGACAAGGGCACCAAGGGCTCGCAGTACCGCTGGCTCGATGTGTCGTACTACCGGTACGAGTCGGACGCGACGCTCGGCAGCGGCCAGGAGCGGGCCGCGGACAACTACGCCAAGGAGCTGGCGAAGGTCCAGGCGACGCCGGGCGCGAAGAAGCCGGTGACGTCGAAGGCGGCGGGCGTGGGCGACCAGGCCGACGTCGTGACGTACGGGCTGCGCAAGACGGACGAGGACTTCACGTACGCGTCGGTGGTGGCGCGCACCGGCAACGTGGTGGTGCTGCTCTCGTACAACGGCGCCGGATACGCGGGGGCTGACGGTCCGTCGGCGAAGACGGTGCAGGACGGCGCCGTGAAGGCGGCCAAGGAGGCGGTCGCGGCCGTCGCGGCGGCGAACAAGTAACGACGGGTCGGCGGTTTACGCCGGTTCGCACGGTTTTGCCCGGAGCCCGGTCCCTCCCCAGGGGGCCGGGCTCCGCGCGCATGTGCCAGTCTGTGCCCGCGAGATGTCGAACGACGGGAGGGGATCGCGGGTGGCCGCGATGCAGCTGACACGGACGCACCGCATACTCATCGGTCTGGTCGTCGCGGGTGCGGTGATCATCGCGGGGATCGGTTTCGCCGGTTCGTACGCCGCGGTGCGCGAGCTCGCCGTCCAGAAGGGCTTCGGCACCTTCGCGTACTTCTTCCCGATCGGCATCGACGCGGGCATCTGTGTGCTCCTCGCGCTCGATCTGCTGCTCACGTGGATCCGGATCCCGTTCCCGTTGCTGCGTCAGACGGCGTGGCTGCTGACGGCGGCGACGATCGCGTTCAACGGCGCGGCGGCCTGGCCGGACCCGCTGGGTGTGGGCATGCACGCGGTGATCCCGGTGCTGTTCGTGGTCTCGGTCGAGGCGGCGCGGCACGCGGTAGGACGGATCGCGGACATCACGGCCGACAAGCACATGGAGGGTGTGCGGCTGACGCGTTGGCTGTTGTCCCCGGTGCCGACGTTCCGGCTGTGGCGGCGGATGAAGCTGTGGGAGCTGCGGTCGTACGAGCAGGTGATCAAGCTGGAGCAGGACCGGCTGATCTACCAGGCGCGGCTGCAGGCCCGGTTCGGGCGGGCGTGGCGGCGGAAGGCGCCGGTGGAGGCGTTGATGCCGCTGCGGCTCGCGAAGTACGGCGTTCCGCTGGCGGAGACGGCCGCGGCGGGCCTGGCGGCGGCCGGGGTGGAACCGGCGCTGCTGCCTCCGGCCCCGATGGCCCCGGTGGCCCAGGTCGCCCCGGCGGCGCCGATCGCGCCCGCGGCCCCCGAGCTCACGCGGGCCCCGCACCCCCTCGCCCAGGTCCAGCAGGTCCAGGGCCAGGCCCAGATACCGCAGACCCAGATCCCGCAGGGTCCGGTCCCGCAGGGCCAGTTCCCGCAGGTGCCCGCGCAGGGCCAGCCCCACCCCCAGACACAGGCGCAGCCCCAGCAGCCCCAGGGTCCGCACCCGCAGCAGCCGCTCCACCCCGAGGCCCAGCAGCCGGTCAACCACGACAGCCCGTGGTTCGACGCCACCCAGGTCACCCCGGACAGCTACGAGGGCGGCTACAACCCGAACATCGTCGACGGTCTTGAGCCGATGCCGGTGGCGATCCCGCACGGGCCGGAGGACCAGCCCACGCCGGGGCCGCAGGAGCAGCGGTTCGAGGAGTACGAGGAGTACGTGGACGAGCCGTACATGGCCCAGGAGCCGGCGGTGGACGAGTTCACGGAGGTCGCGTACAAGGCGATGCGGACGTTCGTGGACGAGAACCAGGCGTTCCCGAGCAATGAGCAGCTCGACATACTGCTCGCGGACATGTACGGGGTGCAGCACCCGCGCAGCACCTCGCTGCTGCGTCAGCTGGCGCCGCAGCTGCGGGAGCGGATCCAGCAGGAAGAGGCGGAGAACCACATCCCGTAGGACCCCTGGGTCCGGTCAGCCCTTGGACTTGGCCTTGGCCTTGGTGCCCTCGCCCCAGAAGGCGAGGACGACGCCCACGGCGAACAGGGCGATGTATCCGGCGTTGGGGATGTCCCACCACTTCTGCAGCAGGCCCCAGGGCTCGTCGCCGAAGACGCGTCCGGCGAAGCCGAGGGCGCCCTGGACGAGGGCGATCCAGCCGATGACGGCGATTGCTTCGTTCTTCATACGCTTACGGTCCCGCGCCCCGCGCCCCGTCGCGTCGTGCGTACGACGGAAACCGCCCTCCTCCGAAGGATGCAGAGGAGGGCGGTTCGCGTACGAGGCGTGTCAGGCGCCGAGGAGCTTGCGCACCCGGTCCGCGCCGACGGCGAGGAGCAGGGTGGGCAGCCGGGGGCCGGTCTCGCGGCTGACGAGCAGCTGGTAGAGCAGCGCGAAGAACGAGCGCTGGGCGAGCTTGAGCTCGGGGGTGGGCTTGGCCTCGGGGCTGAGCCCGGCCATGACCTTCGGGACGCCGTAGACGAGGGTCGTCAGGCCGTCGAGCGACCAGTGGCTGTCCAGGCCCTCCAGGAGGAGGCGCAGGGACTCGCGGCCCTCGTCGTCGAGCGAGCCGAGGAGCGCGGTGTCGGGCTCCTCGCGGACGATGGTGCGCTGGTCGGCCGGGACCTGGGTGGTGATCCAGTTCTCGGCGCGGTCGAGCCGCGGCCGCACCTCGTCGAGCGAGGTCACCGGGTTCTCGGGGTCGAGGTCGGTGAGGATGCGCAGGGTCTGCTCGTCGTGGCCCGCGGTGATGTCCATGACGGACGCCAGGGTGCGGTACGGCAGGGGGCGCGGGGTGCGCGGCAGCTCGCCCTCTGCGGTGCGGGCGGCACGGGCGTGGGCGGCGGCGTCGGCGGGCAGCACGGTGCCGTCGGCGACCTTGGCCTCCAGCTTGTCCCACTCGTCGTACAGCCGCTGGATCTCCTGGTCGAAGGCGATCTTGAACGACTGGTTGGGGCGGCGGCGGGCGTAGAGCCAGCGGAGCAGCTGGGGCTCCATGATCTCCAGGGCGTCGGCGGGGGTGGGAACGCCGCCGCGCGAGGAGGACATCTTGGCCATGCCGCTGATGCCGACGAAGGCGTACATCGGGCCGATCGGCTGGACGCCGTCGAAGATGCCGACGATCTGGCCGCCGACCTGGAAGGAGGAGCCGGGCGAGGAGTGGTCGACGCCGGAGGGCTCGAAGATGACGCCCTCGTACGCCCAGCGCATCGGCCAGTCGACCTTCCACACCAGCTTGCCGCGGTTGAACTCGCTGAGCTTGACCGTCTCGGCGAAGCCGCAGCTGGTGCAGGTGTAGCTCAGCTCGGTGCTGTCGTCGTCGTAGGCGGTGACGGTGGTGAGGTCCTTGCCGCACTGGCCGCAGTAGGGCTTGTACGGGAAGTACCCGGAGCCGGAGCCCGAGCCGTCGTCCTCGCTCGCCGCGCCGGAGCCTTCGGCGGCTTCGAGCTCGGCCTCGTCGAGGGGCTTCTGCGACTGCTTCTTGGGGGCCTTCTTCGTCCGGTACTGGTCGAGGATGGCGTCGATGTCACCGCGGTGGCGCATGGCGTGCAGGATCTGCTCGCGGTAGACGCCGGTGGTGTACTGCTCGGTCTGGCTGATCGGGTCGTACTCGACGCCGAGCTCGGCCAGGGCCTGGGTCATCGCGGCCTTGAAGTGCTCGGCCCAGCTGGAGTGCGGGGAGCCGGCCGGGGCGGGGACGGCGGTGAGGGGCTTGCCGATGTGCTCGGCCCAGCTCTCGTCGACGCCCGCGACACCGTTGGGCACCTTGCGATAGCGGTCGTAGTCGTCCCAGGAGATGAGGTGGCGGACCTGGTGGCCGCGGCGGCGGATCTCGTCGGCGACCAGGTGCGGGGTCATGACCTCGCGGAGGTTGCCGAGGTGGATCGGGCCGGAGGGGGAGAGTCCGGAGGCGACGACGACCGGTTTGCCAGGCGCACGTCGCTCCGACTCGGCGATGACCTCGTCCGCGAAACGGGAGACCCAGTCGGTCTCGGTGCTGCTCTGAGCCACGGTCGGTTCGTCCTTCTTCCTTGGTTCTCTCGAAGCTTCTGCTCCGTCATTGTCCCAGACGGAAGGACGCGCTCCGAGGTTGTCCACAGTCCGGTACCGGCTGTGGTCGCGGGCCGTCCCGGATCACCCGGGTTGTCCACAGCCCTCTCATAACCGATTGCGCTCCATGGGACACTTGACAGGCGACACAGACCACCGGAACACCCGGACACCACACAACAGGAACGGAAGCTCATGGCCTCGGTCCCTTCCCTCGCTTCGACCGTTCAGCAGCGCCTCGCGGAGGGTCTCTCGGCTGCCGTGCCGGATGCCGGCACCGCCGATCCGCTGCTGCGACGAAGCGACCGGGCCGATTTCCAGGCCAACGGCATCCTGGCGCTCGCGAAGCGGCTGAAGGGCAACCCGCGTGAGCTGGCGACGCAGGTCGTGTCGGCCATCCCGGCGAACGACGTGCTGGCCGACATCGAGGTGTCCGGCCCCGGCTTCCTGAACATCACCGTGTCGGACGCGGCCATCGTGCGGACCCTGGCGGCCCGCGCCGCCGACGCCCGGCTCGGCGTGCCGTTCAACCCGTCGGCGGGCACGACGGTGATCGACTACGCGCAGCCGAACGTGGCGAAGGAGATGCACGTCGGGCACCTGCGGTCGGCGGTGATCGGCGCGGCGATGGTGGAGATCCTGGAGTTCACCGGCGAGACGGTGGTCCGGCGTCACCACATCGGCGACTGGGGCACCCAGTTCGGCATGCTGATCCAGTACCTGATCGAGCACCCGCACGAGCTGGACCACAAGGCGGACGGCGCGGACGTGGAGGTCTCCGGCGAGGAGGCCATGTCCAACCTGAACCGGCTGTACAAGGCGTCGCGCGCGCTGTTCGACGCGGACGAGGAGTTCAAGACCCGGGCCCGGGCCCGGGTGGTGGACCTGCAGGCCGGCGACCCGGAGACGCTGGCGCTGTGGCAGCGGTTCGTGGACGAGTCGAAGATCTACTTCTACTCGGTGTTCGAGAAGCTCGACATGGACATCCGGGACCCCGACGTGGTCGGCGAGTCCGGGTACAACGACATGCTCCAGGAGACCTGCTCGCTCCTGGAGGAGTCGGGCGTGGCGGTCCGTTCGGAGGGCGCGCTGTGCGTGTTCTTCGACGACGTGAAGGGCCCGGACGGCAACCCGACGCCGCTGATCGTGCAGAAGTCCGACGGCGGCTTCGGCTACGCGGCGACGGACCTGTCGGCGATCCGCGACCGGGTGGGCAAGCTGAACGCGTCGACGCTGCTGTACGTGGTGGACGCGCGGCAGTCGCTGCACTTCAAGATGGTGTTCGAGACGGCCCGCCGGGCGGGCTGGCTGAACGACGACGTGAAGGCCGTCCAGCTGGCCTTCGGCACGGTCCTGGGCAAGGACGGCAAGCCGTTCAAGACCCGTGAGGGCGAGACGGTGCGGCTGGTGGACCTGCTGGACGAGGCGATCGAGCGGGCGTCCGCCGTGGTCCGCGAGAAGGCGCAGGACCTGTCCGAGGAGGAGATCGCCGAGCGGGGCACCCAGGTGGGCATCGGCGCGGTGAAGTACGCGGACCTGTCCACGTCGGCCGCCCGTGACTACAAGTTCGACCTGGACCAGATGGTCTCGCTGCACGGCGACACCTCGGTGTACCTGCAGTACGCGTACGCGCGCATCCAGTCGATCCTGCGGAAGGCGGGCGACGCCCGCCCGGCCGCCCACCCGGAGCTGGCGCTCGTGCCGTCGGAGCGTGCGCTCGGTCTGCACCTGGACTCGTTCGGCGACCTGCTCCAGGAGACGGCCGAGGAGTTCGCGCCGCACAAGCTGGCGTCGTACCTGTACCAGCTGGCGTCGCACTACACGACGTTCTACTCGGAGTGCCCGGTCCTGAAGGCGGACACCCCGGAGCAGGTGGAGAACCGTCTGTTCCTGTGCGACCTGACCGCCCGGACGCTCCACCAGGGCATGGCCCTCCTCGGCATCCGGACCCCCGAGCGACTCTGACCCCGGTGACGGTCAGTCGTACTTGATCCACTGCCCCTTGTCGGGCAGATAGCCGTACGTGGGCCGGCCCTCGATCGCACTGGTGCGGAAGGGCTGGCCCCCGTCGTCCACCCGGATCCGGCCGCTCTTCGCGCCGCTGCTCCAGTCCAGCTCAAGGAACCAGACGGCGGCGTGTCCCTCGGTGTGCACATCGAGGTTGAGGACCTGGGCGTCGCCGGTCGAGACCTTGTACGGGAAGTCCTTCGCGGGCACCACCCGGTCGCCGTCCTGCCCGGCGATCGCCTTGACGACCGGGCGGGCGGCGTCGAGGTCGATGTCGAAGGTCTGCGGGGTGATGCCGCTGCCGCAGCCGTCGCCCACCGAGTAGGCGAACCGGTCCAGCGGGTCCTGCCGCTGCACCATCCGCACATGCAGTTTGGTGATCACCACCGGGGCCTGGGTCTTCCCGGTGACGGTGAGCTGGAGCTGCATATGGCCGCCGTCGATGCCGTCCAGCGACCGCGCCCAGCTCCTGGTGTCCTGCGGCGGGGGCGGCGGCGGCACGTGGCCGGGCTGCTGGTCGAGCAGGAAGTACTGCCCGCAGGGCGCCGCCCAGTTGTACGAGCTGATGCCGACGCTCAGCGGCGCGTCACCGCCCGGCTTGGCGTCGTTGGCGTCGGCGCTCCCCGTACCGCCGCCCTTGGTGTCGCCGCTCGGCTCCCCGCCGCCGACGAGACCGACGAGGTACGCGGCGGGCACGGCGAGCGCGACCACCGCCGCCGCGGCGAGCGCGCCCCGCAGCCGCCTGCGGGAGGCCGCGGGGGCCGACGGCGGCTCGGGGGGCTCGGCGCCACCGAGGAGGACGGTCCCGCCGTCGGCGGCGAGCTCGGACGCCGAGGTCTCCCGTACCGGCTCCGCTTCCCGTACGGGCTCGGGCGCGGGCTCCCGTACCGGCGCGGGCACGGCGGGCTCCGGCACCCCCACCGGCACCACCGGAACCACCGGCACCACCTCGGCGACCGCACCCGCCGCCGGACCAGAACCCGCACCCGCCCCCGCGTCCTTGGCGCGCCGCCGGTCCTCGTCCGCGAGGATCCACGCCCGGTGGAGCTCCATCAGCTCCTCCCGGCTCGCGCCGCACAGCCGGCCGAGCCGGTCGACCGGCGCGAACTCGGCCGGGACGGCGTCGCCGTTGCAGTAGCGGTGGAGGGTGGAGGTGCTGACGTGAAGGCGCTTGGCCAGTACCCCGTAACTGAGTCCGGATCGCTCCTTCAGCTCGCGCATCCGCTCCGCGAAGCCGTCCGCCGCGCCCATGAGGGTCCCCCGTTCGCTCGTTCCGCATCCCAGGAACGCATTCCAGGGGGATGTCGTTTCCCCAGGTCACGGCAGGTGTGAGCGTTCCAGCGTCCCCCATTGTCGCGTGCCGATTGCCCTCGGGTCACGCCGCCCCGCAACGTAGTGGTCATGCCGAACGGACGGGTGACCGACATGGTCGCCATCGCGGTCCTCATCGCCTGCACGGCGGTCGTGATCGCCCTGCTCAACGCCCGCTGACCCAACTCGTACCGCAGTCCCGCAGCGCTCGTACCGCGCACCGCACCTGCCGCACCCACCCACCACACACAGACCACTTCTCACGGGGGAACCACCATGCGCATCACCGCTCGCCGCCTCGCCCTGCCCGTCGCCGCTCTCGCCGCGTCCCTGGCGCTCACCGCCTGCCAGTCCTCGGACAGCCCGAAGGCCGCGCCCAAGCAGGTCGCCGAAGCGCCCACCTCGGCGGCGCCCGCCCCGGAGCCGTCCTCCGCCGCCCCGACGAAGCCCGCCCCGGCCAAGCCCTCGGCGTCCGCTTCCGCCTCCGCCGAGCCCGCCGCCAAGCCGTCCACCACCCCGGCGAAGCCCGCCGCCCACAAGCCCGTCAAGCCCGTCAAGCCCGCCAAGCCCGGCACCTCCGGCCAGGACGACGGCCCGGTCGAGACCCTCTGCACCATCGCCGACACCAAGATCGTCGCCAGCAAGGTGAGCCGCCCGATCAACCACGTGGTGCTCACCGTCACCAACGTGAGCAAGCGCCCCTGCAACGTCATGAACGCGCCGTTCGTCGGGTTCGACGAGCCGCAGGCGACCATCGGGATCATGGAGGACAGCAAGCCGCAGGCCGTGGTCACGCTGTTCCCCGGCTACTCGGGCTACGCGTCGATCAAGCTGACCGGCGAGCCGGGCGGCGACACCAACGGGCGCACCATCAAGAAGATCCGCGTCAACCTGACCCGGGAGATCGGCACCACCATCCCGGCCCCGGCGGGCACGTACGCCGACGACAACGCGGAGGTGTCGTACTGGCAGTTCAGCCTGGCCGACGCGCTCGTCTACTGAGCGCCGGAGTATCGGAGCACCGGAGTATCGGAGCACCGGAGTATCGGAGCAGCGGCGTGTACTGGATGTCCTGAGCGGGACGGGCCGGACAGGGGACGGCCCGGACCGCGCCACCCAGCGACGAACCGGCCAGGACCTTACGGTCCTGGCCGGTTCGTCAGCGGTTGATCGGGTGCGAGGTGCGCCCCGACGCGTCGTCGATCTCCGTGTGCGCCTTCTGGAGCAGCTGCGAGGCGAGGTCCATGAGCGCGCGGGCGCCCGCGATCTCCTCGCCCACCCGCAGCTGGTCCGGATCCGAGGGGTGGCGGTTGGCGTTCCCGTGGGCCCGGAACTCGGTGCCGTCGCCGAGCCGCACCATGGCGGCCGCGCGGGTCCGGTCGCCCTCTTCCCGGAACTCCATCTCGACGTGCCAGCCCACGAGGGTGTTCATCATGAGGACCACCTCCGATGAGGTACCTGTCGGACCGCCGGAGCGGGCGGCCGTACCTCTCCAGGGTGCATCAGATCATCGGATCCCGCGGGTCATCGGATCCCGTGGGCCAGCTTCTGGGCGGCCTCGGTGGCCCAGTAGGTGAGGATCATGCGGGCCCCGGCGCGGCGGATGCCGGTGAGGGTCTCCATGATCGCCTTGTCCCGGTCGATCCAGCCCTTCTCGGCGGCCGCCTCGACCATCGCGTACTCGCCGCTGATCTGGTACGCGGCGACGGGCACGTCGACCGACTCGGCGACCTTCGCGAGGATGTCGAGGTAGGGCCCGGCGGGCTTGACCATGACCATGTCGGCGCCCTCGGCGAGGTCGAGCGCGAGCTCGCGCAGCGATTCGCGGGCGTTGGCCGGGTCCTGCTGGTAGGTCTTGCGGTCGCCGGTCAGCGAGGAGCCGACGGCCTCGCGGAACGGGCCGTAGAAGGCGGACGAGTACTTCGCGGTGTACGCGAGGATCGACACGTCCTCCTTGCCGATGGTGTCGAGGGCGTCGCGGATCACGCCGACCTGGCCGTCCATCATCCCGGAGGGCCCGACGACGTGGACGCCCGCGTCGGCCTGGACCTGCGCCATCTCGGCGTACCGCTCCAGGGTGGCGTCGTTGTCGACCCGGCCGTGCTCGTCGAGGACGCCGCAGTGGCCGTGGTCGGTGTACTCGTCGAGGCAGAGGTCCGACATGATCACGAGCTCGTCGCCGACCTCGGCGCGGACGTCGCGGATCGCCTGCTGGAGGATGCCGTCGGGGTCGGTGCCCGCGGTGCCGAGGGCGTCCTTCTTGGCGTCCTCGGGGACGCCGAACAGCATGATGCCGGAGACCCCGGCGGCGACCGCCTCGACGGCGGCCTTGCGCAGGGTGTCACGGGAGTGCTGGACGACGCCGGGCATGGCGCTGATCGGCACGGGCTCGGTGACGCCCTCGCGGACGAACGCGGGCAGGATCAGATCGGCCGGGTCGAGGCGCGTCTCGGCCACCATCCGCCGCAGGGCAGGGGTCGTCCGCAGCCGCCGCGGCCGCGCCCCGGGAAAGCTTCCGTACGAAGTCATCCCCCGAGGCTACGCCCGCGCGTACCCCCGGTTTACCGACACCGTGCCGGGGCCGGGCCGGGCCCGGCGGAGGCCCGCACGGTACGGGGAAGGGCCCGGGTTCCGACAAGGAACCCGGGCCCTTCCCCGTACCGCCGGATCCACTGGATCCACTGGATCCCGTCCCGGTCGGGTGATGTCAGGTCGTACGACGACGACGGGCGCCGGGGCGGCGCTCGCTGGGCCGGGTGACCGGGTCGCCCGCGTCGAGGGCGGCGGCGCGGCGGCGCAGACCGAACTCGGCGAGGGCCTCGGCGAGCTTGTGCACGGACGGCTCGGGCGACAGGACGTCGACGCGCAGGCCGTGCTCCTCGGCGGTCTTGGCGGTCGCCGGGCCGATGCAGGCGATCACCGTGACGTTGTGCGGCTTGCCCGCGATGCCGACGAGGTTGCGGACCGTGGAGGACGAGGTGAAGAGGACCGCGTCGAAGCCGCCGCCCTTGATCGCCTCGCGGGTGTCGGCCGGCGGCGGCGAGGCGCGGACGGTCCGGTAGGCGGTGACGTCGTCGACCTCCCAGCCCAGCTCGATGAGCCCGGCGACCAGGGTCTCGGTGGCGATGTCGGCGCGGGGCAGGAACACCCGGTCGATCGGGTCGAAGACCGGGTCGTAGGGCGGCCAGTCCTCCAGGAGTCCGGCGGCGGACTGCTCGCCGCTGGGCACCAGGTCGGGCTTGACGCCGAAGTCGACCAGGGCCTTCGCGGTCTGCTCGCCGACCGCGGCGACCTTGATCCCGGCGAAGGCGCGGGCGTCGAGCCCGTACTCCTCGAACTTCTCCCGGACCGCCTTGACGGCGTTGACCGAGGTGAAGGCGATCCACTCGTAGCGGCCGGTGACCAGGCCCTTGACCGCGCGTTCCATCTGCTGCGGGGTGCGCGGCGGCTCGACGGCGATGGTGGGCACCTCGTGGGGCACGGCGCCGTAGGAGCGGAGCTGGTCGGAGAGCGACGCGGCCTGCTCCTTCGTGCGCGGTACGAGGACCCGCCAGCCGAACAGCGGCTTGGACTCGAACCAGGAGAGCTGGTCGCGCTGCGCCGGGGCGCACCGCTCGCCGACCACGGCTATCACCGGACGGTGGCCCTCCGGGGAGGGGAGCACCTTGCCCTGCTTGAAGACCTGCGCGATGGTGCCGAGGGTGGCGGTCCAGGTGCGCTGGCGGGTGGTAGTACCGGCGATGGTGACGGTGAGCGGGGTGTCCGGCTTACGGCCCGCGGACACCAGCTCCCCGGCCGCGGCGGCGACCGAGTCGAGGGTGGTGGAGACGACGACGGTGCCGTCGGACGCGCCGACCTCGGACCAGCAGCGGTCGTCGGCGGTGCGGGCGTCGACGAAGCGGACGTCGGTGCCCTGCGCGTCGCGGAGCGGGACTCCGGCGTACGCGGGGACGCCGACGGCGGTGGCGACGCCGGGCACGACCTCGAAGGGGATGCCGGCGGAGGCGCAGGCGAGCATCTCGGCGCCCGCGTTGCCGTCGAGCCCGGGGTCGCCGGTGACGGCTCGGACGACCCGCTTGCCGCCCCTCGCGGCCTCCATGACAAGATTGGCCGCATCCCTCAACACGGGGACCCCGACGGTTGTTGACGCTTCGTCGACAACCGTCAGCTCAGGCGTGCTCACGCCCGCGCGCGCATGGCCGCGGACGACGTCGAGCACCTCCGGCTCGGCGATCAGGACGTCCGCGCCGGCCAGGGCTTCGACGGCCCGGAGCGTCAGCAGACCGGGGTCGCCGGGACCGGCGCCGAGGAAGGTGACGTGACCGTGGCCGGGAAGGGCGACGGACACGGGGCTGGTGGTCGGGCTGGTGGGGCTCAAAGTGCTCGCTCCCCCATAAGACCGGCCGCACCCTTGGCGAGCATCTCGTGCGCGAGTTCGCGTCCGAGCGCCGCCGCCTCGTCGTGCGAGGTGGGTACGGGACCGGTGGTGGACAGCTGCACCAGCGTCGAGCCGTCGGTGGTGCCGACGACGCCGCGCAGGCGCATTTCGGTGACAACCTGCCCGTGACCGGGGCCGTCGGCCAGCAGGTCGGCCAGCGCACCCACGGGTGCGGAGCAGCCGGCCTCCAGGGCGGCGAGCAGGGATCGCTCGGCGGTCACGGCGGCCCGGGTGTACGGGTCGTCGAGCTCGGCGAGCGTGGCGACGAGGTCGGCGTCGGACGCCGCGCATTCGATCGCGAGGGCCCCCTGGCCGGGGGCGGGCAGGACCGCGTCGACGTTGAGGGCTTCGACCGACAGGGCGCCGGTCAGGTCCTCGGGTCCGCCGATGCGGTTGAGTCCGGCCGCGGCGAGTACCACCGCGTCGAGCTCTCCCTTGCGTACATAGCCGACCCGGGTGTCGATGTTGCCGCGGATCGGTACGGTCTCGATGGTCAGGCCGTGGCTGCGCGCGTACGCGTTGAGCTGGGCCATCCGGCGCGGCGAGCCGGTGCCGACGCGGGCTCCGGCGGGCAGCGTGTCCAGGGTGAGGCCCGCCCGGGCGACGAGCACGTCGCGGGGGTCCTCGCGGCGCGGGATCGCGGCCAGCACCAGGTCGGGGTGCTGGGCGGTCGGCAGGTCCTTGAGGGAGTGCACGGCGAAGTCGACCTCGTCGGCGAGCAGCGCGTCGCGCAGGGCGGCGACGAAGACGCCGGTGCCGCCGATCTGCGCGAGGTGTTCGCGGGAGGTGTCCCCGTACGTCGTGATCTCCACGAGCTCGACCGGCCGGCCGGTCAGCTGCCGGACGGCATCGGCCACGTGTCCGGACTGGGCCATGGCGAGCTTGCTGCGCCTGGTCCCGAGCCTCAGTGCCCTCTCGGTCATACTCGCCCTCGGTTCTTGACGTCGCCGTCGTTTCGGTCGGCCCGGCTGACGGATGCGACCGTCTCCGGGTCGAGGTCGAAGAGTGTCCGCAGCGCGTCGGCGTACCCGGCGCCGCCGGGTTCGCCCGCGAGCTGCTTGACGCGCACGGTGGGCGCGTGCAGGAGCTTGTCGACCACCCGGCGCACGGTCTGGGTGATCTCGGCGCGCTGCTTGTCGTCGAGGTCGGGGAGGCGGCCTTCGAGCCGGGCGACCTCACCGGCGACCACATCGGCGGCCATGGCGCGCAGGGCGACCACGGTCGGGGTGATGTGGGCGGCGCGCTGGGCGGCCCCGAAGGCGGCGACCTCGGCGGAGACGATGGTGCGGACCTGGTCGACATCGGCGGCCATGGGGGCGTCGGCGGACGCCTCGGCGAGCGATTCGATGTCGATGAGGCGGACGCCGGGCAGCCGGTGGACGGCGGCGTCGATGTCGCGGGGCATCGCGAGGTCGAGCAGGTGGAGGGGGCCCCGGCCGGCCTGGGCGCGGCCTTCGGCGGCGTGCTCGACGGCGTCGGCGGTGAGCACCAGGCCGGTGGCGCCGGTGCAGGAAACGACGATGTCGGCACGGGTCAGTTCGTCGCCGACGGCAACCATCTCGACCGCGCGTGCGGCCACTCCGGTCGAGCCGGGCTCGGTGAGGATCTGGACGAGCCGGTCGGCGCGGGCCGCGGTGCGGTTGGCGACGACGATCTCGTCGACCCCGGCGCGGGCCAGGGTGGCGGCGGCGAGCGACGACATCGATCCGGCGCCGATGACGAGGGCGCGCTTGCCCTTGGCCCAGGTGTCGACGTCCTGGCCGGAGGCGGTGTCGGTGTCGGTGTCGGTGCCGACGAGCTGTTCCAGGCCGAAGGTGACGAGGGACTGCCCGGCGCGGTCGATGCCGGTCTCGCTGTGGGCGCGCTTGCCGACCCGCAGGGCCTGCTGGAACAGGTCGTTGAGGAGCCGTCCCGCGGTGTGCAGGTCCTGTCCTACGGCGAGGGCGTCCTTGATCTGGCCGAGGATCTGGCCTTCGCCGACGACCATCGAGTCCAGGCCGCAGGCCACCGAGAAGAGGTGGTGGACGGCCCGGTCCTCGTAGTGGACGTAGAGGTACGGGGTGAGCTCGTCGAGTCCGACGCCGCTGTGCTGGGCGAGCAGCGTGGACAGCTCGGCGACGCCCGCGTGGAACTTGTCCACGTCGGCGTAGAGCTCGATGCGGTTGCAGGTGGCGAGCACGGCGCCCTCGGTGGCCGGTTCGGCGGCGAGGGTGTCGTGCAGCAGCTTGCCGCGGGCGTCGGCGGAGAGGGCGGCCCGCTCCAGGACGCTGACGGGGGCGCTGCGGTGGCTGAGGCCGACGACGAGGAGGCTCATGCGGGCATCACCGCGGGCATGTCCCCGTCAGGTCCCTTGCGGGCGGTCTCCCCGGCGGCACGGGCGGCGGCGGGCACGGCGGCGGCACCCCCGGCCTCGGCGGCCGCCGCGCTCCGCGCCGCGGAGCGCGGCGCGGCCTGCGCCGTCGGCTCCGGCGCGGCGGCGGCCTCGGCCAGCTCCTCGCCGGCCTTGCGCTGCTCGTGGAAGGCGAGGATCTGGAGCTCGATGGAGAGGTCGACCTTGCGCACGTCCACGCCGTCGGGCACGGAAAGCACGGTGGGGGCGAAGTTCAGGATCGAGGTGACCCCGGCGGCCACCAGCCGGTCGCAGACCTGCTGGGCGACCCCGGCGGGGGTGGCGATGACACCGATGGAGACGTCGTCCTCGGCGACGATCTTCTCCAGGTCGTCGCTGTGCTGCACGGGGATCCCGGCGACCGGCTTGCCGGTCATGGCGGGGTCGGCGTCGATCAGCGCGGCGACCCGGAAGCCACGGGAGGCGAAGCCGCCGTATCCGGCCAGGGCGGCACCGAGGTTACCGATGCCGACGATCACGACGGGCCAGTCCTGGGTCAGACCGAGCTCGCGGGAGATCTGGTAGACGAGGTACTCGACGTCGTAGCCGACGCCGCGCGTCCCGTACGACCCGAGGTAGCTGAAGTCCTTGCGCAGCTTGGCGGAGTTGACGCCCGCGGCGGACGCGAGTTCCTCCGACGACACCGTGGGTACGGATCGCTCCGAGAGTGCCGTGAGGGCACGCAGATACAGCGGAAGGCGGGCGACGGTGGCCTCGGGAATTCCTCGGCTACGGGTCGCCGGTCGGTGAGTTCGGCCAGTTGCCACGGTGCTCCTGCGGGATGAGCGGGGCTGCAGGCGGCCATTTGTCCCAAGACCGCCCCGTCGAATGCAGGCTATGTCTTTGTGAACGCGTGCACAAAGATGGTGTCCGTTTTGTCTGGCCAAAGTGACCGGGGTCACGCGGCCGGATCGCGACGGCGTGGAACCGCTGTGCGCGCCCATGCGTTGAAATCCCGATGGGGGCAAAACCGCACACACTCCTCACGACGTCGCCCCCGAAACCCAACAAAACGTCCATGATGGTAGCCGTCTTTCGGTCAACCACCCAGTTCGCGCCGCAGCCGCCCGGCGTCGACCCGCCAGAAGGTGTGCTGCTCCCCGTCGACCAGAACGACCGGGATCTGCTCCCAGTACGCCCGGTACAGCTCCTCGTCCTGGGTGATGTCCTTCTCCTCCCAGCGTGCTCCGGTCTCGGCGCACACGGTCTCGATCACCGCGCGGGCGTCGTCGCAGAGATGACATCCCGGCTTGCCGATCAGCGTCACCGTGCGCGGGCCGCGCTCCGGCGGGCCGCTCTTCCTCTTCGTCCGTCCGAACATGCCGTCCATTCTGGGCCGGGCGACAGGACCCGGATAACAGGACCCGGGTAACAGGGGAGTCCCCCACTGTTCACACCACGGCATCCTCACAAGTCGGGAAGTACCGAACAGACTGGCTATGCTCACCGCATGGCCGCTCTTGGATGGCTCACCCCCCGTAGGCGCTCCGCCACCGCGCGCAGCGTCCTGGCAGGCGAGGCCGCCGCGGAGGCGGCCCGCAAGACCTCCGCCCAGCTGGAGCAGGAGCGCGAGGAGGCCGCCGCCGCGGCCGCGGCCGAAGCGGCCGCCGCCGAGCCCGAGTTCCCGGTGGTCGGCGACACCAGAGCCGCCGCCTTCTTCGACCTCGACAACACCGTGATGCAGGGCGCCGCGATCTTCCACTTCGGCCGCGGCCTGTACAAACGGAAGTTCTTCCAGCGCCGCGAACTCGCCCGGTTCGCCTGGGCGCAGGTGTGGTTCCGGCTGGCCGGGGTCGAGGACCCCGAGCACATGCAGGACGCCCGCGACAGCGCGCTGTCCATCGTCAAGGGCCACCGGGTCTCCGAACTGATGTCGATCGGCGAGGAGATCTACGACGAGTACATGGCCGACCGCATCTGGCCCGGCACCCGCGCGCTCGCCCAGGCGCACCTGGACGCCGGCCAGAAGGTCTGGCTGGTCACCGCCGCCCCGGTGGAGACCGCCACGATCATCGCCCGGCGGCTCGGCCTGACCGGCGCGCTCGGCACGGTCGCCGAGTCCGTCGACGGCGTCTACACCGGCCGACTGGTCGGCGAGCTGCTGCACGGCCCCGCCAAGGCGGAGGCGGTACGGGCGCTCGCCGCCGCCGAGGGCCTGGACCTGGCCCGCTGCGCCGCGTACAGCGACTCCCACAACGACATCCCGATGCTGTCGCTGGTCGGGCACCCGTACGCGATCAACCCGGACACCAAGCTGCGCAAGCACGCGCGGGCGCGGGACTGGCGGCTGCGGGACTACCGGACCGGCCGCAAGGCGGCCAAGGTCGGCATCCCGGCCGCGGCGGGCGTCGGCGCCCTCGCGGGCGGCACGGCGGCGGCCCTCGCGCTGCACCGCCGCCGCCGCTGAACGACCGGGCGGCGCACCCGGGTTCCGGACTTCCGGGCCGTCACCGCCCGTCACGGCGTGTCGCGAAACGGATTTAAGGATCATGCCGATACGTTTCGGCTGCGATCGAGCACGACAATCCGAGACCAGCCGCGCTCACCCGTCCGTGGTCGAACACGCCCCGCACACCCAGGACTCCGGGCGTTCCCCGCTCCCTACCCGGCAGCGGCTCCGGCCACTCCCCCATACCGCACTCGTGCATAAGCGACCCCCCGGTTGATCACAGTCGGAAGCAATCCGATCAACAACCGGTCACGAAGTGCGAGTGATCACGACCACAAGCAGTAACAGATGCGACTGAATCGATGATTTGAGCAACTGGGTGTAGCGCTGCCTGTACGAAGCGTTATTCTCCTCAGACGCATACCGGAACCCTCACGTCGCCACCACGAGTGAACGGTCCCGCACTGCACGTGATGGAAGCTCTGCCTCTGGGAGTCCCGTGTACCCACACGTCGGGGTTGACGCCTCGGGCCTGGCTACGCTGCGCGCAACGGTCCTCGACCGTTTGCGCGGCTTCGTCCCCACCGCGTACGCCGGCCTCGCAACCGCCTTCAGCGAACCCGCTCTCGTCGGACCCGCCCTCGCCGGGCAGGCCCCCGCCGGGCCCTGCTACGCCCTGGCCGAGAGCGGCGCCGCCGTCGGCAGAAGGGGCACCCGCAGCGGCGCCGGCACCTCGACCACCGCCCGCCGGCCCACCGCCGACAGCGACAGTGCCCGCATGATGGACCTGGTCGAACGCGCCCAGGCCGGCGAGGCCGACGCCTTCGGACGGCTCTACGACCAGTACAGCGACACGGTCTACCGCTACATCTACTACCGCGTCGGCGGCAAGGCGACGGCGGAGGACCTCACCAGCGAGACGTTCCTGCGCGCCCTGCGCCGGATCTCCACCTTCACCTGGCAGGGCCGCGACTTCGGCGCCTGGCTGGTCACCATCGCCCGCAACCTGGTCGCGGACCACTTCAAGTCGAGCCGCTTCCGGCTCGAGGTCACCACCGGCGAGATGCTCGACGCCAACGAGGTCGAGCGGAGCCCCGAGGAATCCGTCCTCGAATCGCTCTCCAACGCCGCCCTGCTCGACGCGGTCCGCCGGCTCAACCCGCAGCAGCAGGAGTGCGTGACGCTCCGCTTCCTCCAGGGCCTGTCGGTCGCCGAGACCGCCCGGGTGATGGGGAAGAACGAGGGAGCGATCAAGACCCTCCAGTACCGGGCCGTCCGCACCCTGGCCCGCCTCCTCCCGGACGACGCCCGCTGAGCGCTGCGCGCCCCCCACACGCGCCGCCGCCCGCACCACCCCGCACCCCACCGACGGCATCAACGGCACCGACGGCATCGACGCCCCCGACCCCCCTCCCCCCATGTCCCCACTCCCCCACCCAACTCACAGTCGGTGACGGCTCGATGACGCACTGGTCCGATCATCTTTCGCGCGTAACCCAAGTGCCGCGCCGCTCGTTGTGCGAAATGCAGGCTCCCTGTGGTCACGCCGTGTCCACTTCCACTCACTCTTTCGTGTGGAAGCGCTCAAGGTGTGCAACCTTCCGAACCCCCCGGGGAGTCGACCGTCATGACGAGAGGAGGTGCCGCCCGTGATCGCGAACGTTTCGGCGCACCGGCGGGCGAACGCCTTCGCCCAGGCCCTGGAGGACCGTACGTCCCAGGGCGCGGCGGCCGAACAGCCCGAAGCACCGGCCGAACCGGCCGGGCAGGGACGGCTGTTGGCCCTGGCGAACGGTCTCGGCGAACTGCCGAAACCGCAGATGGACCCCGAGGTCAAAGTGGTGCAACGGGCGCAGCTCGTCGCCGCCATGGAAGCCATGTTCGCGGCGGGAGGCGCCGCCGCGGGTCCAAGCGTGCCCGAACAGCGCAGCTCCAGCGGCCGGGGGGCGCACCGGGCCTCCCCGCTCCGCAAGCTGCGGCCCCGGTCCCGGTGGACCAAGGGGCTGGCCGCGGGCGGACTCACCGTCGGCGTGGCCGCCGGAGCCTTCAGCGGCGTCGCCGCCGCGAGCTCCGACGCCCTCCCCGGTGACTCCCTCTACGGCCTCAAGCGGGGCATGGAGGACATCAAGCTCGGGATGGCCGACGACGACGCGGACCGCGGCGGCCTCTACCTCGACCAGGCGTCGACCCGCCTGAGCGAGGCCCGCAGGCTGATGGAGCGCGGCCGGGCCGGCGACCTCGACCACGAATCGCTCGGCGAGATCCGCCGGGTCCTCGACGGCATGAAGCACGACGCCTCCGAGGGCCACCGGCTGCTGCGCGAGGCGTACGAGCGGGACGGCGAGATCGGCCCGATGGCCAGGCTCAACTCCTTCGCCCAGTCCCACCGGGCCACCTGGGACGGCCTCCGCGACCGGCTCCCGGTCCAGCTGAGCGACGTCGGCAACCAGGTGAACGACGTGTTCGTCGCCATAGACGAAGAGGTCGAGCCGCTCCAGTCGGTGCTGCCCCGGACCCCCGAGCGCAGCCCCGTCGGATCCAGCGGCCCGAGCACCCCACGGCACTCCGCCCCGGCCTCGCCCCAGCACCCGCACACCACCCCCGCCAGCCCCTCGGCGCCGGGCGGCGACGCGGCCCAGCCCAAGCCCTCCGGCTCCCACTCGGGCGCCCCCCAGGACGAGGGCCTGCTCGGCGGCACGGGCGACCTGCTCAACCCGCCGCACACGGGCCCGAGCATCGACCCCTCCGACAAGGAGCCGATCCCACCGGTCCCGGACGTGACGATCCCGCCGATCCTCCCGGGCCTGCTGCCGGGCCTCGGCATCGACAGCAGCGACGCGACCTAGCGCGCCGCGGGGCGGGGGGGGGGGGGGGCCCCCCCCCCGGGGGGGGGCCCCCCCCCCCCCCCCCCCCCCCCACCCCCCCCCACCCACCCCCCCCCCCCCCCCCCCCCCCCCCGGCCCCCCCCAACCCCCCCCCCCCCCCCCCCCAAACCCCCCCCCCCCCC